>CAYPXY010000107.1:0-1043 GCA_964414815.1 uncultured Pirellulaceae bacterium | reverse complement strand
GTCAGAAGTCAGAAGTCAGAAGTCAGAAGTCAGAAGTCAGAAGTCAGAAGTCAGAGGCCTTAGGCCGCTTGGCGTTGCGGTGCGGTTAAACGATTCGATTTTCCAACCTACAATCCTAGTTTGCCTTTTAGTTCATAAAGTCGGTCCAAGTGTTCTGGTTCCTCTTTGAGGTCAAGTAACATCTTAAGTTCCCGGCCGATCAGATCCCATTCTATTAATTTCTCACTGCGGATCAGCACGCCCCGCACATCTTCCCAGTCTCGGGGTCTTCCGGCAAAAGCCTTAAGGATCACTAAATCCGTTGCTCCACAGAGTCGCAATGGTTTGACTTTCGGGTGCAAAATTTCAAGCGTTGATCTGCCAATCACCTCCGATTCAAACGGTAGGGCAGCCAGTGAAATATCGACCGGAACGCCCTGCTCGTCTTCGACCAAAAGAACCCGATGATGCATCGCAAATTCGACCGCGTCATCAATGCGAGGACGAAGCCATTGCAACAACCGTGCAATCGATTTTCGCTCTCCTCCAAAATCAACAAATACGGTGGCATCCACATCATCGGTAAATCTTGGCTCGCCCCACCGTTGCACTGCCAAGCCGCCGATGTAGCAGAATGGAAGGCCTTCGGATTTCAGCCTGCCTTGCAGTCGAAACGCGGCATTGGCCAATTGTTTCAAATCAACCATCTATCGGTCGGTCGCGTAAGCGTCGAGAATGGCTTTGCGAATCATCCAGCGTTGAAATAGAACCAAGCCGTTTTGCCACGGATCTTCGTCGATCGCTTTGTCTGATTCTTCCCCGCCCAACCCCAGCAGTCGCTTCTCGTCGAGCCTCTTCAATTCCTCATCGCGGATTTTCTGCAATGCCGGCCCGGCGGCTTTCCACTGCATTGCCCATTGTTTGTGATTGGGGTCCATGTTTTTCAGAAGTCAGAAGTCAGAGGTCAGAGGTCAGAAGTCAGAAGTCAGAAGTCAGTTGTCAGTGGTCAGTGGTCAGTTGTCAGTTGTCAGTTGTCAGTGGTCAGTGGTCAGTGGTCAGTGGTC
>CAYPXY010000106.1:0-1202 GCA_964414815.1 uncultured Pirellulaceae bacterium | reverse complement strand
CAACAGAAACGACTTCCGCCCCCTTCCCGTTTGCCGCCCCCTTCCCGTTTGCCAACACAAAAGCCGCACGACCTTTCTGGGGGATAGGCGGTGTAGGTAAACTGCGCAGTATTTGGGTGGAGGTCATGGCGTTTATTGGCTTCTGTTTGCCAAAATGGCATGAAATTCCGAATTTTGATGATGGCGTTTCCGACAACAGATGATAGATTGATTCCAATGAACCGTCATGAAGAGGGTTCGCTCTGCATCTGACATAGCTTCACGCGAAAGTCCGAACGGCAATGGAACGCTGTTGGGGCGGCGAAGTCGATGTCCTGTCGCGAAGAAAGTCCGCGAAGGGTTGGCGGATTTTGTTCCTTTGTCCTTCTTTGGAGTGCGGTGAAGGTTCACCGCTATAGTGAGAACAAAAAGGACACGCACTTTAGAAATGTGTGCCTTCACTGCACGGTACAATAAGCCGGCCTTTCTTGTATAATTTATATTACACTCATTGGGTGCTGGTATTTTAGGCTGGACAGGCGTCTGCTCCTTGTTTCGCGATCGGAAGATGTGAAGCATTCCGCCACCCCTTCTCAGGCTTCCAGTAGGCTTCGTTGCCTCGCAGACTTCGCAGGCACTACATCACTAAAAATAATGATTGGAGATTTTCGAATGGAATACTGTCGCGAAAGAGAATCACCAGAAGTCCGCGCAACGCGCCAAATATCGCGGCAGATCAAAATGGCATGCAATCATGAAGAGCAGGAAATCGTTCACTATGTTGCATCGTTATTGTTGTGTACCTCTATCGGAAGAGGACTACTGCCACCGGATACAAGACCACTTGAACGAAGCGAGTTGTGGGACTTACTGGTATCGGCAGTCGCTTCAATAAAGGCAAAAGGGGAAGACGGCTGGCAAAAAACACGAAACGATTACACGGATGAGGTCCTAAGTGTATTTAACCGTTCCGCCGAACTGGCCGAATCGGCACAATCAAATTTGATTGAGTCTGAACATGTTTGGCGCGCTGTACTTGAAAAGGAAGACGCGGCTACCGCAGCCATCCTAAAAGCAAGTGGCGTTGTAATTGAATCGGCGCGGGAGGTGATTTTTTTCGATGATGTCTGATCAATGCCGAGTACGGCGCAGCAGCTTCCAATTGAAGGGCAGACTGCGCTTAGGAGAGCAAATCCGCGAAGGGTTGCCGGATTGTGCTAGCA
>CAYPXY010000105.1:0-1215 GCA_964414815.1 uncultured Pirellulaceae bacterium | reverse complement strand
CGCACGCTATGGTATTGGTCTGGTGGAAATCATAACCCGAAGCGTAAGCGAGGGAAGAAACCCGGTCCCTCGCTTACGCTTCGGGTTATGATTCCAATGTTATCAACAGTGATCGCAGAGAAATCCACCAGCACACTATGGTATACGGGGCAGGCGGATCAAGTCGAGGTTGAATGGGAGGGATAATCGGTAAAACCTGCTAAATTGCCAACTTCGGCAATTTTCATTGCAGATTACCGATCCGGACAACCGAAAGCAATATGGAAGGGTATTTTCGACTCGCCGTTGAGCATATCGCCACGTCAAGAATGCGTGAAAACTAACCCTCAGAGGTCCTTTCGAGCAGACGATGGAGTTGCATCGTGGCGGAAGATTCGCCTGATTGTTGTCAAGGAATGGTTTCAAATGAAGATTCATACGACTCGTTTTGGCTCAATCGAAATTGAACCTGATGACATTCTTTTCTTCCGAAACGGGTTGCTGGGTTTTGAGGATTGCCGGCACTGGGTATTACTGGCCGACGTCGACAACTCTGCGGTTGCGTGGCTGCAAAGCATGCAACATGCGGACATTGCCATGCCTGTCGTTTCGCCGCGTCGGTTCGTTTCCGACTATCAGGTCCGCCTTGAGCCCACCGATGTCGATGTTTTGCAGCTTAGCTCCGTCGAACAAGCCTATGTTTTGGGTGTGGTCAGCCGTGATGACGATGTGCTGACATTGAATTTGCGGGCTCCGCTGGTTATCAATCTGGACCGCCGAATCGGCTGTCAGGTGGTTACCGTCGATCCTCAGCCGCTGCAGTTTGAACTTGCAACACTGCCGACGGTACTGCGCCGAAGTGCATAGTTGCTTTCAGAGGTCAGACGTCGGAGATCAGAAGTCACGCGTCGGAGATCAGACGACTGACGTGCTTTCTTTCGCGTTGCAGTAGAGCCTGAGTTCTGGCAACGGTTCACGCACACGCAATGTTCAGGGTCGCGAGGCTTCAAGCTTGAGGACGTTTCTTGTCAGCTTGCCCATTTACCGCCCAATTTGCGACACCGAGCGGCTGGGATGAGGGATAGCGACAGGAAGATTTGAAGACAGGAAAATTTGGATTCGGGATGAACACTAATTTTCACTAATCTTCACTAATATTCTTTCCCAACTCGAAACAAACACCTGACTTCTGACTTCTGACTTCTGACTTCTGACTTCTGACTTCTGACTTCTGAC
>CAYPXY010000104.1:0-1226 GCA_964414815.1 uncultured Pirellulaceae bacterium | reverse complement strand
GGACATCGACGTCTTGCCGCTGGCCTCGTTCTTGGCGGCGTCGAAGAAGTCGCCCCACGTGGTCAGCTCACGGGTGATGACGTTCTTGTCGTAGACGAACCCGGTCGTGCCCCACGCCTTGCAGACGGAGTAGTCGTTGCCGGGATCCCACGCGCGGCCGAGCGCGGAGGGGTCCATGTTGGCGAGGTTCGGCAGCAGATCCTTGTTGAACTTGGTGAGCAGGCCGTTCTCGATCATCTGCGGGATGAACACGCCCGTGGGCACGACGATGTCGAAGCCCGACGTGCCCTTGGCGGCGATGAGCTTGGCGATGAGCTCTTCGTTCGAGCTGTACGAGTCGAGGGTGACCTTGGGCCCCAGCTCGGCGGTGAAGTTCGCGACGACGTCGGGGGAGTCGTAGTCGCCCCACGTGTAGATCGACAGCGAGTTCTCGAGCGGGCCGCCGGTGGCCTGGGACGTGGGGCTGGTCGTCGTGCCGCCGGGCGCGCAGGCCGCGAGCAGGGCGGTGCCGCCGGCGATGCCCGCGATCGAGAGGAAGCGGCGACGCGACAGCTCCTTCGCGATGATCGGCACGGCGCTTTCGTGGGCGAGGATGCGCAGCGGGGTGCGGGACTCGGTCATCGTGGCCTCCAGGTCGGGTGAGGTCGGGCGTGGTTACTCGGTGGGCGGTGGCAGGTAGCCGCCGTGGCTGGCGGCGCCGTCGGCGGGGAACAGCAGCACGTGCTCGGGCGACCAGCTGCACACCACGGCGTCGCCGACGTGCAGGTTCGGCGCCTCGGGCGTGGGGCGCCGCGAGATCAGGCTCTGATCGTCGCCCAGGCGCACGAGGTACTGCATCGTCTCGCCGAGGTGCGAGACGCCGATCAGCTCGCCGCGCACGGCGTTGGCATCGGGAACCGTGCTGGTGGCCGCGTCGATCCGCACGTTCTCGGGACGCACGGCACCCTCTGCGGCGCCATCCCCGGGCAGCGCGGTCGCCGCAGAGCGCACCAGGACATAAGTGGATGCCACGGCCGTGCCGCCGTCGGCACGCTGCCCGCGGAAGAAGTTCTGCTGGCCGACGAACGCGGCGACATAGGCCGACGCCGGCCGCGCGTACACGGTGTCGGCGTCGGCGAGCTGCTCGATGCGCCCCTCGCGCATGATCGCGATGCGGTCGCTCATCGACAGGGCCTCGCCCTGGTCGTGTGTGACGAAGACGAACGTGATGCCCAGGTGCGATTGCA
>CAYPXY010000103.1:0-1237 GCA_964414815.1 uncultured Pirellulaceae bacterium | reverse complement strand
CGATGAAATGTTCTCTCACACCATCCACATCGCTTACGTTTTCCTCGGATCGAATCCTTGATGGAAGTGTCCCGTTGCAAAATACTCAGCGCCAGACGTCGAAAAATGGAGGCGACTTCAGGCCCGGAACCTTTGCGAATTCGACTGGCGTCCTCGCAGAAGGTAACGTCGAGTACGTGATGTTGGCTGTTTTCAATTGACCAATGACCTCGTACCCGTCGGGCCATGTCACGAACTTGAGGACCTCGGCTACTGATAAAGTAGGCAGACTCCTCGGAATAGGTGCTACCCAAGTCGCGATGCCGAACGACCTGTCCGATGGTCTTGATGCCGGGCCAGGCCGACAGCACTGGATGATGGGCGGGACAAGGCATCGTGACGGTCTGTCGAAACTCGTCTCGATTTCGATTACGCTGTTGTTCAGTGTGATGCCGAACTTTCTGACGCAGCTTTTCATCGTCCAAGGAATCTAACAGCAACTGCTGAATACTTTCGAGCAGATGGGGTTGATTGTCTTTGACGAACAGGATGTAATCGGCTTGTTGATCGATGATTTTCTGGCAGGTTTTCTTTTGGCAATGCATGGCATCGGCAGTCACCACAGCACCTTGCAAATCGAGCAGATCGATGAGCGTCTGGACTGCGGGGATTTCATTGGATTTGGAATCCACGGCCAAGGCTCCCAAGCACACCTTCAGTCCGCTGGCCCAGGCGGTCACCGAATGCAATGCAGAACGCTCCGAAGCCGTGTCAAACGAGTGACGCAACGTCTTGCCATCGACGGCGACCGCTTGTTCCCGAAGACAAACCGCCAACTCCATGGCCCAAGCTTGCAAGGCGGCGTTGAATTGGCTCGTTTCCAGTCGAGCGAAAACTCGACCGAAGGTGTCATGGGAAGGAATCCCATTGTTCAGACGAATGTATCTTCGCAACCACGACAGCTTGGCTTTACCGAATCGCTCTACATCCGTCCAGCTATTGGCATCGCAGATCACCGCACACAAGGTCACGAAGATCATCTCCATCAAATCGTGATTCGTCACTCGCCGAACCCGGCGATCGGTAAGATTTTCAAAATGCCTGTAAACTTTGCCAACAAATGCAACTGCCATGAGAACGAACTCCTGTGAAAAAGGCAAACCGCAAGTCATCCACTTGCCTTCCTCCTCTCCCATGCAAATACTTGACCAATCCTCAATATTCTCAAACAACGGACCCCTTGTGCGATTGCCCTGAG
>CAYPXY010000102.1:0-1255 GCA_964414815.1 uncultured Pirellulaceae bacterium | reverse complement strand
GCTGTCCATTCTATGCGCAGCAGGGAACGCCATCAAGCGAACGCTTGATGTGCATGATCACGCTGCCCGTTATTGATCTTAGCGAATGAGAACGGTCCGTTTTACAGAGAGTGTGGCTGTTTCGGGTTTGTTCGAACCGATTTACCCGGTTTCTGGTGCCAGTGGCTCAGAGGGGAACAGGTGGTCGAGCACGGATCGTGGTGGCTTGGGTTGCTTTGACTCGGACAACTCATTGAAGACTCGTTCAAAGCAGCTGACTCCCTGTTTAGACCAACTGTGAATCTCATCAATAATCGTATCGAGACGGAAGTCGATCACGAAACAACGAAGCGATTCCAAAACACTATGGATGATGCTTTGGCGCCGGGCACCTTTGCTGGTTTTATTCGTTCGACCGGTAACCCGAGCCGTTGCCGCACCTCGAAGCGATCGTTCCGCTTCGTTGTTCGTGCCACTGGCTTCGAGTACCTGACCGTTAGGACGGGGGGCATCGCTGGCGGTCACAAAACAGAACAGCTCCTGAGCGAGCATCAGCTTCATCAACTCCTTCACAAGCAGGCGATATTCTTCCAATGCCCCCTCCTGTTTCGGAAGCTCAGCAACCCAATCCGCCAAGCATAGATCGAGAATTCGGTCATCCAGTTCATCCACCTTGCGTTCCAACCCCGCTGGCCCCAAGCGTCCATCGTTTCGGACCCTGACAGCGCTTCGATAGATGTCCAGTAGCTCGTCGCAGAACTTGCGAAACTCATCGTCCTCCGGTTCAAGCAACGTAATACGAATGGCTTTGCGAAGCAAATGGGCCCAACACTTCTGGGAGTGAGTAAACTTCCCATAGACCGCTGCGTCATCGCTGACCACCAGGCCTTTGAATGTTTCCGGATCGAGAATTTGTTTAAGTGTTTGGGCGTCTTTGTGAACGCCAAAGAGAAAGAGTCGAGCCTTCTCGCTCAGAAACGTCCAGACGCTGTTGATACTCCAGCTCGTCTCGTCCGCGTGAACGATCATCGAGTTGGCCATCAAGCCGCAAAGGGTCTCAAATTGTCCTTCCCAGTGACGAGCCAACTGATTGAGCATCGCATCGATCTGGGATTTTCGAAGCTTGAGCCGCTGAAAGAAGTGGGTCAGCAAGACCACCTTATCGAGTGACAGGCCGATGACATAGACTTGGTAGGCGATGGCCAACAGGAATTCCAAGCCGTACTCGCTGCGCCCGATGACGTCAGGAATCCGACCATAGGATTTGTTGTGCCGC
>CAYPXY010000101.1:0-1267 GCA_964414815.1 uncultured Pirellulaceae bacterium | reverse complement strand
CCCACCGTATCCCTTCGGCACCGATCCGTACTTTCCTGCCCCCCACCCGAAGGCTTGCGGCTAAACGGCCTGTGTCCCACCGTATCCCTTCGGCACCGCTCCGTACTTTCCTGCTCCCCACCCGACGGCTTGCGGTTAAATGGCCAGTGTTCGCGTGAAAAAAAATGATTGGTGTCACAACTCTACCTCCCAAGTGTACTGGTTGTGTTACTTGAACTTAACCTATTTCAAACCACAACCTATACGGAGACACAAGAGATGAAATCGAACCTGCAACAACTTACTTTGGTCGTCGGATTGGGACTCGCAACCCTCTCCATCGCGAATCTGACAAGCGGAGCCGCATACGGCCAGACAGCGACCTCGGCTGGCAGATCGGCACAAAAGCGTGACACCAGTAAAAGCAACAGCCGCCAAGTCGAGTTGCATCGGCTCCCGGACCAAGCGCAGAGCGTTCTCCCCGCGGTATCGCGAGAGTTGTTGATTCACACCATTGCGGAGAAAATGGCCGTTGCCGCAATGCAGCACGCGGACGGTGATGTGGAGGAAGCGAGCGAGCGGCTGGAGGCGGTCAGGGTCTTGTTGAATGCCCTCGAGATCGATCCGGAATTGGTTGCTGACTTTCATCCGCGAACATCGGATGAGGCTAAAAATGGTGCCTACGCCATCGGTTACTTGATTCATGAGGAAGGGACTGGGACACGCGTTGCCAGCGAACTGGAACGGCGATACGGAAAAAAAGAGATGGCAATGTTCGAATTTACGATTAAGGCATTTCTGGCGGTCAGGCTTTATGTTCCCAATGCGGACGAATCGGGCCAATGGTCAAAGAGTGCGTTGGTGGCCATGGAACGAGCGGGTGAAGTTGTCGGGATTCCGGAAAGCCTCTACACTGATTTTGCCAAAGCAATTAACGGAGGCACCGTAAGCAATAAAGAAATGCTCAATCTCTATGTCTCCTGCATGGGCAAGTTGAAAGACTCACTCCGTTTTGCAATCGAGGCCTCCTAGTTTTTGATAAGGCCAGGAACTGATGATCAACCTACCCGATTATAATCAGGTAGGTTTTGGCCTGTTGATGGCCTGCCCCACAGTTGATTCAAGGAAAGAAAATGGTAGCCGTTCACGGAGCGATAGAATGTTTAGCCGCAAGCCGAAGCCGACCACCATTCCGTTCGTGATTATTGTGGAAAGCAGATCGACTCATGGATGAAGCTGAAAGATTGAGAAATGGTCGGCGCAGGCGCGACGGCAGGGTGCAGCCTCC
>CAYPXY010000100.1:0-1304 GCA_964414815.1 uncultured Pirellulaceae bacterium | reverse complement strand
GTGAACGAGTCAGGGAGATTCTTGCGGATTTGAAGATGCAAAATGCCCCTCAATGCAAACTGACTTTCGAAGTCATTGTGTGGGTCATGATCGCGATGGGATTGTTTACCGAGTTGCCGATTCGACAAGTATTTCGTTATGCCAGTCGTTTGTTGGGAGATCAAAAAGCGCCAACTCGTTCGGCCTTGTGCCAAGCTCGAAAACGATTGGGAAGTCGTCCTCTGGAAATGCTCTACAAGGCGGTGGTTCGTCCGCTTGCGACGCCCCAAACCAAGGGCGCGTTTTACAAGGGGCTGCGCAAGGTCGCCATTGACGGAACGGTAATGGATGTTCCCGACCGGGAAGCCTTACAGCATTTTGGACGCGCTTCGGGCAGCCGAGGAACTGCCGCCTTCCCTCAGATTCGCAAAGTAAGCTTGATGGAGATTGGGACGCGTGTTGAATTCGCTTTTGTTTACGGCGGCTGGAGTCAGTCGGAACGAACCTTGGTCGAACAACTTTGGGACTCGATCCCCGAAGACAGCCTCTTGTATGAAGATCGAGGATTTTTCAGTTATAAACACTGGAAAACCTTGGAAAAACGCTGCAAACTGTTGGTCCGAATCAACAAAGCGATGATCCTTACACCGGTTGAGAATTTGTCAGACGGCTCCTACTTGGCGTATATCTATCCCAGCACTTGGTATCGAGATCGCGACCGGCAAGGGATTCTCGTACGAGTGATTGAGTACACCCTGGACGATCCTCAACGGACCGGTCATCAGGAGCAGCACCGATTGCTGACGAACTTGCTGGACGAGCGCGAATATCCGGCGAAAGAATTGGTGATGGAATATCACGAACGCTGGGAAATTGAAATCATGTTCGACGAACAAAAAACTCATCAAGATCCTCGTCGCGCCGAAAAGACCACTCACTTAAGAAGCGAAACGGTGGTGGGAATCGAACAAGAGTTATATGCTATTTCTTTGGGACATTTTATTGTCCGTACGATGATGCATGAGGCGGCCTTGAAAGGAAACATGGATGTGGATCGCCTGAGTTTCAAAAGTTGCTTTCAGATCATCAAATGCCGTTTGCCAGAATGCACCTCCGTTGACCCACTGAGTTTCGAACAATGGTATCAAGCAACCTTACAGGAATTGCTGACCGAGCGAATCCCTGCTCGCGCCAACCGAATCAACCCGCGAGTGATCAAGCGAAAAATGTCCAAATGGATGAAGTGCCGACCCGAACATCGAAAACGACCGCCTCTGGAAAAAACCTTCGAAAACACGATAAATATTAAAACTTAAACGGTATTG
>CAYPXY010000099.1:0-1321 GCA_964414815.1 uncultured Pirellulaceae bacterium | reverse complement strand
TCATGATAATATGTCCAAATAGCGCAACTTCAAAACTTACGCTTCGGGTTATGATAAAATGCAGGGAGTTACTTCGGGACAAATCCCTAGTAGCCCCATATCGCGACCTACTCGACCCACTAATCTAATCGCCCTACTCGACTCACGCCACCTCGCTTTCCCATGCCCAAAATTCATCTCTCTCCTCCCTGTATGCTCGGACGTGAGCGCGAACTGTTGCTTGATGCGTTCGATTCGAACTGGATTGCTCCCCTCGGGCCGCATGTGAATGCGTTTGAATCGGAATTTGCCGCCAAGGTCGGTGTCGGTCACGCCGCGGCGCTGACGAGCGGCACGGCGGCGATTCATCTGGCCTTGCAGGTGATCGGAGTCAAACCGGGCGACGAAGTGCTGACTTCGACGTTCACCTTCGTTGCATCGGCCAATGCTATCAAACATCTGGGGGCCACTCCCGTCTTTATCGATAGCGATTGGACCAGCTGGAACATGGATCCGAATTTACTGCGGGAGGAACTGACGGATTGCCGCAGGCGTGGCCGAAAACCTGCGGCGGTGGTTGCGGTCGATATCATCGGGCAGTGCTGCGAGTTCCATGCGATCCGTCAGATCTGTGACGAGTTTGAAGTTCCGCTGGTCGAAGATGCGGCCGAGGCCTTGGGGGCAACTTACGGTGGCCGGCCCGCTGGTTCCTTCGGCGACATCAGCTGTTTCTCCTTCAATGGAAACAAGATCATTACGGCCAGCGGGGGCGGGATGCTGGTCAGTCATCATGAGCCGTTCGTGACGCAGGCTCGTTTTCTGTCCACCCAGGCACGTGACCCGGCACCGCATTATCAGCATTCACAGATTGGGTATAATTACCGCTTGAGCAACCTGATGGCGGCGGTCGGACGAGGTCAACTTGAGACGCTGGACGAACACGTTCGGCGGCGAAGAGCTATTTTCGAGTCCTACGTGGAACTGCTGGGGGATTGTCGGGGGATTTCATTTATGCCGGAGATAGCGGATGGAGTTTCTACTCGTTGGTTGACGGTGATTCTGGTTGATCCGGCTAAAGCGGGCCGTGATCGAGAGCAGATTCGTCAGGAGTTTGAGAAACAGGATATTGAATCTCGTCCGGCATGGAAGCCCATGCACCAGCAGCCCGTTTATTCGGGGTATCGCTATCGGGGCGCTGGAGTCAGCGACACCTTGTTTGAACAGGGGCTATGCTTACCGAGCGGAACCGCACTGACTCGGCAGGAAGTCGAACGGATCGCGGGGATTGTGAAGGGATGAGGGATGAGGGATGAGGGATGAGGGATGAGGGATGAGGGATGAG
>CAYPXY010000098.1:0-1365 GCA_964414815.1 uncultured Pirellulaceae bacterium | reverse complement strand
GCTTGAATTCCTAACTCGCAAGACGCGAACATTTTCTGTTTTTATCGGAGAATGCTCATGACCACTGCACGAAAAGAAATTGTTGACCTGGAAATCTCACGCTGGTACCACTGCATCAGCCGCTGCGTTCGAGGGGCCAGTCTGATGCAAGACAGCCCGGACGACTCACCCCCTGATCTTCCGCTCCAGGACCGGAAACAATGGATCGAAGATCGGCTGGAGGTATTGACTGGCTTGTTCTCTGTGGCGGTGGCTGGTTTTGCGATTCTGGACAATCACTTGCATGTGCTTTGTCGCCTGGATCCTCACGTGGCGGACGGCTGGACGGCTGAAGAAGTGCTTCGCCGCTGGGTCACGCTTTATCCACCGGCGAACATGGATCTCGAAAATGAACCGGTAGTGACCGCCTGGATTAAGCGGGAATCGAGCAACCTGAACCGCGTCGAAACGTTGCGAGAACGGCTCAAGAGTTTGAGCTGGTTCATGAAGGCTTTGAAGGAACCGCTTTCGCGAATGGCCAATCAGCAGGACGGAGCCCAAGGTGCTTTCTGGCAAGCCCGTTTCAAATCGATCGCCCTTCTGGACGAAGAAGCGTTGCTGGCGGTGGCGGTCTATATCGACTTGAACCTTGTGGCCGCAGGTTTGGCGCCGACTCCGGAACTCAGCCCCCACACATCGGTTCAGCAACGCGTGGAACATGCTGCTCTTCAGGATAAGCTGGAGGATCTTTCGGCCGCACAGCTTGGAAGTGTCGCTGGCAGTCTGGCCGCCGGCAATCTCGAAGACGATCACTGGCTGATTCCAATCGAGGACCGGCGACAACTTCCGAATGGTCCCATCGATGTTCGAGAGGGAATGTTGCCCACGTTTTCACTGGGAAGTTACTTGTTGTTGGTCGATTATACGGGCCGGCTCTTTCGCAGCGGCAAAGCGGTCATCCACGAGAGCGTCCAGGGAATCTTTGAACGACTACAGACCAGCGTCGAGTTCTGGCAGACTTGCATGAAACGAATGCTCAGCAGCGTCGATTGGCGTGGGAACTTTTTTGCGACCGAGACAAGCCGAGTTCGCGAGCTATCGGCTCAGCAAGGCAAACGCCGAATCAATCTCGCACCGCAGCTTGAACGTACTGCTGCTTGATCGCATCGCCACTTGGCCAGGTCGTTGCCAGCGGCTGAGTTCGTTCAACACGATTGCTCTGATGTGTCCTCCAGGTTCACTGTCTGAACCACCGCGCCGAACCAGCGCTATTTGCCAGCGAAACAGATCGCACATCTCATTAGCGATCATTTTTTGATCCAATTCTCACCTGGAAAAGCAATTCTTTGGCCGCCATCCCAAGTACCGGCCGATTTCCATCCCAGA
>CAYPXY010000097.1:0-1374 GCA_964414815.1 uncultured Pirellulaceae bacterium | reverse complement strand
TTAGTGTCGATTAGCGAAGATTAGCGTTCCTCTTCTCTCCCAAATCCCAAATCCCGAATCCCAAATCCCTCATTACATCGCCGGCAGGCGCGTAGACAACGGTTCAGAGGTCAGAGGTCAGTTGGGAAATGAAATTAGTGAAGATTAGCGAAGATTAGCGTTCCTCTTCTCTTCCGAATCCCAAATCATGCGGATGCCACCACAGATGACAAACCCATCCTTCCCGAGCCGCATACTTCATCTCAGCCAACACCCGATTTAGCCTCGCCTGATTAGCCAAACTCCTGGCCCAACCATCGTTTAACCGCAATGCCGTTCAAGTTCTCGTTTAACCGCGCCGCCAAGCGGTTGCCACTGGGTGATGTCTCCAGAACTTTAACGGTATTGCGTTTAACCGCGCCGCATCGCCAAGCGAGTTCAACCGCGTCACTCTCTCCACTTTCAACCGATTCAAAGCCGAGAATTAAGCAATAAAAGGGTTTAGGCGAGCGGCAGATGAAAACTTACCATGTAGCGGCGTCTCTCCGAGACGCCGAGCTTGCGAGTCTCGGAGAGGCTCGCCTACATTTCCGGTAGATTCTTATCTGCCGCTCGCCTTACAATGGTCAAACGACCTTCGATGACCAAGCCGTTGCTCATATCTTCTGAATACAGAACATTGATGTTAGCATTTAACGCCGTCGCTATGATCAGACTGTCCCAAAACGAAAATTGCCCGGTTTCTCGTAATTCTGATGATTTAATTAATGAATTCCTGTCAATTAGCCCCAAGGCATATCGGTTATAAAACGAGTGGATTAAATGGCGAATTGCTGATTCATCGAATTGAGCTTTCCTGATGAGGTTGACGCAGACTTCGTTAACAATCTGTGAGCTAACCACGATGTTACTCTGCTCAATGATGGCCTTGGCTTGGACGGATTTGACTGGATCTTGACTCGGAATGAATGCGTACAGCCAAATATTGGTGTCAACGAAGCAGGATCGAGAGGAACTATCACTCATAGATTTCTTCACGACTCAGAGGTTTGAAGTCCTTGATGTCGAGAGGGTGAGTTAAAAGGCGGTCGATCATATCGAACTGGTCAACATGATCGTCTTCTTCGGTCAGAAGGATAACCCGAACATTTTCTTTGATTTTACCTCGATAGACTTCGGGGATGAGAATGCTCCCGTTCGTAACTTTTGCTTGAAATTCGATGGCATTCATGGCGTTTTTACTTTTCCAGTTTATTTCCAAACTCAAGATTAAAGCTTACGAAAATGCGGATGACATAGATCTATTCTATCCTTCGGTCCGGCAAGAAGCGAGTGGCGATGAGTCAGAAGTCAGAAGTCAGAAGTCAGAAGTCAGAAGTCAGAAGTCAGAAGTCA
>CAYPXY010000096.1:0-1384 GCA_964414815.1 uncultured Pirellulaceae bacterium | reverse complement strand
CGCGTCACCGTGGCAGAGGCAGGCCGAATCGGCCGATCCGATCGTCGCGGGAGGGTGACGCCCCGGTTCAGCCTGCTTCCGCCACCGGATGACGCGGCGACCGATCCCCACCACCTCGCCTAGGCTCGTCGGGTGACCACAGCCGATCCGCACCCGCGACTGCCCGCGTGGGTCGCGCTGTCGGGCGCGGTGCTGGTGGGCGTCATGACCGCGGTGCAGGCGCGCGTCAACGGCGAACTGGGACTCCGGCTCGATGACGGCCTCGCCGCCGCGGTGGTCTCGTTCGGCTCCGGCCTGGTGATCCTGATCGTGCTGTCGCTCGCCCTGCCGGTGGGCCGGCGCGGTGCGCGGGCGCTCGCCGCCGGCGTCCGCGATCGCACGATCCCCTGGTGGATGCTGATCGGCGGCGCAGCCGGCGCGCTGACCGTGGCGACGCAGGGGCTCGCGGTCGCCGTGATCGGCGTCTCGCTGTTCACGGTGGGCGTGGTGGCGGGCCAGACGGTCAACGGTCTCGTGCTCGACCGGGTCGGCTACGGGCCGGCGGGCGTCGTCGCCGTGACGATGCCTCGCGTGGCCGGCGGTGTGCTCGCCCTCGTGGCCGTCGCCGTGTCGCTGCAGGGCGGCGTGCTGGAACGCGTGCCGCTGTGGATGCTCGTGCTGCCCCTGCTGGCGGGTGTCGGCATCGCGTGGCAGCAGGCGACCAACGGCCGGCTGCGGCAGCGGGTGGGCACGCCGCTGACGGCGACGCTCGTGAACTTCATCGGCGGAACCGTGCTGCTGGTCATCGCGGCACTGGTCAGCGTCGCGGTCACGGGTCCGCCGCGGGCGCTGCCGACCGAGCCGTGGCTGTACATCGGCGGCGCGCTCGGAGTGTTCTACATCTTCCTGTCGGCGGCGCTCGTGGTGCAGACCGGAGTGCTCCTGCTGGGGCTGGGCACGGTCGCCGGTCAGCTGCTGACGGCGTTCGCGATCGACCTGGTGTGGCCCGCCGAGGCGGGACCCGGGTGGCTGCTCGAGCTGGTCACGGTGATCGTCGCGCTCGCGTCGGTCGTGGTCGCGGCCGCGCCGTGGCGCCGTCGTCACCGTGCGTGAGGGCGTCTATGCCTTCTTCGGCATGCGGCTGAGGTGGCTGCGCGCATCAACTGCCTTACGTCGCCCGACGCGGGCACGCGGCGGCTTGCCGCCGACGTACAGCCAGCCCAGCAGCTCCTCGTTCTTGCCGAGCCCGTGCACCTTGGCGACCGGCTTCGAGCGGGTGTAGTGGCCGGTGCGCCAGATGACGCCCCACCCGGCCTCGTCCAGCAGCAGGCTCAGCGCGTGGGCCACGCCGGATGCCACGGCCTCCTGCTCCCAGCGCGGCACCTTGTCGCTCTTGCGGTAGCTG
>CAYPXY010000095.1:0-1453 GCA_964414815.1 uncultured Pirellulaceae bacterium | reverse complement strand
CGCGCACCAGAGAAGCAGGTCAAGCGCCATCGAGCATCTCAGCCGACATAACGTTCAGGATCACCGGGCGACGGGCCAATCGAGTGATCGTTGAACAACTAAAAAGTAATCCAAGTCAAACAAGGCCGGAATCGCCGCCCATGTAGTCGCTCCGGTGCATCCGTTTGTTATGTGCGGCCTACGCGGGACGAGCATAGGTGAATCACAACGGGATTTTCCAAACCGAGTTTGCTTGAACCCTCATTTTAGTCATCGGACGGTCGCGCGCAAAGTCAGCGATGGGGTGGAAGTGGAAATCCAGTCGGGGATGAGGTCGATCGACGAGAGGCTGGGAGCGCAAACCGAGTCGGCAGGAGCGTATTGGCGCGTGAACGAATTCGATCATGGGAATCCGTGTTCATCCGTGCGATCCGTGGCGTACATTGGGCCGCGATGGGGCGCGCACAGAACCCGGAACGAGCGCAATCGAACATCAAGTACGGCAGGTCGCGCACCAGAGGAGCAGGTCAAGCGCAATCGAGCATCTCAGCCGACATAACGTTCAGGATCACCGGGCGACGGGCCAAGCGGGTGATCGTTGAACAAGTAAAAAGTAGTCCAAGTCAAACAAGGTTGGAATCGCCGCCCGTGTAGTCGCTCCGGTGCATCCGTTTGTTATGCCGTGCTATTGTTGGGAGTTGAATAACGCATAGTATTTTGTCGCGTTCTCAGCATCGCCAATTGCATCGTAACAGCCCGCCAATTCACCGTAGATGAAATGTGAAGATGGTTCACCATCAACAGCGAGTTTGAACATCGCGACGGCTTCAGAGAATCTGCGTTCATCGCGAAGAATGTAGCCAAGGTCTTCAGCAATGAATTGTTTGTGTTGTGTTGCAGCCAGTCCATTTCGGAGGATGTCGATGCCAACGTTCGGGGCGATTCGCGAGTAAAACAACTCGTAGCTACCGAAGCAAGCAACCGGAACTGCGCAGATGATCTCACCATCGCATTCGTGCGTATATCGATACTCGATTCTATCTCCGCGCAGAAAATAAGCATAGTCGTTGATGCGTTCCGGAAGGCAAATGTCTAAATAGCAGTCGCGAATCTTGCCGTCTGGCAGCACCTGTTTCGCTTTGACGATGAAGAAGTCTACGATCTCAGATTCTAACAGGACGGGGGCGTCGATCGGATCAAGTTCCCAATCGTGAATGTCATCGGAGTCTGTTTCGAGTCCTTCGATCCGCCCGAAGAAAGGAATTGCAGGATACTGAGTAAGAGCGTCGATGAATCGCATCGTGTTAGTCTCAGCCGACATAACGTAAAGGATCACCGGGCGACGGGCCAATCGAGTGATCGTGGAATAAGGTAATAGTAATTCAAGTCAAACAAAGCTGGAATCGCCGCCCATGTAGTCGCTTATTGTAACCCGCACGTAAAAAGAGTTGGCCGTAATGGGAGCCCCCCCAAG
>CAYPXY010000094.1:0-1502 GCA_964414815.1 uncultured Pirellulaceae bacterium | reverse complement strand
AGTCAGAAGTCAGAAGTCAGAAGTCAGAAGTCAGAAGTCAGAAGTCAGAGGTCAGTGGTCAGTGGTCAGGAGTTGCGGGTTTGGAAATGTGATTAGTGTAGATTAGCGAAGATTAGCGTTCCACGATCAACTACCCACCAACCACCAACTACTCCCCACCAAGCAGGTCAACCGCGCAACACTCCACGCCCGCTACTCCCCACCGAATTTATTTCGGTGGAAGTGAGGATCAGTGACTATAGGCCAAGCCGGATAAAAATGCTCCCCGCCGAATTTATTTCGGTGGGAGCCAGGATCAACAACTAAATTCACTCGAAAGTCTCTGAACCTGCTTACTACCGAGCTAAACTCGGCAGGGAGCGTTGGGGAATGAGAGTCGCCTTTAGTCACTGATCCTTGTTTCCACCGAATAAATTCGGTGGGGAACATTTGAGCATCCCTCATCCCTCATCCCTCATCCCGAACCCCGACCCCCGAAACCCGAATTCCCCATTGAGCCTCCGGTACTGCTCCAGAATCGCCTCCAGCACCTTCATCGACTCCACCGGCTCATCTCCAAAATTATGCGGATGCCACCACAGATGATAAACCAGTCCTTCCCGAGCCGCATGCTTCATCTCGGCCAACACCCGATTGAGCCTGGCCTGATTCAACCAGCTTCGAGACGAATGGGGCCGTAGAAACCGGGACGCCGGTTGCAGCACGACCCCCTCCTCCACCCGTATCTTCGACTCCGGATAAGCACCTTTACGGCCAGGCAGATAAGCATCGGCTGTCCGAGCGACCCGGCTGGCAAGGCCCGAACTGGACGCTCGCCAATACCAGCGATCGGGATTCGTCCGCACGGTGTGGATTCCGGCGTCCGCACAAACTCGCAGATAGTCCGGATTGAACTGATTGCGGGGAAAGACCAGCGAACGAATTTCGATCTTCCAATCCTTGGCCAGCCTCTGAACGACCGCCAAGTCGGCGGCAAAGGCCTCTGCCGTCTGACCAGGCTCAAGGCAATAGTAATGCGAATAAGTGTGCGTCCCCAACTCTTGGCCGGGGCAATCGATAATCTGCCGTATCAGATCGGGAGCAAACACCAGTGATTCCGGCAACTCCTTTCGATGCCGCTCGGCAAAGGCGAACGGATTCAAATCCTGGCGGCCATAATTCGGTATCGCGGTCGGTCGATAAGCCGTCCACTCCTCCCAATTCTGGTGGAACAGCATTCCAACGGTGGCCCAAGTCGCCTGGACTCCCGCTGAATGGAACCGCTGAAGAATTTGCGGAATGACTTCGCGAGTATTTTCAAAATAGCCCCGTCGCCGGATGAAATCGCAATGATCAAAAATTCCCCACAGCAATTCGAAATCAAGCGAAATAACAAATCGCCCGGTCGATGGAGAATGGACAGGTTGCATGGAAGCAGAGGTCAGAAGTCAGAAGTCAGAAGTCAGAGGTCAGAAGTCAGAGGTCAGAAGTCAGAAGTCAGAAGTCAGAAGTCAGAAGTCAGA
>CAYPXY010000093.1:0-1502 GCA_964414815.1 uncultured Pirellulaceae bacterium | reverse complement strand
GGGCGAACGCTTTTTAGCCCCGAATCACCCGGAAATGGTCATCGCGCGACTGTCGTTGGCCGCGAGTTACATGAAGCTCGGCAAATTCGAAATCGTGGAACAAATGCTTCAACAAGCAGAACGCGACACCTGGATTCCCGGAGAGGAAACAGAACAATTCGTAAGCTCGTCGCGCCTTGATTCTCAAGGCGACGACGATGACCCTGAACTCGCGTCGAACCGGATGATGCAGGCCATTACAGAAACCTATGGCAACGAGACCGCCGAGCATGCCATTTGTCTGCGGATCAAGTCTTGGATGTTTCGCGAACTTGGCCGGTCAGCCGAAGCCGTCGAGTGCAGCCAGCACGCCCTGGAAATCATGGAGGATAAACAAGCGGATTTCTCCTTGAATTTGTGGGACTTCCGCTGTGAATTAGCTCGAGCGTTGCTGGCCGACCAGCGCCCACAAGAGGCCATTGATCTCCTTGAAGCGGAACTATCAATCTCAGAACAAACCGCGCCAGACATGACGGTACCGTTCCGAGAGCTGAAAATGTCTGTTTACGAAGTGTTGGGAAATGCTTATCTCTCGATTCATGACTTGGAGGGTGGTGAGAAAGCCTTCTTGCGGGCAATCAAATTCGCTGAATCCCGAGAAGCAATCGACAAGTCCCAGATCGCTCGCGGAGAAATGCTGTTAGGCCTTGTCCTTGAACTACAAGGCAACCACCAAGAAGCGCGGCAAAAAGTTTCAGCATCATGCAATGTGCTGAAGGGTGAGTTGGGAGAACAACATCCCTGGACATGTGACGCCGTCGCCTTGCTTACGAAACTCCAGAACGACGATGTCTATTCCGCAACCGACAACTCGCTGCCCGCAATAGTCGAGAACGCCCGGTAAGTGAGCATGTCGATTCCTTCGTTAACGCGATGGACGGATCCGTCGGCATATAGAAAGTTTCCTCCTCCGGGATGATTACTACGAAAATTTGGAACCCGGTGGGGATTTGCGGAATTAGACAGTGTCCCCTGACAGTTTCTGAGGTCGTCCCTGTTATCGAATAGAAAATGCGTCACAGGGCGTTTGTTCAATGGATCAACCGTGCACGCAAGATGCCCCGCGGAAGCATATTTATGGGATCTGAAGCTATCATACAGATTTCCCGACCCTATCCAAAACTGCCTGGCCGAATACGGTTCGGAAGAGAAAATTGGCGGAGGCATGTCGACAGAGTTGCAACCCGGATTCTGGCACAACAGCCACTCACCACCACTCGCTCCTTCTCCAATCGCATAAGTGTGGCTTGAACCATCTGTTATGTTTTTTAACCTGACGATCAGATTGTAGTCAAACATGCCCATCTCAGTGGCAGGAATGTTATTGGGAAATTCACAAAAGGCGTCACTACTGCCTTTTGAGAGCACGTAGTCCGTAATCGCCAGCTCGTCGCCAATCGGCAAATCCAGAGTCCGCGCCGCAAAGCGGAAAAAATCATCCTTACAAGGATTCGGCTGACCGG
>CAYPXY010000092.1:0-1505 GCA_964414815.1 uncultured Pirellulaceae bacterium | reverse complement strand
TTTTGAAGTTGCGCTATTTGGACATATTATCATGAAGCGATCCGGTATTCACTGGGTAAAGCGGCTAAGATCAAACGTTTGAGCTTTGCGATGCCTCCTGGAGTTTTTAGGCGATCCGATAGGTATTTCAGTTCGGCACCGGTACACTGCTGGCGAAATGCGTGACATAGGCCATGCAGTCGCTGCGAGGCCCACCAACGGCGAGCCTCTTGGCTTAACCTGCGGTCTTGTATCTGTTTGATTCGCTCGTATTCCAGATACAACACCGTGGTGATCGCCATTTCCACCCAGGCTTTGACGGCCAGGAAGTTCTGAAAACGATACTGGGCAAAACCGAGCGTCGATTTCAATTCCTTGAAGAACAGCTCAATTTGCCACCTCAACGAGTATAGCTCAATCACTTCACTCACACTCATCTCCACCGCGTTGGTCATCAGAATTTTCACATCGTCAGGGGTCGCTTTTTTTAAGTCTGGTTTCATGGTCGAAAAAACAAGCTGCACGCGGCCGACGCTGCGCACTTCGAGTTTCTCCTGATAAGCGTAGTACACGCGAGGTTTCATTTTCGGCCCAACACGCCACTTGGAAAGCCGACGATAACTCGCGTACTTTCCTGTAGACGCTCGAAGCCTGATGGTCTTAAGCGACAGACTTGTCCAATCCTTCAAACGAGAACGCAGTTTCGGGCGTTGACCCTTGGGGCCTTCATAGACCCGCTCCGGGTTGGCCGGAAAAATCCAGGTATATCCTTTTTCATCGCAGGCTTCTCGCACGACCTGCGCATCATAAGCGGTATCGCCAATGACGATGACTTCCGCATGGTCCGGTAAACCGAGGGTCCGGATCATCTGAGCGGCGGACTCGGCCGTCGTGTGATGGGCCAGCCCCTGCGCCTGGCAGTACTCTTGGGTATAGTAGGGGAGTTCCATCGGAATCCGTATCCCCGAGGGCGTGATGAGCAAGCCAAACGTAAAGCTATGAACCTTTTTGTGAACCACTTTCTTCTTGTTGTATCGACGGCCTTTGGCGGGTCGGCGCTTGCGGTTGCCTGTACTGTAGGTGTTTTGGGTCTTCTTCCCGGACTGGCTGGCCAGAGTTGCGTCGATCAAGAAAAGGTATTTCCCTTTTTGGCTCTCTCGGGCCAGCAGTAACTTCATCAAGGGTTCATTGAAGTTGTGACGTTGCCAACGCGGACGAGCCATAAATCGTGTCAGTTCTCCTCGATGAATCGGTTCTGAGGCGATGGTGCCGCTGGCAGCCGAACAACTCATCCGTCCGCGATGCATGATGAACGCCAAGACAACACGAAGCAACATGGTACAAGCAAGATCGTGCAATCCAGTGTGGCTCAAGAACCCCTTGAGTCTGCCGGCCGTTTCTGAGACGATTATCATTGTGGATCCTTCCTGTGCAGGGTGAGATTTCAATGAACTCGTCATGGGTTGGATCCGCCTTTTACGCAAGATCATTTTCTTTGCTAGCTCTAAAATAGCGCAACTTCAAAA
>CAYPXY010000091.1:0-1508 GCA_964414815.1 uncultured Pirellulaceae bacterium | reverse complement strand
TGACCACTGACCACTGACCACTGACCACTGACCACTGACCACTGACCACTGACCATTGACCATTGACCAACCCCATGAAAATCCTTATCACCAACGACGATGGCGTTCACGCCCAGGGAATTATCCAGCTTGCCCGCCGCGTCCAACAATATGCCGAAGTCTTTGTGATCGCTCCGGCGACCGAACAAAGCGGTGTCAGCCAAGCGCTCACTTATATGACGCCTCTGTTCCCGATCCGATTGGGTGGCCAGAAAGATTCGCAGGATGATCAGATTCCGGGATATTCGGTCAACGGTACTCCGGTCGATTGCGTCAAACTCGGAGTCAACGAACTTTGCCCCTGGAAGCCAGATTTGATTCTCAGCGGCATCAATGGCGGGCTTAACAGCGGAGTCAATGTCTGTCATTCGGGAACCGTCGGAGGGGCATTTGCCGGTTCAACGTTTGGAATCCTGTCGATGGCGATCAGTGTTGAGTCGGAGGACCAAATCGACTTTCATCGAGCGGCAGAAATCGCCTGGCCGTTGATTGATCGACTGGCTAATGGCACGCATCCACCGCGCACCGTGCTCAATATCAACATCCCGACAGCCGCACTGACGGGCTACCCGGAAGTACACGTCGTACCCGTCGACACGAATCCGATGGGCTACGGCTTTGACCAGGGGCTTGACCCCAAAGGCAGGCCGTACTTTTGGTCAAAGAACGATCCACAGCCGGTCCGATCGCCGATTCAAACTGACAACGACGCTTTGCGAGCCGGCCACATCACCGTGTCAGGCATCACGTACGATCCCAATTCGATTTCGGCCATGAAAAATTTGCGGAAACTGATGGATCGAGGTGAACCCAATGATCAAGTACAATAGTCGCTCCATGAAAGCCATCGAAACCCCCGTCACAAAAATCGGTATCGTTACCGTCTCCGACCGCGCCAGCAGTGGCGAATACGCCGACCGAAGCGGCCCTGCGATTGTCGATTACTTAAACCAAGTGATCACCTCGCCCTTCCAAGCGATTTCACGAGTGATCTCCGACGATCAGTCACTGATTGAAAAAACACTGATCGAACTTAGCGATGATGAACAGTGTCATTTGATTGTCACCACAGGTGGAACGGGTCCGGCCTGGCGTGATGTGACTCCAGAAGCGACTCTGGCGGTCTGCAACAAGGAAATGCCGGGTTTCGGTGAAGCGATGCGAGCGGTGTCGCTGCAAAAGGTCCCCACCGCAATCCTGTCGAGGCAAACGGCCGCCATTCGAAATGCCGAACAACGCGGAACCTTGATCGTGAATTTACCTGGCAGCCCCAAAGCGATTGCTGAGTGTCTCGATGCCGTTTTCCCGGCAATTCCCTACTGTATTGAACTTATCAACCCCAGTAGCGATAGAATTCTGACGGACGGGGAACGGATTCGAGCATTCAGACCGAGACAGGAAGGGATGAGGGATGAGGGATGAGGGATGAGGGATGAATCGTTTAACCGCGCCGCAACGCCAAGCGGCCG
>CAYPXY010000090.1:0-1820 GCA_964414815.1 uncultured Pirellulaceae bacterium | reverse complement strand
CGCTTATTGTAACCCGCACGTAAAAAGAGTTGGCCGTAATGGGAGCCCCCCCAAGGCTCGGAATGAAGGCCATCTGCATTCTTTGTGCGGCGAAATTGTTTTTGGTGATTACTCTTGTTTGATCGCTTTGGCCCGTTGCCAAAGCAAGGGGATCGAGCCGTTGGCTGACGAATTTGTGCCCGCTGTCTCAGGGCTTCTTGCGAAGCCCCGGAAGACTAACCGGAGACCTTCGCAGCCATCGGTTTGCCCGGAATCTACGAATCCTCAGATGACGTCTGAAGTTTCACCAGGACCTCAATAAGCATTTCGATCTTCCGGGCTTCTCGATCCCCATCTTTATTCTAACTCACCCTCACCGGAATTCCCATCATGAAACTCGCTTCTCTCGATCAAGATTCCTCTTCTTCGTCTCCCCCTGACCACCTGCTTGTCGGCATTGACTGGGCCGATCGCGATCATGCTTTCTGTCTGCGTGCGCCTGATGGGAAACTCCATCAGGGAACATTCCGCCAATCTCCCGAAACGGTTGCGGACTGGGTCCGCCATTGGTCGGGCAAGTTTCCCGGCTTGACCCTCGATGTCTGTCTGGAAACCAGCCACAACGCACTGATCAATGCGTTGCGCGAATTCCCCCAGGTACGTCTGGTGCAAGTCAATCCGGCCGCGATGGCCAGTTATCGCAAAGCGCTGGCTCACGGCGGTGGCAAGAATGATCCGGTCGATGCGTACCTGATCCTGATGTTCTTCCAGTCTCACTACCACCAACTTCGGCCGCTGCAGCAAGATTCACCTCAGACACGAGAACTGCTTTCTCTGGCCCGAGATCGACGGACACTGGTCCAGCGGCGTGTGCTGCTGGACAATCAACTGACGGGCTTGCTCAAACTCTATTTTCCCACGATTTTATTGCTCAAACCCGCGAAAATCCATGCCGAATTCGTTGTCGCCTTGCTGGCCAGGTATCCGACACTGGAGGCCGTTCAAGCCGCTGGGAAGACCCGCTTGCGAAAGTTTTTCTACGGCATGAACCTTCGCGAGAAGATCGAAGAGCGTCTGGAGATACTGACCGCCGCCAAGCCGCTCACGACGGACGAAGTGTTGATTCGCACCAGCGCCCGGCACTGTCAGGCGTTGGTCGCTCAGCTGGATGTACTCAATGAGCAGATCAAGAGTTACGACCAGCAGATCAAGCGTCTGGTGGCCCAGCATCCGGACTACCCGGTGGTCAAAGAGTTGCCCGGTGCATCGTTCCGTACTCAGGCGCGTATCCTGGGCGCTTTGGGAGATGATCGAACTCGTTTCGCCAGTCCCGAAGCGTTACAGGCAGCCGCCGGGATTGCTCCCTTGACGACGCGCAGCGGGAGGTCTCAAGTCGTTTCAGCGCGCTGGGCTCACTCGACCTTCACGCGTCAGACGTTTCATGAGTTCGCCGGCTTGTCGATCAAGCGATGCACCTGGGCCAAGGCCTATTACGAATCGCAATTAGCTCGCGGCAAGAGCAAACAGATGGCCAAACGCGCGCTGGCTTACAAGTGGATTCGGATCATCTTTCGATGTTGGCAAACGGGGCAGGCCTATCACGAAGCAACCTACATCAACAGTCTTCAATCGAAAGGATCGCCCTATGCCAAAGCAGGCTAGACAAGCAGGCTGATTCCTGCCTGACAAGCCTCATGGTACGAGACGACATTCGCCGTGCATGAGTTGCTTTGAGCGGGCCCGAAATCCGGTGGAAAACTTGTCAAAAGCCGGTTGGAAAATTTCCAAATATTTTCTTTCAACCCATTGACCCGATGACTCAGATGTCTCCGGTGCATCCG
>CAYPXY010000089.1:0-2218 GCA_964414815.1 uncultured Pirellulaceae bacterium | reverse complement strand
GTCCAAGGTTTGGGGTTGGCGACGCCGGACCGTCCGTTCTTGGTCGAGTTTTTTCCAACCCCGGAACAGATTGGGGCTGAGGAAGTGGCGCGGGAACGAGAGCTTGCCGCCCAAAAACGCGAAGTGGATCGCGTGGTTCGCAAACTGAAATCACTGTGGCACAAGAAGCGATGGAAACGGCAGAATGAACCTCTGCTTCGCGATCTGCCACTTGTCCCACTTCCAGGACACGCTCGCCGTCGACGCGACCAACCGCCTGACTCGGCCCCCGTAATCAATGCGGCTTGGCGGACCCGGTTTGGTATGATCGTCTCTCCGCTGCAGTGGGTGGTCCAGATCGATGTTCCCCTCAAGCGTACTCAGGAGGAACTTAAATCATCACGCCTGTTCTGCTTTCCAAAATTCTACGCAGACGACCAACTCGGCCCGGTCGCCATCAAGGTTCGCGAAAACTTTCTGGTCCCCAGTATCGCGATGGGGGTTCCCGCCCGCAGTGGTCGTGGGGGTCGCGGTGGTTCAGGTAGCTTCACGGCGGCGGATCGTATTGAGGGCGGAATTCCTGTCGCACCGACCACGGCACCCGATGCCTGGGGCACGCTGGGGATTTGTGTGCCTGTTGAGAACGATGGAGAACCGAAGTTGGTGGGGATATCGAACTGGCATGTGGTCGGCAATCAAGGCACGCCCGTACAGAATCCGCCAGGAGCCACCCCAAGTGGAATCGCCGGAATCATCGGCAATGTCCTGCAAGGTGCGGGTGTTACTCAGTACGCCGACGCCGCAGCGATCGGACCGAATACGGTGGATACCGATGCGCGAGCGTTCAAAGAAACGATCGCCGGGTTCGATTTGTTTGACGGTCAAGAAGTTCTGTTTTTGAGCAACCGGTTTTTGCCCGAGCGTAAGGCTGCCAATCCGACGACACACATTCCGGAGCTGTGGAAAATTGGTGCCAAGACATCGGTTCGCCGAGGAAAGATCACTCGCCGCCAGATGACGGTTCGCGTTCCGGAAATTTCACCTCGAGATTTCCAGCGGGTGATTGAAATCGCCTCGTATGAGGGTGACCATCAGGTCACCGACGCAGGGGACAGCGGCTCGGTGGTCGTGGCCCGGATCGAAGGCCAGCCAGTGGTGCTGGGGATCAATTTTGCGATGTCGCGTGGAGGTGCCTGGAGTTATGCCATTCCCTTTGGCGAAGTCATCCACAAGCTGAAGTTGAACATCCCCAGTCACCGATTGTTCAAGATGGGGTAGGAGATTTCCATGGACGGATTCAAGTGGATGATAGGGATGGCGGTGGTATTGCTGTCCGGATGCGGGCTGCTGGAGGAGCGACGCAACAGCCGCCGGGCTGCCCAGGAACCCGCAAGGCCCACGACTGGCGTGGTCGAGGTTTTTCTCAGCGGTGATGAGCGAATTGGAGATCGGCTGGTGCCCGTCGAGGTTGGGATCGAGGGCGACTTGCTGGAAAATGTGCTGTCCAGCGCTTTGGAAAGCTCCCAAGACTTCTCTGTTTTGTATGAAATCTCACAAAACATAGAATCTGATCTTACGGGCTTGGAGCCTGCCAGCCTGGAGCAGGCCAGCTTGGAGCAGGCGATGGCAAAATTCGTTCGCGATCAAGCGCTCGTGTGGGTGCGGGGTGAGCGTTGTACTGTTTTTCCGATGGACCTGGTGCTTGATTCCGGATTGGGAAGTGAACTTGTTTTGCCGCAGGACCATCTCATGCTGGTGCCGTACCGTATGGCTGAAGAACGTTTCCAGGCCGACGAGCGGGTTCCTGGCGACCGGAATATTGTGGTCGTTTATGGGGATCGGCAGAAATCTGTCCGCGCGATTGCGGTTGAGGATTTGGCGGAAAGTGGGGCGCTGGATGATCTATGTAGAGATACCGATATACCGCGGCCGAATGTGTTGTTGATTTCGAATATCCAAAACGGGATAGTGGAGCAGATGATGGTTCCGGTCGGCGGGGTGCTGAGTTGTATCGATCCCGAGCCGTACCAGCCGGGCGGATGGAAGGAACGGACGGTGATCTTCCGCGAAGGCGATGTGGTGGAGCTAATACGGTTGGTTCGGGATGAGGGGTTCGGGATGAGGGATGAGGGATGAGGGATGAGGGATGAGGGTTTAGGTAGGAACGCTAATCTTCGCTAATCAACACTAATCTCATTTCCAAACCCGCAACTTCTGACTTCTGACTTCTGACTTCTGA
>CAYPXY010000088.1:0-2258 GCA_964414815.1 uncultured Pirellulaceae bacterium | reverse complement strand
TGGGGGGGCTCCCATTACGGCCAACTCTTTTTACGTGCGGGTTACAATAAGCGGCGATTGGTGCGTGTATTGGAATGGATCATCGTTAATCGCCGCCCGGTGATCCTTGACGTTATGTTGCTCTGAGACATTGATCCCATGACAGACCTTGAGAATCAGATTCGAACTTGCTCTGATCTCGCGGCATACACCGCGAATCGTCAAGGATTACCCTCACTTGACACGTTCATCGCATTTATCTCGCAACGAATCTGCTGCCATGATGGGCGAATTCCAACTTCCGCATCCATTCACGTGGACCGCGAATCGAAACACAGTTTCAAAATCGACGGAATGGTAACCGTTAATGGCGATTCAAAGCCGATTCAGGGACGCATTATTTGGCTTCCAAACTTGGCATGTTTCCGTGGTCACGTCACTGTTGACACTGAAGGGCGCGTGAATCAAATGCTCGCTGAACAGGCGGATGCCGTTCGTTCAATTCCGTGGCAGAAAATGAAATGGCACGGAGACGATCATGATCATTGTCGATTGTGTATGGCAACTCTGTCCGAATGGGGTACTGATGGTGCTTGCGACAACGGATACACCGTCCATAATTCTGGTTGGCTATGCCCAGATTGCTACAATGCGGTTATTGTAGAAGGAGGTCAACATCCATGGCTGAAGCCGACACAAGATGCAACATAATAAACGTTCGCGAATGGACTAGTCGCTATGGTTCAGAAGCACTATCTACATTTAGCTTGGGGGCTGTTCATAACGCCAATCGCAGTATTGGCGACTTACGCCGTCGCTCTTAAAATCGGGGAAGCCCGCGCAACTTTCGACAGGGCCAAGTGGTCAGAAAATAAACGTATCCTCAATGGCGCATTAATAAACTATCTCACTACTGATGTCCATCTTATCGGTTCGCCCATTGAGCGGTTTCCGGAGTTGGAGGATTGTTCGGACTACGTTGTCAATGAAGAGAAATTTATTCAAAGTTCAATTTCGTGTTTGATCGCCCCTGAGGTTCTGGAATCTACAGGAGACGAAAAAAGAGGGTACACTAATCGTCGGGGCGGGAACGCAATGATACGCTATGAGCCGGGCGATCGAATCCTCGTGTTTGAACTACCGGAGTCCCGGCGTAATACGGGAACCGGCGAGGGATTCTATCCAACGGCCTTCGTGGTGTATGTAAAAGGCGACCATATTCTTGCCATCGGTTACAATGGATATACAGTCATACAGTAGTGTACCAGGGAGGTGCGAACAAGCGGATGCACCGGAGCGACTGCATGGGGGCGTGATGGAAAGCTCTTTCGATTGGGTTTACAATTTGGTGATTCGAACTTTATCGGGTGAACCGTCGCCCGGTGATCCTGAACGTGTCGCTTTTCATTTCACACAAGACGACCGCATGTCTGATTCGTTCTCTTCTGTTCCGATCACTGAACCGCCGAGTCAACGCCTTCAAAAGCCTGACCAATCGCCGAAGTCGCAGTTTCGCCGCTCGATCGCTTGGATTTGTTTTGCTGCTGGTTTGCTGATTTTTGTGTGCGGCTGCTATCTGGAGGCCCGAAACCCTCGTACCAATGTTGAAGACAATATCGCCTGGTTGGTTCTTGGTATCGGCGTATCGCTTGGCTCGTTTGGCATCGCATTTCGCTTTCTTCATCCTGCACTTGCTACAATTACCGCATTCGTATCGCCGTTTCTAGCGTTCGCATTCGCTGTCGTCATGTTTTGGTCTTTCCTGATCATCACGGCTTATGGCAATCGTCACCACCAGGAATTCGCTGCTAATGGTGTTTCACAAATTGCTCCGGCACGTCAAATGGCAGAGTTGTTTGCTGATTGCCGTCATTACGTCACCGGCGGGCCGAACAACACCGTTTTGTTCAATTCGGTGGCCTATTTTGGCGATCGCTACGAACTTACGATGCAGGCTCCGGTTAAAATTGAATCGAAAACATCGGGTTCAATGATCGGCGAACCGCAGTTTTACCTCAACGAAGTAAGCACCGTCAGGGTGTCGCCATCCGGTCAGGTTGGTGCATCGTTCTCCCGCAATAAGAACTTCGGCACTTCGGAATGGGAAAAGGTGTACCACGCAAATGGCAACTTCGGTACAATTGGGTTTGATGTGAACCCAACACCTGTTGTAGATTTCCACAAATATACGGACGCCGCTCGGCCGTCCAACTAATCGCGATATAACAAACGGATGCACCGGAGACATCTGAGTCATCGGGTCAATGGGTTGAAAGAAA
>CAYPXY010000087.1:0-2488 GCA_964414815.1 uncultured Pirellulaceae bacterium | reverse complement strand
AACTTCCATCCACCCCTTCTAACAAATTCCAGCCTGTTCACTCAACACCAATCCCATACAATGGACAGCTACGTAAATGATTAGTAGACAAGATATTTTCTTACGAAGAGGAACTATGCGTTTTCAGTTTAGTTTGCTACAGCTTCTTTTGCTTGTAGTCATAGTTATCGCAATCAATTGGATTGCAGTTTACCTCTATTATGGAGTGATATTTAAACTTGCATTAAAAGAGGCTATAGAGAATGCGAGTATCGCAGGCGAAACTACTCAGAGAGAAAAGATAGTCGCAGCGCTCAAGAGCTCAAACATGCAGTCAATTCGACTTCCGACGATCGCGGACGCAAGATGGTATACAATGGCTAATCGTGAGGAAACTGTCATCGCAATTGATTGGATTTGCAGCTCCCCAAACGTTCGGTCAATACGGTGTGGCCTTTCAAATGGAAGGGATTGGCAGATCAATTTTGACAATGTGATCAACTTATCACATGGCACATACTATAGACATACAATAATTCAAACAAAACATTTGCCTCCGACATCGCTTGGGGGGCCAGGGGTTGTACAAAACGTTGCATTTATTACGGATGGTAAAATATCAAACGTCGTTACAGTTCGAGGCGATGAAAGCCAAAGAAGTATCAAGAAATGCGAGCCAAATGAGAAGAATAACGCGGAAGAAGAAGTACGCGAAGAAGACGCGAAAGTCTGCGAACGGTTGCCGGATTGTGCTAGCACTTAACTGATGGATACAGGTGTTTGCTGGGTATGGGGCGGGATCGGCGGGCAAAGTCCGTCAACCCTTCGCACTTCGCATTCGCACTTCGCAGTGCGATTACAACAAATTGAGTGAATCCTGGAGCGGTGCGATGGCAGCTTGGAGTTTTACCACCGAGAACAGCGGAACGTATCCGAGCGGGTGGATAGTCTGCGAAGGGTTGCCAGACGGTGCTAGAGATAACTGATTCTGATTGATACAAGTGTTTGCTGGGGGTGCGTTTGGATCGGCGGGCAAAGTCCGGCAACCCTTCGCAGACTTGCAGACTTTCTTAAAGGTAACCGAAATGTTTGTATCGCTTAAGATTCCAATAGCTACGGTCATTGTTTGCTTTTTCTTCGGTTCATTCCCGCAGGATGTAGAAGACAAGCTGCCACCAGAAGAATTACGTGGAAAAGGGTTCGATCCGGGAGATCGAAAATTTTGGCGAGGCGGTTTGGCAGATTGGGATCGAATGTCCGAGTTAGCAGGCGTCGATATGATGAGAGACGAAGCGGTGCCAGAGAATTTCGTGAAGGCAAGAATCTTTGGATTTAAGGAATACAACAACGGAAAAAACATCGACAAAATCGTTACTGACAAACTTGATCTTGAGTTTCTCAGGAAGTCCATTCATCCTGGTTTATGTAGGCGAGAATTAATTTCGGATTTTTCGAATATATGGGGATCGGCTGGATTTGGAGCGTATCTCGGCGTAATACAAATTTCGACTGAGACTGAGAATTATATCATTGGAGTCTCCCATACAGCCCAACGTGAGAAATCCGCGAGGGGTTGCCGGATTGTGCTAGCACTGCTTGGCTCGGTTTGTGTTACCGGCTAAATTTGGATTGGCTTGAGGTTTGTCTGCTGAATAGGTTTCGGCTGAAACTCTTGCCTTTGAATATTCCTGTGATCCCAGAATCCTGACCGACAAGATGGACTCAGAACTGGGACTGTTTCTCGATTGATGTTCACCGTCACTTAAGACAAGCGGTCGGCGAAGCCGGAGGTTTCTCAATGATCCGTCGCTGCGAAGTCGTTGATCCGACTCAAGTTCAAGTTCTGCACGTTTATAACCGTTGCGTCCGCCGAGCCTTTCTCTGCGGCGTGGACTCCGTTTCCGGCCGAGACTATTCTCATCGCAAGGATTGGCTGCAATCGCGCATGGAGTACCTGGTAGGCATTTTTGCTTTCGATATCGCGACTTTCGCGATCATGAGCAACCATTTTCATATGGTGCTGCGCAGTCGTCCTGATATCGTTGCGGGTTGGTCCGATGAAGAAGTGGCCCTTCGAAACATGCGGCTTCAAGGCAAGGTTTGGTTTCGAGCCGATGGAAGTCCGCGTCGTACCGCTGAGGCGGAAGTCAAACGTATTGTCGGTGATCCCGTTGAGCTTCAAAGGATTCGCCGCAAGTTGTCGGATCTGAGCAGTTTGATGTCTTATTTTGATGAATCCATCGCGTAGAGTCAAAAAATTCGAACGACCAGTAAGTTCGTAAAAGGTTCTTTGACAATTTGGTTTTTTAGGAATTGAGAGAGTGAAATCTCGGCCGAGGTTGGTCGGTTTCGCGCTTGCTTGCGGCGGTTCGGGACGATTTTTCGTCCCGATTGCGCTCGCGGCGCGCACCGCAGGGCAATCGCACAAGGGAGCCCTAAAAAGCTTGTAGTAATCGATGAAATGTTCTCTCACACCATCCACATCGCTTACGTTTTCCTCGGATCGAAT
>CAYPXY010000086.1:0-2501 GCA_964414815.1 uncultured Pirellulaceae bacterium | reverse complement strand
CGGTGTATTGCACAGATTTGCAGAGACAGCGACCGGTTCCGACGCTCATAAGGATTTCCCCCTATTCATCCGAGCCGCTTTGCGCGAGGATCTGATGCGCGAATAGTTTTGCGTGATAAACCGTATTCACTCTTATATGCCGTCCTCAGTTAACAGATCTTTCCCGTCCTGACGGGGTGAGTAACCGGTGTCACGCCTGAGCCGCAAGCGATTCGGGGCGCACGCACCGGGCCGCAGGCTCGGAGCGCGGCGTTCGTCGCTACACCGCCGCAGAGGGCGCGTGCACGCTCGACTCGGCGGCTCGCTTGGCTTGCCTGGAGCGTGGAAGTGCTGCAATTGTAGGCAGTGGATCGGTCTTGATGAGGACGGGAAGTCGCGGAATACTTTGCCAAATTCTCTGGGCAGAGAAACCCCGCATTTCCTCCGGACTTCCCGATGCTGTGTTGTAGCGTTCCTGTTGGCGTTCGTAAAGTCGCTGATCGTTTCAAGTCGCTCTTTCCCGATAGCGGAGCGCTCGCCAGCTTCACGAATCAGTGCGCGCTCTACTGCTTCTTCCTCTTGGGCTGCACGAGCCTCTGCGCGCTCGCACGCGCCTGCCCCTGGTCCCACAGTGTCTCGGACCTGTCGCGCGCCGTCGAGCAGTTCCCCGGCGATCGCTTCATGCGGCGACTGCGCGCCAGCATCTTGCGGCGCTACCGCGGAGCGCTCGATCCCACGGATTTTTGCTTCGCCGTCGATGATACGAGCAATCCCAAGTACGGAAAGCTCATCTATCGCTGCTCGCACTGGCACGACTCCAAGAAGCCGCTTTTCGGACAGAAGGTGCTCGTCGTCGTGCTCGTCGACATTCGGCGCGGCTTCGCCCTGCCACTCGGCTTCGCTTTCGCCACGAAGAAGATCGATCCGGAGTACAAAAGCATGCCGGACCTCGCGCTCGACCTGCTCGATACTATCCTGGCAGCAGGCTTTCCACGGCTGCCGCTCACTTGCGATTCGTGGTTCGACTCCACCGACTTCATGCTCGGACTGCGTCATCTCGGTCTCACGTTCGCCGGTGAGATCAAGTCGAATCGGCTCGTCCGCGGCAGCGCCTCGCCCAAGGTGCCGTGGCGGAAGCTCCTCGACTTCTTCTCCGGGAGACCGCGTCGCGAAGTGCGCGCCAAGCTCGACCACCCGAGTCACAAGACAAGGCGCGGTCGCAAGAAGATGCGTTTCTTCGTGGAGGAGACGGTGATGATCCGCCGTTTCGACGCTCCCGTGAAGCTGATCGCTGTCTACAATAACCGTCGCGGCGGAACGCCATTCGCATACCATCTCTCCACCGATCGGCTGATGTCCGGGGCAAGGCTTTGGCTGCTCGGGCGGGCGAGATGGAATATCGAAACGATGTTCCGCGACTTGAAGCAAAACCTGTCGTTTGGCCGCCTTCCGTGCACGGGCAAGGCTGGATCCGACCTGGCGGTCGCGATCCCGTTCGCCATCTTGGCATCCTTGCGCATCGAGCCGGAGCTTTGGGGACTCGGCGCAGACGATGGGCGAACAATCGGAGCGAAGGTCGCGGAGATCCGGGAGCGGGCGTTGACGAGCGCAATCGGTGTCATTGTTGGGCGACCGGGATCGGTGCTCGTCGAGCGCCTGCGGGCGAGGCGCGCTGCGGCGAGGCTGAAGCAGAAGCCGCGCGTGAAGGCTGCGGCCCGGCGCGTACGTCATGAATCGGTTGCGGCTCAGGCGTGACACCGGTTACTCACCCCGTCAGGACGGGAAAGATCTGTTAAGGCGCATCCGCACAGTGAACGGGTTCAGTCCCTTGTATTCGACAACCACGTCGTCACCGCCCGTTACGTTTCTGATGAATTCGGTCATAGAGATATTCGGGTTGTTGCAGTCCGCGTAAGTGGCGAAGCGCTTGCCATAGAGAAGGCTGTAGAAAAACTTGTCCTGACGGCTCAAATGCTTCCCGTCTACCGCTGTTGCCGCATTGCCCATCATACCTGACAGGACCGCCATAATAGTCGATTTACCATCAGCGCCTTCGCCCCGCAGGTAGACATACTGACGGCTGGTATTCCCATTTTCAAAGATAGACCACGCCCACCCCATGAACGCATCGGCATCGGATAGTCGCGTGGTGAATTCTTCCCACGCCGACCAGTCGCCAGGAGTTGGGTCAAAGGATAGGCGCTTGAACGTCAGCTTGTCCGTTTCGCTCGCGAAGGTGAATGGCTCTGGGTCCACGGTCACTTTTTTACACTCGCGCTTCCAGAGAAGAACGCCTTTGGAGAGTAGGGACTCCGGCGGAATTTCACCGTCATAGGCGCGGCAAAGCGAGTGGTACAGGGCGTCATGCAGGATGGATTCCTTGATTACCATAGTCACTTCATTGGAGCCCTCAGCGGTACGGCGGAAAATCCGCGACGTCCCGTCGTGCTGCGTGAGCATAACGAATTCTTTGTCCAGCATTGGCACGCATTCGTTGATAGTGCGCTTTGCTGACCACTTCT
>CAYPXY010000085.1:0-2609 GCA_964414815.1 uncultured Pirellulaceae bacterium | reverse complement strand
TTTGGTGATTCGAACTGTATCGGGTAAACCGTCGCCCGGTGATCCTGAACGTTATCCGACTGAAATTCCCGCTCACAGCATTGCACACGATTCGCATAGGTCGCCATGCCCCACAACGCAACGACACCTAACGCTCGTCAGCGCGTTCTTTTGTTCGTCTTCGCTTGTTTTTCTGTCGTCGCATTTGCGGTTGCGATTCTCATGCTCGCAATCCCAACGTTTGGCCGAATAGTTGTTCCCTACTACGGTTGGCCGATCATTGGGTTCTTCTACGCATCTGCGCTCAAATACACTTTGCCGGCGTTCCTAAAAGCCAATCCAATTCCCGTTACTGAATACTTCCGGTCAATTATTCGGATTCTCGCCATTTCGATGGTGTTTGGCCTTTTCATGATCGTACTTTCGTGGATATCTGGCAATTTTGATAACCCATACCTAACCGTTGCCTCTTGGCAACCTGTGTGGACTATACTTGTGCCTGCAATCTGGATTACACTTTTCGTTGTTTTCCGGCCTGCACCAGAGCATCTCCAGAACGGCGGATAACAAACGGATGCACCGGAGCGACTTCATAGGCGGCGATTCCGACCTTATTTGACTTGGATTACTTTTACTTGTTCAACGATCACTCGATTGGCCCGCCGCCCGGTGATCCTTGACGTTATCCGACTCAAAGGTGAATACCACTGGATCTCTAGTGTTGGCCAAAAACTGCTCACGTAAAATCCGCAACCTAAACGCACTTGATTTGCTAACCGCGACCTCATTAGTTGTAGTATTGCTCGTCTTGGCGACGCCGCTCTCAAGAATTGCCGCAAATCCATACAGACTTGTTGAGTCATTAGGGTATCAAGGGGCGAGTACTTTGGCACTTGTTTGCCTATTTGGAGTAGTAGGATTTCCGGTAGCTATTTTGGGAACGGGTTTCCTGCTCTTGCGACGATGCAACTCGCCTTTGCGAGCGCTGTACGCGGTAGTGACCGTTGGAATCGCTGTTTTCTCGGTTTACTTTGCTCTGGTTGTTGGTAGCGCGTGCGCACACTCAGTCGGCGGCGGATAACAAACGGATGCACCGGAGCGACTTTCCGGGCGCGTGATTGATACCTCTTTCGCTTGGGTTTACAATCTGGTGATTCAAACTTTTATCGAGTAAACCGTCGCCCAGTGATCCTTGACGTTATGTCGCTGAAATCGAATGGGCACTTCCTTTGTCACAATTACTGACGGGAACACCGGAAGCGAGCCGGGATTCTGGATGCGTGATGAGATGCTTGAACTTTGGCTTCGATTGCTCGCCCTGCATCTTCCCGAACCTACTAACTCCGGTGAACACGCCGTTACTCCTGAAATAAGAAACAAATGGCTGCTCGCTTCCCGAGGATACTTCAACGGTTGTGTTCCGCATGCAATGGAATTCGCTTGCTCAACCCCTGATAAAGTAGATATTGTTCGCACCGCAATAAATTCGCTGATGGTTAAACTTAAAAAAATGGGTTCAGTGCTCGACTCTGACACGCTAAACTTGCTCGGAAACGAAGGTTGCCACTATTTCGATATCGAACGTGATAGGCTGATGGACATTGGCTTTGCGTTCATGGATTTGATCGATGGACGAATCGACCAGACTGCACACTCGACCGACGTAATGCCTGGGTCTAAACCGTACACCCGCCCAAATGCGACATAACAAACGGATGCACCGGAGCGACTTCATGGGCGGCGATTCGGGCTTTGTTTGACTTGGATTACTTTTTACTTGTTCAACGATCACTCAATTGGCCCGTCGCCCGGTGATCCTGAACGTTATCCGGCTTGAAGCATGATGGCCATGGGCGAAAAACCTCATACCACTAATGTCGGCCTTCTCGTTGGTCGCTACTTGCAAACGCTCGCAGCGTTGTCGTTAGCTTCGATGATTGTCTCTACACTCTTAGGGAGATTTTACTTTGACGTATCATTCATCCTCTTGTTTTGGGCAGGCGCTGCATTGGTAAAACGAAATCCCGTTGTCCGGGTTTTGTTGCTTCCGCTGTTCGGCATGACTTGTTTAGTCGGTTTGTTCATGACCGTACATGTTCTCATTCGTGGAACAACAGGTGTGACATTGGACGTTGGACCTTTTCGTCTTGAAAATCCGCCAGTTGGAACCGCCGTCTGTGCTTCGTTGGCAATCGCGGTAGTTTCCGCGTTTCCGCTGTACGCCTTGCTCACCAAGGAAGCTGTGTCTCAATTTGCAAATTCGGATAGCAATGCTGTGAACGGTAGTGACGGATGAAGCGAGGTTCGATTGCAATGTTGATACTCTGCTCCGACGACGCACATTGGCCACGTTGGAAATCCCGGATAACAAGCGGATGCACCGGAGCGACTTCATCCGGCGAGATTTCCAACGGCTTCAATTTGGAATATAATCTGGTCTTCAACGATCACTCGTGTCCGTCCGGCGCCCGGTGATCCTGAACGTTATGTCGGCTGAGATGCTCGATTGCGCTTGACCTGCTGCTCTGGTGCGCGACCTGCCGTACTTACCGCTTGTTTGCGCTCAGTTGCGCTTGTTCCGGGTTCGGTGCGCGCCTCGTTGCGCTCAATGTACACCACGGATCACACGG
>CAYPXY010000084.1:0-2842 GCA_964414815.1 uncultured Pirellulaceae bacterium | reverse complement strand
CGTGTCCGTTCCGCGGAGAGCAGTTCCGCGTTCGGCCGTAACCCGTTCGCCGGAAAGTCCGCGGTGGAGGTGGACCAACTCCTAAATTCCCGCGGATTCGGGGCTGTTGGACCTGACCCTGCTGCGGGGCGAGGCTCGTACTTCCATCCGACGACGGGCCGGAAGTATTATCTTGATCCGGGTGGCAAGTATCAAGCAGGTACGGAACTGCCGCACGTTGATGTCCATCGAATGCAGGACGGCTTGAATTTGGAGGGTCTGAAGAAAAAGTTCCCTCTTGGAGATTCGCTCTATGAATGAGAAACTTCTATCGGTAGAGTCCGATGCAACCAGGGAAATCGTCGAACTCCACGTGGATCGGCGTGGACTGGATTACTTGATCGACATGCTGACTCAATTGCGAAATGAACTGTCGCCTGAGCACGTACACCTGATGTCACCGGAATGGGGCGGCGATGGACTGACAGGTCCTCGTCAAAATCCCGAGTACGTGGCGGCCAAGCACCTGAAAGTGTACCTATGGTGAATCCATCGGTTCCGCCGCGTCTTCTCGCTTCCACACATCGGGCAGGAACTGCTCCAGTTCGTTCGACGGCGTCGAGCCGATCTTGGCCAGCACGCTGGTGAGGTAGCGCTGGGGGTCGACGCCGTGGCGTTCGCAACTGGCGATCAGTGACCACAGCCGGGCATGGTTGTCGGCCGCTTGGTCGTTGCCGGCGAACAGCCAGTTCTTGCGGCCGATGGCCACCCGCTTCAGGGAGCGCTCGCTGGCGTTGTTGTCGATGGACAGAAATCCTTGTGTCGCGTACGTGGTGAGCGCCTGCCACTGGTTCTGGGCGTAGGTGATCGCCGCGGCCATCGGGCTCCGCGGCAGTACCACATCTTGCTCGGCGTCCAGCCAAGTTTTGATCTTTGCCAAGACCGGCAGGCTCCGCTCCTGGCGGACCGCCATGCGCAGCGCAGCGCTCAATTCTTTCGATTCGCGCTCGACCTGGTACAACTGACCGATCAGCGACAGCATCTGCGTCGAGCGCGCTTCATCCGAGTCCTGCGCATCGTAGAACTTGCGGCGCGCATGGGCCCAGCAGGCGACTTCCGTCACGTTCTGCGTGTGAAACACTCCGTCGTAACCGCCGTAGGCGTCCGCTTGCAGATAACCTTCATAACCGGCGAGCCACTTCGCCGGGCCGTCGCGCGAGCGGCTGGGCGTGTAGTCGTAGACCGTGTATGGGTTCGCTTCATCGCCCAGGTAGCACCAGATGCGGCCTTTGCGGCATTGTTTCGCACCGGGCGACTGGATCGGCACGGTCGTGTCGTCGGTGTGGATCACCTGCGAGTTGCGAATCCGCTCGGCCATCAGGTCGACCAGCGGCTCGACCAATTCACCGCAGATGCGCATCCAGGCGCACATCGTGCTGCGAGCGACGTGGACCTGCTGCCGCTCGAAGATTCGCTCCAAGCGATAAAGCGGCAGGTGGTCGCCCAGCTTGCTTACCGCCACGTAGGCCAACAGGCTCGGTCCGGGCAGGCCCTTGTCGATCGGCTGCGGCGGTTTTACTGCCGTGGCAATGTTGGGATGGTAGCCTTCTGAATCGCACTTCGGGCAGCCATACTTGTGGCGAACGTGCTTCAAGACCTTGAAGCTGGCCGGGAAGTATTCGAGTTGCTCGCTGATCTCCGCACCAATCCGGCACCGCTCGCACCCACACGCGGGGCATGCCTTGTCATCGAGGTCGTGCTCGATCTCGATCCGTTCCAGGTGCTCGGGCAGCTGCTGCCGGCCGTGCTTATGACGCGGTCGTCGCGTCGTGAGCGGCTCGCCCGACTCATCTTCGATGCTCGCCGTGTCGAGCGGCAAATCGACCACCTGCTGGCCGAACAGGAAAAGTTGTCGCGGATCGAAGCTCTCCGAGCGGGGGCCGTAGTAGCGGCGCAGGATTGCGGCAACCGCCGCCTTCACCGCCTCGTCGATCGCTGCTTGCCGTTGCTCGCGTTCTTCGAGAATCAGTCGCTTGAGCGCTTCAACATCGTTCGGCAATTCATCGGTGCGCGTCATGCGTCCTGTTGTAACGATTGCCTTCCCATCGCGCCATCCCAGATTCACGCCACACGCGGAGATTTCACGTTGAGTCCGGACAGCAATCGCAACAGCTGCTCGGCACTGATCTCGATCACGGGCTTGCCGGTGCGTGGGAACTGGAACTCGCCGCGCTCCAATCGCTTGTAGTAGATCGCCAGCCCGTCACGGTCCCACCACAGAATCTTCACTAGGTGGCCGCCCTTGTTGCGAAACACGAACAGGCTGCCCGAGAGCGGATCGTGGCCGAGAAAGCTGCGGACCACTTCCGCCAGCCCATCGAACGACTTCCGCATGTCGACCGGCGTCGTGGCGACCCAGACTTGGACATTCGCAAGATCGGCGGCGATCATCGCGCGGTCCTCGCTTCGAGGGCGAGCACCAACTCGGCCAGCCACACCGCCGGGGTCGATGTCGGTAGCCGCAGCATGCGGCCGCCGACTAACTCGATCGCGATCGACGATTCCCTAGTCGGCTTGTCACTGACCACCATGGGCAAGAACGACGGCGCCGACGGCGACTCGCCGTCACGCTCCCCGATTGTCCGCCGCCACGCGTAGAACTGCGACTCGGTGAGCTGCTCCCGCTTGCAGAACTCGCGAACGCTCAAGCCACTTGTCGCAAACCGCTTGAGCACCTGACGCCAAGACGCTTCCTTCGCCACATCCCGCTGATTCTTCGCCATCGCTGGTCTCCTGGGTTGAGAAAGCCCAAGCTTGACGACTCAGCGGGCGGACATAAAGATGCGGATCGCGGAACGGACAC
>CAYPXY010000083.1:0-2962 GCA_964414815.1 uncultured Pirellulaceae bacterium | reverse complement strand
CTTCTGACTTCTGACCTCTGACCTCTGACCTCTGACCACTGACTTCTGACTTCTGACTTCTGACCTATGCTTCCCCAAACTGCGATCATTGTTGGGGCTTACCCTCACTCGCTGATTGGTTTCCGCGGTGACCTGATCCGAGCGATGGTCGATCGCGGATTGCAAGTTACGGCGATGACCGCCGATGAAGGATCGGCCGTGAGCGATGAGGTGGCTCGGCTGGGCGCACAATTCGAAAGCTATCCGGTCCGCCGCAATTCGACCAACCCGGTGGCCGATTGGCGGACCCTGCGGGCGCTGCGGGCCGCCTTCCGCAAACGTCAGCCCGATGTGATTCTGGCTTACACGATCAAGCCCGTGATCTGGGGCGGGATCGCGGCTCGGGCCGTTCCGCAAGCTCGCTTTTTTGCGCTCATCACCGGACTGGGATACGCGTTCCAGGGTGGCAGCTTCAAACGGCAGCTGCTCAATCAGGTCGTCGTGCGGCTCTACCGCTTCGCGCTCCGGCGAGCCGAAGGGGTGATCTTTCAAAACGCGGACAACCGGGATCTGTTCATCAAGCACCGGATCGTTCCCGCCGCAAAATGCCACTTGGTCAATGGCTCGGGAGTCAATGTCGAGGCGTTCTCCCCAGCTCGCTTTCCGGCTGGCCCTCCCACGTTTCTGTTGATCGCCCGGCTGTTGGGTGAGAAAGGGATTCGCGAGTACGTTGAGGCGGCAGAGATCGTGCATCGCCGGTATCCGGACGCTCGGTTTCAATTGGTTGGGCCCCCTGATCCGTCCCCCGACGGTATCCCGATCGAGGTGGTTAAACAGTGGCATGAAGCGGGGACGATCGAGTATCTGGGAGCCACGGAGGATGTGCGTCCGTTCCTTTCGAATTGCCATGTGTATGTGCTGCCGTCGTATCACGAGGGAATGCCGCGAACGGTACTCGAAGCGATGGCGATGGGCCGACCGGTGCTGACGACAAATGTCAGTGGCTGCAAGGAAACCGTCGAGCCGGGAGTCAATGGATGGCTGGTGCCTCACGCGGATGCTGAACGATTGGCGGAGCGGATGATATGGCTGATCGAGAACCAACATCAATGGCAGCCGATGGGGGATGAAAGCCGACGGATGGCGGAAGAAAAGTTCGATGTGCGGGCCGTGAACCGGGAGTTGATGAGGATTTTTGGGGTTCGGGATTCGGGATGAGGGGTTTGGGATTTGGGATTTGGGAGAGAAGAGGAACGCTAATCTTCGCTAATCGACACTAATCTCATTTCCAAACCCGCAACCTCTGACCTCTGACCTCTGACCTCTGACCTCTGACCTCTGACCTCTGACTTTGAGTAGACTCGCACAACATCAATGTTATAATGATGCCTGTGGCGATTCTGCTAATGTTACCCACGGTTTGCAAGAGGATTCACTTATGCCATTGCGAGACCATTTTCATCTGCCGACAACGCGAGTCGCTTCATGGGACGAACTTCACGGGCAATGGCCGGCGGTTATCGTCCAGCATTTGAAACAGAAATTGCCGTCCGGCTTCGTGGCGGCTCCGCGGGTTCACTTGGGGGCATTGATCGAAATCGATGTTGCCACTTACGAGCGAGATAGCGATCCCATCGGCTTCGATTCATCCGGCCATCAAGAAGGAGGTGTGGCAACACGGCCTTGGGTGCCGCCGCGTCCGAGCGTTGCCGTCGAAACCGAGTTGCCTGACGAAGATGAGTACGAAGTGCGTATCTACGACGCCGAACGCGACCGCCAATTGGTTGCGGCAATCGAGTTGGTCAGTCCGTCAAACAAAGATCGACTCGCCAGGCGGAATGCTTTCGTAAGCAGGTGTGCTGCATTGCTGCGGGCAGGGGTTGCCGTGAGCATCGTGGATGTCGTCACCCATCGGCATTCGAACTTGTACACGGAACTGATGAACTTTATCGATCATCCCGATCCGCACCTGTCCGTCGATCCGCCGACCATCTGCGCGGCGTCGTGTCGGTGGATTCCGAAGGGTGAGCGCGCGGTTCTTGAGACGTGGTCGCATCGATTGATCGTAGGGCAGCCGCTACCCACGCTTCCGCTCTGGTTGACAGAAACTCAAGTTGTCCCGCTCGACCTGGAGCGAAGCTACGAACAGGCTTGTGAAGACTTGAGTATTGCCTGAAGTGGGGTTCTGACTTCAGAACCGTTGTCTAGCTGCCTGCTGGCGATATAATGAGGAATTAAGCTTCTACATCGACGAAGCCCCCTGTCATTGATTGATTCTCGACTATGAACGCAGCGATTGCAAATACCTGGAATGATCGCCTGGCAGACCTGGGGCATGTCCCCAGTTCAAGGATTCTTGCCGATCCCGCTCCGGGGACGGCGACCTTGAACGACATTATTCACGTCCGAAATACTCAAGGCAAAATTTGTGAATTAATCGATGGCACCTTGGTGGAGAAAGCGATGGGCTGGAGAGAATCCATGTTGGCGGCGGTGTTGCTCCACTGGTTGATGGATTACCTGGACAAAAATCCGATTGGGGTTGCGGCTGGGGCCGATGGATTGACTCGGCTTTTCGGTGATACCGTCCGAGGCCCCGATGTTGCTTTCTATTCCTGGCAGCGATTGCCCAACGGGCAGATTCCCACCGAGCCGATCCCGGACCTGGTACCGGACTTTGTGATTGAAGTTCTCAGTCAAAGCAATACCTACAGCGAGATGTCCCGACAGCGACGTGAGTATTTTCATGCAGGAGTCCGGCTTTTGTGGATGGTGGATCCCCGTCAACGAACGGTGGCCAAGTATCGGTCGTCATTGGATGCTGAAGTCGTTCCTGAGGAGGGGATACTTGATGGTGGAGAAGTTTTGCCAAGCTGGATGGTGGATCTCAAATCGCTATTCGGTAGGCTGGATTTGAGGGATGAGGGATGACTTCTGACTTCTGACTTCTGACTTCTGACTTCTGACTTCTGACTTCTGACTT
>CAYPXY010000082.1:0-3034 GCA_964414815.1 uncultured Pirellulaceae bacterium | reverse complement strand
ACACTAATCTCATTTCCAAACTCCCAACCCGCAACTCCCAACCCGCAACTCCCAACCCGCAACTCCCAACCCGCAACTCCAAACTCCCAACCCTTCCCGAAACGAAAAAAGCCTTGGTGCGAGACCAAGGCTTTTTGGATTTGATTGAAATTTTGTGCTGGATCGATCAGCACGCTCCTGATGGAGTACTAACCATTTCGTCGTCGTCGCAGGCCAGCAAGACCGATCACCGAACCAACCAGCAGCATCGCGGTGGGTTCTGGAATGGCGGAGAGACTCAGGTTGTCAATAGTAATCGATTCGTTGGAGCCCAAGTTTGCGGTTCTAAAACCAATAGTACTAAACGATTGGAGGCTCCAAGTTCCTGAAGTAGCTGTTACCCACGGACTGCCATCCACCCTCACTTGTATGGAATCCCATGTGTTACCATTATTCGAGTCAAAAATTCTCGCCTCAATTCGATATGTCTGGCTACTCACAGCATTGACGCCAGGTACGTACGTACCAGACGTTCCACTTTCTCGACTGAAGAAAGACGGATTGCCACTATCGTTGTCTTTGAGACCAAAATTAGGGTTAGACGAATCAGCTGAACTGAACCAAAAAGCAGCAAAGTTGTTAGCTCCTTTATTTCCAGTCCAACTGTACGTTAGATCGAACGCAATAAGTACTTCGTTAAAATTACTGGAGCTTATTGGACCCAGCGTACGAGTGGCAGCGTTATTGTTGTCGCCAAGCAAATTTAGTGTGTTGCCAGAGATCGAGTTACCGGCAGCAAGATTCCAATTGCTATTCCATCCAGATCCGCCACTGACGGTATTTGAATCAAAATCGTCAGAAATAATCAAACCACCTTGCACCATCGGACTGATGGCAAGGCAGAAAGCCGCACTCAACAAACTCTTCAATATAAATTTCATTTTCACTTCTTGGATTGGGAAACGAGGTGCAAATCTAATATAGCTTTGAAATTAATAAACGAATCAAAACACCTCGCCAGTATAATCCTTATCGTTTCCGTTACCAGTCCCGTTTGTCATAATTTTGAAAAAATCTCACTCAATTTTGGGGTGGATTCATTTTGTCGAAAATTTCGGCGTTTTAAGGCTGGCAAGTGTCTCACACTTAATTTTATGTGAAATTTTACACAATTATTGACGGGGTCAGAAGAGGAGTTTGCGAACTGAGTGGCTCAGGCTGACATTGGTCAGTTGTCAGTTGTCAGTGGGATAGACGTCCCCGTCTGTCAGTAGTCGGTTGTCAGTTGGGAAATGAGATTAGTGTAGATTAGCGAAGATTAGTGTTCCTCCCCAATCCCCAATCCCCATTTTCTTACCCCCCATTTTCCTACCAAAATTTTTCTGCGTTCGATTTTTCTGCCCGAAAACAGGCTTCAGACTTCAGGTTTCAGGCTTCAGGATTCTGACCTCCGACCTCCGACTTCTGACCTCCGACCTCTGAAACCTACCCTCCGATTTCAATCAACTGCCGGGCTACAGAGTGGGGCGTATCGTTTTCATTCAAATCGACCAGCCGGCATTCGGTCAGGTTGCGAAACCAGGTTTCCTGATGCCGGGCGAACTTGCGAGTCCGGATACGGGTTCGTTCGATGGTCTCGGGAAGGCTCAGTTCCCCTTGCAAGTGAGCGATCGATTCCTGGTAGCCGACGGCTTGGGCGGCCGTTCGGCTCAGTTCACCCCACTGGTCGATCAAGCCCCGGACTTCTTCGATCAGCCCGGCCTGAAACATATCGTCCACCCGCTTTTCGATGCGTTGGTGAAGTACCGCCCGATCGCGGCGGATCGAGAACACCTTGCACTGTTCCGCGGGCGTCGCTTCGTCGAACTGCATCTGCCAGTGGCTGATCGGTTTTCCCGTCAGGCGATAAACTTCCAACGCCCGAATCATGCGGCGATGGTCGTTGGGGTGAAGCAAATGGGCGGACACGGGATCGATCATCGCCAGACGCTGATGCAGAAACTCCGGCCCCATCTCGGCAAGCTCCTGTTCGATTTCCTGGCGAAACTCCCAGCTCGCGGGCGGCCCTTCGAACAGCCCCCGCAACATCGCTTTGAGGTACAGGGCCGTTCCGCCGACGAATAGAACTTCCTTTTGGCGTCCCTGGATTTCCCTGATTTTCTCGATGGCCAGCGTACGAAACTGCGACACGCTGAACGGCTCGTTGGGATTGGCAATATCGATCAGGTGATGAGGGATCTCTGCGCGGATCGCCGGATCGGGTTTGGCGGTTCCGATATCCATCCCTCGGTAAATGGCCATCGAGTCGAGCGAAATGATTTCCGCATTGAGCAATCGAGCCATCTCGACGCTGATCGCAGTTTTGCCGCTGGCCGTTGCGCCGGTCAGATACCAGCAGCCGAGCGCCAGTTCGCGCAAGTCGGTTTCTTCGCCGATAGGGGTGGGATCAGGAAGTGACATGGGCGGGCGATTGGAAGGCTATTTCCAGCACCAGGTGAGTACAAAGTAGCCCACGATATGGGTCAAGGTTACGACATAGAGCAGCAGCAGCAAAAAGGCAAAGTTCGTGGGGTCTTGAAGGAGCTGAGTCAGTTTTCCAGACATGGCTTTGGTTCCGTAATGGTTGTAGGTGTGGGAGTGTATTGAGGATGCCTCTATGGAGTGCGGGACTATTGTACCGCTATGGTTTCTATGATTTCGGCCAGCGATAAAATCCAAATATCCAAAGCGGTACCGGGTCCCGCACTCCATAAATAGCCCGCCGGTCAGTCTATCCTCTATGGAGTGCGGGACTCTTGTCCCGCTATCGTTTCTATGGTTTCGGGCGGTTTCGGCCAGCGATAAAATCCAAATATCCAAAGCGGTACCGGGTCCCGCACTCCATAAATAGCCTGCCGGTCAGTCTATCCCAAAGTGCCAAAAAATTCCATGCCTTCTAGCCTGCCGAACTTTCGCTCCTGCCAGTCGAGGAGTCGTGCGGCCTATAGATTGGCTTGGAAACGCACCGAAGGTGCATGGCAGGACAGCCTGGGGCAAGCTCGCGCAGCGAGTGCCG
>CAYPXY010000081.1:0-3365 GCA_964414815.1 uncultured Pirellulaceae bacterium | reverse complement strand
TTTGGTGATTCGAACTGTATCGGGTAAACCGTCGCCCGGTGATCCTGAACGTTATGTCGGCTGAAAGGCTCGACTGCGCTTGGCTTGCGGCACGCCCGACGTACTTGCTGCTCGGTTGCGCTTGTTCGGTGCGCGCCTCATCGCGCCCAATGTACGCCACGGATCGCACGGATGAACACGGATTTCCATGATCGACTTCGTTCACGCTCCAATACGCTCCTGCCGACTCGGTTTGCGTTCCCGCTTTCCCGGTGATCCACCTTATCGCCGGTTGTACTTTCGCTTCGATCCCATCGCTGACTTTGCGCGCGACCATCCGATGACTAAAATGAGGGTTCAATCAAACTCGGTTTGGAAAATCCGTCCGTGCTTCACCCATGCTCGCCCCGTGTAGGCCGCACATAACAAACGGATGCACCGGAGCGACTTCACGGGCGGCGATTCCAACCTTGTTTGACTTGGAATACTATTAACTGATTCGACGACTACCCGCTTGGCCCGTCGCCCGGTGATCCTTGACGTTCGGCTCCCCAAAAAAGAAATTTGGCTGCGGTAAACCTAGAGACGTGAATGACAGATCGACAAATTAAGACGATTCTAGCCAAACTTCAGCCGGACAAATATGGTTGGGCGGCTTCTCTTCCCACATCCGCCGGACTGTTCCTTGGTCAGCAAATTAGAATTAATTTTGAGACTCGCCCGGTACCGAGAAAATCGGCACCGCCGAAACCTATCGCTGAGGAAGTCTCGCTTGCAACTGCTATTCTCTCTAAACTGCCGCAATTATTAAAAATAGCCGAAACCAAATTCGTCAAGTACGAGCGTGATTCCAAGGTGCGTGCAACGATTCGTAATCCTCACATTTGGATAAACCGGGAAGCTCTTGAGGATGAACCATCCAACTGGGCGTTTGTGATCGGTGTGATGGACAATGACGATTTTGGTTACCATATAGAATTCGAGAAATTCAAGTGTGTCGATGTGTGGGCAGGAGATTGAAAAACCAAACACCTGTTCGCCGAACAAACGGATGCACCGGATCGACTTTACGGGCGCGAGATTGAAGGCGCTTTTGATTTGGTTTACAATTTCGTGATTCGAACTCCATCGGGTAAACCGTCGCCCGGTGATCCTGAACGTTATCCAACCAACTGAACTGATGTCTGACCAAGGCCACAACCTGCCGCTAGATGCGTTCGCCCGTCTCCGTGCGGCTACCATCGATGACATCCGGCGTCATGTCGCTTCTTTACGTCAATCGGGCATCGAGTTTTACGGATACGCAGTCCTCCCTCCCGACTACTACACTGCATTCGATCCAACTACACTTGCAGTCGCGTTCAATTGTGAATCTGACATTAGTCCAAACAATCACGACGAGCCATACTACCGCTATTCGGTTGATGAATGGCGGAACTACGTTCACGAAGGATTTGACAACGTTAATCGTGAACTGAAGGTATTGCTACCGGCAACGTCTCCTTCAATCGACGACGCCTTCGTTAATTCTGTCTATCAGACTATTTTGGACGCGATGTTGGCACTGAGACATGAGAGTGCATTCGATGGTGTGCCATATTTAGTTGTTTGGTTATCTGACTCGAGCGACAATATTCTAAACCGATCGGTGAATCTGCTAAACTCTGAAGGCATCTATTCAGAGTTCGCGTCCGAATTCGGCGAATAGTTCCCAGAACTGCTGGATAACAAGCGGATGCACCGGAGCGACTTTACTGCGGCGTGATTGAAAACTGTTTCGATTGGGTTTACAATCTGGTGATTCAAACTTTTATCGGGTAAACCGTCGCCCGGTGATCCTGAACGTTATACGCCTTCGAGTCATGTCAAAGACAGATTATCAACGAGTCACAATCGCTGATCGTATACTTGGCGGGTTGGGAGGCGCATTTTTGGGGTTCGTAACCGGCCTCTGTGTACTGGCGTCTACCAATTGGCAGATCCCCTTTCTCTTTGCTCTTTTGATTATTGTAGCTACTACCCTTGGAATGACATTGTTCGGCATGTTCCGTCCTATTTATCCAATGAGGTGGTCTATGCTGACATTGATGTTTTTCGTCGATGATCCAGACTCTGATCTCCCGGCGCGCCTTTTTATCTGCCATGTTCTTGGCATCATCGCCATTCTTTTGCTCCTTTTTGCAACCGTATTCCGAGTGCAAATGGTATTCTTAGTCGGCATCATTCTTCTCGTTCCGATCACGATATCGTTGACATTTCATTTCGACGCAATAGATCGACAACATCAAGACTCTCATTCCGATGCAGATTGATCCAATTCATTCCTGAGTATCCGCGTATAACAAGCGGATGCACCGGAGCGACTTTACGGGGGCGTAATTGAAACCTGTTTCGATTGGGTTTACAATTTGGTGATTCGAACTTCATCGGGTAAACCGTCGCCCGGTGATCCTTGACGTTATGTCGGCTGAGATGCTCGATTGCGCTTGACCTGCTGCTCTGGTGCGCGGCCTGCCGTACTTGCCGCTTGTTTGCGCTCAGTTGCGCGTTCCGGGTTCGGTGCGCGCCTCGTTGCGCTCAATGTACACCACGGATCACACGGATGAACACGGATTTCCATGATCGAATTCGTTCACGCGCCAATACGCTCCTGCCGACTCGGTTTGCGCTCCCGGCTTCTCGTCGATCGACCTCATCCCCGGCTGGATTTCCACTTCCACCCCATCGCTGACTTTGCGCGCGACCATCCGATGACTAAAATGAGGGTTCAAGCAAGTTCAATTTGGAGAAACCTTCCGCGATTCACCCATGCCCGTCCCGTGTAGGCCGCACATAACAAACGGATGCACCGGAGCGACTACATGGGCGGCGATTCCGGCCTTGTTTGACATGGATTACTTTTTAGTTGTTCAACGATCACTCGCTTGGCCCGTCGCCCGGTGATCCTGAACGTTATGTCGGCTGAGATGCTCGTTTGCGCTTGGTGCGGTGTTCAGGTGCGCGACCCGTCGTACTTGCCGCTTGTTTGCGATCGGTTGCGCTTGTTCCCGGTTCGGTGCGCGCCTCGTCGCGCTCAAGGTAACGCCACGGATTGCACGGATGAACACGGATTCCCGCGTATCGACTTCGCGCTCGGATGCGCCGCCTCGTAATCCGTTGGTCGTTCTCTCTTTCTCGTCCATTGGCATCGCCGTTGTATTTCCGCTTCGACCCTATCGCTGACTTTGCGCGCGACCATCCGATGACTAAAATGAGGGTTCAATCAAACTCGGTTTGGAAAATCCTGCCGCAATTCACCCATGCTCGTCCCGTGTAAGCCGCACATAACAAGCGGATGCACCGGAGACATCTGAGTCATCGGGTCAATGGGTTGAAAGAAAATATTT
>CAYPXY010000080.1:0-3422 GCA_964414815.1 uncultured Pirellulaceae bacterium | reverse complement strand
GATGAGGGATGAGGGATGAGGGATGAGGGATGAGGGATGAGGGATGAGGGATGAGATCAGACTTCAGGCTTCTGACCTCTGACTTCTGACTTCTGACTTCTGACTTCTGATCTCTGACTTCTGATCTTTCCACTCGTCAGGTGACAGGTTACGACCTATAATTCAACTACCTGCAATTGACGTTCTGAAGCTCTTAGGCGAGCGGCAGATAAGAATCTACCCGAAAAGTAGGCGAGTCTCTCCGAGACTCGCAAGGTCGCCGTCTCGGAGAGACGCCGCTACATGGTAAGTTATTATCTGCCGCTCGCCTTACTGTCAGCCCCATGTCATCTATCGACTCCTTGATCGATCCGATTCGTCGCTCGCCTCAGTTCCCGGTCATGCTGGACATTCTCCAGCGGCAATGGGAAGAGGAAAAAAGAAAACGCCTGGCGTTCTACGAGGAAGTTACACCTGACCAGAAAGCCGAATTTATTGATGGGGAGATAATCATCCACTCGCCTGCCAGGAACCGGCATCTGTTGGTTTCCAAACTTGTCTCGAAATTGCTGGGTCCTTACGTTCAAATTCATCACCTGGGTCTTATCAATATTGAAAAATGTCTTTGCGTATTTCCTCGCAATGCCTACGAGCCGGATGTCGTTTTCTTTGGAAAGGAAAAGGCGAAAGGACTGACGGCAGAAACAAAGCTGTTTCCGGTTCCCGACTTGATCGTGGAAGTCCTGTCTGAGTCGACAGAAAAAAATGATCGGGGCGTTAAGTTCAACGACTATGCCGCTAGTGGTGTTGGCGAATACTGGATCATGGATGCCGATCAGAATATCCTTGAGCAATACCTCTTAAATAGCGGGGAGTTTGAGTTGGCCTTGAAATCGTCATCCGGCCAGATAACGTGCAAGGCGATTGAAGGTTTCAAAGTTGAAGTTGTATCGTTCTTTGATACTGAGAAGAATCTGGAACAGTTGCGGAAAATTCCGACGAGCTAATGCGGGATTGCGGGTTGCGGGTTGCGGGTTTGGAAATGTGATGAGTGTCGATTAGCGAAGATGAGCGTTCCTACCTCATCCCTCATCCCTCATCCCTCATCCCTCATCCCTCATCCCTCATCCCTCATCCCGACCCCCGAAAACCGTCATAATCGGTAAATTCCATGGAAACGGCTCAAAACTTTCGCTCGTTTCCCTATTTTCCGCAGTAGCGAATCAAAAGTTACAACCGATAGAGGAGGTGTATTCAATATAACATGCTGATGGAACGGACTCGCTTGGCGTTGCGGCGCGGCTATTTATGGAGTGCGGGACTCGGTACCGCTTTGGATATTTGGATTTCATCGGTGGCCGAAACCGTCCGAAGCCATAGAAACGATAGCGGTAAAGAATACCGCACTCCATAGAGGCTATTTATGGAGTGCGGGACTCGGTACCGCTTTGGATGTTTGGATTTCATCGGTGGCCGAAGCCGTCCGAAGCCATAGAAACGATAGCGGTAAAGAATACCGCACTCCATAGAGGTTAAACGGAGGAATTGATGGTTCGCTTGATCTGGATTGCCACGTTGTCGATGGTGTTCTCGGGCTGCTCCTCGATCCGCACCCAGATGTGGACCCGAGCCGAAGACGAGCACCTGCATCCCGATCACTGCCACGGCCTCAAAGGGATGCCCGTGATGCTCAAGGTTCCCTCGCACCTGGAAGTCACGATCACCGAGACCTTGTATGCGGCTCATCGTAACACCAAGGACGGCTTCCTGGAGGTCGTCGACCTGGGCCGACCGGACTTGAATGTCTCGGCCAACCTCAAGTACACCGAAAAAATGTTTCTGGTCGATCCGGTCCGGGTCGGGGCCGGAGAGGGAGGGTATGGGTTCGGTTTCGGCTCCGTCAAGGATGGGGCTCAATTCAAGAACGCCAACGAAGAAGCCCAATCAGCGGGCCACGGCTACCTCAGCTCGATGAACTACAAAGCGGATGACCAAACCATCCGGACCAGTGCGACCTTGCTGGCAAGGGTCCTGAGCCTCGAACGCAATCCCGCAAGGGCAACGACGGCCAGCCTGACCGACGGAAAGTTTGGACTGTTCCCCATCACGCGAACCGTGGCCTTTCGCCGCTTCGATCTCGGAGCCTGCGATGTCGATCAAGAAGTTCAAGCGTTTCTCGACGAACACCTGAATCATGATCACAGTCGCAGTGACGTACGTTTTCCGGTGAAGGTCGAAGTCAACGAGACGACCGCCGAGAAGGATTTAGCAAATTGAATATTCAATCGCGAAGCGATGGCATTGAGTCCACCGTTGGGCTGACGCCACAAGGCTACTCCATACCGTTGCTTCGCAACTATCAGCGAAAGTAGGGTGTGTGCAGCGGTCAGAATCACGAGGAGAGATAGGCAGTGGAAAATCGTATCATGACAGTTGAGCCTCCATTTGAACGTTTTGAACGCGTAACACACCATGCACCGGTTGGTGTGTTACGCGGTTAGTGGAATCGATGAGAGACCCCAACGTCGGGACGCTGTTTTTAGGCGACCGGCAGGTAAAAGTTTACCCAAGCAGTATTGTGTTTCCGAGTCTCTGGGTTGCGAGTCGCGGAGCGACTCGCCTACACTTTGGTACGTTTTTTTCTGCCGGTCGCCTTATTCTGCCATCTGCTTTGGCGGTATCGACCGCTGCACACACCCTACTTTTTCTACATACAAGGAAGTCGCGGATGTACAAGTCAATCACGGTATGGGTTCTGTTGGTATCGCTTGCGGGTTGTACTTCATTCAAGTCCACGATCTTGCAGCGAACGCCGGGCGGTGGCTTTCAACTGAATCAGCCCCAGTCTCAAACACGCGGTGTCCCGGTCAAACTTAAGGTCCCGACTCACCTGGAAGTCGTGATCCAGGAAGAGTTCTTTCTGCAAAAAACAGGAGACCAGAATGCTCCTCAATTCGAAGAGATCTTTGTCAAGCGACATGGGCAAGTGGTTCGCCCCCTGAATGTCGAAACCGAAGTGATCTATACCGACAAGGTGTTCACCGTCGATTTTCGGCGCCCTGCCGGAGGTGTACTGAATATCAACGAAATGAAATTTGACAGTGAGCAGTATTTCGGCAGCCTGAAAGCGACTTATACCGAACAGACGCTTAAGGATATTCATGATGCGCTCGGAAGTCTGAAAGGACCGCTCGGATTCAAGACGGCGGTCGATGACCCGCATTTGAAATCGTTCAACCGAGAAGTCGCCCGGGCGCGTTTTGATATTTCAGAACCCGGTTGGGAGGATCAATTGCATTGTTTCGTGGAGCAGCACGTGGGGGGAGGGATGAGGGATGAGGGATGAAGTCGGAGGTCAGAGGTCAGAGGTCAGGAGTCAGGAGTCAGGAGTCTGAAGTCTGAAGTCTGAAGTCTGAAGTCTGAAGTCTGAAGTCTGAAGTCTG
>CAYPXY010000079.1:0-5190 GCA_964414815.1 uncultured Pirellulaceae bacterium | reverse complement strand
TTTGAGTGTCAAGTTTTGATTGTTCGGTCATGGTGGCATTGTTCAATCGGGTGGCATTGTTCAATCGGGTGGCGATACCGTCAACAATTATCATGAAATCAGCCCGCAAGGAAAGATGCAGTTATCAAAGCAGAGAGCGCAATAATTGGTGCAAGAAAAACGGACAAGGCAATCGAATTGGGTTTGCCTCGTAAAAGGCGATGGATTACGAATGTGATTCCAGTCAGTGCAAACGGTGGAATGAAGTATCGCGTTGGCGAACCACCGAACCCCGGGCTATCGGGTAGAGCTACACAGAGGAATATCCAAATCGGGGCAGCGGCAGACAGCAACAACATCGAGAATAAGTTTAATTGATGTTTTGAGCCATCCATTGCCAATATCTCTGAAGCCGGGTAACGTCAAGGATCACCGGGCGGGCGAGGGTGATCCACCATTCAAAACCGGCTAGTTCGCCCGCTCTGGTGCATCCGGTTGTTATCCCGGGTTGTGTTTCGATTGTGTAGGTAGCCCAAAAGCGGATACGGTTGAGCGAATGGTAGACTCAGAATGATCTCGCGCATTTCGCAAGATACCATGCATTTTTTCGGTAGACCACGTCAAAGCAGCATCGAACGCTTGTGATGTTCCAAGTCCGGCTCGGTCGCCAGCGTCTCGAAGTAGGACAAGTGATACAATGAGATCTCGATAATCACAATTGGCGTCAATCATTGAGGCGGTTGCAAGTCCTCGATTGAGCCAGTCAGCCCCCTGCTCAGATTCCAGCAATTGGCTGATGCGTCGTACAAACAGTACGAGCGGCCAGGTAGATGAAACTCTCAGTACTTCATCACGTATCTCGTCGCGGACGTGAGGATGTTGGATGTAGTAGTCGGCTATCGGAGTGAGCACATCGTCGAGTTCGCGGGAACCTGGGTTCTCCCAAATGCTGGATGTGTCATCGCGGTCGATGGCGCAATCCAATTCATTGATGAGGTTGACGATGAGACTGCTCATTTGCCTTTTGGGATAACGTTAAGGATCACCGGGCGACGGTTCACCCGATAAAAGTTTGAATCACCAAATTGTAAACCCAATCGAAAGAGGTTTCAATCTCGCCCCCGTAAAGTCGCTCCGGTGCATCCGCTTGTTATGTTGATTGCCGCAACAGCAGTTTCGCAGTTATGGCAGCAACAGTGTTATCATACCCATCAGCCGCAACGTCGCGCAGGCCGCGTAACAGCCAATTCGAGTCGAATAATTTCCATCCATTCATGTCAAAGTGCGATCGAATAGCGTCAGCATCGGATTTCACGATTTTGCCAGCGGCCAAACACAATTCCATATGCGGATCAGGTCGAATCGCATTCAGGTCTAGGAGTTGCTGTTTCAGACGACCAAACACAATATCCTTCGTGAGGGGTTCGTTAAACAGTTTGTAGCGTTTCGATGCATTGGTGGAAGGATCAAAAGCAGCCCGTCGAACACCGCAAGAGTCCAGAAATGATTTGCATTCAACCACGCGCAGAAGATTGTCACCGGGACGATAGGCAACGACATCGAGTTCCCAACGAGGCGTAGAGTGTCGGCCGATGTCACGTTTTTCGTCTCTAGTAAGCGCAACCTTGAATAAGGTACGAACCCAGAATCCATCACGTTCAAGCAAAGTGGCAACAATCGACTCAAAGGCATCCATCGGCAAGCGCTCCAATCAACATAACGTCCAGGATCACCGGGCGACGGGCCAATCGAGTGATCGTTGAACAAGTAAAAAGTAATCCAATTCAAACAAGGTTGGAATCGCCGCCCATGTAGTCGCTCCGGTGCATCCGTTTGTTATGTGCGGCATACGCGGGACGAGCATGGATGAATCACGGAAGGATTCTCCAAACCGAACTTGCTTGAACCCTCATTTTAGTCATCGGATGGTCGCGCGCAAAGTCAGCGATGGGGTGGAAGTGGAAATACAACCGGCGATTTCAATGGACGAGAAAGGGAGAACGACAAACGGATTACGAGGCGGCGCATCCGAGCGAGAATCAAGTCGATCATGGGAATCCGTGTTCATCCGTGTGATCCGTGGTGTACATTGAGCGCGACGAGGCGCGCACCGAACCCGGAACAAGCGCAACCGAGCGAAAATAAGCGGCAAGTACGACGGGTGGCGCACCTGAACACCGCACCAAGCGCAATCGAGCATCTCAGCCGACATAACGTAAAGGATCACCGGGCTGCCGGTGATATTAAAGAAAGGTTGAATAATGAATGAATTAAATAACAAAAAAGAAGATGAAATCTCGCCCCCTCAAGGCGACTCCGGTGCATCCGCTTGTTCGACTGCATCTGACAAGACAGGCTGGAATGACGAAGACAACTTAGAAATGATGAACTCAGCCATTTCCAGGTATCAGCAAGCATTTTACCCTAATTTAGTTGCAAAACAGGGATGGATTGAACAAGAAATAGGTATTCCGCTAACGAAGTATCAAGTTCTTTTAATTACTCAGTGGGCAGTCGGACACCCTTTTGGAGTCTTTACCGAAGATCGGAAAGCCGATTGGGTAGATACAGTAGAGAAATTCATGGTTCAATTCGGTAATCCGAAATTTGAAGAGTGACCCCGCTGTCTCCTGTATTTTTACAGAGAGTTTCCTGCACAATGTCCAACGGTATTTTCATTTTGTCTGAGATTTCATTGTTCAAGATCACCAAGTAGTCTTGATTACATGATTTGATTCTTTCATTGATATATTGCTCGATTTTTGTGGCAGCCTCCTGAATGTTTTTGTAGTGTTTTAGTTTTTTGGCGTCCTTACCCCTATAAGGTTTTGGATAGCAATGGAAGGATTTGAATGGCATGGCGTCAAGGAATGGGGGTTGATTAAGTAGTCGAACGTTAAGGATCACCGGGCGGCGATTAGCGATGATCCATTCCAAAACGCGCACCAATCGCCGCTCCGGTGCATCCGCTTGTTATGTGGCATTTCCCTTTTGTTTCGTTTGCAGCGCATTCCATTCCTTCGTTTCGAATACGCTTTGTAGTTCCGACATGTCAACCGAGTCAACCAGGAATACAGACGGAACGATTCCTTGCGGCGCACCCGATTCCTGCATTACAAAGTACCCAGAGTCGAGTTTGATGGCTACAGCGTCCGCATGGCGAATTTTAGGGTCGCGAGGGATTAATATATCGAGGATTGTTCGGCCAAAAAGGTTGTTTCTGTAGTGGTCCCCCTCGTCTTCAGTAACTCGTGCGCGCCGATGCCGGGAATCTGGTAAGCACGTCTCTATCGTGGTCACGGATAAGTAGAAGTCCGGTATACGAAAGAACCTGCCGTCAGAGAGTTCGAAAATGAAATCCGCGTTGTTGAACGTATTGGTTTCCCATTCAGCTACATGAAGGCCCACGATTTGAATACCAACGAGAGAGTCGATCAACATTTTATTGCCACATAACGTTCAGGATCACCGGGCGACGGTTCACCCGATAAAGTTCGAATCACCAAATTGTAAACCCAATCGAAAGAGGTTTCAATTGCGCCCCCGTAAAGTCGCTCCGGTGCATCCGTTTGTTATCCCGCATCCCCAGCACGAGACACTTGCCATCGGATGAAATGAGGAGCTCCTACGATTAGGTAGATTGCTAGTGAGAACTGCACGATGAACGCAACCACGTAAGGAAGGTTATGAAATGTGAATTGATTATAAAGATCATCAGGCCACATATTGAATTCTCTGTTGTTGATAAAGGTATTCCCAATCGCATGAATGAATGAAGGGAAGGTTGATACCAGAATAAGAATACCAACGCATGTAAAAACGACGCGATAAATTGCCCGCTCAATTTGCGTTGATGTTGGAACGTCATCCGGAAACAACCGTTGAGCAATCGAATCTGAGTTGACAATCAGATACCAGCAAATGCCGAGAGTAATCAATGGAGCAATTGCAGAGGAAAGAAGAGGAGGTAAGAGCCCGCGTTGATAGCTCATTGCAGCGTAGGTCACATATTCGCCAAACGATGGCAACATGGCGAATGCGGTTAAGACAATGCCGAGTAAGGCGCTAAAAACCACCCCAACCCGTGCCAGTTTAATAGCGTTTATTTGTTCGTTTGAACTATTCATTTTGATTTAGGATGTGCGAAAGACTGGAACGTGAACTAGTAGCTGTTCGTTCAACCGATGTAAATCTTAGCGAAAATCTCGAAGCGGGATAACGTCAAGGATCACCGGGCGACGGGCCGGTCGAGTGATCGTTGAACAAGTAAAAGTTATTCCAAGTCAAATAGGATCGGAATCACCGCCCATGTAGTCGCTCCGGTGCATCCGTTTGTTATCCGCCGTTTTTTGTGTTGTGGTTCGAGTTAGTTGGATTTGCCAGCCGGAGTTCCATTTCTGGATTCCATTTTTCCGGTAGGTCAATCAGTCTCAGTTCGTATACAAGTATTCCGTTTTCTGGCAAGTCCCGATACGTCTTGCGTTCATCGTAAGTCAAGTTGGGTGGGACGACGACAGTGCGCCGACCACCGATTCGCATTCCAAGTAAACCGTATTCTATGCCCACATAACAGTCGCGGCAACCAACACGAATTGGATAAGGAGCGTCAGAAGCTGATTCAAAGACGACGTCACCTTTTCGTCGCGTGCAGGTACATTCACAGATCGCGACGTCACCGGGTACGCACATGCGTCCCGTGCCAATTTCATGATCGGTGATTTTGAGACTGCGTGGAGGTTTCATGGATTTTAGGCGGATAACGTCAAGGATCACCGGGCGACGGGCCAATCGAGTGATCATCAAACAAGTAAAAAATAATCCAAGTCAAACAAGGTTGGAATCGCCGCCCGTGTAGTCGCTCCGGTGCATCCGTTTGTTATGTGCGGCCTACACGGGACGAGCATGGGTGAATTGCGGCAGGATTTTCCAAACCGAGTTTGATTGAACTCTCATTTTAGTCATCGGATGTTCGCGCGCGAAGTCAGCGATGGGATCAGCCGGGAGCGCAAACCGAGTCGGCGGGAGCGTATTGGCGCGTGAACGAATTCGATCATGGGAATCCGTGTTCATCCGTGCGATCCGTGGCGTTACGATGAGCGCGATGGGCCGTGCACCGAACCCGGAATGAGCGCAAACAAGCGGCAAGTACGACAGGTCGCGCACCAGAGAAGCAGGTCAAGCGCCATCGAGCATCTCAGCCGACATAACGTT
>CAYPXY010000078.1:0-5790 GCA_964414815.1 uncultured Pirellulaceae bacterium | reverse complement strand
GGAAAAAACCTTCGAAAACACGATAAATATTAAAACTTAAACGGTATTGCGTTTAGCCGCAAGCCGAAGCCGACCGCTATCCGTTTGCGATGATCAAAGAAAGTAGATCGACTCATGGTTGAAGCAGAAAGATCGAGAAGTGGTCGGCGCAGGCGCGACGGTAGGGTGTAGTCTCCGTATTCAACCTGCTTGCCAATAGAATACCTGCAACCTGATGCACCGCGCGCCTTTGGGGGTTGCCGATAAAGCAATTTCTGTGTTGCAATACGTTTTTTGGCGGCAACCCCCGACGGCTTGCGGCTAAACGTCTAGGCTTTATGTAAACGGCTACGGACTTTCACGTCAAAGGTGTTACCAGTTCACTGCCTTTCCATCGTTCATTTGAAACAGATGCTTGATGGACTGCGGGGGCAAGTCGGCGGGGATTTCTTGAACCGAAGCGTCACCCATTGCGGCCACGAACTTTCCATTCTGGCCTACCTTCAATCCAGCACCAGGATTCGCCGGGTCAAACTTATAATCTTGGGGAGCCGTCCAGGGAACGGCATGTTCAGGTTTGACTTCAACGAACATGATCGTGTTGCTGGTGCCATCCGCGATATTTTCAAAAGTGACCGTTTTATTGCCACCGAAAAGAGTCCCTTCGCCGACAGGTGCAACGAGGGTCGTGTAACCGGTGGGGACGTCTTTTTCAGCTTCATTCAAGCGGATGGAATGGGTTTGAAAGATTTTGGGCATCTTTTCGAGCAGGGGTTTGTTGTGGGGGCTGTCCCAGGGTTCATCCAGTTTGAACTGCTGATAGAGTTCGTTCTCCTCAATCAGAGGTAGAATATGAACTCGCCAGCTCAAGCCGCTTTGGCCTTCGCTATCTCGAAACTTTACGGCTGGAGGGAAAGTACCGTACATGCTTTCGTAATTGTGAATGGCGATGGCCGACTGTCGTAAATCGAGCTTGATTCTTTGCTCATCGAGCTTGATCTTTTGTTCAACAACCGGACTCATCAGTTTTTCCCAACGAATAACGGCTTGTTGCGGGTCGGCGATCGGTTGATGGGTATATCGAATCTGATCTTCGACCACTTCGGATTCCATTTGTGAGGCCAAATCGGCAATCACTTGTCGACTGCCTTCTTGATAGGGCCGAGGAAGAGACGAGATGATATGAGACACTATTTCAGGCAATAGAGGAGCGAACTCACGGGCTGCTTCGGAGGATGCGGATTGAACGACGGCTGACAGGCTCATCGTTTCGGGATTGATACCGATGGCCATCGAGCGAAATCCTTGAGTCAATTTCGAAACGGGCCCGCCTCCGAGTTGCTCCGGCAACTCGGGCAACAGTTCTTCGTACGTCCTCCAAAGGTAATCTGGAGGGACGATCACCACCTGGATCGGGAAATTTTCGACCGATTGGAAACCTTGGGTGAAACGGTCAACGGGAACGGGCAAGTTTAGGGGTGTATTGAGAATCTGCTGATACTCGATTGCAGACTCGCGTGCAAAGGTTGAAAACACTTTCAACCACTTTGCCCCTGGTGATGTCATCAACCAGCCATCTTTCTCCACAAGCGGTTGGAAATCGAATGCGGTAACGGCATCCGAGATCAGTTGCTGGTTGGAGGCGGATGATTGGGAAAAGTAGAGTCGCAAGGGAGGCTGAGCAAAAGTAAATGGCAGATCAACGAGCGCGTAGATCGGTTGGTCGCGATGGACGGCTTTGAACTCATCGAGGTTCTTGCGCAGAGCGTCCATCCATTGGCTCGATTTAGAGGCACCGGAATCGGTGGCGTCCAACTTTCCAGGAAGTTTGATCTGCGAAACGTCCAGCCGTATCAGAACGATACTGTTCGGCTGAAGCTGCTGCAGTATGTCGGCAGCTTCGGTCGCGAGCGAGCCTTGAGCGGGTTGAGCCGATGCAGGTTGAGCAAGTGAATTGGCTGAAAGACAGGCCAACCATGCCAGCATCAACCAGGGTGAGAAAGAGGGGGTTCTGATATTCATGGCGTAGGGTTCCTATTGGGCGATCTGCAGATTCAATTGGTAGATATAAGTGTTCATTTCGGCGGTTAACGTGGCGACTCCTTCATTGACTTCGTAACCGAGTGGCTTGCCGGTAAAAGGATTGTTGGGAACTGGGTAGGACAGGTCCGACAACTGTTGGGGGAGTTGATGGTTGTGCTCTGCTGCGTACATGCGAATGCCTTCCACCGCTTGCAGGATTACAATTTGCAATTCAATTCGGCTGCTGGCTGCCAAGACCTGAGTGATCGCTGGCACAAATGACTCGACAGGAACGGTGATCCATCCTGCTTGGGCCGCTGCTTGCCGCCGCGATTGATGGTTTGGAGACTCGGTTGAATGGTTTGACAATATGGTGGGGAGATCGAGATACCCTAATTTGAATTCTGCATCCAATATGTGTTCCGAGTACTTCTTCTGAGCCAGAAAAAAAACCTGAGCGATCGGATAAGACTCGACCAGCGCCGTATCCATTCCTTCGGTTTCGATCAAGTATTGCTTGGCACCTGGGTAGCCAGCTGCGATAAAATTTGCCAGATCAAACCGATTCAGTGCTCTTAAATTTTGAAATGCCGAAAGGACGTTATTGTATTGAGACAGAATTCGATCGGCGAAAATCATCCAATAACCGGCAGGTTGAGGTTGCTCGTTGACTTCCTTGAGTGCCTTCAGCTCCATAAACAGCAATTCGCTTTCCGCCGATAAGGTTTCTCGCAACGGAATAAGGGGTTTGGGAAGTGAAGCCAAGGCCCAGTACAGGTTGGGAGCATCCGCCCTCTGAACGAGATCGAGTGCGTCTTCCCAGTTGATACCTGCGATGCCAGCGGACACCAGCGAGCAAACCAAAAAGCGGTCCTGATTCAAGTGATTGGCCATGGCGTACTGATGCCCCATGATCTCGATGGCGTCATCAAAGCGACCTTCAGCGATGGCCACTCGGCAGCGAATCGATTGGGTATTGGCCAATGCTCGAAATTGCTGGACCTCAGGAAGCAGGGTCGACATCGGACTCTCGACATTGCGAATGTTCCGATTGAAGTCGAGGCTGCGCAGGGTGCTGGCCACGGCAATATCTCGGGCCTGGAAATCGGTGAGCATCAGGTATTTTTTGACCTCTTCGAGTGGCAATTGGTCAGGGGCCATGCCTTGCCAGGAGAAGGGAGGAATATCCGAAGATGCAATTCCTTTCTCGCGAGCCTCCTGATGAGCTTTCTCTTCCAATTTGAAGATTTGCTTTAAGGCACCCCGTTGTTCCACAAATCCGATTGCTCTCAAGTAGTAGGTCGCAGCATTGCCATCGACTCGGTTGAATTCGCTCGGAATGAAGCGATACTTGAGCGCGGGACGGGGCTCCGCCGCAGGATGCAGCGTGAGTGTCTTCGTGTGAACCGCCCTGCCGGGAAAATCTTTGACCTCGTTATCAATGACCCAATCTCGACTACTTTGGGCAGTGGCCTGAGGCAGATTGATTCCGACCAAGCACAGAAGTAGAAGACTGCGGAAAAATACAGGTAAAAGAGGTTGAGCTATGGGCATGATGGATCTCGGTAGGAGGAATGGAATCGCTAAATGGCATCCTTCAACAACTCAAGCAGTTGGGTTGCTCGGGTAGTACTCTGGACGGGTGGAACATCGATCTCCATGATGTAGGCGGGGATCGAGGGAATCGATTGCGGAAGTGAATGACTCGAATGATGGTCCTTGTCAATGGAAGCAGAATTTGGAACCGGATTGGAAGCGGTTTGATGGCGATACCAGGAACGCAGATAAAACGCACCGAGCGTACTTGGACTTTCAGGCGTCTCAAATCCAGTGAAGGCAAGCGGATCGAATGAAACAAAGGAGTGCATCGATCGATCAGGTTCATTCGAGCTGGCCACTTGCGAGACCGTAGGTGGAACGGAGTCCTGAACCGGAGAAGTGGGATAGACGCCCACGTCTGTCTTCGGGACTGTCTTTGGGACAGGCGAGTTAGCCAACTCGGATAGGACAATCTCTGGCTGACGATCCTGAAACTGCCCCACCAGTAGAAACATCAGGGCCGCTCCGATCACCATCCCACCCGACCAGGCAGCTCCCAGCTCGGTCCACGAACGTTGCCGTAAGGTTGGAGTAACGGCGGCCGTGGGCGATGTTGACAGTGAGGACGATGGCGATTCCATAAAAACCTCGTCCATCGCTTGCGACATTGACTGGGGTTCGAGCAAGTCCGCTAATTCGCTGGTATGGAATGCCTCCAGTTTGACCTCTGCGGGACGAGGCTGAAAACGGCGCAAATATCCTTCGAAAGATTTCAGCGACGGATCGGAATGGGGGTCGTGATCTTCAAAAGGGTTCATGGCGATGTCCTGAATAAGGGAGTTCGATGGGCGGTCCCATCACTGGATGGGCGGTCCCATCACTGGAATCATGAGTCGGCGGGTTTTCCCAGGCAAGTCGAAGTTGGGCCAGTGCGGATTGGTAGCGGCGATGCACCGTACTGGAAGACAACTCCACCAGTTTGGCGATTTGAGCAAATGACAATTCGCCCCAAATATGAGCCACGACAATTTCTCGTTCGACGGGGTCCAGCTTTTCCAGTTCCGTTTGCAGTTTTTCGATTTCTTCTCGACTCTCCAGTTCGGACTCAAACCAAGCCGGGGAGATTGGCCGTAAAGGATCGCTGGCAAGCTCATTTCGACTAACATTATGCCTTTCGTTCCGTCGTTCGTTTCGCTTTCGGCGGCGCGAATCGCTGCGGGTCTGGTTGATGGCTCGCCGCCGGGTGGCGGTGAACAACCAGCCAAGCGGATCATCGGGCGGAACGTCCAGTTTTGACAGTTCCAGGAATGCTTCCTGAACCGCATCATCCGGATCGCTGCACCACTGACGCGCGTAGAGTACCAGCGCTGCCCCGGAACGGACAACGAAAGCGGTCCATTGCTGCGAGTCAATCGAAGTCACAAAAAGCTTTCGGTTCAAAACAACCTTGCCAGAATCTTCCTATAAGTCACCGCCCGTCCAAGTTCATCCCACAAAATAATCAGATTTTTCTGTGTGGAAGTTCGTGTATCATAACCCGAAGCGTAAGCGAGGGATCAGCAATTTTGGAGTTGCTACTCGCTTTCAGCTCTTGCTATTGTCCCTCGCTTACCTTCGGGTTGGGATTGCTTACGTATCTCGGTCCTTACGATTTTGAACCTCAGTAACATACTGAACAACCTTGGCTAAAGACTCCTCATTCCAGATGTATCGGATACTGCCACGCTCAGCCCACCAATTCAGTCGTTTGGGTCGGGACCTTTCGCGCAAGCGACGTGTACACCAGGCTTTAATATCGGCACGAATCCTTTTCGGATTGGTATCGGTCGGACCAATCACGATGTGCGCGTGATTGGTCCGACACTCTGATGCAAAGTGTACCCATTTCCGATACGCACAAGTTTCTATTATTTGATCAAGTACAATTCGTTGCTCGAAAGGACTCAACAAACATTGCTGCTCGGACATATGCATTCGACAACACTGTTCAAGATTGACATTCGGCATTTGCCAGCCATGGTGATACTCAATCCAGCCCCGTTCATCCCCCGGCAACCAAGTGCCATAAGTTGGCCAAGTGATGAAGAATGCCAATGGATCAGGCAAGATGATATTGTCGATCATGCTCTACCTCCTCAATCCCAATCCGAAACGTAAACTTCGAGGTTGTGCTATTTTTTAAAGCCTGAGGCGGGGTCCCTCGCTTACGCTTTTTGAAGTTGCGCTATTTGGACATATTATCATGAAGCG
>CAYPXY010000077.1:0-6605 GCA_964414815.1 uncultured Pirellulaceae bacterium | reverse complement strand
TTCCCCACAACATTTCTCCGCTCCCCAATTTTCCTGTCCTCAAATCTTCCTGTCGTAATTTTTCTGCACTCAAATTTTCTGTGAAATTTATCACACTCCCTCATCCCTCATCCCTCATCCCTCATCCCTCATCCCTCATCCTTCATCCCTCATCCTTCATCCCTCATCCCTACCGCTTCCTTCCCCACCACCATGCCAGCACCTGCTCTGCCACCAGCACGCCGAACAAAGTGAGTAACACCGTCGGCCAGATTTCGCTGTTGCCTCCAGAAACCGTTTGATCTGCTAGTTGATCCGGGCTTACTCGCAATACCTTGTCGCTGAAAAAATTCGTTTCCAGTGTCGATTCGGACAGCCGCTTCAAATTCGACTCTCGCGGATCGTGGTTTGCCGCGAACAACTCCCGGTCCAGTTGCCCGTCGTGCCGCTTCAATTCTACCTGATAGAACCCGCGATGTTGAAGGTTGTCAAACAGGACACCGTGTGCGGATTCATTGTCCGTTCCGTCCATTTGCATTTCATTCCGTTCGCGGGTTGAATCGTCTGAGTCGGCCAAATCCATATTTTTTTTAATGGACAAGCTCCCTAGTGGTCTCGCAATGGTCTCGATTTTTTCGTCTTTGGGATTGCGAAGTCCGACACGTTGTTCGTAGATCGCGAGGTCAACCGGAATCAAAATGGAATTGCCGATCTGGATCGTCGAACTGGAACTGTCATCGCCGATCAAGTGTGAAATCAAGTCAATCATCACGGGTGCGTAGGTTGGACTGCTCGGCCACATCGTCCAATCGCCATCGGCGGGCACGGAAAACACAACGACCTTGCCGCTGCCCAACGTCTGTTCCACCATCGCCAGCGAATTGTGTTCATCCGTCATCCGAAGCGGTACGGAAATCGTGTTGCCGCTTGGCTCCTCGGGAAGACCGAGCTGCCACCAACTGAAAATATCAACGTGGCTCAAGCTGGCGGCATCGCTGTTGACCACCGTTCGTAGGGCTGGATGCAGCTGGGGAGCGACATCAAAATTGACCCACTGCGACATCGACGGCGAGCCAGCAATTTGGGTCAGAAAGACCGGCGAGATCGATCTACCTTCCGCTCGTCCGTCTTCGTAAAACGCCGCGTTGAACGACGATGCCCGCACACGATTGCCCGGCATCAGAACCAGTCCCCCACCGTTTTCAACCCACTGCCGTAACGCGTCGATGCGGTCCTTGGAAAACTCATCGACATTGCAGAGAAAAATAACCTGAAACGGCGAGAGCGGAATCGTTTCGAACTCACTGACGGTGATGGCTTGAATATCCAGCCCGGTGCCGGGGACTTGCAGGCTCTTCAGGTAGTGCGTTTCGCTACGCTCGCTTGAGGCCGACGGATCGCCATCGATCAATAAGACGGAGCTGCCGCGCCGAACCTTTGCGGCGAAGATCGCGGAACTGTCCTCCAGTAACTGATCGTGCCCCAGCCCCGTTTCGCCCAGCGACTGGCGGTCAATTTCGGCAATGACCCGATGGAAACGAAATGAACTTTCCCGCTCAGAGCCAAAATCGCCCGACGCGAGTGTTGTCGTCGACTGAGCTGACGGAAACGAATGCAAAAAAGAAACGGATTGCGTCTGACCGGCGGCGATCGGCGGCAGCGTGGCAAACCGAGCCTGACCCTCGTCGACCTGAAAAATAACGCGAACGTCCTTGTCGGTCTGCGAGCCGTAATTGGCGACGGTTACATTGAACCGAATCACCGTATCCATTGACAGCAAGTTCTCGGCCCGAACGTCGATAATCGCGAGGTTCTGATCCTGCGAATGCCCCACATCGATCACAAAACATCCGAGCGCCGATTTCGACAAGTCGTTGATCAGCGAATGGGGTGCCGAGTCGGCGTCACCGGAAAGATTCGCCAGCCAATCACGTTCCCGCATGTCGGAATAGAAGTAGATGACCTTGCCGATTGCTTCCCGTTGGCCCTGCATATAACGATTCAGTTCCGTCAATGCCGCCGAATAGTCCGCCACGAGATCGGACACTTCAATCGATTCAATCGATTGGGTCAGCGTCGCAAGTGTATTCATTGTCAGCGGCTCGTTGGCCAGCAGCGGCTGATCGGGGCGACTGGTTAATACCACCGTCAACCAGTTCTCCGACTTGTCGGAAGCCGCCAGCTTCCCGATCAGTGCGAGAACGCTCTCCTTGATCGTTTCCATCGCAGGCTGGTTTTGATTGAGTACCCGCTGGCTGAGTGAATCATCGATCAAAATAATCCGTTCGATCTTTTCGGACTGTCTGGTGAACGCAGTTAACGACGACGGCAAGAACGGTCGCGCCAGCATCAGCGCCAGCAAAATCATCGCCAGACATCTCAGGCACAGCAGAATCAAATTCTCCAACTCGACGCGGCGGCGGTTTTTCTTGTCGGCCTGAAACAGAAAGTCCATCGCCGCCCATTCGACGATCTTGAACCGGCGTTTGTTCAGCAAGTGAATCAGGATCGGCGAGGCAATCGCCAAGCCGCCCAACAGCATCCACGGATTGAGAAACCAGGAGATCATCGATGCAGCGTCAAACCTTCCTTCGTGACTTCATCCGGTAGTTCAAGTAGCTGGCCAACACCACGCCAAGCGGCTTGGATGTATCGAGCAAAACGTAGTCGACGCCCGACGACGCACAGATTTTTTTGACCTGAGTCAAATACGCTTCAACCGCTTCGAGATACGACTGTCGCAATGCACGCGGTTCGGCCAGCAACTCAGCTGAAACTTCCATCCCCTTGAACATCGTGTTTTCCTGAAACGGAAATTCCAGTTCGTCCTGATGCATGACATGAAAAACAATCACTTCATGTCGCCGCAAACGGAACTGATTGATCGATTTTGCGAGCTGATCGGGCGCGAGAAACAAATCGGAAAACAGGGCCACCATCCCGCGCTGTCGAATTTGCGACGCCAATGCGAAAAATGGGTCGGCGATGTCGGTTTCGTTGTCGGGCTGCGTGTTTTCAAGCTCATGAAACAGCAGTTTGAGATGCGACGGATGCGAACTGGCTTTGAGCACTTTGTCGATGGCATTGCTGAACAATACCAGCCCGACCGAATCCTGTTGCTGCTGCATCATGTAGGCCAGACTTGCCGCAGCGGTCGCGGCATAATCGAACTTGCTCCAGCCCGTCTTCTCGCCCTTTTTCTCCCCATAGCGCATCGACTTGCTGGCATCGACCAGCAGATGGCATTTGAGATTCGTCTCCTCCTCGTATTCCTTAATGTAGAGCCGATCCGTCCGCGACCAAACCTTCCAGTCAATGTGCCGCAGGTCATCGCCCGGAGCGTACTCGCGGTGTGCGGCGAATTCGACGGCAAATCCATTGTAGGGACTGCGGTGCTGGCCCGTGATAAACCCTTCGACGACCAAGCGAGCGCGAACATCAAGCCGCTTGATCTTATCGAGCGTCTGCGGATCGAGATATTTCGCGGAAGTTGATTCGAGAGACATAAATTCAAGTTAACCGTTCACCAAGTCGTTGTATTGTAGGTGAGTCTCTCCGAGACTCACACCTTCAGCGTCTCAGAGAGACGCTGCTACACTACCCGAATGCTGCCGCCAGTTCTGGCACGAGTTGATCGCCATCGCTTCGATCGGGCAGCTCGGCGAGCAGTCGGTTGATAATATCATCGGAAGTCACACCGGATGACTCCGCGTTGAAATTGGTGATCACGCGGTGCCGCAACACAGGACGAACCACGGCCTGGACGTCGTCGGTGATGGCGTGCGTTCGGCCTTCGAGCACGGCACGGGCTTTGGCACCGAGCAACAGGTTCTGAACTCCGCGCGGGCCGGCGCCCCAACTGATGGCTTCTTTGACGAACGAGGGACTGTCAGCCTCCAGCACACGAGTGGCTCGCACAAACCGCAGTGCGTAATGGATCACGTGCGGAGCGATCGGAACCCGTCGCACAAGGTTTTGCAATCGAAGAATATCATCCGCATTGAGGATGGCTTCGACGTTCGATTCGATATCGCTGGTGGTTTGAGAAGCAATTTGATACTCCTCGTCGTAGGATGGGTATTTGACAAAGACCTTGAACATGAAGCGGTCTTGTTGGGCTTCGGGGAGGGTGTAAGTTCCTTCCTGCTCAATGGGGTTCTGCGTCGCAAGCACAAAAAACGGTGCCGGCAAAGTGTGGCGCTGACCGCCGATGGTGACTTGCTTTTCCTGCATCGCCTCGAGCAGAGCCGCTTGCGTTTTCGGCGGCGTTCGGTTGATCTCGTCGGCCAGAACGATATTCGCAAAGATCGGTCCTTTGAGGAATTTGAACGCACGAGCGCCCGTAGATTTGTCTTCCTGAATGACTTCCGTGCCGACGATGTCGCTGGGCATCAAGTCAGGAGTGAACTGGATGCGATTGAAATCGAGGTGCAGCGTTTTTGCGAGCGTGCTGACCATCAATGTCTTGGCCAAACCGGGCACACCTTCGAGTAGGCAATGGCCTTTGGCGAAGATAGCGATCATCAACTGCTCAATGACCTCGTTCTGGCCGACGATAACCTTGGCCAATTGGGAGCGGATGTTTTTGTAGGCCTCACTCAGTTTTTCAAGCGACTGGATGTCATCATGATTGAGATCAGGTTGCGAGTTTTGTTTGTTCATGGATGGGCGGTTGTCCGTGGTCAATAGTCAGTTGTCCGAGGTCAGTTGGGGGGCCGGTACTCACCACCGCGTTGGATTGCGGCAATAGGGGGCCGCCTGTCCGTCGCTGGTGGTTGGTCAGAGTTTAATACCTGTATTCTACAGTAACCGTTTTCATTCTAGCAGTTCAAGCGGACAAAAATCGAGTTGGCAGGATAAAGTATAGCTGCTCGCACTGAGGAGGTGCTCTTGATACTATTTTCTTCTGGCCAACTTTCATGGTAATATCACCCAATCCCCAATCCCCAACCCCGAACCTGCCATCAATCCGCCTCCCGTCCTTACCGCCGACCGCCTTTCGAAATCCTTTTCCGGAATTCGGGTGCTTTCCGACGTCAGTTTAACGCTGGGCGCAGGTGAAGTTCTGTCGGTGGTCGGAGAAAACGGCGCAGGCAAGAGTACCCTGATGAAAATTCTGGCGGGCGTTCAGCCGCCGGATTCCGGGGAGATGACCCTGCACGGAACGCCGGTCAAATTTTCTGGCCCGCGCGATGCGCTGGAATCGGGTGTGGTTCTGATTCATCAGGAATTGAATCTTTGCGACAATCTCAATGTGGCGGAGAATATTTTTCTTGGCCGAGAGCCGCGCCGATTCGGATTTCTCGATTCAAAGAAAATCTATCAGGAGTCGATAGCCTTTCTGGATCGCGTCGGTTTGAACGTATCGCCGAAAACCATCGTCAAATCGCTTTCCATCGGCAAACAGCAGATGGTCGAGATCGCAAAAGCCCTGTCGACTCAGGCCCGTGTTCTGATTTTCGATGAGCCGACATCGAGTCTGTCGGCGGGGGAAACCGAAAAGCTGTTCGAGCTGATTGACGAATTGCGGCGGCAGCAAGTCGGAATCATCTATATCTCGCACCGATTGTCAGAAGTGGTTCGGCTGTCTGACCGCGTGTTGGTCCTGCGAGATGGCAAAGCAGTAGGGGAGCTTTTGAAGGATCAAATCACGCACGGCCATTTGGTGTCCATGATGGTCGGCCGCGACATCACGAACGATTTCAGTCGTGTTACCAACAAGTTTGGCCGGCCGTTGCTGGAAGTGGATCATCTGGTGACCGAAGCGTGGCCCCAGGAGTCGGTTTCGTTCCGTGTTTATGCGGGAGAGATTGTTGGAATCGCCGGGTTGGTCGGCAGCGGGCGCACCGAGTTGCTGGAAACGCTTTTTGGTACTCGGCCCAAACGTAGCGGGGCCATTCGGATTGATGACCAACGGACCGAAATCGGTCATCCTCGACAGGCCATTGCCAGCGGTTTGGCGCTGGTGCCAGAGGATCGCAAGCAACATGGTCTGATCGTCGATCTGAATATGCGCAGCAATGTCGGGTTGGTCAATTTGAAACGCCATCAACGTCCGTTCGGTTTGATCAACTGGAGCCAACAGAAGACCGATTCATTGGCAACCATTGATCGACTCAATGTCAGGCCCTCGAGCGATAGCAAGCTCGCTCGTTTTTATTCCGGTGGGAACCAGCAAAAGATCGTGATCGGCAAGTGGTTGACGACGAATCCCAAAGTGCTGTTGCTGGACGAACCCACTCGTGGAATCGATATTGGGGCGAAGCAGGAAATCTATCGATTGATCGAACGGTTGGCCCGCGAATCGATGGCGATCCTGTGCGTTTCGAGTGATCTGGAAGAGATCATCGGACTGTGCGATCGTGTACTCGTGATGCAACGAGGCCGTATCACAGGGGAACTCAGTCGCAAAGACCTGACAGAATCTTCCATCATGAATCTGGCAACGAGCCAGTAAGGCGACCGGCAGGTAAAAGTTTACCCAGGCAGTATTGTGTTTCCCAGACGCTGAGTTGCGAGTCGCGGAGCGACTCGCCTACACTAGGGTACGTTTTTGTCTGTCGGTTGCCTAAGTTCGAGTTTTGCATTTTCCGAATCCTATCCGGCGAGAGTGGCCAGGAACGTGA
>CAYPXY010000076.1:0-6737 GCA_964414815.1 uncultured Pirellulaceae bacterium | reverse complement strand
GGTAGAGCTACACAGAGGAATATCCAAATCGGGGCAGCGGCAGACAGCAACAACACCGAGAATAAGTTAAATTGATGTTTTGAGCCATCCATTGCCAATATCTCTGAAGCCGGGTAACGTTAAGGATCACCGGGCGGGCGCGAGTGGTTCACCATCACAAACCCGGCAGACCGCCCGCTCCGGTGCATCCGTTTGTTATGTTGCATTCCAGCTAGTAGCAATCCATCGTCCAGGTTACTTTGCCTTGTTTGTCAATTAAAAAGTACATGCAACCAACGTCTGCAAACATCATCCGGTATTTGCCCCATTCATAGTGATCGTCAGGTTTGTCCCAGTCATCGGGAAGAGTCTCCAAGCCAATGAATGGCCATTTAGAGCCAGGTGGATAGGTCGTGGGATGCACGGAATTAAGCGCACATAGCAATTCGTCATCGGGTCTGCGAGGATCATTTTGAATAAAGAACGTCTCACGTCCAATCTTTGTCGATTGGGTAGTGGGAAAAAGATAGAACTGGTAATGACCAGCCTGTTCAAAGACATCCCAGCTATCAGGGTATTCGTTCGTTCGATAGATATGGCCAAATAGTCGCGGCACAGTAAAGGATGGGTTGGGACATTGTTCTGCGGAGATCGGTGAAACCAGGTCGATGAAACTCCATTCGACGTGGATTGAACCAGGATCGTAAATGCTGTCAGCGTCTTTGAAGAAGATCAACATAACGTCGCCGGGAATTCGATCAGAGACGATGTCCCGTGAATCGGCGAAGCAGAATTGTGCGACGAACGTAAATGGCTTCGTGTCGTCTGTTGGCCACGGTTTGGCCGACTCTCGGTGTGGTACGCCGCCAAGCTTCGTCAGATAGGGCTTTTCCGGTGGGGCGATGCTCCAAAGGAAGATGTCAACCGGGACTGCCGGCCCCAAGTCGCGGGATTGTGCATATTGTTTTCGAACAAGTTCAATTGCGCACAAATGAGTTGGGCTGGTGATGATTTCACCGTGCGGCTTCCACAGGTCGAGCGGATCGCCTTTTTTGGTCGAATCGAATTGTCGTGGACCACTCGCTCTCTCGAACATCTCAATTGGGAAGACATTTGCCCAATGTTCGAAGTTGACCTTCGGGTGCAAAGTTGTTTCATTCATTAAAGTTTGCGATTCCATGTCTCGATTCGTCGTTCGATCGCTTCGCGCGCAGCCGACGATCACGATCATCAGAAAAGCGAAGGCGTATCGGTTCATGTCTGCAACATAACGTTAAGGATCACCGGGCGACGGTTTACCCGATAAAAGTTTGAATTACCAGATTGTAAATCCAATCGAAGGATGTTCCAATTACGCCCCCGTAAAGTCGCTCCGGTGCATCCGCTTGTTATGTGGGATCATCTTTAAGTGACCGGGCGGTTTGCCACAACACCTTGATGGCAAGGATCAATGTAGAATCCTTCGGCAGTTTGGAAATGTAGATTTTACCGGCATCACTAATTGAAACACGATGTGGATCACCAATTTCAACAGTAATCGATCGAATGCCGGAAAATCCTCGTGACCCTAAATGCGCCTTGTAAGGCCCGAAAGCTTTGGATGAAAACGTTACGAAGTTAGTGAATTCGATTGCATCATCTTGCTCTTCCCAGTTTGCGAAATTGCCTGCTTCCTGAGCAATCGCAATGAGAAGTTTAACGAACGTATCATCACACGGAACGTCAATGGACTTGTCGCCATAAACAATAGACGCTTGGTGTCCGGTCTTGGTGGTCAACTCATCTTGGAGGCACATCGAAAAGCTGGATACCAAAAACAAAGCAGTGACAATCGAGAGCCAGTTCATTTTCATCTCCACATAACGTTCAGGATCACCGGGCGGCGATTAACGATGATCCATTTGAAAACGCGCACCAATCGCCGCTCCGGTGCATCCGTTTGTTATGCGGCTATTCGGTAGCCAGTTCGTTTGGGTCAGGCGATTCCAAAAACTCCTGAATGGCCTGACGAGAAAATGGCCAGTTGCGATCATCTTCAGTGTAATCAAGCGAGAAATAAGCAGCTATCTGGTTGGCCGTCCATGGTCCGAGCGATGTCATGAAGTCCGGATAAGCTTCCTGTAATGCTTGCCAATCGTCATCGAGGCGTTTGACCAATATCAATCGACCAGATCGCAGGTAAACCAAGTGCCCGCAGTTTTGTTGACAAGCGACGCGCAGTTGATCGAGTATTGCTTGCGTTTGATGAACGGTAGCGGGGTCTGGATCGTATCCAAGATGGTTGTAGCGTCGCCATTCCAAATAGAGCGCAAGCCGCATCTCAGCAATTGTCGAGTTGAGATCGATGTCCGCCACACCCGCAATCGACGAGCCGGAGGGACACTCGGATTGGGGATCAAAAGTTGCAGCGAATCGAACAACGTCGCCCCAGTCTGTTACACGTATCGGAACGACATCGGGCGTAAGCTGTGCAGACGCTATGAACGGTTCACCAAACATATTGTTCATCGCGATCTTTATTGCCGCATAACGTTTATTATGCCGCCGTTTTGGTCAGTGGTTCAGTAGGTTACGAAATAGTGGTTCGATCGGGGTGAGGATTTGATCCAAAGAGATATAGTGTACGGGCCAAGTATCGCGTAGTAAACAGAAGTATTTTTGACCCAAGTGAACATTATTCCCGAAGCCGCCCCAGTTGCTGCCGGTCATTACCAGCAAATAGGCACACGCATTGGGAAATTCCTCTTTTAGCTTGTGTTCACGGGCGTTAAATTCTGATTCCCAATTCGAGCGATTCCACCCAAGTTGAGTCTTGCATTCGAGGATTGCGACTACCTCATCGTCACGCCAGATTGAAACATCAGGTCGAATGGCATTTTTCTTTGGTCGAATTTGACGTTCAGAGTGGGCGGTCAGGTCAGATTCCATCGTGGCAATGACCAATCGCAGAAAGAAAACCACGGTTTCAACAAGGAAGTCTGCAGCGGCCGGAGCATATCGTTTTTGCAGGATGTCTTTAATTCGATTTTGGGTCAAGTAGTATGTTTGAAGGCGTCCAAGAATCGTTTGAGTTATCTCGGTTTTCTGTAAGTCGAACGGGTAGCTGCGAAGTTCATTGTCCATCAATTGCAGAGAATCCGCAACTGACGCGATGGCGTGCCTGACCTGTGCGTCACGGTTGAAAAGGTCATTCATAGAGGAAGTCTTTCAGCGACATAACGTCCAGGATCACCGGGCGGGCGCGAGTGATTCAACCATTGCAAACCCGGCTGACCGCCCGCTCCGGTGCATCCGTTTGTTATGCCACACGCAAGACATGCAGCGCGAGTTGTCTAAGATCGTCAAATTCCGATCTGTTGTCCGGAATCCGGATTCGAGGATAATCACCCTGCGATCGCGAGCGATCCAAGTTCTGTGCGAAGGCGATGTGCTCCCAGTAGTAGAACAATGTGAATTGTCGATTTGTGGCAACCCATGCGGATGGACGATGTGATCCATTGCCGTTAGACCGCCATGCAACCAATTGGCCTTGAACGAGCGTCACGGTGTGGTTGTCGTTGAGAACTTTCGCTTCAAGTAGCGTGTGTGATTGTGAACCTACGAATCGTACCCAGATATCCGGCACATCGGGGTCAATGAAGACGCCCGCGTTGACTCCACTGCGTGCAGCGATACCATCGAGTGACAGGAACACATCGTGATCCGTATCAACAAATGGAGCAAGATAGCGATAAAGTTCTGCGACGAATCGGTGTTCTTGTTTCATGTTGGATTAGTGGCATAACGTTCAGTGTTCACGAGGCGGGCGGATTTGATTTAATTATCAATTGCCGCCCGATTCGCCCGCTCTCGTGCAACACATTGTTCGATTTTTACCGCAACGAATCTCGCAGTTCTTCAAGAGTTAAAATTTCACCATTGATTTTATAGTCCACAGCAATATCACATGAGTTGCAATATCCGTACTTAGGGTTTTCGGTTGTGAATAAAGCCTTCCCGCAAGTTAAGCAGTGTGGGTTTAAATCATCATCCCAATAAATACTATGAGCAAGTTTAAATTTTGGTTTCGAAGAGTTTTGCTGGAGTTCGTCTATTATCGCATTCAGACGAAGTACTTCTTCAGAATGGCGTTTCTCGATTTCAAGTTGGACTTTTTGTACTTCCAATACCTTCTCTTGAAGGGGAAGGAACAACTCACGGGTTTTACCGTCCGAGATTTTATTGTGGACAGTATTAACCAGCTCTACAAGTTCTTTGAGAGAAAGCATGTTGAATCTCCGAAGGCTAAAAAAATCGAACGTTCAGGATCACCGGGCGACGGGCCATATGGGTGATCATCAAACAAGTAAAAAGTAATCCAAGTCAAACAAAGCCCGGATCGCCGCCCATGTAGTCGCTCCGGTGCATCCGCTTGTTATGTGCGGCCTACGCGGGATGAGCATAGGTGAATCACGAACGGATTTTCCAAACCGAGTTTGATTGAACCCTCATTTTAGTCATCAGATGGCTGCGCGCAAAGTCAGCGATCAGGTCGAAGCGGAAATACAACCGGCGATGACCTGGATCAACGGGGCAGCAGAAACACAAACCGATTCGGAGGCAGCGCAATGGAGCGCGAACGAAGTCGATACGCGGAAATCCGTGTTCATCCGTGCGATCCGTGGCATACATTGGGCGCGATGAGGCGCGCACCGAACCCGGAACAAGCGCAACTGAGCGCAAACAAGCGGCAAGTACGGCAGGTCGCGCACCAGAGGAGCAGGTCAAGCGCAATCGAGCATCTCAGCCGACATAACGTCAAGGATCACCGGGCGACGGACGGACACGATGATCGTTGAAAAACCAAATTATAATCCAAATCGAAGCCGTTGGAAATCTCGTCCCATGAAGTCGCTCCGGTGCATCCGTTTGTTATTTGGCTGTTGCGATCCGCTGTTGGATTATCGCATAGGCTCTTCGCGCGTCCTCATGACCAATATCTGCGGTTTTAATCGGAAGTCCCATTGGACCCGACAGAAACACGAAGAGATAGTCGTCCGTTAGTATTGCGCGATCAATCGCATCCCAATTATATTCTGTGTGGCCTGTTGGTCCATCCGATACAAGATTTGCTTCACCAATCTGAACAACATACTTTCCGAAGGATTTCGCATAGGAAGATTCCTTCATTTGTTGAATGGCGTATCGCTTAATTCTTGCGTCGAATCGCAATGGAGCGATGGCGAACCATCCTGCAATTCCGATCAAGAAAACGACCGTAGGAAGCAAAGACAACCCGAATTGCAGCGTGAATAAGAGCATTATCGGCAGCAAGAATAAAGGCACAACCCAACGCGTTCGATTCCGCAGTCTTTGATGTGACGCGGAGTCCTTGTAGAACTGCTCCGTCAAGGCCAGTGTTTCATTTTCGGATACGTTGAAAGTAAGTGTCATCATCAGGTTCTACGCATCGCGGAACTCAGGCCAAATAACGTTTAGGATCACCGGGCGGGCGCGTGTGACTCAACCATCACAAACCCGGCTGACCGCCCGCTCCGGTGCATCCGTTTGTTATCCGGCGATTTCGGTAAGACTATCCATTATTTCGATCATACACCGCGTAGTTTTTGTCGTCATCCCAAACCGCGACGATGTTTTCAATGGCGTATTCCATATTCACCGGCGAAAATGGGGGAGTTGACGTCCAATATACACCGGGAGTTTTTAGTTTGCCATCACGGTACGCCTGGATGCGTTTTTTTGATTCGTTTATGCAGTTATCAAACGCAACGACTAAAGGTTCGTTTTCCCGCAAGCCATCGTGGCCAATACTGTAACACAAGTCAATGTTATCGAGCGAGTATTTGTCATCATCATCGAACGTCAGCACTAGCGGCGCATTACGTTTCTTGGCTTCACGCAGATATTCGTACAATTGAGTGGATTTCATAGCTCGGATAACGTTCAGGATCAGCGGGCGGCGGTTCAGTTGGGTCAGGCCGAAGGGAGAATTGAATGAGCCAGTCCGAAAAGATTTGTACGCCGCCCGATAAAGCCGCTCCGTTGCATCCGATTGTTCGGAGGTTTCCGCGATTGGGCGACACGGTTATTGTTTTCAGCAATCACGGAATCCGGGAGATTGACACCCAGCTAACAGGGAAATTATCTCCGGGGCAATCAAAGACAGTTCCGGGCGAGTTTAAGGTTTTCGGGTGTCCGGAGTTATCGGATGACCTGTGGCTGGATTGTCCGGGGCTGGTAGTGGAATATCGTTGGAGATATCCGCGATTAGTTTTATTCCGGTATCGATTCGTCGAGTTTTGTCGGCGATTGATTCGAAAGATACGATTTCCCGGAAAGGCACCGACATAGGATTATTTCCGGATAAGGCTGTGTACGTGCTTGTGGTCGGAGATATTTGAAAACCGGAAGGTACGTCGCAACGGTATTGAGTATTGTCTCGTAACGTGATGCGGCAGGGACATAACGGTAGAACATCTTTAATAGGGTTAAATGACATGATAAAACCTCTGAACGTTCAGGATCACCGGGCGACGGGGCGACGCGAGTGATCGTTGAACAACCAAATTATAATCCAAATCGAAGCCATTGGAAATCTCGCCCCATGAAGTCGCTCCGGTGCATCCGTTTGTTATGTGCGGCCTACGCGGGACGAGCATAGATGAATTGCGGCAGGATTTTCCATTCCAAGTTTGATTGAACTCTCATTTTAGTCATCGGATGGTCGCGCGCAAAGTCAGCGATGGGGTGGAAGTGGA
>CAYPXY010000075.1:0-6782 GCA_964414815.1 uncultured Pirellulaceae bacterium | reverse complement strand
GGCAGGGTAGCCCAGGGCAAGTTCGCGAAGCGGACGCCGCCCTGGGAAAGTGATCTCGCTCGTTCGCCAACAAGCACGCTGAAGGCGTGCGGCAGGCTGGGCCGCACGCCTTCAGCGTGCAAAGGGCTTCAACATCTCTAACCTGGGGCGGCACTCGCTGCGCGAGCTTGCCCCAGGCTGTCCTGCCATGCACCTTCGGTGCGTTTCCATGCCAATCTAAGCCGCACGACCTCCAAGCTGGCAGGGGGCGTGGATGTTCCGAACTAACAGATAGCGGTTGTCTTAGGGCAACCTCATTTCTGATTGGCCATTTACATGAACCATTTTGGTATGGTTTTGTCTGCCGGTTGCCTTGCGTTGCTGGATGGACTATTCCGGGACAAAGCTATGGACGATTCTGACTTGATGGACTTGCTGCGTTACTTTTTCGACCACCCGAACACGAATTTCGATGCCGCGAAGCGCAGTGTTATAGGGAGGCTGGGTTTCACGCTCGCCAATGTCATCGACACCATTTTGGTTGTCATTATCCAGTCCATCCGTTCCTTCGTCGATCGAGGCATTGCCGTTCTGGTTGATGCCATCGCTTTCATAAATGGGTGTCCAAGTGTCGAAGGTGTTTTCACCGACAATCGCGCCCGGCCAGGTACTGATCGAGTTGGTCAAATAGGACATAGTTGACGAAGGACCGCTGAACCATACTTTGTTCCAGTAGTCGCCCAGCCTTTGAGCGGGAGTTGCCGCCGCAGGCCAGGAAACCGGTAACCCACCGATAGACTTCATAAAATGAAGATCGACAAAGGAGCCTACCCCAAAATGTTCCGTCGCGACGCTTGGGTTGTAGGTGCTACCAGCATTGATGGTGTCAAAACCAGGTTCGCCCGGCTCCATGATAAACGTTCCGGCACTGTCGCGATTGAGCGATGCATTGGGCGAGTAAACACGAACATCGAAGCTGACGACATTGCTCAACATCAAGTCGTTCCCCGTATACCTTCGATGAGCTTCCTCATTTTCGGTTGGATCGGCTGGATTGAACCATCGTCGATCGGGACAGGTCAATTTCTTCAGCATCTGATAGTGAAGCGGGTTGGGGAAGCCTAAATTGGAAGTATCCGCATTGGCCGTGGTGAATGGCAGAACGGGATTGGGCGATGCGGGCGCCCAAGTCAAAAACGCTCCCTGCGTTCCATAGAGGGCTGCCGGCAAATGACCAAACCGGTTCTTGCGAATGGCCAGATCGGCAAGCTGATTCGGAACGATCAGAAACTGATTGCCCGTACCGGGAATCGGTTCGATTCTCGCCGAGATGTCATTGTTGCGGAAAAATAGAACTACTTCAGGCCAAGTCCAGTAACCATCATACGGTCCGGGACCGGTAATATGAGGAGGAACCAGTTGAACGCCCGTTGGCAACACCAGCATTGCCCGGCGACGAAGCTGGAATGAATCCAGGTACTCAGGAATTCCATCGTCGTTCAACTCATTCCAGGTTGTAAACCAAACGACCTCTGCAATGGGAGACTCAATCGTGACAACGGTATCCGGATCGGCGGGATTGGGTTGGTACCGCCCCTTGAACATGACGCCTTTTGACTGGACCGTCATCGAGATCGCGTCGTCGAGATCGCCGATCACATTGCTGATCGTAGCCGCCATCGTGGAATCGTTTCGTGGGCCTTCGACGAGCTGAAAAAATCCTGGCGGGTTCGTGGTCGTGTAGGGACGAGGCTCGACGGTCAGGTTGCCCAGATCCGAACGAAGCGTGGTTTCGATTGTCCGGACGCGGGTTGCCAAGTCGATCATGGCCCGGCCCTTCTGCATGTGTCCGCTGACCGACTGAAATGCTGTCATCATCGCACCCAGCACAATCAGGGTCATGACTAGGGCAATCATGATTTCGATCAAACTGAGACCGGTTCGGCTGCGTAGCAAAACAGACTGCTTGGAAACAATGTCCTGTCGGTCCGTGTAAGAATTGAACCAGATTTGAATGGAACTAAAGAGCGAGGAACGCTTTCCAGGTTGATATGGGTTCACGTACAGAGTCCTCAAATGATTTGGGAAAAGAAAAGCCGATTATTACCAAAATTTGGAAATGAAACGAGTCTTTCGAGGAAAAGACGGTTTTAATATATCGTCAGACAAGTTTGAATAGCACCTGACATTTTACCGTGTCAGGCCAGATAGTACATCGTTTTTCTACAGCTGGAACGGCAAAATTCGGGCTTTCGGCCTGATTGCGGCACAAAAATGTCCTGATTGCAGTGAAAAACATATAATGACTGACGTTCAACCCGCCCCCCCCTCTCATTGAAAACTGATTGAAAACCGTAGTCCATGAATTCACTTTCGAATCGAACCCCGTTTTTCCTGTTCACGAAACTGAACCTGATTATTTTGTTGGTTGCAAGTCTGATTGGCCAAGCCGCTGCTCAGGAAGCCGACAAGGGGGCCTGGAGCCTCGCCGAAGTGGCGGTCAGCGCCCAGAACGAAGGAAGTTTCGAGCTTGCCGCCGAACGATGGGAACGATTGATTGCCGATCATCCTGATTCACCGCTCATCGGCAAAGCGACCTACAATCTCGGCTTATGTTATCAGGGATCGAGCCGCTTCGATGAGGCGGTGCAGCAATTTGCCAAATCGATTCCGATGTTGTCGGGTGAGGATGCACCTCTGCAACAGGATGCTTTGTTCTTTCAGGCCTTCAGTCAGTTCCGCTATGGCGAATCACTGCTGACCCGTGCTGACGACAAATCTCATGCAGAGGCCAATATCCAAATCACCACAGCCACCCGGATCTTTGACGACTTGCTGAAAAAGTTTCCCAATTTTGAGGACGCCGATCAAGCTCGCTTTTTTCAAGGCAACGCCTTTGAGCGACTCAATCGCCTGGACGACGCGATCGAATCTTACAAGAAAGTGTTGCGATACCCGGAGGATCATTTTAGATCCGAAGCGATCTATTTTCTCGGTGAACTCTATCAGAGACAGGGAAATTTTCAGGAAGCGATGGATTACTATGATCAGTTTCGAGCCGAGACCAAGTCCAAACCCCATGCCTTGCTGGACGAAGTCAACTTGAGTACCGGCAAGACCCTGCTATTGCTGGCGGCTCAGCAAATCCAAAAGGGGGATGCCCAAGCTGCGGCAGTCAGCTATCGCGAAGCCGAAAAAATCTTCGGTCGATTGGCCGGGACGGATGCGGAGCAAAGTCCTTCATCGGTCGAAGGCGTGGCTCACGAAGCCCTTTACCAACAAGCATTGGCGCTCTCGATTCTCGATCAGAAACAACGGGCTGCCGAAGCCTACGAGAAAGTCGCAGCTACTCGCGATTCCCCGTTTGTCGTGCCGGCATTGCTCGACGCTGGCCGCAACTGGCTTGACGCCGGCAAACCCGATCGGGCGATTGATGCTTTCCGCCGCGTTACCGAACTCAATGTTTCTCAAGCCGTCGATGGGGCGGCCCTGTTGACGAGAACGTATCTCGAACAGGAGCAATACGAGAACGCCATCAAGGTGGCCGACGAATGGATCGAGAAATCGCCCAAGGCAACCGTAATACCGTATCTGATGCTCGATCGTGCGGAGGCGGTTTACAAGCTGGATCATCGACGTGCCGAGTCGCCGACGATGTTTCTGGAGGTCGCGGACAAATTCTCCCAGCATTCGGTTGCTCCGCGAGCACTCTACAATGCTGCCTATGCCTATTTCCAATTGGATCAGCCTGCCCGAGCCGTTGAAATCGTCGATCGGTTCACCAAGTCGTATCCCACTCATGAACTGCTCGCCGACAGCCGCGAAATTAAAGCCGACTCGTTATTGATTGGCGACGAAGCGGCCTCCGAGAAAGCCTACGATGAATTGATCACCGATTTTCCAACTCACGAAAAGAGCCAACGATGGGTTTTGCGTGGCGCGGCCGCTCGATTTTTTCAGGAAAAGTATCAGCTGACGATCGATTGGCTGACTCCCAAAGTCGATGCGTTCAATGATCCGGCCCAGTTGGCCGAAGCCTGTCACTGGATCGGAGCCAGCCAGTTCTTTCTGGACGAAATCAAGCCGGCCATTTCCAGTCTGGAAAAATCGTTGGCGACAGGTCAGGCATGGCGATCCACGGACGAGACCTTGGTGACGTTGGGACGGGCGTATCTGAAAGACAAACAGTTTGAGTCGGCTCAAAAAACATTGCAACGAGTGATCGACGAGTTCGGCAACTCTTCATCCATGGACCGGGCGCACTATTATTTGGGAGAAGTCGCGTTCGAGTCCGATGATTTCAAAACCGCGTTTGCGAACTTTGAAAAAATTTATACCATCTTTCCGAAATCAGATCTGGTTCCGGCAGCACTTTACAATGCGGCATGGAGCAAAAGAAAGCTGGACGAAACCGACCAGTCGGCTCAGCTTTTTTCGCGGCTGATGACGGACTTTCCAGACCATCCACTGGCGATGGAAGCCAAGGCCGGTCGTGGCGCGGCGGACCGAAGCGACGGAAACATGCGTGAAGCCATCGGCGATCTCAAACCGTCTATCGAAACGAAATCAGACGGCGAGGAGAAGTGGGCGGCGACCTACGAATTGGCGCTGACACAGATCAGAGCCAAGCAATGGGAGGACGCTGCGGAGACGCTGCGGAAACTGCTCGAGGCAGACTCCGCTTCCCCCCGGGTCGGAAACTACCACTATGAATTGGCGTGGGTTTTGAACGAACTGAACCAAACCACGGAGTCGCTCAAACATTTCGCAGCGATCACAGTACTTAAACCAGTCAGCCAACATGCCGCCGAATCGTATTTCCATCTCGCGACCGAAGCCTATCGCGCCGAAGATTTCAAACTTGCCGAATCCCATTATCTGCAATCGGTTGAGCTGGCCCATCCCGACAACGAGGACGACAAAAAGATTCGCGAGAAGGCACTTTATAAACTTGGATGGACGGCCTACAAGCAATCTGAATTTGAAAATGCCTACAAGTATTTCAGTCAACAAGTCGAACAGTTTCCAGAGTCGGGATTTTCGGCCGATGGGTTTTTCATGAAGGCCGAATCACTGTTTCAGCAAAAGAAATATCCGGAAGCTCTGCTCGCGTATACCGATGCGCAGCCCCATCTGGATGCATCGACGACCGTGGATGAAAAACTGGTCTGGCTGGCACAGCTGCATGGTGCTCAGGCAGCTAATCTAACTCAGCAGTTTAGTCAGGCTCTCGATCGGGCGCAGGCGCTGGCCGCGAACTCTCAGGCCAGTGCCGGGTATCAGGCAGACGCTTGGCTCGAAGTCGGAACGGCAAACGTCGGGCTGGGAAAGGATCGCGAAGCCCTGGAGGCGTTTGAAAAGGCCTTAAACGGCGATGACCGAACGAACGTCCGCGCACGATGCTCCATCGGCGATCTCTATTTTAAAAACAAACAGTTCGACAAGGCGATCAATGAGTTCAAGGAGGTTTTCTATCGCTATTCCGGCGACCAACAGCCTCAAGAGATTCAGGCTTGGGTGGCGTACGCTTGCTACGAAGCCGCCCGTTGCAATTTTGTGCAGGTCGCCGATGCATCGGGAGATCGCAAAGCAGCCTTGGTCAACGAAGCGATCCGGCAATTTGAAACACTGCTTGAGAAGTATCCCCAAGACCGGCTGGCACAGGATGCAAAATCTCAACTACAGAAATTAAAACAAATCCAGCTTTGAACATGATCGTACTGCTTTCGACTGGCCATCTCTTCGGGTAATTTTGACCGCTGCACACACCCTACTTTTCACTGACCACTGACAACTAGCTACTGACTTGTCCACTGTCTGCAAACTTCTCGAAATGATCCGCTTCAGCCATACGCTGTTTGCGTTGCCGTTTGCTTTGTTGGCGGCGGTGATGGCTTGGGCAGCGGAAGTGCCTGAGGGAAAGAGCATTGAGTTCCGATGGATTCATCTGATCGGGATACTGGTTTGCATGGTCGGGGCGAGAAGTGCGGCGATGGCATTCAATCGGCTGGCGGACCGGAAGATCGACGCGGGCAATCCTCGAACCGCCAATCGCCATTTACCATCCGGTCAATTGTCGATTGCAACCGTGGTCACGTTTACCATCTCGTCAACCGTTTTGTTCCTGATCGGTACGGGGTTGTTTCTGCCGAACTGGTTGCCGATGGCGGCGGCGGTGCCGATTCTGTTCGTGCTGCTTGGATACAGTTATGCGAAACGATTTACGTCGCTGGCTCATTTCTGGCTGGGCGTTGCACTGGCCCTCGCGCCGATTTGTGCGTGGCTGGCGGTGAGAGGGTTGATCGTTCTGGAGCAGCCCGCCGATTTGATCCCGGCGCTCTTGTTGGGATTGGGAGTGGTATTCTGGGTGGCCGGTTTCGACATCATTTATGCTTGTCAGGATTATGAATTCGACCGAGCCAATCATCTGAACAGTATTCCGGTTCGATTGGGAATCGCCGGCTCGCTGCGGCTCGCTGCGATTTGCCATTTGCTGATGGTGATTTGTTTGCTGATGCTTCCATGGACTCATTGGCTTGGCGCACCGCAACTTCACTTCGGCTGGATTTATGGGTTGACGATTGCGGCAGTTTCTGTTTTGTTAATTTATGAACACTTCTTGGTTCGTCCCGACGATTTGACGCGAGTCAATCAGGCGTTTTTTACGGTCAACGCCGTGATCGGGATCGGCTTGCTGGTGGCAACGTCGATCGATTTGTGGATTCAGACCAAGTAGGATTTGAGTGATAGAACGTTTAGCCGCAATACCGTTAAAGTTTTAGAAAAACACGACTCCTGCTATA
>CAYPXY010000074.1:0-6995 GCA_964414815.1 uncultured Pirellulaceae bacterium | reverse complement strand
AAGTCAGAAGTCAGAAGTCAGAAGTCAGAAGTCAGAAGTCAGAAGTCAGAAGTTGCGAGTTTGAAAACAATATTAGTGAAGATTAGCGAAGATTAGCGTTCCTACCTCATCCCTCATCCCTCATCCCTCATCCCTCATCCCTTCCTTCACCTCCTCCTCGACTGCTTCCAGGCCAGGAATGCATAGACCACATAGAACCCGAAATACATCACCTGTGATTTCTGCCTCAGCATGATTCCCATATTGGACATGACCAGGCTCAGCACAAACGAGATTCCCAGAAAGGCGATTAGCGACATCAACACCACCGGCTGGGCTTGCCGAAAGAAAGCGAAGATGCGACGGTCCAGGAGGTGCATGAAGATCAGCAAATACAGGAAATTCTCCATCGAACTGAAATGCCCCAAAAAGTTGGGCGAGTCGATAAACAGGGGCCGAAACCAGAATGTAAACATCTTCAGCGGCACCGGATAATTGCTCATATCCACCCCCGAACCTGACGTCGACAACCGCCCTGCCTGAATGGTGGTAACTTCCTGAAAGTCTTCAATGAATTCCTCAACTGACTCGGATTCATTTAGTCCGGTGATAGACAGGATGGTATTGGAACTCAGAAACAATCCAATCAACCCAATCACTGTGACGGCCACCTTTCCGGCCTGGCTAACAGAACCTCGAGCCAGCCAGTATCCTACCACCAATCCACCGGTCAAAAACACGAGTACGTGGGGACGAATCATCAATACAATGAATGCTCCCAATGCAAACTGCCACAGATTGCGGCGCATTTGGTACGCCCCATAGGTAAACATCATCAAGCCAAGAAAAATCAGCGATCCCTTTCCCAGCGACCCGGTCCAGAAGTGCATGTTGGGTAGAAAGAGCAGGATCGTCAGCAAACTATACCGACCAAAAATCTTTGGTTCAATTGGCACGCTTTCCTTAAAAAAAAGATAAGCGTAAACGAATCCCCAATAGCCAAACCAGGCAAACAGCAACATCAACGCTTCATAGGACATTCCTGCCTGAGCAAAAGGCGCGGCTACAAAGCTGATGAAGGGTGTGCTAAAATCAAAAAGTGAAAGCCAGTTGTCTCCGGAATCCCGCGCAACTTGATAGTATCCGTGGGAATCGGATGCATTTCTCTGAACATAGTAATAGTAAACGCCCGCAAAAAACAAATGGTAGAAGAACAACCCGTTCAGTAGGTTGGTGTTCATAAACGGACGCTTCGCGCGCAGCACATTTAATGCGACTTGATTCAGAACGAACAGCACTACTAACAGAATCAATGCATCCATGATCAGAACAACTCCAGATCGCCCAGCGTATAGGCCCAATATTGCGGACGATATCTTGCAATACCGGACTCAATCGCGTCAGCCAGCGGGCGAAGCGTAAACTGAGGGCCAAAAGCACCCGTCGCCGACAACGGTATCAGCGAACGGTCTGCGGCCGAAATGATTGGACACCGATGTTGGGCCGCCCATCTTTTGATCACACGCCTCATCTGGCGGCGAGCATCCTTCGTATCGTCAGAAATGGCTTCGCAAATCCGCAATTCCCCAAACCATTTTCGGCGACGAACCGTCGCGGCGACAAAGAACTGATCTGATACAGCGATTTGATAAGTCTGCAAAGGGCAATCCCGATACCGCCAGCGAAGATATTCCGGAGACTTGGGAGTAAAAATCTGACCGCTGGCAGCCAAACGATCATTGTGAAGATTGCAAAGTCGTTGTAACCCTCGTTCATCAACCGCTTGGGAGACAAGCGATTTGCTTTTGGAGCCAGGCCAACGGATGGGCCAAGCCGGAGCCAAGGCGATGCGAAGTTTCCCCATGGGTTGCCAACCCATTTTCAGATAGCCTGGGCGACTCTGATCGTTTGGAGTATTGAACACGAACTGACCGTTTCGCGAACGCGCGATATCGAGAGCATCCAGGGTCAATCGCTTGAAAACACCCCGGCCCTGAAACTTGGGATGAGTCGCCGTATCGACAGCTCTCCAGGCGGGTAGTAACTCATCCCCACGTCGCCATTGCCACTGCATCAGCGCTCGCACACCAATGAGTTGTCCATCCTCCTCCGCCAGTAAAACGATGGAGGGTCCAAATGGATTGAGCAGATGTTTGTAATTCCAGACCTCAGCGGTTTTCTTGATGAGGGACTCGCCGAGCGACTGCTTCAACAAGTCGACAATGCGATCCGTATCACCCGAATTAGCAGCGCGAATATTCATTCATCGTCATCGAATCAAAATCAAATCAAATCAAATCAAATCAAATCAAATCAAATCGAGTCAAATCAAATCGAGTCAAATCAAATCGAGTCAAATCAGATCGAGTCAAATCAGATCGAGCCTAGTCTCCCCCTCGCCCCTTTTGGGGGAGAGGGGGTCGGGGGGAGAGGGGGCAAATGCATAAGGGCGAGAGGGGGCAGTATCGGAGCCGTAGGTGAGAAGGGAGCAGTAGGTGAGGGGGCAATCTCCACTCATCTCCCCTCAATTCTCGCTTTCACAAAAGTCTCGATTCGTTCGTGAGCACTGCTTCGGTCCCGAATCACATCATACCCCGGTACTCGAAGAACCTGAAAACCAAGCCGTGTCAGAAATTGATCTCGTCTTCGATCATGCTCCAGTCCATCTTCGGAAAAATGAGAATCACCATCGACTTCGATCACCAGCTTTAACTCGACGCAGCAGAAATCAACCGTGTAGGGTGGAATAGGATATTCACGTCGAAATTTCTGGTTGCAGCAACGCCGATTGCGAACCCACTGCCAGACTGTCGAGGCGAATTCATTACTGCAAGCCCGTTGGGATCTTGCGAAATCGATTGACTCGGCTGATCTGGCTCTGCTGCGATTCATCTTTGTACCAAGTTCGCATACACCTCTTCAATCTCGCGAACCATCCGCCCCATACTGAACTCTCTGACCACCCGCTGTCGCGCATTCTGCTGCAACTGACCGAGTAAACCAGGCTCAGACACCAGCCGCAAAAGATCGTCTGTCAATCCAGACCAGTCATCCACCTCGCGCGTCAATCCATCGACTCCTGGTCGAATCACCTGCTTGATCCCTCCCGCATTGGTTGCCACAATCGCACACTCCATGCTCATCGCTTCCAGCAGAGCAATCGGCAGTCCCTCAAACGAAGAGCTCATCATGAAGCAGTCCATTGCCTCGTAATACGGCTTCACTTCGGTTTGCAATCCGGCGAAAACAACCCGATCTCCCAACTCCAGGTCGCGATGCTTCTGAAGTAACTCTGCTTCGAGCGGTCCCGCACCGACAATTACCCCATAAATGCGAGGATTGACCGAGACCGCCTTTCGCATAATCTCAAGCCATAAATCAAGCCGTTTTTGAAAGCGAAAAACGGCCGTTGTTCCAATCACGAACGCATCCGCAGGAATGTTGAGCTGCCGACGAATTGCTGCCTGACCGGAAGGCACTGATCGCTGAAACGAATCAACATTCACTGCATTGAGTAAGGTTTTTACCGGGATACGGGGTGCAATGCGCTGAGTAATGGAATCTGTAACATCCTGAGAGACACCGAGCGCCATCGTCTGCCAGTTGAAAGTTCCGCGATTGATTGTTTTGGTCAACCACTGGTAACGATCCTGCAAATTATGTTCGGTATAGACTAGCGGAATCCCGGTCCGCCGATGGACCAAACGCGAAGCAAATCCGGCCCAGGGGAGATGGGCATGGATCAGGTCAATTTGACGTTCGCGGCAGTATCGGGCAATTTTACGATACTGCAGAAGCAGGCTCAGATTATTTTTGGCCGCTAGGCATGTGACCATTCCTCCGGCATTTTCAATCGCCGACACCATCTGATTTTTCCAGGGAAGGAAATACAGATAGTGGAACTCAAATCGATCCTGATCATGCAACTTGAGTGTCTCCGGCAACAGCATTTCCGCTCCACCACGCCCAAGGGACTTGATTACGTGCAAAACTCGAGTTCGCGGCAAGCTATTCATTCACAACCATCGTTTAACCTCTATGGAGTGCGGGACTCGTGTCCCGCTATCGTTTCCATGGCTTCGGACGTTTTCGGCCACCGATGAAATCTAAATATCCAAAGTGGTACAGGGCCCCGCACTGGCCTGGTGGATTTCTCTGCTGTATATTCAAATCATAACCCGAAGCGTAAGCGAGGGACCACGTTTCTTCCCTCGCTTACGCTTCGGGTTATGATTTCCACCAGGCCAGTCCCGCACTCCATCAATAGCCGCAATAGCTTCCAGCCACTCCCTCATTCAAACATTTTCGAGAGATCAATTTCGAGCGAGCATTCATCTGACAATTCAAACGAAGGCCGCTCGGGCTGTGGAAGCATTTCGTATTGGCCGTCAACCAATCGGAAAATTTCGAGCTTCGTTTCATCCGGATCAACCATCAAGTAATACAACACGCCCTGCTTGCGATAAAGGTCGAACTTCCAGGTTCTGTCCTTTTCTCTTGTTGATGGCGACAGAATTTCAACGATCAAAACGGGAGTTGAGACTGAGTGTCCCTTCAAAGCCCGCCCTTTCTTCAATTGCATATCAGGTCGGACCACCGTATGCTCATCGACGATCCAGTCGATCTCGATCAGGATAGTAAAAACACGAACTGCGTTCTGGTGGAGCGCATGTTTGAATCGATATACAATTTCGCCCAGCAACTCGCCATGCGGTTCATACGGTGACGGTCCCATATCACTAGCGACTCCATCCATCAGTTCCCAGTCACCTTCCCAGCGCATATAGTCGGCGACCGTGTAATTCGTAATGTATTTTAATGCGGATGACATAAGTCCATTTTATCCGTCGGCCAGGCGAGAAGGTAAGTATCCCCCGGATGAAATCCGGCGGCTTTATTTGACTTTAGTGGGTGCTTTTTCAGGTAGAAAGTAACGATCCGCCGGATAAAATCCGGCGGCCTTTTCTAATGCGTTACAAGCCAATAGGAAAGTCAGGCATTGCACGGAGACAGGAAGACAGGAAGACAGGAAGGACAAGCATTATATGCAGATAACAAAAATGCTGCCGGTTTTATACCGGCAGATCGTTACCTTCTACCTGACCAGCAACGTCAGAAAAAATAGATGCCGCCGGATTTTATCCGGGGGAGTTTCACCTCAGCCCCGCCCAACTTCACAGCAAGTATCCGCCTGAAAACACCCGAGCGAAAAAGGAACAATACCCTCAGTTCAAACCGGCCAGTCAATACCCGACCCCCGACCTGGCCTAGGGGAAATCATAACCCGAAGCGTAAGCGAGGGAAGAAACGCGGCCCCCTGCTTAAGAGGTTATGATTCGAATAGTATCAACAGTGATAGCAGAGAAATCCACCAGCCCACCCCCGATTCCCGATTCCCGCGCCTTTGCGTTTAATAACCACCCCCTGCCCAACTACCGTTCCGCATGAATCACTTGCTGATAAACGTCCAGGAATCGCTTTGCAATGGCAGTATTCGTGTAACCGTCCAATACTTGTTGCTTTGCCTGTGCTTCCATCCGAGAAGTATCCGAGGTGACAGCGTCAACGAGCGCCGACACAAATTGACGTTCATCTCCGGCAGGAACCAGGTAGCCCGTCTCTCCATCAAGCACGATCTCTGACACCCCGCCGACATCATAAGCCACCACTGGTGTTTCGGCATACATGCTCAGGACAGATGGGCATGGATCAGGTCAATTTGGTGTTCGCGGCAGTATCGGGCAATTTTGCGATACTGCAGAACCAGGCTCAGATTATTCTTGGCCGGTAGGCATGTGACCGTTCCTTCGGCATTTTCAATCGCCGACACCATCTGATCTTTCCAAGGAAGGAAATAGAGATAGTGGAACTCAAATCGATCCTGATCATGCAACATGCAACTTGAGCGTCTCCGGCAACAGCATCTCTGCTCCACCACGCCCAAGGGACTTGATTATGTGGAGTATTCTCATCGAAAAATGGTGTATTTTGGTACACTTCTCGCTGAGCGCCACCGAGCGGCAGTGATCAGGCAGCGAGTTGATGCATGTTTTCCTTGCGTTTCATCCAGTTTTGAAATTGTAGCAGGATATGCCGGACGATCGTCTTTCGGCTTCTCCATTTGTAGCGTACTTTTTCCAGATAGCGAATCACCCGGTTGCATCGTTCAACGTGGTTGTTGGTACGAACCTTGCTGCGAATGGATGGAGGTTGATCCAGATAAGTCAGCAGCTTGAACATGTTCGGTTTGGATAGCACCTGCAATGCTTTTCTGAGTGACTCCATTTTCAAGTACGACCGGTTGCGTCTCATGCGTCCCCAGGTTTTCCATGCCTTTTTTGCAGAGCGGCGAATCGCAAACAGTTCATACAAATCATTCACAAACGAACGAAGCGCTCCAAGGGTGGGGGAAAGGCTTAGGAGCTCCTTCAGGATCGTCTGGTCGTCCGGCTTGAGGTTGGATGACTTGGTGACCAGCAAATGACGTCGTCGAAAAAGTCGCTCGGCTTGTTCTCGCTGTTGCTTGAGCTTCTTCACGCGGGCCTGGTGGCGTTTGCTCGGCCGGCCTCTTCCCTTCTTGATTCGCTTGGGCTTGAGGGCTCGCCGAACCTCGCGAACCGCATCCAGGACGTGGTCGTTGATCTCCGCGATCACATGAAAGACGCACAGCTGATGCTTGGCTTGGGGCCAAAGGGCTGCAATCGTTGAAGGATATAAAGGCGAGCGATCCGTAATCACCGTTTACGGCAGAAAACCGCGTCTTTTCAGGTTTCCCAGAAACCTCAACATGTGGTCCGCATCGTTGGATGAGACCAACGCACAGCCGATGGGGCTGTCGGCAACGGAGTCGCTGGCAAGCAGCACGACCCGATGCCCAAGATGGATTTCGTCCACACAAAGCGTGCCGGAAAATTCGCCCAGAACCTTCTGACGAAACGCGGTTCCATCATACTTTGAAATTGTAGCTGTCCATTGTACGGGATTGGTGTTGAGTGAACAGGCTGGAATTTGTTAGA
>CAYPXY010000073.1:0-7060 GCA_964414815.1 uncultured Pirellulaceae bacterium | reverse complement strand
ACATCAAGCGTTCGCTTGATGGCGTTCCCTGCTGCGCATAGAATGGACAGCTACCTTTGAAATGGCATAGGCCAGACAGTCGTAGAGAAAACCCACTGACAACTCCAGCAAAAAATCTCGCTTCATGGCTTGCTGAACGGCTTTCGTATTGAGCTTGTCAACCAGAATACGATCCAGCACGGCCTGTCGTACCTTCTTGTCGTAATGGGCTTTGGGTTCGACATCCTCGGGATGCGAGTGAAAGAACTTGCAACACCCGCACCGGGCCACATACTCGCCGTAGCGAATTTCCCTCCAGAGTTCCTGTTGAAAAGCCAGCGAGCGTACCCGACGGACACGAATCCGTTTCCGCCGGCCAAGTTTTCCGCAAGTGGGACAAGCTGCCTTTCGCGGACAGCAAGATTCAGTTATCGTTTTACGAGGTGGTTTTTAACATCCATGCCTGATCCCTTTGTTTCGAGTCTTCAGAAAACCCAAATAGAGGCGATCAGGCTTTTGCGTGTCTATATCAGTTCTATATTGGGTGGCGTTCAGCGAGAAGTGTCGTATTTTGGAACTACTTAACAGTTACCGAAATTAGCAAACACAACTTGTTAGAGTTGAAAGTTGAAAATCTTATCCGAGTTTGCGATTTACTAAATTCAAAATCGCCGCTGACATTTTTTTTTGCACGTCATGGACAATTGGAATATGTGGCTTCAATACTTGCTCACATGCACTTGGCATTCCTTTTTCATGCAGATCAAAAATTCTACGCTCTAAATCACAACTAGGCTTGAGTGGTGTCACGATCTTGGTCAATGCATCAAAGAACGTACCTTCACCAACCTGCGATACATCGACATCTACCGGTAGAATAGGCCGTCCGGTAGCAGCAAAGCTGGCAGCTAAAGATGTATGATCAGTAATGGTCAGACTACAGTCTGCTAATGCTATGGTCCAGTTATCCTCTGGCCGAATTAGATCAATTCCATCAATGCCACTTAAGTTATTCACGTAATTGACCCAATCGCGAGATACGAGACGTCCCGCCCAGATATTCGGATGCATCGAGATTGAAAGCCTAATTCGATTCCTTTCGACCAACGATTTGAGTGATTTAAGCAACCATTCGCCATGGCTTTCCAACAGGCCATATGGACCCCACGTCGACATCAATGCCACCCTAGGTGGAGATGTCATTGTTGCTCGTTTAGCATTTTCAAATAGTTGAGAGGTTCGTAAGTCGCCCGTAGCATGGATACGATCAAGATATTCCGGGATCCTCTGGATTGCCTCCTGTTGTGCAGCTTGGCTGTTGTCAAACATTAGATCGTACACTGGTCGGCCATCAATCCAGAATATTCGGTTTTGTTCGTAGTAGTAGCTCCATTCTCGGATGGGACGAGACCTGACTGGACCATGAGGTACGATAAGCCGAGACGCATAAGGGTCGAACGTTGACGGGGCATGTTCTGCAAGTAAAATGAAATCAAATCTACGGGATTTTGCATTCCAAACCGAGAGTGGACTAAGGCCAATCCGCTGAGCGTCTGCTTGGAGGCTATCCAACCCGCTGAAATAGGCAAAGCGAACTGGCACACATTCCGAAAAAACCTTCCACAATAGACTGACGTATTCAAACATGAGGCGGTTTTGAGCAACAACAAGTACTCTCACGTTCCCTTTGTGTAGTCTGCTGCGTCGACGCCCGCAGAAGAGCAATTTGTTGCCAGCTTCAAGCAAATGCCGACGCCATGAGAAAGATCTAGATACCTTCTTTTCGATAGCCATATTGTACCGCGAGCGAACCTGTGATTTCCCAAACCTCGTTCAATAACGATCGATCGTATTCCGCGTTCCAGTCTTTCGAAGGACGCACCATTTGAGATGCAGCTTGTAGGTACTGTGATTGACTGATTGGAACGCCGACGAATTCTGAAATGTTCTTCAATTCCGTTGTTAAGTCATTGATTATGTGTTCATATCGGGACAAAAAATGTTCAACTCTTGAATGCCGCATTGAGTGCTCAATCAACTCAATTTCTCGAGCCCATAACTCAGCAGCCAACAAGATGTTGCCGCGTTTGTCAGTACCGGCTGATTGCCGAGGTGTCTCGCCATTTCGAAACCATAATTTCATATTCGGCCACCAAGCTACACGAGACAGTGATAGAGCAACAGCAGCAGGATGGCGGACGACATGAACAAATGATGAATTCAGATTTGGAAGCGATGCTAGTAACTCAATCCTCCTGGAGTTTCTAGTATTCTTATTCAAGAACATTCTCCCATCTCTTGTCAAGTCAAGAATCCGGTTGGCTATCGCTGCTCGACGATCAATCGAAACTTGATCAGGACTAAGCTCCCCACCATGGGCCCCGCGCCATTCTGGCAGTACGCGATCCCACCATTTGTACGCTTCAGAAGGGGCTAACCAATTGCCGCGTTTATGACCGTTCGATATGCGACTTCTGAAATGGTGAGTGATCACCGGTTCGAGGAACCTAGTAAATTCATACTCAGATTCCATTCTTGAGAACCAACGAAATGATTTTGATAGACACAGCAAGTCATAGAGCAAAGTTGTTCCACTTCGTCCTACACCGATGACGAACAATGCATTCGAAGACATTTTATGAGGAGAAGGTGGCTCGATCGACTGAAAAAATGTTTTCATGTTCCTGAAGCAAGGCTGACAACCGTTAAGATTGCCGATTGACTAGACGTGTGATGTGATACAATGAACGTACTGTCGGAGACTGACTTGGAGAACCGAGATTGGGGCTCTTTTCGGAAAAACCATGCGAAAGCGCCAGCCATCCGTATGCCAATGCCTTGCTGCTCCAAGCCGGATTAATCAATAATGAAAGCAATGGTTTCACTAGCCCCCTCATGATACCGTGAGATAGTGCTGAGCGAACGTTTCCAAACCGTCGCTGGACTTTGATCATGTTCCTAAGCGTGTAGTAACGATGCAACGTCGGACATCTCCGGTATAGCAAATCAGGGTGACTGGCGACTCGTTGATTCTTGGTAGGGGAAAGAATTGTGGCATCTTCGAAGGATGCAAGCTTTCCTCCCTTGGACCTTATATGCAATCCGAAGGCAAGTTCTTCGAATCCCCAAAACAACTCTCGAATCCAGATCGGAATATTTTCTAAAGCTTTCACTCTGTATACCGGACAGTAGCCGCCATGAAGAGAGTCGACACTGACAATATCTTTGTTCTCCTCATTTTTCGGGCGCAAAGTACGCATAGAGTCCGCGTAAAAGATTGAACCACGAAAACCAACTCCTGAGCAATTTTGCCCTACCTCAGACTGTAAAAACTCAACTGCGCGCTTAATACAGTTGGGATTTTCATGCGGGTCATCGTCATCTAACAAAACTACAAAGTGGTCATCATCCCCAAAGAGCTTTGTAATATGCTCAATAGCTAGCGGAATTCCGCCTGCAGGTCCTATGTTCTTGTTGGTGCGGATAACCTCTATTTGCTCAATTTGTGGTAGGACCGACTCCAGTTCGAAGGGCTCAGTTCCAACATCCACGATAAGGACATAAGAAGGACAAATAGATTGGTCTAAAAGCCGAGTCAAAACTAAATTGGCCAGTTTCCGCCTGTTGTGAGTTATCATAATGCCGCTCAATCTCACTGTTATTGCCATCCAAATAAAGTAGCGATTGCATGCTGCGATCGGTATGTGATAGTAATTAACATCAACACTGCTTCGAAAAAAGTTAGTTTAGAACAGTCCCCGAAAAACTCTATGAGTTGCAAGCTACGAAGCTACGAAATGTCCAAATGTTCTGAACATAGCTAGTCATGCTATATCACGACGAATTTTTGCTTGAACTGTTCTCAATGCCTCGATCATTGTCCAGCATCTTCAAAAGATGTATTGAGGATGCCATCTTTGGGCACGTGGCAACTTCGTGGCGTCCAGTAGCAATGTGACCGATGAAGCGATTATGGAGTACATTCGCAAACAGGCCGGAACAGAGACCGATGATAGTGGTGACAATTTCCGGATCACCTCCTCGTGAGCGGAGGGCTTCAGTCCGAAGCTCACGAAATCTTCGAACCTACCGGCTATTAGCCGGTAGTGGTTCAGTTCCTTTCCGAGAGATTCGCCATTTCCCGAAAGTCGGCAGTGTTTTGCAACAACTCATCGAACGTGCCGGTTGCGATCAACGAACCCTGCTCAAACATATAGATCGAATCACATTGCTCGACAGTCGTCATTCGGTGCGCAATCAAGAGGATCGTCTTTTGACCTGAAAGCTCATTGATTGCGTCCATGACTGCACTTTCCGTCGCTCCATCAAGCGCACTGGTCGCTTCGTCCATAACCAGCAATTGTGGTTTGTGATATAACGCTCGCGCAATACCAATGCGCTGCCGCTGTCCCCCACTCAAGCGAACACCTTTTTCCCCGACAATGGTAGCATAACCCTCTGACAGCGTGCTAACGAATTCATCTAGATGCGCTAGCCTGGCTGCCTCAATCACCTGCTGCTGATCGATTTCCGACGGAGGAACACCAAAAGCAATATTGTTGGTGATCGTATCATCACACAGAAAGATATGCTGCGGAACGTAACCTATCATATATCGCCATCCTGGCAGACGATCGGCGGTCAAGCGCACATTATCTATTAGCACTTCACCTTCCTCTGGAACGTATAAACCAAGAACAAGGTCGACAAAGGTCGTCTTTCCGGCTCCGCTTCGGCCAACGATGCCTATTGTTTGATTCGCGTGGATTGTCAGCGAAAGATTCCGAAGGGCAAACTCTTTTGCGTTGGGATAGCGAAACGAAACATTTGAAAATACAATGGAATCGTGAAACGAACAGTCTGTCTTTGCAGGTTGTAATCTTCGCGGTGCGGGAAACGTATCCATATCTTCCAATAGATTTTCAAGAGCCGCATTGTTGAACCTTATCGCGGAAATTGCCGCAAACATTTGCTGCAACTCTGGCATCAGGCGATAGCCGGCAAAGGCAAACAAGCTGATTGTGGGTAGGATTGTTGAGATACTCTGGCCATTTCTCAAGTAGACCAATACGATCAGAATCATGCCTCCAAATGCAATGGCCTCAAACAGATAGCGAGGGAGTTGAGCAACTATTGAATTTGAGGAGGTTGCCTTGGAGAAGTCCCACGACACTGGCTTGAATCGGTCCAGAAATGCCCGTTCTCGCCCAAGTACTTTTACATCTTTGATTCCCCCAAACGCTTCTGAAGTAACTCGAAACCGCTCTCTATTGGCTTGCACTCTTCTTTGACCAAGTTGCTGTTGGCGCGCCCGAACCAACAGGTAAAGGCCCCCATATGCGCCTCCTAGAATGGCAACAATGATGCATGCAACGAAAGGGTCGGTATAGAGCAACAGTCCTACGAGACATGCCACCACCAGGAATCGTGAAAGAATGGTCAATGCAGGAATTAGTATTCCATTGATGACTTGCTGAACTTCCGCCAGAATCGCGTTGCTTAACTTGGCCGTATTGGTTTGGGTAAAAAAGGAGTAGGGTTGATGCAAGTAGCCGTCAAGCAAACGAACACTCAGTCGGTGGTTTGAGTTCCAGGAAAATCGCAGCAGCCCCCATTGTGTAAACGCACTGAAGGCGTTTGAAAAGACAATCAGACCAATGACCACGACTCCCATCATGAACAGAAATGATTCGGGGTTGTCGAATTGAAATCGTTCGTTGATAGCCCGCAGCCATGTGTTTCGCTGAATTTCTCCAGGATCCGCGATTACTGCCATGAAGGGAGCAATACTGGCGACACCAACCAATTCCACAAAAGCGCGCACAATCAACGCGACCGACAGTAAGGCTAGTTGCCAACGCTCACGGCGATTGAATAGCTTCAGAAGTTTACGAATGAACGACACGAAATCTACGGAATATCAACTTATTAAAAGAGTCTGCGAAGGGCTGTCGGATTTGGCCTGGGCCCAACTATGTCACGCCGCCAATAAGCGAACGATCATTCAGATTGCCAACACAATCTGGCAACCCTTCGCGGACTTGTCCTTTTCAGGCTGGAATTGCTCGATCGCATGTCGAACGGCGTCGAAGTGCGTGATGTCGGTTTGAGAAAATCGATAGCTGGAATCGCCGGCCAGGTCATCGAGCGAACGGAGGTTGCCGGCATAAGTCAGCGAGTCGACGTTGAGTACCTGATGCCCCTGACGGACCATGAGGCGAACCAGGTTCGAGCCGATGAAGCCGGCTCCTCCGGTGATCAGGATTTTTTGCATCTAGTCTTGTGGGGGTTCGGGGGGCGTGGGGAACGCTAATCTTCGCTAATCTACACTAATCTCATTTCCAAACTGACAACTGCCCTGCCATTTTCCTACCCCCCATTTTCTTACCAAGGCGAGCGGCAGATAAGAATCTACCGGAAATGTAGGCGAGCCTCTCCGAGACTCGCAAGCTCGGCGTCTCGGAGAGACGCCGCTACATGGTAAGTTTTCATCTGCCGCTCGCCTAAGAGCATCCTGCCCCAACCATTCTTCTGCGTTCGATTTTTCTGTCGACAATATTTCTTTGCCAGTATCTTGGGGTATTCCAGGCCTGAATGACGGTCATCCAGTTGGCCAATTCATTAAAGTGGGCAACCACCAAACTGCTGTCGAGGACGATGCTACCAGGTGCTTTCATCGATACGCTCACAATCGGCGAGTGCGTCTCCCAACTTCTTGCCCAGAGTGTTTCCGAAACTGCCTGCGGTTGCATCAATCATTGCATTTCGTTGCTCGCACCGTCGCGCCACCAACGTCTTAATGAACGCGGCGGTTTCCTCAAGACGGTCGCTAGGCAAACGGCTGAGGCCTTCAAAAAGTGTAGGTTGGTCCATTGTGTTGAATTCATCCGTCATCAGGATCTCGCTTTCAAATATAAAAGCTTTGGATCATGCACCTAAGGTACAAGGTTTACTCAGAGGTCAAGTACAATTTTTCATGACTACTTCTTTTTTCATTCTACCACCGATGGGTTGCCAGACAACGGTTCAGAGGTCAGAGGTCAGAGGTCAGAGGTCAGAAGTCAGAAGTCAGAAGTCAGAA
>CAYPXY010000072.1:0-7749 GCA_964414815.1 uncultured Pirellulaceae bacterium | reverse complement strand
CTTGTTTGATGATCACTCGATTGGCCCGTCGCCCGGTGATCCTTGACGTTATCCGAACAAGGACACCCGATGGCTTATCGCTTTGAATTTGCTACACTAGCGGTATGCAAAGTGTCTACCTTGAAACAACCGTTATTGGCAACATCGCCGGTCGTATCCACCCCGACTTGGCCATGGCTGCTCGGCAATCGGTGACTCGTCGCTGGTGGGACACTGCGCTCAATCGTTACGAGATTTTTATTTCTGCGATCGTGATTGACGAATGCAATGGCGGTGATCCATCTGCTGCGGCAGAAAGGCTGACTGTTATTGATCGACTTCCATTGCTTGATATCGGGGACGACTCCAAAAAACTGGCTAATCTCCTAATCAAAAAACACGCTGTGCCGAAATCCGTAAGCGTCCACCAGCACCATTGTAGGCGCGTGGTTTAGGCTTGTAAATTTCCTTCACCCTTTGGAGATTTACGATGTCAGCAATTTCTAGAAATCCGAACCTCGCGATGCGTCGCATATTGCAATCGCGGCTGTTCACGGCATCGAATTATTGGCCACATGGAATTTCAAGCATATACTTAATCCAGCCACCCAACACCTGATCGATTCGATTTGTCGAGAAGCTGGTTATGAACCGGCAACGATATGTACACCCGAACAACTGCTTGAGGCATTCGATGGTTCTTGACCCTACGACAGAGATAAAACGTATTCGCCACCAACTTGGTGCGGATGACAATTTTGATCTCGATCTAATTTTTGAACGTCTTCGAAAAATCCAAGCCGATTCTGGACGCAAATGTGTTCGCAGGCCGCCGCGCGTACCGTCGGATAACAAACGGATGCACCGGAGCGGGCGGTCAGCCGGCGCGTGATGGCTGAATCTTTCGCGCCCGCCCGGTGATCCTTGACGTTATGCACGGTAAATCGTGTCGGGTGCGTGGTGCAAACTGCGGTGGTGATTCGTTCAGCGCGTCGTTCTATGATCGTCGGCGCGCGATGTTGCGCTCGGACTTGCGCTTGAGGTTGAACCGCTGATGTCGCCGATGTGCGCAGATTGCCGTGCTCATTGCGCTTGATCCACGCTCGGAATTGCTGATCCTCAAATCTGTGTTCATCTGTGGTATCTGCGCTTGATTCCTCGCGCGCCGGCGCTCAGTGCGATTGCCGGTCGCTTGAATGCACTGGTGGTTCGAGTAAGCTTGATGTTGGTCGATGAGTTGGTCGTTCACCCATGCTCGACCCGTGCAATCCACACATAACAAACGGATGCACCGGAGCGGCGGGAAGGGCGTTTCCGTGATGGTCAATTGGTTGGCCGCCGCCCGGTGATCCTTGACGACTATCCGGCTTGAAATAACGCTGTTTACTTATTTTACCTCTTGCGTAAAATGGAACTATGATCCTCCGAGCATACAACGAAATCGTGGACTTCATCGCCTCTGGGACAACTCCACAGACTGTAGCATCGTTCTGCCCCTCACTGGATTCAAAAGACCGTGTGGCCGACTTGATCACCCGTGAAAAAACTTCCGAGCTTACTGCGGAAGAACGCTCAGAGCTTGATCACTATTTCCAGATCGAGCACATCATGAGACTGGCAAAAGCCAAAGCTCGGAAACTCGTCGCCGAATGACGTCTTACATTCCATCTGATCTTCGCCGTTTGGTCATCGAACGTGCTGCCGGTCGATGCGAATATTGCCGTATCAAAGAATCGGATACATTCTACGGATGTCAGATCGACCATATTATCGCCGAAAAACACGATGGCGAAACGATTGAAAGCAATCTGGCACTTACTTGTGCCTACTGCAATCGGTTTAAGGGGACTGATATCGGTTCGATATCCAAATCAACGGGCGAATACGTCCGATTCTACAACCCGCGAACTGATGATTGGAACGAACATTTTCGATTCGCAAACTTTGAAATACTTCCGTTGACTCCAATCGGCGAAACAACTTCCGCTATACTAAAATTCAATGAACCCGATCGTATCCTTGAGCGGGAGGCAATTGGTGACACGGAGAATGCGGGATAACAAACGGATGCACCGGGGACTTCATCCTGCGAGATTTCCAACGGCTTCAATTTGGATTATAGTCTGGTTTTTCAACGATCATCGTGTCCGTCCGTCGCCCGGTGATCCTGGACGTTATCCGACTTAAACAATGCGTGACATCTTGTTAATCCTACTTGCCCTCACCAGTGCGTCCGTCGGTTGCCAACCACCGCAGCGGCAGTTGGATGTCTCGCCGTCAGCACAGCCACAAACCGATGAGAGACGATCCGCTGGGCCTCATGATCCACTTGGGACAGCACTTGAATCCATCGCAGCGGAAGATATCACGTCTCTCTCGATTTCATTGTTTGAATACGATCATGGTTCGAATCCTGAGACGCAGGAAACAAAGATAGACATTACATCCGAGCGGGAACACGTACTTCCGTTGCTCAAAAATTCACGACTTGTCAATAGTGGCTTTATGGGCGTGGGTATGTGGCCTATCGGATCGCTTGAATTGACCGCCAAAAATGGACTTGCACTTGAGTTCGCTCTTTATCCGTTTGGTTTTTTCCTGACCGAATCGACGTCCGACAGCGAATATCCAACCATGTACGTATACGACACAGAACTCAAGCATTTTTGGAACGCACTGAAATATGATAACGCTAATCGGATTTACTCTGAGGAGTCTTATCGTGATTTGCTCTTTCGTTACGCGAGTCGTCCCGATGACAAGTTGGACGCGTTCATGGAGTTTGCTGAATCTTTTGATGATCCGCGAATTGTTGCGTTGATTCCGAGCTATCTGAATAAAACAGGTCGAGTACTTTTTTCGCTGAGACGTCTAAAGAACATTGATGACCCCCGAGCAATTGACGCCGTTTGCCGTCATCTTTATTCGCGCGATATCAATACTTCTCGAATCGCGGCCGATGTTCTGGATTCGTGGGGACAGCTTGCGGAACTGAATCGACGTACATTTTTTCCGTCCCCAGATGATCTGAAAGACATGGAAGGAGGCTCTGCCAATTTTTGCACCCACATGGCGCATTGGTATGCGGAGCACGGACGCTACTCAGACGCAGTAAAAACGGTCCGGGCTCACGGGATAGATCAATTCGATCTTACTCGTGACTATTGCCTCTTGCGCCCCCTCCACCCGCATGATGAAGCTTCAGTTGGAAAGCCAGATCCAAAACCAACGGAAGTAGAGCGGTTGGAAATTATTTTGCTGATGGCTGACATCGTCGAGCAACGCGGTCTCTCTGTACTTGGCTTAAGAGATCTGTGGGACGCAATGGGTGTTCAATACGACATTGACGCTGACAAATTAGTTCCCCGTGACGAAGAGTCGGAACTTTTTTTCGGAGATGTCCCTACTAGAAAGAAAGCTGCGAACGCAATGCGAAAATGGCTACAGGAGAAACCGAAAGATTAGCATCCTTTGTCGAACGAAAACCGATGCAGTCGCCGGATAACAATCGGATGCACCGGAGCGACTTTACGGGGACGAGATTGAAACCTCCTTCGATTGGGTTTAAAATCTGGTTGTTTTAACTTTATCGGGTAAACCGTCGCCCGGTGATCCTTGACGTACGGCTGGAAGCCTCCTGTTTTCCGATTCTCGACTGGATTCGACGTAGCTGGCGTATCTTGGTATAATGCTCGGAAGGAGAAAACGATGTCACACGCTACCGAACCTGCAAAAACCGCCGCTAAGGCGATTCTTGACGCACTACCTGACGACGCGTCTTGGGAAGATGTGCAATACCATCTATACGTCCGCCAACAAATTGACGCCGGCTTGGAAGACGAAGCTGCTGGACGCCTTGTTGACACCGACGAGATGCGACGACGCCTGGCTGAACACAAGGCGCAACGTGGAAAGGCAGTCGGTTGAATGTTCGTTGGACGGAACGTGCTTCCATGGATGCGCTGGACATCTATGATTACATTGCTGCCCGGTCGGAAGCGTACGCGGAATCTGTCTACGCACGAATTCTCCTGCGGCCCGAACAGCTCGAGCTTTTTCCTGACTCTGGCTCGGTAGTACCCGAATACAATCGGTCTGATGTTCGTGAACTTTTCGTGCATTCGTTTCGAATTGTTTATCGCATCCACGACGATGAAGTGCGTGTGCTTACGGTAATTCACGGCAGTCGCCAGCTGCCACCCGAAATCCCGGACGCCGTATAACAAACGGATGCACCTGAGCGACTTTACGGGGGCGAGATTGGAAACTGTTTTGATTTGGTTTCCAATTTGCTGATTCAAACTTTATCGGGTGAACCGTCGCCCGGTGATCCTGGACGTTATCCGTGTCGAACAGTACTCCGTCGCGGTCGCCCTAGCCTACGCCTAGATTTCCGACTAATATGTGATAAGCACAGGAGGAGTATTTGAATGAGTGTAGAACAAACTATTAACGCTATCTCCGCGTTGCCGATCACTGACCAGCTTCGCATCCTTCACGCGATTTGGGATCGTCTACCGGCTGATGTCGCGACTGATTTGAGTGATCCGCAAAGGCGGGAGTTGGACCGACGTTGGGCTTCATACCAGTCCGATCCGTCATCGGCGCTTACGGAACAGGAATTTCGCAAACAAGTTCGTGATGCAAAAGGATGATGGGTTCGTTTCTTCTGCCTGAGACTGTCAGGGATCTGCTCGACGGTATCGATTGGTTTGATTCGCTAAGATCGGGCTTGGGTGACGAATTTGAGAACGAATTTTATGCGGCTCTTGAACGAGTCAAAACCAATCCAGAGTCGTTTGCTCCGGATCATACGGGATACCGTGCTTGTAGGCTGAAACGGTTTACTGCCGTATTATACTATCGCATCGATGGTGACTTGATTGTCGTGATGGGACTGTTTGTAAATGGGCGTGACGAAACGCAGCTCAGGGATCGCGGATAACAAACGGATGCACCGGAGACTTTACGGGGGCGTAATTGAGAACTCCTTCGATTGGATTTACAATTTGGTGATTCGAACTTTATCGGGTAAACCGTCGCCCGGTGATCCTGAACGTTGCCAAACGAACCTGATGAACATCGTCATCCGTAATTACCTCTCTGGCAGCTTCCAGCTTGAATCCGAACCGAACGTCTGGGACGTGATCGTCATCCTCGACTCGGGAATTTCGCACACCGACTTCGTTGCTCGACAGGCACGACGACATCTCTATCTCCGTTTCGATGACGTCAAATCAGACCTTCATGGAAAACGAACACCGACAAACCACGATATTCAGGCCGCTCTTGACTTCGCTGCACAATCACAGAATCTGATGGTCTGTTGTCGTGCTGGCCAATCAAGAAGCGCTGCGACTGCATTTTTGATATGCCACCAACGACTCGGTTCTAATGCAGCACGCTGCCTATTGAACCCCGAACGCCATATCCCCAATTCGCTGGTTGTCGAACTCGGAACTCAGGTAATGGACAACCCCTCGATTATGCAAACTTTCATCGAATGGCAGGCTGATCACAAACACATAAAACTTTCTGAATGCTTGGATGACATAGAGCGCGAATTCGACGAACTGGAACTCCAAGGTGCTCGAAATCGCATCGTCAACTTGCGACAGAGACAACATAACCTTTGACGTTATGCGGCCGATTCAGCATCATGTCGAAACATCCATTACATACTTCGTATATCTCCTGTGGTGGTGGTATTACGTAATCGCTTCCGGCTACGCTGATACCGATTCGCTGTACTTGGGTATAATGGAAAATCGACGGCGAATTGAACGTGGCAGTCCATCTGCGACGATTACAGTCCCCATCCGTTTGCCGAGGGCCGCATAACAAACGGATGCACCTGAGCGGGCGATCATTCGGCGCACGCATGGTGAATCTTCCGCGTCTGCCCGATGATCCTTGGATTCTTTATCCTGCCTAAATCATTCCTGTTTGCCTGCTTCCACTCCTGCCGTTATACTGCTTGAGGAGGACAAAAATGGACATCTATACCGAAAACATCCAGAATCTTTCTGAACCCGACAAGCTCTTGCTTGTTCAGCGAATTTGGGATGATTTAGCATCGTCCGACGCGATGCCGCTGCCCAGTTGGCTTGTTTCCGAGACTCGACGACGTCGTGACGAAATGATCGAGAATCCCAATTTGGGACATTCCCACGAAGAGGTTCTCGATCGTATTCGGGCGTGGCGGGATGGCTAGAACACCTCGCTTTCACCCGCTCTTCGATGTTGACGTATTGCAATCCGCAGATTGGTACGAAGCCAAAACATTGGGACTCGGTGTAGACTTTACGCACCGGATCGAGGCGGGGATCGAAGAACTGCTTAAGAATCCTGAGAGGCGGGCGAGTACCTTTTACGGTTTTCGATACTGGCCTATCCGACGTTTTCCACACCTGATTTTGTACGACGTGACGCCTTCCAAGATATTGCTTTTCGGCGCCATGCATCCATCGCAAGAACCGGATCGATGGATCGCGAGGCGTGGATAACAAGCGGATGCACCGGCGACTACATCGGCGACGATTCGAGCCTTGTTTGACTTGGATTACTTTTTACTTGTTGGATGATCACCCACATGGCCAGTCGCCCGGTGATCCTTGACGTTATGCCACGATAGAGACTTACATGAAATTTGTCACACCGATTGTTGCCCTGATTGCATTGCTCTCCGGTTGTTCAGCCGAGTCATCCAATTCTTCAACGGACTCTTACGAGGATTCTTCTATGGCGAATATCGACCTTGCGGATTCTACGTTCAAGCGCATACTGAAGCAACACGGCGACGACGTTGACCCATCGAAGATTCCAAAGCCGCAACAAACTGTAATGCTCGTTTATCACTCCCACGGAATAATCGGAAACGGTGGCTTTCAGTACTTGTTCGAGGGTGATTTTCCGGGTGATCCTGAATACCTACTTACACGCCAAGCGTACAAGACGATTGGCGCTTTGGATGCTTCCGCCGCATTCGAAAAGGCCTTTGCGATATTTCCAAATGCAACACCTCACGCAGACATTGTTCGCCGCCTTGAGATGTGGCAATCGAAGTACAACTTGATGGACTCAATCAGAGATGACAGTTCACCTGATTCCATGTACTTCCGCGCGATGGATGGGGTGATGGAAAAACTAAATGCGTACATCAAGACCAACGAGGCCGAATTCGCTTCGTTGCCCAAATAGGCGGCATAACAGACACGCATGACAACGACGTTTCGACATAGTGCTGGCTTCGGCAAGCGGATTGAATATTGGATCATCGGCAAAATGCTCAAGGAAGGCCTCGACGTCTATCTGCCTTTGGTTGATGATGACGCGATCGATGCTGTTGTTCGCCGCCGCGACGACTCGTTTACCACTGTTCAAATTAAGGCTCGCTCCCGTTCCTGTGTTCCTGGCGATGCCGCCCTATTTGCCGCCATTCCGCATGAATTCCGCGACAACTACTGGTTTGTGTTCTACTCGGAGCGAATGGACACCATGTGGATTATGACGTCGGCGGAGTTCATTTCGGAATCCCACCAGAACAAGAACGGAAAAAACAAGGGAAAGCGAACTATTTGGTTTAACGGCCGCAAGACCGACAAGAAGACCGGCAATATTGCAGAACATTGCAAGCCGCAGTTCACGAAATACATCGCGACCGACTTTCAACGGCTTGTAGTGATGTCGGCCGCCGGTCGATAGCGCCGAACAAACGGATGCACCGGAGACATCTGAGTCATCGGGTCAATGGGTTGAAAGAAAATATTT
>CAYPXY010000071.1:0-8493 GCA_964414815.1 uncultured Pirellulaceae bacterium | reverse complement strand
GATCACTTTCCCAGGGCGGCGTCCGCTTCGCGAACTTGCCCTGGGCTGCCCTGCCTAAGCCTTTCAGGCTGCTGGGCTGCCCTGCCTAAGCCTTTCAGGCTGCTGGGCTGCCCTGCCTAAGCCTTTCAGGCTCTGCCTAAGCCTTTCAGGCTGCTTGCTCAAATCGCCTACTTCCAAAGTCTCTGAAAAACCGTAACTCGTAAGCCGCACGACCAGACGAGCTGGCAGGGATCTTATATTTTGGTGGCGATCAGCGAGAAGTGTCGAAATTGGGTTGATTTAGCTTGATTTGGGTTTTTAATTCTCAAGGATTGGAATAAACTCAACTATCCTACTTGCGCAGTTCTCTTCCACTTCCATGACAAAAGCCCTCATCATTTTTGGCGAGCATACGGCGGACGAAGTCCGTTCGGCCGCGTTGCGCTGCGCCGAAAAGCCCTGGTCACGAATTGAAAAATGCTTTTTCGATCCCGTGAGAGCCCAGGAATCGGTCCATTCAATCGCCCGCCAGTTTCCAGGAGCCTGGTTCAATGTGGGAATTGCTGACAACGTGATGCGCCGGAAAGTGGCGTTGGTTGCCGAAGGAATGGGGTTGGTGCCGTTGACCATCGTGGATCCCAGTGCCTTGGTGGACCCGACGGCCCGTGTTGAAGCGGGCTGTTTTGTTGCGGCCAATAGCGTCATTTCGACATCGGCTCGCTTGGCCCGGTACACGCTGGTCCACTTCAACGCGACCGTGGGGCACAACTCCACTGTGGGTGAGTTCAATACGATTCTGCCGGGGGCTCGCCTGAGCGGCTTCGTTGAAACCGGTTCAGGAGTCATGATCGGATCGAATTCATTTATTTTTCAAGGCGTCAAAATCGGCTCGGATGCCAAAATCGATGCAATGACGTATGTTAAGGAGAATGTGCCCGAACGGCGAGTCGTTTCAGGACGGAGAGAACTTTCGTTGTAGCGATTGAGGATTTAAGACAATATCATGATTCGCAATCTCTTTCGAACGATTGTTGCGGGAATCTTCAAAGTGCTGGACTCCATTTCCAGTATCGACAAGGCATTCAACTGGATGGTCGCAAAGTTAGGTGCGATCACGGGCTCCTTTGACAACCTGCATGGGAGTATCGCCAAGCTGTTCAAAGGGTTGACTCGACCCATCTACCGCATCGGTTTCAAACTTGCCGACAAGTTCAGTCGGTTCAGGTTTCCGTGGCAGCGAAAGCTGGACAAAGAATCGGTTCGGGTGGATGAGGAGGCCATCCTTCAGCGTCAACTGAAGCAAAAAGATCTCAAGGCATCCGTCGTTCGCTCGGCTTTGCAATCGCCTGTGGGGCGTGGTCTGTGGTATCTGTTTTATCCGTTGATTGCGATCAGTCGATTTGCCTGGGAGTTCATGAGCACTCGACGCTGGTTGGTTTCCTCGCTCTGGTTGGCACCCCTGATTGTGATTGTGATCCCGGTGATGTTCATCACTTGGCGGAACGTAATCTCCAGGCCACATGACATCCAGAAGACGTATCAGAACGCATTGGAAGACGCACTGATTGCCAAGGACTATCAATTGGCCGGTATGTATGCACAGAAGCTGGAGCAATTACAGACCCGTCGCGATCGAGCTGGATTGACGTCGGCCATGACCTTGGCGTCGCAGGGGCGAACCTGGGAAACCTACCAGCTATTGCAGTCCATTGCCGATCCAGACCAACCGGGAGATGCGGCGGCACACTACTGGAGCGCACGCCTCATTTTGACTGACCCCAAGGTTCGTCAGCAATTAGAACTGACGAACGATGAGCTGACCGAGCTGGCGGAAAAGCATCTGGCGATTCTGAATCGTTCTGCCGTCAATCGCAACCTGGTTCTGTATCTCGAAGGCCTGGTGATGTACCATCGCGGCCATTTTCAACAGGCCCTTGATCAATTGAAGCCCATCAATCGTACGATGATCGATGCGGCCGCCTTGAGCATGAACCTGAACAACCTTTTGAGCCGTCGATCCGATGCCGAGCAGAATGCGGTCGATGTCCACCGTCTTTTGAATGAAGCAAAAGAAAAACAGGAACTGGATTCGTTGCAATACTTTTGGCTGGCTCAGGCTTGTGAACTGCTAGCCAAGGAGAGTGAGTTCGATCAAATTGCCATCGAGTGGATTGAAAAATTTCCGGACGACCAGATTGCGAAGGATGCCAATGTTCGGCGATGTCTGAAAGAGTTCGATCGACAGATTCCCCAGTTGACGGAGGATGCGATTGCGTCAACGGTAGAAATCATGGTTCAGGCCGCAGCGATCGTTTCCGAGTCGGGGCGGGATTTGATACGACAACGGATTAGCTCGGTGGCTCGACGCAGGCAGCAGAATGCCGTTTATGAAAATTGGTTCCAGCAGTTGGCCGCACGTGAGCTTCCGGGATACCTGTACGAACACTTGGGAGTATTGGAGATGTTTGCGGAAAATTGGGAGCAGGCAAAGCCGCTGCTGGAAAAGGCGACCACGATGACACCGGACAGTTTTTCAGCGTGGAACAGTCGGGCTTTTTTGCTGAGTAAAATCGATCCCGATCAGCTGGATGAAGCGTTGACCTGCGCCGATCGAGCGGTGGAGTTGAACCCGCTGGCCCCTGAAGCCCGGGACGTGCGGGGGTTTATTCAACTGAAGCTCAAACAATGGGAAAAGGCGGTTGAAGACCTGGAAATTGCACTCAACGGCACCCAGAACCCGCAAGCAATTCACGCAGCTCTGGCGGAGGCTTATCAACAACTAGGGAATGAACCGTTAGCTGTTGCACATAAAAGGCTTGCTAAATGAGCGGCGATTGAAGCCTGTTAGATAAAATACATTTATGGATAAATAGCGAAAACAATTGCATATAAGCCAAATTCAGAAATAATTTTAACTTTTCTTCTGAGAGGCTTGCCCCACCAGTCCCTTTCAATTAGCCTAGACCGATTCACCACTTTCACCACTATAAGTTGTGGTTGGTATTCACAGAAACTTAAAGAAGGGTAGATGATTAATGTTTAGACAACTTGGTAATTTTAGCTTCGTCATGGCTTTGGCTTATTGTGTTGCTGCTCCGTCGATGGTCAACGCTCAGTCAAACGTTGTTTACGGAAATAACAACACTTTTTCATACACTGCCGGTTTTCTTCAGCCGGCCAGATCTGGGGCTCAAGTTACTGGCGGCCCAGTTGGGCTGCGATACAACAATGTCGGAACCGGTGCAACCGTTGGTATCACCGACCATTACGCTCGAAGCGGAGATGGTTCGGTTTATTTTAACCTCCCATCTAATGCCGCTAGAGCAGATATTGAGTTGTTCAATGGACAAGCTGGCAATACTAATAATGGAACTCGCGCCCTCTCCAGCGTAACCAATGCAACAGGATCGTTTGGCCGCTTGGGAGACCTTACTTCTCTATCATACGATTGGTATCGTGATAGTTCCAGTACGGGACTCGCGGGTGTACACACGAGTATCCGAATTGGTATCGACCGTGATGGAAATCTGGCAACTACTGGTGACCGTGGATATTTGGTGTTTGAGCGAGCATACAATGGTGGCGGTGTTGTTACCAATCAGTGGGTAGCGGAGGATTTGTTCAGCTATAATGGTGGGAATGGCGCTAATTTCCACACGGGTGGTTCTTGGGACGGAATGACTGAAGCCGGAATTGGTTACGGTAGAAATTTATCGAGTTGGATGAATGGGTTTGCTGGAACCAATGTTAACGGGAACTCTCTTATTATCTCCTTCGCTTTAACTACCGGTTCTGGCTGGGGTGGTCTATATCGAGGGGCAGCGGATAATCTGTCGTTCGGATTTAATGGAAATGTTACGTCTTATAACTTTGAGGCATTCCCACAAGCCATTCCCGAGCCGAACAGTTTGATTTTGGCTGGAATGGCGATTATGGGTATGGTGGCCACCAAGGGACGTCGCCGACGCGCTGCCTAGTGGTTCTCACCCCGGTCACCTCTTCCGGTAACTGAGGAGTTGAATATCTTGCAATCCAAAATCCAAAAGGTTGTCCATAACGGGCAGCCTTTTTTTTTGTTACAAAACCCTTGACACTTTCCACAGCCGAATTACAGTGATGTTTGTTCGCTGTATCACAAGAGATCACGGTGCGCTGCCCCCATTTTCTGTACCAGGGGTTATGAAAGATTGGGTTAGGAAACAGGTAACGGGGAAACAAGGTCGCAGTGCTGCTGGAGTGGAGGGAGCGCAGCGACCGGAACGGAAGCAGCACTGCGACGCGAAAATTCAGCGGGGGTCAAATAGCCAAGCGAACTGTGGGGACGCACCTCGTTGAAATCTCGCTGCCAGGCATTCGCTTTGAGGCGGGCGTCGCGCTCACTCAGCAGGTCGGCCAGTTGAAGATACTCGTCGCGCAAACGACCGTTGAAGCTCTCGCACAGTCCATTCTGCCACGGTGAACCTGGCTCGATGTAAAGCACTCCGACACCGATCTTCACCAGCCAGTTCTTGATCGCATCAGAGATGAATTCAGGGCCGTTATCACAGCGAAGCCGTTTGGGAACCCCGTGCATCGCAAACAACTCCGCCAACGTGTCGATCGCATCCTCGCTGGTGATACTACGACCCACCTTGATCTTCAGGCAGACTCGCGTGTACTCGTCCACGATGTTCAGGAATCGAATCTGCTGACCATCGACCGTCGATGAGTGCACAAAATCCCAAGTCCAGACATCGTTCTTGAACGTGGCCGGCTGGACATGGCAAGCGTTCTTCTTCTGGCCCAGCGCCCGCTTTTTTCGCCGTTTTTGCGGTACTTTCAGGCCTGCAGCTTTCCACAATCGGTACATCTTTTTCAGATTCAAAATCTCTCCTTCTCGTTTCAACAGTTGACCAATCCGACGATAACCCCAACGAGGACGATCTCGCACATGCTCCAGAATCCGCTTCGTCAAACGCGCGTCCTCATCCTTCGGTTGCCCCTCAAAGCGTTGACTCGATCGCGGCTGATCGAGTACCCGGCACGCACGACGCTCGGAAACCGAAAACGTTTCCTGAAGCTGCTTCACGGCGGACCGAAGCTGTTGAGGGGTCGTCAGTTTCCCCGAGTGATCTCCTTAAGCATCTGGATGTCCAAAGCCTGTTCGGCCACCAGCTGCTTCAAACGTCCGTTCTCATCTTCAAGATGCTTCAGACGCTTCGCTTCTTCGCTCTTCATACCCCCATACTGGGTTCGCCAGCGACTCAACGACGCTTCGCTGATCCCAAGGCTCTGAAGTACCTCACCAACGCTCTTGCCCGAGGCCAGCATCGCATCGGCATCTCGTAACTTCTTCACTATTTGCTCCGCCGAATGGCGGATACGCTTCTTGCTCATCGAAAATCCTTCTGTCAAAATGACTCTGGACTTTCATAACATCTGGATCAGGTTTGGGGGAGCACGTCAACGGCACCTTATTCTATTCATCATGATCTAAGGAGAAAAACTTCCATGCGCAAGATTTTTATGCTCAGCACTATCGCTTTTTGTGCGATGTTTGTCACTGGAGCTAATGCACAAACGATTAACGGCAACGGAACCACATTCACTAACTCTGGTGGTGCAAACCAGGGACAAGCAATCTCTGGTTCCGGTGGCTGGTACTACAACAACGTTCGGGTAGATGGCGTTGTCGGGATTACTACTGATTACACTAACAATGGCAATGGTTCAGTTTATTTTTCGACTTCAGGTAACAGCAGTAGCAAGGCTGATATTGAGTTTTTGAGTGGCGGTCTCGGTTTCGGAGGTAATTACTATGCTTCAACTTCACTCGGTAAGTTGGGTGAGCTGACTAGCCTTTCCTACGACTGGTATCGAGATAGCTCCAGCACCAATAGTGCTGTACAGCATCCCGTTGTAAGAATGTTTATCGATGCAGACGGTGATTTGAGTACTGCAGCTGATCGCGGATACCTTATTTTCGAACAGGCCTACAATGGTAGCAACGTGCAGGTCAATCAATGGGTTTCGGAGGATATTTTTACCTACAATGGGGGGGCTGGTGCCTATCTATGGAACTCCACAATTGGCAGTTTGCCGACGGCAGGTTCGGGTGGCTTGGGAGATCAAGGTTTCGGGAAGACATTGACGGATTGGAAAAATGGAGTTTCCATCGTCAACGGAAATTCGGCTATCCTTGGATTTTCGATGGGAGTTGGTTCTGGTTGGGGGCAATTCGTCGGAGCTGTTGATAATTTTTCCTATGGATTCAATGGTGGCGTGAATACCTTTAACTTCGAAGCCATTCCCGAGCCGAACAGTCTGATTTTGGCTGGGATGGCGATTATGGGTATGGTGGCCACCAAGGGACGTCGTCGACGCGCTGCCTAGTGGTTCTCACCACGATCACCTCTTCCGCTAACTGAGGAGTTGAATATCTTGCAATCCAAAAGGTTGTCCATAACGGGCAGCCTTTTTTCGTTGCCTCGTCAGTTCAAGATCGTGTGTTTCCCGGCGAAGATGCAGGGAATTTTTTACAGGTCCGTCCCGTTAGGGACACGATGTTGGTAACGTTTTGACGGTGCTGCTACCTGCATTTTTAGCTCGGAATCGGTGCTTTCGTATTGAGATTCGCCCAACATGTCTTATAGTTATTAGTCCAAGTCCGCTCGCGCTACGAATTCAACCCAACCGGTTATGTTGATTCGAACTGGCCTCACGCTCATCAACCACCCCCATTATGTCAAAATACGCTTTGCCCCCATTTCCGGAAACCTGCCAAAAGATCCGGACGCTATCCATTGGCTTGATCGTAGGAGCCGTCTGCTTGGGGGCTGCGGGTACGGCCACCGCCCAACTGAAGCCGGATGAGGTGGCCATCGTTGCCAATCGAAAAAGCGAGCGGTCCTTGGAGCTGGCAAAGTACTACGCGCACATCCGCCAAATTCCAGAGGCCAATATTTTCTCGCTGGATTTCCCCGAATCCGAGACGATGGACCGGACGACGTGGGAGTCCCAAATACGCCCCGCGATTCGCGACTGGCTCAATCGTCAATCCGATCCATCCCAAATTCGATGCTTGGTGACGACTTGGGATGTGCCCCTGCGCATTGGCCAGTGGCAGGAGAACGATGAGCTATTGGAATGGACGAAGTTCCATCAGGTGGAACGAACCAATCGTTTGAACCGAATCTATGCGGTGATGGAGCGGCTGCATGAAATAGGCCAAATCAACGAGGAGGTCGTTCGAGATTCGCAGCAAGGGATTGCCGATCTTCATAAACGGTGTACTTCCCTGGTAGGCCGCGTCGGTGATTTTGTATCGAATATTTCCGATGAAACCGAGCGTCAGGAGAAACAGCAAATCCTTCAGGCCGCGATGAGCGAATTTTCCGGTCTTCAGCCGTTGGTTCAGGGGCTTGATCGCTACGTCAGCCAGAATCTACCCAATGCAGCCGAGGCCCGTTCCCAATTGGATTTCTTGCGTGGTCGAGGTGCCGCGTTTGAAGAGGCGGTTTCACTGATGCTGCAAATGCTGCCAACGCGTGAAAGAGATACCTTGGTTCTGGCGATGCTGGACCGAATGAGCGGAAAACTGGCGTCGATCGAATGGCTTGACGGCGAACTGGAACGGGTTGCTGCCAACGATTCGATGGCCGCATTGGACAGCGAGCTGGCCTTGGTGTTATGGGATGAGTATCGCCGGGTTGGCACGACTCCCAACTACCTCCATGCCGGATTTGCTGGTCATGAAATCAGCCGGCAGCCTCGCACCCTGATGGTGGCTCGGCTGGACGGACCCACGTTTGAAATTGCGAAATCGCTGGTGGATCTGGCCGTCCAAGCGGAAAAAGACGCGTCCTACTCTGGGCGTGTCTATCTGGACGCACGGGGATTGAGCAACCTGCCGAACACTCCAGCGGAAGATATGCGATATGAGTCGAGCCTGTTAAATTGCAAGGAACAGTTGGCCAATCGGGGGGCACAGGATTCATTCCATGTGGTACTCGATACCACCCCGTTGATGTTTCAGCCGGGAAGTTGCAAAGATGCGATCTTTTATTGTGGGTGGTATTCACCGAGCAAGTACATCAATGCCTTTACGTTCAAGCCGGGAGCGATTGCGTATCATTTATCGCCCGGGGAGGTGCTCGACTTGAAATCCAGGGAGAGCCAAAAGTGGTGCAAGATGTTGTTGACCAGCGGTGCCACGGCAACGATTGGCAGTGTGAATGAAACCGACATGAACGGATTTCCCGAACCAGGCCTGCTGTTTTCGGATTTTGTGACTTCAGAAAGGTCACTGGTTGAAGTATTTTTCAGATATCGCCGAAGTCTGAGCGATTCGACCATGTTGATCGGCGATCCCCTGTTTCGCGCTCCTCGCTAGGGAATTGCACAGAAATAAGTTCCCGGATTTGTCAAGGGGCATCATAACCCGAAGCGTAAGCGAGGGGCCACTTTAGCTTGGCGATTCCGTCCCTCGCTTACGCTTTTTGAAGTTGCGCTATTTTAGAGCTAGCAAAGAAAATG
>CAYPXY010000070.1:0-9294 GCA_964414815.1 uncultured Pirellulaceae bacterium | reverse complement strand
CTCTGGAAAAAACCTTCGAAAACACGATAAATATTAAAACTTAAACGGTATTGCGGCTAAACAGTTGGGCGTGGCGTGAGCGCTTACTTTTGATTTACTTCATTTCAAAATGTCAACAGCAAAAAATTCAAAAGAGCAAAAAAATATAAGTTCTTGAGATATTGATTGTTGCGGTGGATTGCCGATTATAATTGTAAGTGATGACAAACCGATGTTGCACAAACTTTCCGAAACACCTATTTGTCTACGACAGAAATTGGCTATCGCTGAGGCCTTTATTTGATCCGAATTTATCGAAACGAACTGACCCTATTTTATTGAGAGCTTTGTTGTGTTATCCGCCCGCCCCCGAGTTACTGAACTCAGATTCAACCTGTTCTCAAGGTGTGTCCACCCGGAACTGTTTGAAATTTGTAGTTCGCGCGACTATCAACGGGAGGCCTATCGGCTGCGGCTCGACATCACTCGCGATGGCCATTTGATTCAGTTCCAGCATGGCAAGACCGTGCTGACGGAGGTCAATGCCAGCACCGTTCAGCTTCTGCCCAACGGTGGCAAACTGATCACCCACCCCATCGAACGATCGGGTGTCAATCGAACGGATCTCGATGGAATTCGCTACGAGTCTTCCGCCAGTCTCGATTGCGTCGATCCGCAGCGAATCATTGAAGTCGAACAGATGCTGCGAGCGGCATCGATGGAGTGCCAAGGGCTAGTTCACCGCTTTGATTCCAACGGCCGAACGGCCATGGGCGCGATCAGCTATATGCACGCCCTTTCCTTTCAGCATCATGTGCTGGTGCGGTCGATCCATACCTTTCCGGATACGTTTACAGTACTCACGTCCGAATCGCGGTTTGCCGTGGAATCGTAAACGCCGAGTCTCTCCGAGGCACGATTGATTGTAACCGTTCACGACAAACGTCTAGCCGCAAGCCGTCGGGGGGTGCCGACAAAAAAGTACTCCAAGACCGAGTTCACTTTATCGGCAACCCCCAAAGGCGCGCGGTGCATCGGGTTGTAGACATTTTATTGGCAGGCAAGTTGAATACGGAAACTGCAACCTGCCGTCGCGCCTGCGCCGACTAATTCTCGATCTTTCAGCTTCAACCACAAGTCAAACGGCTTTCCAAAATAGTTGCAAACCAATGGCGGTCGGCTTCGGCTTGCGGCTAAACGTCCTATCGCTTCGCGAGCGGCTACAAATTAAAAAAGGGCGGATCGATGATCCACCCTTTTTGATATGCCTATGTGGTGCATCGATTACCACGAACGGGATTGCGTACCCCGATTTGTGAATCCGTTTAACTCATGCCCCGTGAAGGACTGGCGGCCGGCGGGCGTCCACGATGGATACAAACCTGGAATCGAACCATAGCCTTCCCGGTTTTGCTGGTTGCCTTGATCGCCCCAGCTTTGTCCGGATGGAGTTGGATTCGCTGGCTCGATCACGGACTGCTGAACTGCGGGGTTCACTTGCAGTTGCGAATCGGGCAAAACCACATCGAGCGAGGTAGCCACCAGCTTGGGACGCTGGTAGGAAACCGTGAACATCGAGCCGTCTTGATCCAGAGCTTCAAACCGGATGGCGGTAAAGGCTTCGTGTCCGACCACGATACAATCATAGATGCCTGGCTCAAGATTCGCGATGGTATAGCTGCCATCCCGTCCGACTTCAGCATCGGCAATGCGCTGGCCGTTGTGAATCAGGTTCACAATCGCGCCTTGAACCGGAAAACATTTGCCTTGCAGGTTGAAGCAGGAAATATTTCCGGTCAGTTTGCCATGGATCAAGCGAACTTGAGTGCAACAAGGTTCATCTGTTGGCGGGAGGTTGGAGCGTGGTTGCGTGATCTGCCGAGCCACTTGCTGGGGAAGACATTTTTCGATCAGTTCGGCCAGTCCACCGGTCATCGGCGAAACTGTGGCCGCTTCAATAAGGTTGCTGCCAGGTTGTGCGTCTTGCGAAACATACACACCGTAGGTCGTGAAGCCTGCGTTGCTCGTGGCGATCAAAGTGTAGAAACCGGGCTGAGCATTCTTGATCGTAAACTTGCCTTCCGCATCGGTGCGGGCCTGATGCATCACCCGACCGGTTTGCAGCAAACATATCTCCATGTTGGAACGCTGGCTGTTGGTTAGCTGATCGTAGTTCAGGATTTGGCACTGAATCTGCCCCTGATTGAGCGACAGCACATGAGAGCGGGCGGCAATGGTCTGGGTTCGATCCTGTTTGAGGATCGAGCGGTTGGGTTGCTGAGAGTCGTCGAGTTGGACGGAACCTGAACTCGACATAGGGTAGTTGGTGAGGTGCTTCTGGGGGTTGAATGATATTTGAGCGTTACTGACCGATGTCAAAACCAGACTGGTCGGAATAACGGTCCCAACGACTAATCCTTTGATCCATTTCATAGACTCTTCCTTTATCTTGCGTTCGATAGTGGCCTTGCAAATCCTGTCGATGTCTCTCGAAGGGGTTGCCAAAGATTAGCCTACGGTTCAATTGGGCCATGAAATTTTTCGGTATTGGTTTCAGGATTTATTTTTTGGTTCGTTTCAAAAATGATAGAACATGAAGAGGGTGAATTTTTGAAAACGGATTAAAGTTGGGATCTCTGCGATATCCGTTCACTATCTGCAACAACTGTAGTCTTTGCCCCATTGTGCTCCGGTATACACACCCCAAACGGCCCCGCAGATTTGCAGGTTGATGTTGCAGGCTTCGGCGAGATAAACCCCCGTACAAAGTGACAATTCAAAGGGGCCCAAACCGTAAATCACTGCATGGATCGCGTGGTAGACCGTTTGCCACTGATCCGGGGACAAGGTGATTTCCGAAACACCCGATTGGAACTGAAGATCCATTTCAGGTCCAAGGAGACGCAATGCCTCGGTCCAGCTGCCGAGTATCGACTCAATGGCATGCGTCGAACCACCCCCAAAGACCTCAGTGCAGACCGTTGATGCAATGAAATGTCGTTCCGATTCTGTAAACTCGATCGAGATTTTTGCTTCACTATCCATGGCAGAATAAATAAACAAAAACCACGCTTATTCAAGCGTGGTTTTCGCGAGTTCAAAATGTTGAGTACAGAATACTTACCACGGTGCTCGAACCGGATAGATTCCGAACTGTTCGGTACTCGATGGCCAGTAGGGGGTGTTGGAGAACATTCCTTCACCACCTGCATTGATCATTCCGGCGCCTTGGCGACCGAATTGATGGTGGATCGGGGTGCTTCGGGTTTGCCCGACTCCCCAAGCGTAGGTGCTGTGGTACGCTGCGGTGGGAGGAACCACCAGAGCCGTCGGCTCAGCCCAACGCCAGTAATTGTAATCGCCGTGCCAAGGTCGCGCAGCGGCTTCTTGCTGGTTCCACTGGTGCGTCAAGCCCGCTTGGATGCCTTGATTGCTGTACGAATAGTAGCGGTGCGGACTGTAGGGATCTCGCAAGGCATAGGCAGCCGATCGTGCCGGGTTGATTCTCCCGACATCATTGGTCGTGACCATTCCTTCTGCATCGAAACCATTGTAGATGGGCACCGATCGACGAGCCAGAATTCTCTGTGCATCGGCATCGTCGGCCATAGCTGCCAGCGTGGCAACGGCCGTGAACACGAATATCAGTCGTTTCATAGGGATAGGGGTTAAAGGTGTTTGAAAGGATGAAGGCAGAAGGACGAATTCTATAACTTTGACTCTACCTTGACTCTGGTCCTGAGGCGTTTGCTAAACGAACTCAACGGGGCGGCTTGATCAGAACTACTGGGCTGAGGTGCTGCCGCATCCGCCGTTGCCACATCCGCTGCCATATCCTCCGAAAACGGAACCGGATTCGCAGTTACCTCCAGCGCAATGACCGTGCAAACGACCACCGACACCATGCAATCTCGAACCGACACCTCCGCAATTTCCGTCAAGGCAATAGCGATGGCTGTTGTATCGCCATTTGGCGGCCTGCAACACATTGCCCGAGAATGGCAGTGGTCCCATGTGATTGGAACCGGATTGCCAACGAACCGTCGTCTTGTTCAGAGCGTTTGGGCTGCCGTAATATCCCCCGGTGTTGTAGTAGTTGTAATAGTTTCGCGAATGCTGATACATCATCTCGTGCGGCATCAGCGGTTGATAAGTGTAGTACGTGTGGCCGACATGACTTGGAACCCAATGCGGTGCATTGTACGCTCCGGCAGTGACCTGACTTGCCCCGGGCTGGGTGTAGTACTGGGAAAACAGATTGTTGGGCGAGTTGCCTTCGCCAAATTGGGCCGAAACCGTTGCTGCGGAAACCGACCAGACAGCGATCATTGCTGTCGCATACACAAAATTTCGGACCATGTGAAAATCACTCCCTTGATTCTTTCCGATGACTGAGAACGGCGGCCCGCACCATCGCGGCTCCCCGTTGATTCTTTTTGCAAAATACGGCTCAACATCCGGTTAACCGTCTTTGTTCATTCTATTCGTCGAATCCTATCGGGACTTCGCAGCAAATTTTGCCTGACAAATCACAATGTCCAGACCGTCCAAACTACAACCGGAAAAACCGTCTATAAGCAAAATGGCACAACTGGTATACTCTGCCTATTCGGCCCGATTTAACAAAATGGGGCTGAGAGCTGGGCTGGTGGAAATCATAACCCGAAGCGTAAGCGAGGGATGAAACGCGGTCCCTCGCTTACGCTTCGGGTTATGATTGGAATATACCAACTGTGAAGCACGAGTTTTCCACCAGGCCAGCTGAGAGCTGTATTGAGTTATGGCTGCGAGTACGAATCCGCCGATACGACTACCTTCATGTTCACCTCCTACCTAGCACCTCACACCTTTGGCCAAACGTCGCGATCCCAAAAAACGTCCTCGCCGGACAGAAAATCCCAGCTCCGGTGACTCCTCTGAATCCTCCAGCGCATCCTCTGGTGCATCCTCCCATGGACAGGCCGAATCCAACGGCAAACCGTCCCGACGAAGGCGCGCCTCTCAAGCCTCGGACGAACTCTTTGAAGAGCAGCTATTCAATGTGGCATTGCGTCAGGCCGCACAGACCCGCTATCTGAACTATTCGCTCTCGGTCATCACCAGCCGTGCTCTCCCGGACGTTCGCGATGGCTTGAAGCCCGTTCAGCGGCGAATTCTCTACACGATGGACCAGCAAGGACTGACCCACACGGCCAAACACCGCAAGTCGGCGTCGGTGGTCGGAGAAGTGATGGGGAAGTATCACCCACACGGTGAAGGCTCCATCTATGATGCTCTTGTCCGGCTTTCGCAATCGTTCCTGATGCGGGCACCGCTGGTCGATGGCAGCGGTAATTTTGGATCCATCGACGGCGACAATGCGGCCGCGATGCGTTACACCGAGTGCCGGTTAACGCGGCTAGCGGGGCAGCTGCTCGAAGACATGGCCACGCGTACCGTTCCGTTCAAACCGAACTACGACGGGATGCGCGAAGAGCCCACCGTATTGCCAAGCCGATTTCCGAACGTGCTGCTCAATGGAGCCACCGGTATCGCGGTCGGCATGGCGACCAACATCCCGCCTCACAATTTGAAAGAGCTGTGTAACGCTCTGCTGAAGCTGCTCAAAGATCCCGAGATCAAACCCTATCAGCTGGTCGCCAACGACGCCGTTCAAGGGCCCGACTTTCCAACCGGCGGACAGATCATCAACACCAAGGAAGAACTGCGAGACATCTACGCAACCGGCCAAGGCACAATCAAGGTTCGTGGAATGACCAAGGTGGTCACCACTGGCAAGACGGGGGATCGCATTTTGCAGATCGTCTCGATTCCCTACAACGTCAACAAGACCAATCTGGTCGAACGCATTTCGGAACTGGTTTATTCGAGCAAACTTTCGCTGGTCTCTGAAGTTCGCGATGTTTCAACGGACGATATCCGAATTGACTTGCTGCTCAAAAAAGGCGTCGATGAAGAAAAAGTACTCGCCTATCTCTACAAGAACACGCCGCTGCAAACGAACTTCAACGTCAATATGACGGTACTGGTTCCGACCGAGAAACCAGAAGTCTGCGCACCGGATCGATTGGGCCTGAAAGAAATCCTGTGGCATTTTTTGCATTTCCGGCTGGAAGTCATTACCCGTCGTCTGGCAAATGAACTGGAAGGGCTGAAAAAGCGGATTCACATTCTCAACGGCTTTGTCACGATTTTTGATGCACTCGATGAGATCATCCGTATCATCCGCAAGAGCGATGGCAAGGCGGACGCAGCGGAAAAAATCATGAAGCGTTTTCCGTACAAGCCCCCCGGGCGAAGCGGATTGTCAGAAGGGCTTGATGCCGAACAGACCGACGCCATTCTGGAATTGAAACTCTATCGACTGGCGCGACTGGAGATCAACCTGGTCAACGAAGAGCTCAAGAACAAGATGAAACGAGCGGCCGATATCAACAAGCTGCTCAAAGAGGACACCACCGATACCAATCAATCGGGGCGCTGGCAGATCGTTCGCGGTGAAATCGAAATGATCATTGCCGATTTCTGTAATACGGAAGAATCCAAACGTCGGACCATGATTCAAACCGTGGACGAAGCCGAGTACACAGCGGAAGACTTCATCGTCGCCGAAGATTGTCACGTCATGGTGACCACCGATGGCTGGATCAAGCGGCAACGACAGATCGCCGATCCGGAGAAGAGCCGCTTGCGACAAGGCGATTCCGTGTTGACCGTGGTCGCAGGTTCAACGCGCGCGACGATTGGCTTTTTCTCTTCGCAGGGTGTTTGCTACACCGCTCGCTTTGCCGACATTCCGGCTTCGACCGGGTTCGGCGAGCCGATCCAAAAACTGTTTAAGCTCAAGGACGGAGAGCGAATTGTTTCTGTGATTTCATTCGATCCGCGAGTGATCGGCGATATCGCAGAGAACCCCAAAAAGCCGGACGTTTGCCCTGAGACACACGGCTTTGCCGCGTCGAGCAATGGTTACGCGTTGCGATTCGGTCTCGAATCGCTTGCGGAAGCCTCCACCCGCAGCGGTCGCCGCTACGCTCGAGCGGCTCAAGGTGCCGAGATGATCGGCGTGTTTCCCGTCACGGGGCACGAAACGATTCTGGCCATTTCCGAAGATTGCCGAGCGATGGTGTGCGCTGCCGATCAGGTCAATTATTTGTCGGGAGCCGGCAAAGGCGTGATGTTGATCAAGCTGTCCAAGACCGATCGACTGCTTGGCTTCAAACCCTCGACGGGCGAACGTGATTTGTTGGTCGTCGAAACCAATCGCGGAGCAAAAAAGACAATCTCAACCGCAAAATACCGAACCACCTCTCGCGGCGGTCGCGGGATCGAAGTTCAAAAGAACGGAAAGATAGCAAAAATTGTCAAACCGACCATCGAAGCACCGGCCGAGTTAAAACCTATGAAGGAATAGATCACTATTCGCTCCTGAGCGCCTTCACCAGCGGAACAGAAGCTGCTTGAATCGCGGGAATGAGACCTGCGATCAACCCGACGATCAGCGATGAACTGGCCACGGCTGCTCCAATCCGCAATGAAGGAAGAATGGGAATCGTGACCCCTTCCGCCGTCAATGCGAAATTGCCGATTTGCAGAATCGCAACCGCAAGCAGCCAACCCAGGACGCCGCCCACCAGACACAGGATCGTACTCTCGGCCAGCACTAACTGCATCGCTTTGAGCGGACGAACTCCGATCACTTGCAGCACCGCGTACTCCTTGATTCGGTCCTGAACGCTCATCACGGTAGTCGTCGCGACAATCGAAAGGACCAGCCCGACACAGGCCAGCCCAAGCCAGTTTGCAAACCCGATCAAATCGACCAGATCTGAAATCGCACTCGCAAGAAATGCAGCTTTGCGGCGGGTCTTGGTCGGAACCGAGCCTGACCGCATGTCGCCGTCAATCCTTGCGGCGACTCCGTCGGGATCGATGTTTTCATTGAGCAACACTTCGTGCTGCGTCACCAGACCGGCTGCGTTTTTCCCTTGTGCTAACTGCAAATAATTTAAACTTGTGTAAATCAGGTTCTCCGTCGCCGCATCCTTGGCACGAAATACACCCACCACTTTGACGCTCAATGGGCCGATGGAAAACTGATCACCGACTTTCAATCCACGGCGACGGGCTACATTATTTCCAACAATGGCAGCATTGCTTTGCGATTTGAACTCATCCCAGCTTCCGTCGAACAAATCCAGTGACCGATAGCGCTGAACTTGTTCGGGGTTTGCCCCATGAAAGACAACCACATCAAGGCTGGCACGACAGTTGTTCGTCCAGACCTGAATCGGAATCACATCCCGAACGCCATCGAGCTCCCGAATCTGGTCAGCATAGGATTCCGGCAGACGACTTGACGACGGACAAAATCGATTTTCCTGATAGGTGACCAGATACCGATCTGCATCGGCTCCCGACGTCAATTGATTCAGCCCGTTTTGAACGGCCTGAACAAAGCTGAACACAAACATGGCAACTGTGGCACCGACAATGGTCAACAGCGTCCGCGTCCGATGCCGCCAAAGCGTTTTCAGCAAGTAGCGTATCATACCTGCTTCCCCCCATCTAACACCAACCGCCCTCGGTCTAACACCAACCGCCCTCGGTCTAACACCAACCGCCGCCGAGCAATGGATGCCACGTCGTGGTCGTGGGTGACCATCAAGATTGTGATATCCAGTTCCTGATTCAATCGCCCGATCAGGTCTTTGATTTGCTCGCTGGTCTCCGTATCGAGGCTTCCGGTCGGTTCGTCCGCGACAACGATTTTCGGATGCGCCACAATAGCTCGTGCAATACCGACGCGTTGTTCCTGCCCACCGGAAAGCTGCCGCGGATAATGATTGGCCCGGTCGCTCAAACCGACGGCCTCCAGCGCGATCTGTACCCTTCGCCGGCGTTCGCTCGATGATAGTTTCAGCAGCAGCGTCGGCAGTTCGATGTTTTCATAAGCGGTCAGAACTGGAATCAAGTTGTGCGTTTGAAAAATATAACCGAGATTCTCCGCTCGCCAGTCCGCCAGTCGCGATTTCGAGAGTCGGGTAATTTCAATTCCATCCACGGTAATCGAACCCGTATCGGGACGGTCGATCCCACTGATCAAATTCAGCAAGGTACTCTTACCGGTTCCGCTCGGCCCCATCAGCGAGACGAAATCACCCGCTTCGATATCGAGATCCACTTCCTTCAAAGTGGTGATCACTTCATCGCCTTTGCGGAATTGTTTTGTAATATTGCGTAGTTCTACGAGAGGCATGTTTGGAGGGATGAGGGATGAGGGATGAGGGATGAGGGATGAGGGATGAGGGATGA
>CAYPXY010000069.1:0-10539 GCA_964414815.1 uncultured Pirellulaceae bacterium | reverse complement strand
GTCATTCAATCATACCGCAAAGTCATGTTCGAGGTTTGTTGCTATCGACTGCTAGCTTCTTGGATCCGTCTTTTTTCAATGATTCCCGGAAATGACCTTGCGGAAGATGGGGCGCTCCACTATTTAAACCCCTCTCAAATGGAATTCAACTTCCAATTGAGTGATTCGTTGAAATCAACGAATTTGAAAAACCACCTTTGAGTTCAGTCGGCGGCGTTGGAAACGCGGGAATTCAACACCATTCTCCCTCCTGGGGAACGAGCATTACGACTTGTCGAACTTGGTTTCTGGGTCAACCGATTCGATAAGTGCTCACGGCTGAGCTTTGATTAGGCATTGGGATAGCTTGCTATCCCAATGCCGGATACACCCAAAAGGGCACTGGGATTATCTCAGTGCCCTTTTTGCTTTTCAAACCGTAACAAACTATACTTTTAATTCACTTGTATTTATTGTTTGTTTTTTCACATAATTGCGAGTGCCTATTGGAAACTAGCCATACCTCATTGGGAACGAGAGCCGGTTCAGCACTGCTCAACCTCATGGGGTCGCTGAATCGTACCTTGATCTCATCGAGCATTTATTAAGATTTCGGACAATCAAGAAATACCCCTTTTAGTTTGATTTACCTGAATTAGAATCATGATTGATTCAATTGCCGTCTGAATGATATCGGGACCGTCTAAGTCGCGAGGTTCGGAAGGGTGTTTCAGGCGCCAGGATGACTGGCAACTTTAGATTCGAGAGAGGCCATTCGTTCAGGCCCGATAGTTGTCGAGTGCTTTTGTGTTGGCCCTTTGTTTCAAGCCTGTTCCCTACAAGTCAATTTCGAAAATTACAACCTTGAATTTCTACTAGAGGAGTTTGATCGATGAAAAAATTATGTATTACGATTGCAGTAGCTCTGTTGGCTACGGTTCAAAGTCAATCCGTTAAGGCAGATATCCTTGCAGGGTGGACTTTTGAAACCAGTGTTCCGACATCGGCCGGGCCTCATGCTGCTGAACAAGGTAGCGGGGCCGCTTTGGGATCTCATTTGGTCGGAGCGACGGAATATAGCAACCCTGCTGGAAATGGTTCATCTGAATCGTTCAGTTCGAACAACTGGTCAGCTGGAGACTACTATGAATTTACAACCTCGTCTGTTGGGTTTTCTGGAATTACTTTTTCTTGGGATCAGACGAGGAGTGGGACAGGCCCGGTTAATTTTATTTTGCAGTACGATGCAGGCTCTGGTTTTGTCAATGCTCTGAACTATCAAGTTACTCAGGTGACATGGAACGCAGGTACATCCAACCCAGCTAGTACTTGGTTGCATGATTTCTCATCTATCGCTGAGTTGAACAATAGAGCGAATATTGTTTTCCGCCTAACCTCAGCAGATACGCCTGCTGCTGCTGGAACGAATCGTGTTGACAATGTGTTCATTAGTGGTACTGCCATTCCAGAACCTACCACAGCCAGTCTTCTCGGCCTGTTCGCGGTTGCAGGTGTCTTGGTTCGACGACGACAAGCATAGTTGTTGAGAATGACTTAATTTAATTGGCATCAAACGCCTCTGGATATTCCAGAGGCTTTTTCTCTGCGCGCTTCAGCACTTGTTGAATGCCGCAAGCTTAAGCATTTGAACGCCTTTCTCCGGACCTGCTTCGAATACCGCAGGTTAAGAGGTTTGCCACCATCCGACCCTGCGTACGTAGTGAGATGGCGGAGCGGCTACAAAATGGAATCCCGTTTTCTGTTCCCCGCTGAATTTATTCGGTGGAAACAAGGATCAGCAACTAAAGGTGACTCCCGATCTCAATGCTCCCTGCCGAGTTTATCTCGGTAGAAAGCAGGATCAGTTACTTTCGGGTACATAGTCGTGATCCTTGCTTCCACTGAGATAAACTCAGCGGGGAGCTTTTTTCGAGCATGCCTTTTTAGTAACTGATCCTCACTCCAACCGAAATAAATTCGGCGGGGAGTAATTAGACTGCTTAAGCTCCCGGCATTCGCACTCGGCTGGGTAAAAATCACTCGGCTGGGTAAAAATCCCAACCGGAATCGTCCCGCCAATCGACTTTCTTCTGTAGCCTTGCCCCTAAAATCGGGTATACTCAATCGTTGAAATTCGGCCAATTCGTCGAAACTCGGTTTTCTAAAAACGGGAGAGATCAAATGAAAAAGGCAAGTCTGGGACTCGTGATGGGATGGGGAATCTTGGTGGTCGTTGTGCTGGCGTCGATGTTGCGGGCGGCCCCGCAGGATCCGGTTAACAGCCAACGGAACCGTGCCGGTTCCTGGGAATATGGACGGCTGGTCGTCGGTGATGAAAACTATGCCTGGCAGGGCGGCGAATCGAATGTGCAGCCGGAAGTACTGAACCTGGACAATCTCTATCGCCGTATCGGCGGGCGATCCCAAGCCACATTCACTAACTTGCTCAACCAAATCGGCAAGGATGGTTGGGAACTGGTCACGATTGACGACACCGTCTACACCTTCAAGCGGGGGCGATAACCCATTCAACGGATGAACCTGATCGAAGAACTGACCTGGCGAGGCATGATCCAGGACATCATGCCCGGAACGGAACAACAATTACTCAAGGAACAGACCACCGGCTATGTTGGCTTCGATCCGACCGCCGATAGTCTGCACATCGGAAATCTTGTGCCCATTCTCCTGCTGGTTCACATGCAGCGGGCGGGGCACAAGCCGATCGCATTGGTCGGCGGAGCGACAGGCATGGTCGGCGATCCAAGCGGCAAGTCCGAAGAACGGAACTTGCTGAGCGAAGACACTTTGCGCCACAATCAGGAAGCCGTCAAAAAGCAACTGCAGCAATTCCTCGACTTTGATTCCGCCAGCCCGAATGCGGCGGAGTTGGTCAATAATTACGACTGGTTCAAAGATTTCACGTTCCTGAATTTCATCCGTGACGTGGGCAAGCACATCACCGTCAACTACATGACGGCCAAGGAAAGTGTCCGCAAGCGGCTGGACAGCGAAAACGGAATGAGCTTCACCGAGTTCACGTATCAGCTTGTCCAGGGATACGATTTCTACCACCTCAACAAGCACAAAAACGCCAAACTCCAGTTCGGCGGCAGCGACCAGTGGGGCAACATTGTCACCGGAACGGAGCTGATTCGTCGAAAGTCGGGTGGAGAAGCGTTTGCATTTACGTGTCCGTTGATCACGAAATCCGATGGCGGGAAGTTTGGTAAAACCGAGACCGGAAATGTCTGGCTCGATGCGGTGCGGACGACGCCGTACCAGTTCTACCAGTTCTGGCTTAACTCCAGCGACGTGGATGCAGAAAAATGGATCAAGATTTTTACGTTCCTCACTCGATCCGAAATTGACAGTCTGGTAGCGCAGCACCAACAGGATGCGGCTCAGCGAATTCTCCAGCGCCGGCTTGCCGAAGAGGTCACGCGATTTGTCCACGGTGAGGCAGCACTGGCCGAAGCGCTGGCAACGACACAAAAACTGTTTGCCAATCAAAGTGCTCCAGCAGAAAACCTGAGCGTGGAAGACCTGGAGAATCTGGAAGGGATCGTCAAAATCGATTACTCGAAATCAAAACTCGAATCGGGCGTTGATGTGGTCTCGTTCCTGGCGGAAACCGGCATCTTCCCCAGCAAGGGCGAGGCCCGAAAAATGATTCAGGGCGGCGGCGTCAGCATCAACCGAAGGAAGGTCGATTCGATTCAACTGAACGTCGAGCCAACCCATCTGCTGCACGGCCAGTTCATTCTCGTGCAAAAAGGAAAGAAGAACTATTTCCTGGTGAGCAATCGATAGAACTAGAACACATGCCCTTCCTGCGGGCCGGTTTGGGTGAGTGTCAGAATTTCCGGACCGGTTTCGGTCATCAGAATCGTATGTTCAAACTGAGCCGAAACGCGACCGTCGGCCGTTCGTACGGTCCAGCCATCGGAAGGATCGTTGACCGTCTTGCCGGTCCCACCGTTGATCATCGGCTCGATCGTAAAGCACATGCCGGGAAATAGACGCTCCTGATAGGATTGCCGCGTGGGCACGTGCGGGATGTTGGGACGCTGATGAAACTTGCTGCCGATCCCGTGGCCGACGTACTTGTCGACCACCCCGTATCGGTAGTGCCGCCGCACATGGTCGACGATCACTTCGCCGATGACCGAGACCAGGCATCCTGGCGTGATGGCGTTGATCGCCAGATAGAGGCTTTCAAACGCGCATTGCGTGACGCGCAAAGCCTCTTCATGGATTTCCGAGCGATCACCGATCAAAAAGGTTTCCGACTGATCGCCATGCCAGCCCTGAACCACGGTCGTGATGTCGACGTTTACGATGTCGCCGGGCTTGAGTACGTATTCGCCAGGAATTCCGTGACAGACGACTTCATTGATGCTGATGCAACTGCTTTTAGGGAACGGTCGCTGGTCGCCGGGGTAGCCCAGACAGGCGGGCACATGTCCGTGATCGCGCGTGTACTGATAAATCATCCGGTCCAGTTCGCCTGTGGTTATTCCGGGCTGCACATGCGGACGAATAAAGTCCATTAACTGGGCGTTAAAGCGGCCCGCATCGCGCATGGCCGCCCGCTCTTCAGTAGTCAATCGAAATCGGGGTCGGCGACGAATCAAGTGAGTTGCTTTAGTAAGTAAAGGTAAATTGAGGGGAACTGATAATGACAGACGAGGACGTCTATCCCACGAGAATCCAAACAGACGTGGACGGTCTATCCCACGAGGCTGAACAAGCGCCTCAGTATAACTGATGTCGAAGAGGCTTGGAAACCGACAAAGTGAATTTTGGTAACCGTCAACCTATCCGCAAGCCGTCGGGGGGGCTGCCAGAAACGTACTTTAATGCCGAAATCGCTCCATCAGCAACCCCCAAAGGCGCGCGGGGTACCAGGTTGCGGGTATTTTATGGGGAGGCAGGTTGATTGCGGAGGCTGTACCCTGCCGTCGCGCCTGCGCCGATCACCTCTCGATCTTCCCGCAACCATCATTGGGCTGATCGGCTACTTAAAATAGCTACAAACCACTCGCAGTCGGCTACGGCTTGCAGATAAACGGGCTTGCCGCAAACAAGAAAGCACGGATCATGATCCGTGCTTTCTTCTGTACTCTGAGACACCTCACCCAAGACGCCTGATACTCCAACGTCCATATCGGTACGTGTCACCTGCTCTAATGCGCGGGCTCTCGTGTGGCTCCCTGAGCTGGACCGTTGATGGGCGCCCCACCGTTGGGGGCATGTGGCTCGATGACAGGAACTTCATATCCTTGGGTGGGAGATTGCTGGGAGTAGTCAACAGAATTTCCGGCTCCGATTACTTGGCCCTGATAGCCACCATACCCATACCCGGCTGGTCCATCGAAGTATCCACCATTGACGCCACAGTTGGCTGCCGTCGGAGCGACTGCTTGGCCATCACCCAGATACTGAAACGGACCGCTATGCCGTGCGCCAAAGTGTCGACCATGATGACCGATCAAACCGTGGCCGTGATGACCGAACAGACCTCGTCCTCCTACGGCACCGCCTGAACATCCACCGTCGCCCAAGCCACTGTTGCAGCTGCCGCAGTTTCCAAAGCCGCCACCGGGGTAACCAAAGCAGTTTCCAGCACCGACTCCTGCGGTGCTGATACCACCTCCGAAACCACCGCCCAGTCTGCCTCCCAAGTGGCCGCCGTGAAGGCCACCATGCAGGTGCCCTGCTCTGCCCCCGCTCACTCCGCAGCTCCCGCAATCCGCGCCGTAACCAAAGCATCCGCCGCTACCGCCCTGGCCGCCCCCCAAACCGCATCCATGACGTCCCGCACCACCCCGTTGACGCCGAAAATCGTAGCAGCTTTCGGTGCAATACCCGGCCCACAGTCCCTCGGCATCGGCTTGGGAAATCTCTCGTCCACAATGGGTTCCACCACCCCCACAGCCTGCTCCATATCCACTGCTGTAGCCACCGTAACCGGCTCCGTAACCTTGTCCAAAGGCACTTCCGCCTGCAACCAGAACGGTAACTACAAAACAATTCAAAAGCCGAATTGTCATCTTATTGATTCTCCATACAACGCAACTGAAACTGAAAACTGCTATGGGTTGAATCGAAATAATCCCTACACCGCGAAAGAAAAATCTCATAGTCAGCAACGAAGTTGCAATGATCGCCGCCCAATTTCCGCTCCAGGCAAAAGAAACCTGGCGGGAAAAATCTGCTGACGAAAACGGTCGTCCCGATTAGCCCGATCAAGAATTCCATAAAGTTTTCCGAATCGGAACGGTTTCCCCAAAAGTCACAGCTTGCCAATGCCGATACTGTCGATACCGACCGTTTTGGAAATTTCTGGCTCCTTACCTCCTTGATGCGATGCCTCATACAACGCTCTGTGGCCGAGTTTTGCTGATTCTTTCCGCTGCCTCTTGCGACAGCGACCTCGGCAAGCGTTTGCAGGCGGGGAAATGGCAGCCCCAATTCGTCGGCGAAATTTCGGCTGCACTGCACCAAGTCGCCAGGGCAAATTTTGATCTTGTACTTGCCGAATGGGAACATTGTCAAACACGGCTCGATCAACCATCCGAAGCAACTGCGTTCGAGACGCTGACTCAGTCCGGTCATCCCATCGTTTTTTACTCAAACAAGCAAACGCCTTCTGTCAAGTTCAAGCAGCTTGATGGAAATTCGTTCTACTGTCTACGAAGTTCAGATTGCCCCGAGTTGCTGGCTTCCGTCGCTAAGCTCGCCAGGCAAGCTCGAGGTCGTGTACCTTATCCTGAACGGGGCCAGGAAAGTCTTCCCCATCGCGCGCCAATCACCGCCACAGTTGATTCCCCGTCATTACCTTCATTGAGCTTCCCCAACTTGACGGACACATTGGCGGTCGGTACCAACTCCGCTATTCACGTTGTCTTTTAGACGTAATACCGTTCAAGTTTTCGTTTAACCGCGCTGCCAAGCGGTTGCCAATGGGTGACGTTTCCAGGACTTTGACGGTATTGCGATTAGACGTCAGAGGTCAGAAGTCAGTTCGCACCTTGTCGGAACGCGAACTTCTGTTTACCATCGGAGTATCCAAAAAGTGCTGTCCAACAAGATGCAGCCCAACTAAGCATACTGTCCGCAATCTCTGCCCCCTGACCTCCGACTTCCGACCTCTGACCTCTGACTTCCGACCTCTGCTGATGAAAATAGGCGCCATCCGAGAAATTGCACCAGGCGAAAAAAGAGTGGCGGTTTCGCCTCAGTCCATCAAAAAGCTGATCAGCTTGGGATACGAAGTATGGGTGGAATCCGGATCCGGTGCCGACGCCGGGTTCAACGACGCGATGTACGAATCGGTCGGTGCCAGGATCTCAAACAACGGCGATACGATCTCTCAATCGGATGTTGTACTCAAAGTCGATCCGCCAACCGCATCTGAAATCCAGCAACTCCGCCCCGGCGCGACATTGATCAGTTTTCTATGGCCGGCTCGCAATGAATCACTGCTGGATCAACTGAACCAACGAACGGTAACCGCCATCGCGATGGATTGCGTGCCCCGAATCTCGCGGGCACAGAAACTCGACGCCCTCAGCTCGATGGCCAATATCGCGGGCTACCGGGCGGTCATCGAAGCCGCCAATCATTTCGGCAGTTTTTTCACCGGTCAAATTACAGCCGCCGGTAAAGTTCCGCCGGCCAAGGTGCTGGTGATTGGAGCAGGCGTCGCCGGCCTGTCTGCCATCGGCACGGCGCGAAGCCTCGGCGCGATCGTTCGGGCTTTCGATACGCGACTGGCCGTCAAAGACCAGGTCCACAGCATGGGAGCCGAATTCCTGGAACTTCATTTCGAAGAGTCCGGTGAAGGAGAGGGGGGCTACGCCAAAACGATGAGCTCTGAATTCATCGCCGCTGAAATGGCCTTGTTCGCGGAGCAAGCCAGGGAAGTGGACATCATCGTCACCACCGCTCTGATCCCAGGCAAGCCCGCCCCCAAGCTGATCACGACCGAAATGGTTCAGTCGATGAAGCCCGGAAGTGTGGTGGTTGATCTGGCCGCCGAGCAGGGAGGCAATTGCGAACTGACCGTCCCCGGCGAAATTGTCAAACGCCACGATGTCACCCTCATTGGATTGACGGATTTCCCAAGCCGCCTGCCCACTCAGTCATCAAAATTGTACGCAAACAATATCGCGAACTTGCTGGCCGACATGACGCCGCAAAAAGACGGCCAGCTTCAGGTTGACCTGGAAGATCAGGTCGTGCGAGGCAGCGTGGTGACTCATCAAGGCTCCACCATCTGGCCTCCGCCCCGAATCGCGGACCCTTCACCCAAACCATCGCAAACGCACGCGGTCGCGCAATCGGTGGCCAAGGAGTCGTCGCCCCTTCTCAGCCAACGGGTGGTGCTGCCGGTCATCGCAGTGCTGGTGGCCAGTTTGGTGTGGGTGCTGGGAATTTACACACCGCCGGAGTTCGTGTCGCGATTTACAGTGTTTGTACTGGCCTGTTTCATCGGCTGGCAAGTCATCTGGAACGTGACTCCCGCGCTGCACACTCCCCTGATGAGCGTCACCAACGCGATCAGCGGGATTATCGTGCTCGGAGGGATGCTGAAAATGACCGATCGGGCGTACTCGATGGAATCCCTGTTGGCGGCCCTGGCGGTGCTGATCGCCACCATCAACATCGCCGGTGGTTTTTGGGTGACGAATCGAATGTTGTCGATGTTTCGAAGGCAGGATTAACGAGAGATCACCATGAACAACATTGCACAAATCGCCTGGCTCGTTTCCGCCGTCTGTTTTATTCTCAGTCTCGGTGGACTGGCCAAACACGAAACCGCTCGCCGTGGAAACTGGCTGGGGATTATCGGAATCGTACTTGCAATCGGTGCGACGCTGCTGAGCGGAAGTGTGCAGGGCGGATTCGTCGTTCTATGGGTGGCACTGATTGTCGGCAGCGCAATCGGCATCTACTTCGCTACCAAGGTTGAGATGACCGAGATGCCACAACTGGTTGCGATTCTGCACAGCTTTGTGGGGCTGGCCGCCGTGCTGGTCGGACTGAGCGTCTATTTTGGTGAACCGACGGAACCTTCGTCCGCGCCGGAGCAGGCGACGATTGAAGAAAGAAATGACTTTCGTGGTGAGCCAGAAGCCATCCCGCTGTTTGCATCGACTGCCGATGTGGATGTCGCGGCAAAGTATGTAGAGCCCAGTGGGGATCCATTTGCCTACAGTCGAAAACTGATCCATCGAATCGAAATTTTTCTGGGCATTTTTATTGGAGCACTGACGTTTACTGGCAGTATCGTCGCCTGGGGAAAGCTTGACGGAAAAATCACCAGCAAACCTCTGATGCTGCCGGCGCGACATTGGCTCAATTTGATTGCACTGATCGTTTGTGTCGTTCTGGGGTATGGGTTTGTTGCAACAGCATCGTTCCATTGGGGGTTGCTTACACTTTTGCTGATGCTGGTCATCTCGTTTGCGTTCGGTGCCCATCTGGTGATGGCCATCGGCGGAGCAGACATGCCGGTGGTCGTATCGATGCTCAACAGCTACAGCGGCTGGGCGGCGGCCGCAACCGGTTTCATGCTGGAAAACGACTTGCTGATTATCACGGGGGCGCTGGTTGGCAGCAGCGGAGCGATCCTTAGCTACATCATGTGCCACGCAATGAACCGCTCGTTCCTCAGTGTGATCATGGGCGGATTTGGAACCGACGGAGGTGTTGCCACGGCGTCTGATGGCGTTCAAAAAACTCATCAAACCACCACCGCAGAGCAAGTCGCGGCGGCACTCAAGGAAGCTCGTGAAGTCATCATCATTCCCGGTTACGGCATGGCCGTCGCTCAGGCGCAAACTTCGATTTTCGAGATTGTCGAGCTGCTGAAAAAAGGCGGCACCCGAACACGCTTTGCAATCCATCCAGTCGCCGGTCGCCTGCCCGGCCACATGAACGTGTTGCTGGCGGAAGCCCGTGTTCCGTACGACATCGTTTTGGAGATGGACGAAATCAACGAAGATTTTCCGGATACCGACATCGTATTGGTCGTCGGTGCCAACGATGTGGTCAATCCAGGCGCACTGGATGACCCCACCAGCCCGATCTACGGCATGCCGGTATTGGAAGCCTGGAAAGCGGGCCAGGTGGTGATTTTCAAACGGAGTATGGGAACCGGTTATTCCGGCGCCGATAACCCGTTGTTCTATCTCGAAAACTCTGAAATGCTGCTGGGCGACGCGAAGAAAAGTGCGGACGACATTCTGCAGGCGCTCAGGAAGTTGTCGTAGCCAACCTTCATGTGGTCATCGTCGTTCACTTGGGCGGAAGCAGCGACTCTAAAATGTTTAGCCGCAAGCCGTCGGGGGAAATGTTTAGCCGCAAGCCGTCGGGGGGTGCCGCCAAAAAATACTGCTTTACCGAAATCGCTTTATCGGCACCCCCCAAAGGCGCGTGGCACATTGGACTGTGGATTTTCAATTTCGCAGGGGGGTTCAATACAGAGACTGCCTCCTGCCGTCGCGCCTGCGCCGACCATTTCTCGATCTTTCAGCTTCAACCATGAGT
>CAYPXY010000068.1:0-10762 GCA_964414815.1 uncultured Pirellulaceae bacterium | reverse complement strand
CCTCATCCCTCACCCCTCATCCCTCACCCCTCATCCCTCATCCCTCATCCCTCCTTACAGTCTTCCGTCGATTTGGTCTCTTGGGAGGATGGACTTGATGTCGTAGATCACGCATTCGCGGCGGCCGAATTTGCGGATCGACTCGATTCCCAAATCCTTGAACTGATCGTGACCGACCGCCAAAATGATCGCTTCGTATTTTCCCGCGGCGGGTTCGGCAACCGGTGTGATACCGTATTCATGTTGGGCTTCTTCCGGATTCACCCACGGATCGTAAACGTCTACATTCGCGCCGTAGGAACAGAATTCGTGAACGATGTCCACGACGCGTGTGTTGCGAATGTCGGGGCAGTTTTCCTTGAACGTCAGCCCCATCACGAGTACGTTGGCGTCTTCGACATGCAATCGTCGCTTGAGCATTTGTTTGACCACCTGCGAGACCACGTACTGGCCCATGTGATCGTTGATGCGCCGCCCGGCGAGAATCACTTCCGGCATGTGGCCGACTTCTTGGGCTTTGTGGGTCAGGTAGTAGGGATCGACGCCGATGCAGTGCCCGCCGACCAGGCCAGGCCGAAAGGGCAGGAAATTCCACTTGGTGCCGGCCGCCTCGAGGACTTCGAGCGTGTCGATTCCCATGCGATTGAAAATCAGGGCCAGCTCATTGACGAGTGCGATGTTCAAATCGCGCTGCGTGTTTTCGATGACCTTGGCGGCTTCGGCAACTCGGATGCTGGTCGCTTTGTGGGTTCCAGCGGTGACGATCGATCGGTAAAGCGAATCAACGAACTCGGCGATTTCGGGGGTTGATCCAGAAGTGACTTTCTTGATCGTGGTCAGGCGGTGCAGTTTATCGCCGGGATTGATGCGCTCGGGGCTGTAGCCGGCGAAGAAATCCTCGTTGAATTTCAGGCCGGATTCCTGTTCGATCAGCGGGATACAATCCTCTTCGGTTGCACCTGGGTAGACCGTCGATTCGTAGATCACCACGTCGCCTTTTTTGATGACTTGGCCCAGCATCTTGCTGGCCTTGATCAGGGGCGTCAAGTCGGGTCGCTTGTGCCGGTCGATCGGGGTCGGGACCGTGACGATATAGACATTGGCTTTTCGCAGTTCATCGAGGCTGGTCGAGTACGTCAGGTGTTTGGCACTGGCCAGTTCATCCGCATCGACTTCAAGGGTCGAGTCGACACCGGACTCGAGTTCGGCGACCCGACCGGCGTTGATATCAAAGCCGATGGTTGGAAATTTCTTGCCGAACTCGACCGCGAGAGGAAGGCCGACGTAGCCAAGGCCGATGACGGCGATTTGAGAAGAGGAGAGCATTGTCAGAAGTCAGAGGTCAGAAGTCAGAGGTCAGAAGCCAGAAGCCAGAAGCCAGAAGCCAGAAGCCAGAAGTCAGAAGTCAGAAGTCAGAAGTCAGAAGTCAGAAGTCAGAAGTCAGAATCCCACACAGAGCCACTGAGCCACAGAGATGTCCTCGCCCATGACACTGTGTCTTTGTGCCTCTGTGTGAAAACCGGGTCCCTTGGAATGCGTCGGAGGTCAGAAGTCAGAATCCCACACAGAGCCACTGAGATGTCTTCGCCCATGACTCTGTGTCTTTGTGCCTCTGTGTGAGAGGTCGGGGTTTAGGAGTCTGAAGTCTGATCCCTGAAGTCTGAAGCCTGATCTCATCCCTCATCCCTCATCCCTCATCCCTTAGATAGCTGCTGTTTCGGGTTCTTCGGTGGCTGCGGTTCCGGCGGCGTCTTGTTGGTACTCCGGAATATAGAACTTGAGCCGGTGCCGAATCAATTCATTCGGCTCGGTTTGCAGATCGACCAGATCATCGACGCACTGAACAATATCCTCGTAGTTGAGCGTTCGATGCCGACAGGCGAAGATCTTGGGATGGGGTGTCTTGATGGACTCTTCTTCGTCGAAGTACAGTTCCTCGTAAAGTTTCTCTCCGGGGCGGGCACCGACAAATTGAATTTCAATGGCTGACGGAGGCAGACCGGCCAGCTCGATCATCTTTTCGGCCAGATCGACGATACGGACCTGTTCGCCCATATCCAGCACAAAAATTTCTCCCCCTTCGCCCATGGAGCCGGATTGCAGGATCAACTGGCTGGCTTCGGGAATTGTCATGAAGAAGCGTGTCATGTTCGCATGGGTAATCGTGATTGGCCCACCGCGTGCGATCTGTTCTCGGAAAATCGGAACGACGCTGCCGTTGGAACCGAGTACATTCCCGAAACGAACCACCACGTACTTGGTTCTCGATTGGCTGCCAAGGGACAGCACATAGCGTTCGGCAATCTGCTTCGTGCATCCCATGACGCTCGTCGGATTGACGGCCTTGTCCGTCGAAACCAGCACGAACTTGGTCACACCAAACTCGTTGGACAGGTCGGCGACTTGCCGCGTTCCCGCGATATTATTTTTGAGGGCTTCGCCGGCATTGACTTCCATCAGACCGACATGCTTGTGCGCGGCGGCATGATAGACGTACTGCGGATTGTGTATCTCGAACACGCACATCATCCGCTCTCGATCCAGGATATCACCGACGGCGGGGACGATGGTCACGTCTTTAATTCCTGAATCGCGAGCCAGGTTTACAAGTTCGTTCTGAATCAGGAAGACACTGTTTTCGCGGTGTTCGACCAGGATCAAATGAGAGGGACGGAATCGCAGCAGTTGCCGGCAAAGCTCGGAGCCGATACTGCCGCCCGCGCCGGTCACCATCACTGAGCAGCCGGTGATTTCGCTGCGGATTTTACTGTCGTCCAGTTGCACCGAAGGCCGCCGGAGCAAGTCGTTGATATCGATATCGCGCAGCGGGATGAACGTTGAGTCCAGGTTGTAGTCGGTCGAACGGGGGATGACCTTGGTGATCAAGCCGGCTTCGTCGTAGATTTTCTTCAGGCTGGCCAGCTCGTTGCCGGGAAGGGCTCCGGCCATCAGCCAGACCTGGGTGACCCCCAGTTTTTCCGCAAGCTTCGGTGCATCTTCTGGCCGGCCGACAATCGGGATACCCGCACGAACGGTTCCACGGCGATGCCGGTCTGAAGTCAAAATACCGACGATGCGGGTGGATGAGCCTCGCTGGCAATTGACTTGGTTGGCCAGCACCAGGGTTTCATGATGATTGCTGATAATGAACGCAAGGCTGTCGCGATGGTCGGGGGCAAAGTAATCGGTGACTTCGCTGGCGACGCGGTAGCTAGACCGAAGGGAAGCCAGAATAAAACCGGCCACCAACATCTGGATGACCGGAACCGAGCGGGGGACGACTCTGCCCAGAAGAAATTGGTCGGCCAGAACAATGATGAACCAAGCGACCACCAGCGGAACCGCAAGTGCAATCAGATCACGAAACGTGACGTACCGCCACCAGCCGTGAAAGGATTTGAAATAGAGGAACGTCGCCAGTTGAATTCCGCAAATCCACGGCAGCGTGCGCAGACACCGTTGCAGATGGTCGGCTGGGACGTGTCCGTCAAAGCGAATCACGTAGGCAGCCAGCCAGGCGGATGAAAAGATGATCAGATGGATCCCGATCAGAATCGGGATTCGGATCTGAAGAATCCAGTCGGGAATGTTCCGATCGGTAAATAGACGGAGTGATGAATTTTCAGAACGAGGCATGGGAATGTGGAAGCAAGGTGCTCAATTGCGGAAGTGGGCACGGTTTGGGGGGTGTGGACTAGATCAACCGGGAAGTAAAAACGGCTCAATGAGTTTAACGGTTACAGGTCCTATTATCCTTTCGTTTTCGCAAAACACCATTGATAAAAGTGCTAAAATCAACAAAAAAGCTGTTTTTACGAGTTTGTTGGGAGTAGGCGATTGGAGCAGGCAGACTGAAAGGCTTGGGCAGGGCTGTCAAAAAGTGGGTATTGACAGGCCGATTCGAACTGAGGGTTTTGTTCCTTTTTTGTGAACGAATTTTGGGTGTTTTCAGGCAGATACTTGCTCTGAAGTAGGTAGGGATGACGTGAAACTCCCCCGGATAAAATCCGGCGGCATCTATTTTTTTTGACGTCTCTTGTCAGGTAGAAGGTAACGATCTGCCGGTATAAAACCGGCAGCATTATTGTTATGCGCGTTTTTGTTATTCGCGTTTTTGTTATCCGTGTGTAGCTTGTCCTTCCTATCCCCACGTTTCCTATTTCCGAGCAATGCTTGGACAATGCCGCCGGATTCTATCCGGGGGATCGTTACCTACTACCTTGAAGAAAACACGGACCAAAGTTAAAAATGCCGCCGGATTTCATCCGGGGGATACTTACCTTCTGCCGGCCCCTTCCTGATCCTTGCAGCATTTGGGCCCGTTCCCACGGAACGAATGACTCAATGGCTACAATCAGTGAAGTGATCTTGCGCAATCCTGATAAGGCCAACTTTTTGACAGCCCAGGCTTGTCATGCCATGCACCTTCGGTGCATCTCCAGACAAATTCAATCCGCACGACCGCTGGGCGAGGGCGGAGAGCGCGCACTTCGTTCTTCTGGGTGACACATAAGTGTCACCGACATGGCGCCCCTAAGGCGAGCGGCCGATAAGAACCTACCGGAAAAGTAGGCGAGTCTCTCCGAGACTCGCAAGCTCGGCGTCTCGGAGAGACGCCGCTACATGGTAAGTTTCTATCTGCCGCTCGCCTAACGGGACGAGTTTGTATGGGTGATCGTTTGCTACCGACATTATGTCCCTAACGGGAGACGGGCTTGTCTTTCTTTTGTCCCTAGCGGGAGGGGTTTGTCAACAATGTGTCTTTAACGGGACAAAATATTTCCATAACGGCCATGTTTTGTGTGATTTGATACAAAACAGATAGCCGGCAAACTGGAAAAGCGTGAAGTAGTATCCATCCTAGTTTACAGCAGAGGGGGGGAAGCCGTCAACTAAAAAGAATTTTCTGGGATTGAAGTTCGCCGGATTTTAAATTGTGACGATTATCCGGGTTCATCGAATGGTTTGGGATATCCGGCCTCCATCCACCTACCTTTTTTGGCTTCACCCATTGGCAAACTGCTTGGCGGCGCAATTGGGCGGTTAAGGACAACCCCTTAAACCCCTCCCCCGGATCTGTTCTGGACTGGTGGAAACCTCGTGTATCACCGTTGGTAGAATTTCAATCATAACCCGAAGCGTAAACGGAGGGACCGAAAGTCTTCCCTCGCTTACGTTTCGGGTTGGGATTTTCACCAGCCCGGACTTATTCCGGGGAAGCGACAACTGCCCATTTCCTCCTAACAATATGCCACCCCATTCCCTGGGGAGCCATCACTGCTCATCCCCTCCCAACAATATCGCCGCCCCATCCCCTACAAGCAACGGCATGCTTGCAAGCCGTCCTTCCGACAAAAAGTGCCATCTAATGGGGGACAATCTGCTGTAATCGTTATTTTGCTTAGAACCTGGGTGAATGCGTGTAAGCCAATTTTCAAATTCTGAATTTTATTGATTTACCAGTTTAAATCACAGTGGTATGATGAATCGTTCTGAGATGGTGGGAGACTGTTAGGCGACCGACAGATAAAAACGTACCAAAGTGTAGGCGAGTCGCTCCGCGACTCGCAACCCAGCGATTGGGAAACACAATATTGCTTGGGTAAACTTTTATCTGCCGGTCGCCTTAAGACTATCTCAAAATACTTATTTTTTGTTATTACTCGGACAGACAGCTTGGATTTGAGTTGTTTTCAGGATGGTTCTACAGTTCTGATTACCGGGTATTGATTCTTGTTGCAACTTCGTGGCTGATGCAGGCGGATGGTTTTCCGACGGTCGCATAGCGGCACGAAAGGTTGAACAAACCTCACCGCTTCTATTCAATATGGCAACCCTACCGACATCCAGTTCCACCTCATTGAGTTCAGGTCATCACAATGGCGTCGCGACCCATGGCGCGGCGGGGTCTGCCCTTGGCAGTTATGGGGGCTATGGCGGCGTAGGGTATCCCTATCCGGCCACTCAGTCGAGTGCTATGGAAGCTCCCCCGGTGGATTTATGGGGAGCGATTCTGCGCCGCAAGTTCATCGTGATTCTGGCCGCCATTGTGGGGGCGGGCTTGGGTTACCTGCACTATGTGAAGACTCCCGAAGTATTCCGCTCGGAATTAAAACTCTCGGTCATTTCCAAGACGCCGCCGAAGATGTTCAATGGGGAAACACTGACTCAACAGTTTTCGCTGCCGTTCCACCGGAACCTGATGGTCAGCGAGCTGGTACTCAACCGCGCGATCGAAAAAGGAGACCTGCTTAAAACCGCTCTTCTGAGGGACGCTCCCTCGCCGATTGACAGGTTGCGCCAATCGATCAGCGTTCAGCAGATCGACAAATCGGACAATCTGATGCTGTTGTCGGCGACCGGCCCAGATCGCTCCGAGCTGCCGAAAATCCTGGAGTACATGGTGGAAGCCTATTCCTCATTTGTGATGGACGACAATCGTTCCATGGGCCAGGAAACGGTCGAATTGCTGGAGGTGTTCCAACAGCAGTTTGTTGAAGAACGTGATCGGGATGAGTTGCGTTTGTTGGAGTTAAGCCGAACGCTGGCGGCGAGTGAAACCGATGAATCCGGAAAAGCCATCAATCCGTTTGCTTCCCAGGTAAAGAAGTACCTGGAAGAGCAAAACGAGAATAAGCAACAGCTTCAGGAAGTGGTTGAGTGCATGGCTATGGCACTCGATGCGGTCAAGTCAGGCGACGAAACGGAGCTTCGACTGGTAGCTTCGGAAGCTCGACGACGATTTGGTTTGGCGTTCGATGATTCACGTAAAAATAATGAAGCGACGAAGCGGATGGAAGCCTTGTCCAACGAGATCAATGGGGTGGACAAGGAAATCGAGCGGAACCGACAGCAAGTGATGGAATTGAATTTCCGGAAACAGGACCTGTTGACTGCCTACGGAACCGGTCACTCCGACGTCAAAGCTTTGGCGGACAGAGTTGCCTATTTCAAGAGTGAGATTAAGCGGCTCGAAGGCGACCGGGCGGAGTTGGTGCGATCGCTCGAGGCGATGGAGCAAGCAGGAGGGCTGGAGAACCTCGACTGGGATGCTCGCAAGCATGAAACCGAGCAGGAGTGGATCAAGATGTATCTGGTTTCGCTGGAGAGGGAGAAGGTTCGGCTGACCAATCGGCTCCAGGTGGCCGGTGAAGAGCTGGCCAAGGCTCGGCAAGAAGCGGCCAAGATATCGGGTGATGTGACGGAGGCGAGATTGCTTCAATCGCGGGTGGAAGATAAACAACATGCGATTCGTTTGACACTGGATCGATTGTCGGAAATGAACTTGCTGTCCCAGAACTACGACAGCATGAAGGTGACCACTCTCAATACTCCGGGACTGGGCCGACAGGTCGAACCGGTTCTCCTCAAGTCGCTGGGCATTGGCACGCTACTGCTGGCGCTGCTTGGTTGCGGGCTGGCGATCCTGATCGACCGAGCGGACTTGTCGTTCCACAATCCAACGGAGATTTTCACTCGCGTCAATGTGCCTGTGGTGGGGCGCTTGCCTCGACTCAAGCTGGCCGAAAACAGTTCCGGAGAGACGATCGGCTCGCCCACCTTGGTGACTGCCAATGTCCCGAACTCGGCAGGAGCCGAAGCATTTCGTACGATTCGAACTCATCTGTTCTTCGATGCCGTGCAGAATGCGACGAAGGTGATCATGGTGACCAGTCCATCGCCTGGGGACGGCAAGTCGACGATCGCGTGCAATCTGGCCGTTTCCATCGCACAGACGGGGAAACGTGTGGTGTTGATCGATGCCGACTTGCGTCGTCCACGAGTTCATCAACATTTTGGGATTTCTGACAAGATCGGCGTGATGAATGTACTCAAGGGGGAATCGACCCTCAAGGAAGCTTTGCATTCAACGTTCCTGCCCAATCTGTTTTTGCTTCCCTGCGGCAATCGTCCCAAGAATCCGGGTGAAGTCATTACGTCGGAAAATTTTGTCAAAGTTCTGGAGATGCTCAGAAGCAGTTTTGACTTTGTCATTCTCGATACGCCGCCGGTCATTCCTGTGGCCGATCCGATCTCCATCGCGACGCTGGTGGACGGTGTGTACCTTGCGTTCCGGATTCGCCGCGGTGTCAAGATTACGGCAAGTCGCGCGAAGGAGCTGTTGGCTCAGGTCAATGCTCGTCTGCTGGGCGTGATCGTCAACGGCCTCGACGAAAACCCACACTACAACGATTATGGTGGATACTATCAGTACTCTGGCTATTCGGGCTACGGTCGAGTCTACCAGGATCGGATCGAACGCGAATACAAGGATGAACCAGAGTTCTAGACGTTACTCGTTTTTGCGATAGAACTGGGACAAGTCGATCCCTCGTTGTCGCTGTTCGTCTTCAAGTAATTTGAGGCGAACTTCAAATTGCTCAAGCGTTCGTTTCATTTTGGGTAGCAGGTCATCGATCGGGTCGGGGCCTTTGGGTTTGGGGATCAGAGGATACCCCAATTGGCGCTGAAGTGCCGCGAACAGATACAGCGGTTCTTTTTTCCGGTTGGCCAGTGCGATCCGGCCTTCTTTTTCGCCAAACAAAACCACGTCAGGCCCCTTGACCGGTTTGCTGAAGTGTTCGCAGCGGGCCTGAACGATGGAATAGTAGGCACTGTGGACATAGATCAGGTCGGCGATATCAATGACGCCGATCTGGTGCCGGACTCGCAAGATCCAGTTCCGCCAGGCTTCATCGTAAACCCCATCCTGAGCCATCGCCTGGAGGCCCCGGTCGTAGTCCAGCCGGTTTCGGCAAAGGCATTCGAACTGTAAAAAGAACATGCCCACAGGGTCGCGTCCCCGGGAGCGATGGAGGGCTTCGTGTTCGAGAATCACAAAGGCCTGATTCATGTCAAACCGTCCCCGCTCGTCTTCGGACATCTCCAGCAGAAACGCTTGAAACGGAGCAAAGTAGTGCGGCATCCGGCGCATCGCCGTCGACATGGTTCCCACATGGTTCAGTTCCGCCAGCAGATAATCAATGGCCATCGGAAGCTTGGTCGTGGCCAGTATTTCTTCTTTCAAGTGAAGCATCAACTCCTGGATCGGATCCGCCGAGTTGACTCGCCGGTGGAGGCCGCGAAAGAGGTAGGCCTGCTCGATGTATTCTTCGGGGGAAAGCATGTTGGGAGGGATGAGGGATGAGGGATGAGGGATGAGGGATGAGGGATGAGGTCAGTTGGCAGTGGTCAGTTGCGACGCTGGAGATTAGAATAACACAATCACGAGAGTTGCGTAATTTCTCTGTGTCCTTTCTGGCCTTTCTGTCTCCTTGTCTCAAAAACAAAAAAACGATTCTCCACTCGCCCCTTTTGGGGGGAGAGGGATTCGAGTTGGATTCCAAAAAGCCAAAAAGGATTCTCCCCTCTCCCCGCGCTTTAGCGGGGAGAGGGGAGATCAATGATCACAACTGACTTCTGACTTCTGACTTCTGACTTCTGACTTCTGACTTCTGACTTCTGACTTCTGACCTCTGACCTCTGACCTCTGACAGACGTGGACGTCTATCCCACTGACAACTGACATGCAAAAACCCTTTTCCAGTATCCCCTCTGCCGTTGACGCGATTGCTCGCGGCGAAGTGGTCATTGTGCTTGACGATGAAAATCGGGAAAACGAAGGCGACTTTATTTGTGCCGCTGAACTGGCGACGGCCCATACGATGAACTTGGTGATGAGCGGTCGGGGCGACTTTTGCATGCCGATTCTCCCCGAGACGGCAGCGCGGCTCAAAGTCCAGCCGCTGGTCGATGATGGGGACAACAACTCCAACAATAAAACCGCTTTTCTGACGCCGCTGGACCATCGCTCGGCCAAGACCGGGATCACGGCGGAAGAGCGGGCCACCTGCGTCCGTGCGATCGCGAATCCCGAAAGTCGTCCCGAAGATTTTCAAAGACCGGGACACGTCCATTTGCTGCTGGCCAAGGAGGGTGGAGTGCTGCGGCGAGCGGGCCATACCGAAGCGGCGGTGGATCTGGCGCGGATGGCTGGGCTGGCTCCGGCGGGCGTGCTGTGCGAAATTCTGGACGAAGACGGAAATCGGGCCACTCGCGACCGGCTGATGGAAATTGCCGCCGAAAAGAACCTGGAAATTATCACGATCGAAGATCTGATCGCCTATCGGCGGGTCAGTGAGAAACTGGTGTCGGTCTCGGCCTCGGCCAACCTACCCACCAAGTACGGTCCGTTTCGGGTTCACGTTTACAGCGTTCAGTATGAATCCCAGGAGCCGATTGCGTTGGTGTTTGGCGATCCCGTCAATCAACCGGCGCCGCTAGTTCGAATGCACAGCAGTTGCTTTACGGGGGACTTGATCGATTCGCTGCGCTGCGATTGTGGCGATCAATTGCATGCCGCGCTGGCGACGATTGCTAAGGAAGGGCATGGCGTGCTGGTCTATCTGCCGCAAGAAGGGCGAGGGATCGGATTGTCGGCGAAAATCAAAGCCTACGCATTGCAGGAGCAGGGCTATGATACGGTGGAAGCCAATCACGCGTTGGGCTTTAAAGCGGACATGCGCGACTACGGCGTGGGGATGCAGATTCTAAAGGATCTCGGCCTGAAAAAGATTCGCCTGTTGACCAACAATCCGAAGAAAGCCGAAGCCTTCAATTTGCGAGGATTCAGTCTTGAGGTGGTCGATCAGGTTCCGATCCTGACGGCGATCAATGCCTACAACGCGAAATACCTGGCCACCAAGCGGGACAAACTGGGCCACAAAATACCGGGCGAATTTGGGAGGGATGAGGGATGAGG
>CAYPXY010000067.1:0-11360 GCA_964414815.1 uncultured Pirellulaceae bacterium | reverse complement strand
CATTTTCTTTGCTAGCTCTAAAATAGCGCAACTTCAAAAAGCGTAAGCGAGGGACCGCGTTTCTTCCCTCGCTTACGCTTCGGGTTATGATTTCCACCAGGCCAGTCTTTCCCTGCCTCCTGACGATAGCCGCCAATCCCATGACCCTGCCTTGGTTTTGTAAAAAAATATACATTTTTGAATGGTTTATGAATATCCACCAAGCTTCTCTACTGATCCGTTCAGAATCAAGAATTCCGGGATCGATTTGTGGAAGGCTGCTGATGACTGTACCGCTACGTGACGGTCGGATACCTGTGCCGTCGCCGCTCTGCATTCGGGGGCGTATGCCACTGATCAATATTCGAGTGATTGGGCCGCTGATCTTTTTGCTCGTGGGCATTGCGTCTTCCATTTCGGCGCAAACGCGAACCGTTGAGCTGGAAGTCTACATCGACCAACGGGCTCCTGCGGGTACGCAGCATCAATGGATGGAGACGCTTAGCAACTGTGGAGCGGATCGGGTTTCGGTGAAGGTCGGCAAAGTGAAACCTGCCGTTGAAGAGACGGCCCTTTCGTCGGGATCGAAAAGAATCGTGATCAAGGCAATGATCGAGCGCAACCGTCTTCAGGTGTCTGGATCGGCGTTTGCGATTACGGACAAGTCGGGCATTCAGGCGTTCATTAAGCGGCTTCGTGATGACGGAGCCGAAACAGGGCTTGCGGAAAAGAAAGCCTTTGGCCTGACGTCACCGCAACTGGTCGAGCTACACGAGAAATTATCGGCCCCCATCAATTTTCCGACCAAGGGCATTTCAGCGCGGGAGGGGCTGGTCAAAGTTTCCAATCTGCTCAACGTCAATTTTCAGCTCGACAACGTGGCTGCCGAGGCATTGGATTCAGACGAAACCGTGTACGAGGATCTGATCGGGCTTTCATCGGGAACCGCGATCGCGATGATGGTTCGACCGTTGGGGCTTGTGTTTCAACCGGAGCGCGAGCAAGGCAAATCGATGACCTTCAATCTGGTCGATGCGCAGGACGCCAAGGAGCACTGGCCCATCGGTTGGCCGCCTCAAGGGTTGCCCGTCAACGTTTGCCCGCCGCTTTTTGAGAAAACGGATCTAGAGATTCGTCGATTTCCTTTGAAGGCAACTCTCGATGCGATGGAGAAGCGGACAAAAGTCCCATTCATCTATGATCGCAATGCAATCTCGAAGGCCGGTATTGAGCTGGATCAAGTCAAGGTCGAGTTGATTCAGGACAAAATCACCTACATGTCGGCCGTAAGCAAACTGTTGGGCCAAAGCAAGCCGGGATTGAAGCAAGAATTACGCGTCGATGAAAATGGAAAGCCATTTTTGTGGATAACGACGCTAAGATAATTGCCGAGATTCTGCCAGCTGAAACGGTGCAACAAATTCTTGATCTGTCAATGGATCCCGTGATTCAACAAGAGATCGATGACTTGGCAGAAAAGGCCAATCAAGGAACGCTAACTCCCGAAGAGCGAGAAAAGTACCAAAAATACGTTGATGAACTCGACCTGATTGCAATCTTTAAATTGAAAGCACGAGCGGCACTGAGTCATCAATCGCCATGATGAGCCTTGATACTCGTGAGTTTGTCAGAAGTACGGCCAACAACTGGACCTGTCCCCGTTTCTACCTCCAACTTTCACTACGCAGTGAATGTGCATTACCGAGTGAAAAAAATCAAGTTGGGTAATACGGCCTACGACCAACAAAAAGTATGGACTATTTCGTGTATGCGGATATTTTGGCAATGGAAATGAAGTCTGCCATGCATTTGATTTGTGTCGTCTTTCCGTTGAATATGCACTGCAGCCTTTCACTGGACCTGTCAATCTGAATATCACCGATGTTGTCCAGATTCCAACCGCGAATTTCGAGACAGTCTATTGAAAGAAATTGCAATGTCAACTGAACGCAGTTATAGTTCTGAGTCAACCATTTCATCGGTGGATTCGACGGAAATTCATTTAAGTCGAATCGCATTACCATGGTAGGGCCATCCTGTTTGATACAGACCTCATGCAATCTCACGGAGCGAAGACTCGGATGTTGTTGGTCGAAGATGGTATGAATCGGGCGATTGTCGACTAAATAGCTTGTCCAGTCCACGATGGTTTTCCTTTTTTCTTTCGACGTTCGCGGATCTCTTTCCGTATTTCTACCCCTCTTCAATCTGCTCTTGATCTCGCCATAAGACGGTATCAAACCTGTCGACTCCTCCGCTACATAGAGGAGATAAGATCCGCTGAGATCCACCAAGGGTTGCCGGATCGTGTCCCCAGTTCTGCCTATTTTCGTCGTGAAAGGTTACGGAGATTCAATTCAGCTCAACCACCATGGAAACAATGCTCAGTGGTTGGAGCAGCCAGGAGTGTTCGGAGTGTTCGTTGGCGCGGCGGTTTTCTACTTCGGCTTTGATCTTGAAGAACATGCCTGTGTCGCGTGTGTGAACGATGGATGCGATCTGGCCTTGAAATTGCTCGGTTTGACCGCCTGCCATCTTTAGCGTGACCAGCACCCGCTGGCCTTTCTGGATCTGGTGCGGATTGACCTTGGCGGATTCGACGATGGCGTGAACCGAGACGCGGTCCATGCGGCTGATTCTCAAAATCGGATCTCCGGCGTTGACCCATTCGAGCTTTCGCTTGAGCAGCTCAATCACGTAGCCTTCAAAATCCACGAACAGTTGAAGCCTTGATAGGTGTTCTTCGACTTCGTAGATTTTGGCTTTCGCCAATTCGGCTTCGCCGCGTGCGATCTGTTGTTCGTGCTTGGCTCGATCGAGCCGCAATATCGCTACCTCAAGCTCGAACTTGGCCTCTTCAACTTCCGACTGAGGTTTCGAACCGGTTGTGCCGAGTCGATGTAGCCGGCCATATTTTGTCTCCTTGAGTTTGACCTCGCTGTCATGCAACAAGACTGCCGATTGGTCATTGGCCTTTTTCTCAGCGATCTCAAGGCTCTTCTGGTATTGCTGGAGCTGAAGGTTCAGGAGCCTGTCGTCAATTTTTCCCAGCAACTGGTTGGGCCGGATGGGATCTCCTTCCCTCACATTGAGCTGGGCAATTTGGCCGCTTTCGAGTGCCGGGAGTTTGATTTCATCCATGAACTCAACCACACAGTTGTCCAGCAGCAAGCGGTCCCCCTCAAGCCGCGAAATGGCGCGGACTTCAGAAGGGCTGAAATCATCTTGAGGTCGGATAAGAACATCCCGCTCGTCCAAAGGATTCGGCTTGATGTTGATGTCGTCGGGATAGCGGTTCTGGTTCTGGGTGTAGCGCGCACGCGAATCGACCGACTGGCCCTGAGTGAATTCGTTTTGAGTTTGAGCGTGACTAGCCCGACCGCAGGAAACCAGCCCCAGCAGGACGAGCAAAACCAGAAGTAGACGATGGTTCATTGGATTCGTTCTTTATCAGAGAAATAGCGAGCCGTTACCCCAGCCAACGCAGAGGCAAGGGTTCATGTTAGGGAAATTGGTAAAGAGAGGCTAGGCTGTTTTTTTTCCATTCCGGGGAAGTCGGAGCGTCTGATCGCGATGTTATACAAAGGCTTCATTCCGTTACATCCGCTTGGCGGCGCAAATTGGGCGGTTTGAAGAAACAAAAGGGCAAGCTGGATAAACGCCCAATTTGATTCAACAGTCATTCCAAGAGGGGGAGCGGAACACTAATCATCGCTAATCAACACTAATGTCGCTGTCGGATGGATTAGTGTTGATTAGCGATGATTAGTGTTTAACTGCTTTTCAAGGAACTTTCTGCAGTCGGAACCCTTCCCGTGAACGGTTAAACGAAAGTTGGGGCATCCATGCCACGAGAAATTCAGAATACCCATGGAGCCAGTCCCAAAATGGCGACCATCACGGCGCCGGCCAGGATTTTGCCGAACGTCCCCAGCATTCTGCCAACAAACGCGGCTCCGCCGATCTTCATGTTTTGTTCCAGCGGAGTTCCCATCCGGTATTCGCCCCACATCGCCCCGGCCATCGCTCCGATCGAAGCGAACAAAATACCAGAAATCATCATGCCGACCACGGGGATGGGAATTGGAAAGCCAACAAATACACCCAGAATTCCGCCGATGATGGATCCGATGACCGACCACGTGGCTCCCCGATTCGATCCTCCCATTTTCTTCGTTCCGAAAACCGAAGCGATAAACTCCAGCAGCTCTCCAACCCCTGCAAGAGCCACCAAGGCAACCACAACGATCCACGAAAATCGAAACGTCTCTGGTCCGAACGAATTCCAGATGACTGCCGAGAAAATCATCAGCCAGTTGCCGGGCAGCCCGATGAAGTTGATTCCCCAAAAGACGAGAATCAAACCAAAAAACAGAATCAGCAACGAGTATAACAAGATCGCGGTCCACATGATGGCTAGCAGTTTACTGAATCAAGCTAGGTTGAACAGAGAGGAGTTGATAAACTCCGCCGAGAATCGACGTTTACACGAAATCTGACACCTTTTTCGATCCATTCAAGGACGCCTTATGTTCAACGGACGACTTATTGTACTCGGTTTTTTGATGATTGCGTTGGTTGGGACGCGGTTTACCCTGGCTCAAAGCAATCAGGGAACGCAGGCCAACGATTGGCAGAGGCAATCACAATTACAAGGACAACTGCAGGGACAGACGCAAGGACAGTCGCAGAATTCGTCGCAGGGATTTACCCCGGCTGTCAATCAAGCACTGGTGGATTCCGTCGCGATTCCTGTACCCACGGAACCGTTCCAGTTGACGAAGGAGGAATCCGACTACCTTGATCAAGTTCTGGGCTGGTGGCAAAGTTCCAGTGAAAAGGTCAAGACACTGGAATGTAAATTCAAACGTTTTGACTACGACACAGAAAGTGTCAACTATCGCGACCCGAAAGCTAATCGGCTCGCAGCGGCAAGTATCGCGATAGGCGACATTCGATTTGCAGCCCCCGATTGCGGATTCTATGAAACCGGCAAGGTCTGGGTTTTCGCGGCACCGCCAGCGGAGCTTGGAGGCGATGCGAAATATGAGGTCGCCAAAGATGACAGCGATGGAGAAGTCAAGGAGAAGTGGCTTTGCGACGGCAAATACATCTACGAATACGATTTCAAGAATAAAATCCTTTACGATGTCGAAATTCCAGCAGATATGCGTGGTGCAGGAATTGTCAACAGTCCCATCCCGTTTTTGTTCGGCGCAACGAAGTCAGATATCCTGAATCGCTACTGGATTCGGCCCGTGAGGACGAATAATCAAAACGAGTACTGGCTCGAGGCCTATCCCAAGCGAGTGGAGGACGCTCGCATGTATTCGAAAGTTGAAATCATTCTCGATGGAGCCGATTGCCTGCCCAAGGCGATTCATACCTATTCACCGCAATACAATCCGCAAAAAGGAAATTACCAGAGCCGTTATTTCCAGCTGGAAGATCGTCAGATGAACCGTGGTCTCGCTCAGTTTCAGAACTTCATGAAGATCTTTGTTCGCCCCCAAACGCCGCCCCTCGCAGGCTGGCGCCGTGTCGAACGGAGTGCGCTGCACGACGAGCAACAAGCCACATTGCCACACGAAAAGCGGTAGTAATATAGACGCTTCTGAATCCCAACCCGAAACGTAAGTGAGGGACGAGATGTTTTCCATCGCTTACGCTTCGGGTTGCGATTGTTACGCTTCGGGTTAAGATTGTTACGCTTCGGGTTGCGATTGTTACGCTTCGGGTTACGATTGGAGAGGAGCGGTAGTCTATTTCCGCTTCTCCCAAATTGGAAGAAACGCGAACACGATGCCGACCAGCAGGCCGACGAAGTGGGCCCAGTTCGCAACTCGGATTCCAAACAGATGTTCCGTCAGCGAACCACCTTGCGGGCCGGGTAACATGCAGAACACCAACCAGATCAACATGATCGCCACCGTGGACGGCATCAACATGAATCGGCTTTGAGGGTCGGTGACTGATTTCGTCCAGACAAAGCCAAAGAGCGCGTATACCACTCCAGAAAACCCACCCAATAACGAGATCAGAATCGGGTCGGGCAAGTGGGCGATCACGGGCGCGGATCCATCCCATGCAAGCGGAACCGTACACTGCACGAAGTTCGAAACGGCGGCACTGACCAGAATCAGTATCAGATACCGCCATTTGCCGTAACGCAACTCGATCATTTTTCCGAGCAGAAAGAGCCAAATCATATTGAAAAGCAGATGGGTCGGGCGGTGGTGTAAAAATATGGGCGTAAACAGTCGCCATATTTCTCCGCGTTGGACGCTTGCCAGACGCAGGTCCAAGTCGTCCAGATTCCCCTTTGCCGACTCCACAATTTTGGCCGCCTCATTTTCCGGGACCGCATTGAACGCAAATCCCTTGAAGATTCCATTATCCCGCGACTCGCCGAAATTGGTGAGCAGTGATGTAACGACGCAGATGATAATCAACAGCACGGTCAAACGCGGCCGAGGAGCCATCCGCTCGTGACCGGCCACAATTTTCTTTTCGATTCGCTTGCGTTTGTCGACTTGTTCGCGGCGGATACGGTTGGCTTGGGTGATTACCGAGTTGTATTTTGCATCACTGGGGTTTGCCAGAAAGTTTGCTAGCTCGCTCTGTGCTTTTTCAAGTTGATCTTCCTCGTGAACCCAAATCTCGCATCGGTCCTCGCCCACCGAGTCCGCCGTTGCCGGAATTCCCATCGTGACCAAGTAGGCTACAAACTGTTCCGCATGGCGTAGGTTGTCGATTTGTCCGATGGATCGCATTTTTTAGTTGTCAGTTGTCAGTTGTCAGTAGTCAGTAGTCAGTAGTTGGTTGTCAGTTGGCAGTTGTAGGGCGGTTGGAACACGCCATCACTGGCGATTTTCATCTTGCTTTGTGCGGCTATTTTAGCGAAAGTTCGCCAATATTGCAGTAGCATCTGACCACTGACCACCCTATCCCATGTCGCAATCCAATTCGATCTCATCCTCTTCCTCGCCGCAATCGTCGATTTCGGAGAATGGTGGCGTGCCTCATTTTTCGGTAGGTCCAGGCTCTGCTTCGACTTCCGCATCGAAAACCGACTCGCAGACGAAATCGAAAAAGGGATCAGGAACGGATATCGAACCTGATCTTGAATCCCAGTTGATCGACCAGACGAAATACCAAATCCGTGTTCTGGCTCAGGAGATTGCAGAGCTTGCTCAATCCGATTGCGAGCCACCCGATTTTTATCAGGGCTTTCTGACGAGGATGACGACCGCTTTGGCGTCGATCGGGGGCGCGGTGTGGTTGCGTGAAAACCCGGAAGTGGGGCTGAGCCTTCAGTACCACATCAATCTGAAACAGACGCGACTTGCGTCCGACAAACAGGCTCAGGTTCAGCACAGCTTGTTGCTGGAGCGGTTGCTGGCCAGTGGCGAGCCGATGCTGGTACAGCCCAACTCGGGAAATGACAAACCGGACGAAGCGGGTAACCCAACCGAGTTCCTGTTGGTGATTGCGCCGATTCGGGTGAACAATGAGGCCGTCGGTCTGGTCGAAATTTTGCAACGAGCCAACTCTGGCCCGACGACGCAGATGGGTTACTTGCGATTTGTCACGCAGATGGCGGAACTGGCCGGCGACTACCTGACCAATCAACGGCTTCGAACATTTGCCCAGGCGGAGTCCATGTGGCAGCAGCTCGAGGCGTTTATCTGCTCCGTTCACGGCGGGCTAGACAAAAAACAGGTTGCCTACTCGATTGTCAACGAAGGCCGACGTCTGATCGATATTGATCGTCTGAGCATTGCATTGGGTACAGGGCGAAACTGCAAGATCGAAGCCGTCAGCGGACTTGATTCGATCGAGCGTCGCGCCGATCATGTCAAACGACTGGGGCGTCTGGCGGCGATGATCATCAAGACCAAACAACCGCTTTGGTACGACGGTGACGAGTCCAGTCTTCCTCCGCAAGTCGAACGGTCGCTGCACGATTATCTGGACAAATCCCACAGCAAGACGCTGGCGATCATTCCGCTTTACGAACAACAAACCAATCTGGAAACCGATGTTGCCAATCGGCGAATTCGCGCGGAGGTAAAACCGCTCGGCGCACTGATCGTCGAGCAGATGAAGGACTCGGCGGCTTCCGAAACCTTGCGACAGCGGGTCGATGTGGTGGCTCGGCACAGCGAAATCGCGCTGACCAATGCGTTCGAGCACCATTCGATCTTTCTGATGCCGGTCTGGAAGTCGCTGGGGCAGGTCGTCGGTCTGTTCGGCGAAGGTCGGCGATGGAAAACGATTGCGGCCCTGTGCGGTTTAGGCATGATTGCTTCCTTCTTGGCGATCTATCCGTATAGGTTTGGACTCTCGGCCGCTGGCAATCTGGTGCCGGAAGTGCAATACGAGGTGTTTGCACTGGAAAGTGGAGTGCTTTCCCACGTCTTTGTTTCGGATGACGGCAACACAATGGTTGCGAAGGATCAGGTTCTGGCAAAGATGTTCAACAACGATCTGGACGTTGAAATCAGTAAACTTGAAGGGCAAATCAAGAAGGACAGGCTGCTGTTGGCGTCGAAAGAGCAACTTCAGGGACGCAATCTCGATCCGATTGACGCTCATCAGAACGAGAGCGAAATCAATTCACTTAGGACACAGATCCGCAGCACCGAGGACGAATTGGGATTGCGGATGCATCAGCGGGAATTGCTCAAGGTTCTCAGCCCGGCGGATGGTCAAGTCGTGAACTGGCAAGCCCGACAGCGGTTGCTGGGCCGTCCCGTTCGCCAAGGACAGCATTTGATGACGATTGTCGACCCGGAAACCAATTGGCAGATTGAGCTTCGAATGCCGGAACGCCGAGTGGCTCACATGTTGCGGGCGATGCAGGAGTCGAAGGAGCCGCTACCGGTCAAGTTCGGTCTGATGTCGCAACCTGGCGTCGAGTATGTGGGGCATGTGCTGAACATCGATCGCCAGCTGGATGTGCATTCCGATGACGGTAATACAGCGCTGGTACGAGTGGTATTCCAGAATCGGGATGTCCCTCGCGATTTGCTGCGTTCAGGAACGCGCGTTACCGCCAAAGTGGAATGCGGCGAACGGTCCATCGGTTATGTGATGTTCCACGAGTTGATGGAGACGGTTCACACGAAGTGGTTGCTGTGGAAGTAGGGTTGTTAGGCGAGCGGCAGATAAGAATCTACCCGAAAAGTAGGCGAGTCTCTCCGAGACTCGCAAGGTCGCCGTCTCGGAGAGACGCCGCTACATGATAAGTTTTTATCTGCCGCTCGCCTTATTTTCGTCCGACGATGGGTTGGGCTCCGTCGGGGATGGTTCCCTTGGGGGGCAGAGGCTCGCCGGGGGCGACTGGCGGATAGTAGTTGTGATAACGCCGCGAGCAACGTTCCTTGAAATCGTGCAGGCTCGATTCGAAATCTTCTCTGGTCTTGAATACTTTTGACACCAGGTTATCCAAGAATTGGTTGGCTCTTGCGACGACCGGGTAGTCGTCTTGCAGGAACTCAGTCGCGGCCTGACGCTCGGAATCCGAAACCGTCGCATCTTTTTTGGACACGTTGGCCTGGACGTAGGCGAGGTCGGAGAATGCTTCCGGGAACAGTCGCTCCAGACAGATACACGATTCATCAAACCGCTCGATCGGAAAGAGCCAAGTTCTCCCAGTTTCAAGTGCCGAGTCGATCAACTCCATGTCCGTGAAAGATCGTCCTCGGTTGAGAAAGTAGACCTGGCTGTTGGTTGACGGAGGACAGTGCTTTTCCACTAATTCCGTTTTGATGAAATCATGGAAACGGACTTGCTGGGCGATCGAGTTGACCTTTTCGTAGTGTCGGTGAAAGAAGTAGCGTGAAATGAATCGTTCGACGGGATCGCGAACATAAGTCAAAGCCTGAACATCGGCATGCTCCGAATCGAACGGCAGGTCGAGCGACAACTTGTGGTCCGAAAAGCACTGCAGCCACGGATGGACACGGATGATTTCACTGACCTCGAAGCTGGTGTATTGCCGGACTTCATACAGCGAAAACGAATTGAAGTACGCTTTGCCGAAATTTCGGTTCATCAACTGCCGCAATGTCGTTCCGCCCGCCTTGGGAACGTGAACGTGGAGCCATACTTTTTGTAGTGGAGGGGTAGAGGACATGTCGTGCTTCCTGGTAGTGAATTATATCTGAAAATCGACCGGGGGTTCGAATTCGCTTCCCAGGTGAGTGCGGATTTTCAGTTTCGGCTTTTCCATGATCACGGTTGTGAATGGATCGACGCTGGAGGTCAGCCAGACGCTTGAACCGACCACCGAATCATGGCCGATGATGGTCTGCCCGCCCAACACGGTGGCGTTGGCATAGATCACAACGCGATCCTCGATGGTGGGATGACGCTTGCTGTCGCGGATCAGGTTTCCGTGTACGTCCTGGGCGAAGCTCAAGGCGCCAAGCGTGACTCCCTGGTAGATTTTGACCTGCTCTCCAATTTTACATGTTTCTCCAATCACGACGCCGGTTCCGTGGTCGATGAAAAATCGCGAACCGATCGTGGCACCGGGATGGATGTCGATCCCCGTTTCCCCGTGAACCCACTCGGCTAGCATTCGAGGCAGAAAGGGGACGTTCATCAAATGCAATTGATGGGCCAGCCGATAGACAGTGATCGCGTGAAGCCCTGGATAGCAGAGAATGACTTCATCGAGATTGCGACATGCCGGGTCGCCATCGTATGCGGCCTGAACATCGGTCAGCAATGTCTCGCGAATCTGTGGAAGGGACTGGATGAACTGGCTGGCAAGTTGCACCGCTAGAGACTGGATCGCGTCGTGTCGAGCTTCCGTTCGGGTGTGGTTCGAATTGGGAAGGGACTGGCCCATTTCCTCGCAGGTCTCCCGGTGGCGTGTCAGGGCAACCGCTATTTGGTTTGACAGGGCCTGATGGGTTTGCATCAACTGAACGCGCAGATGGTTTGCCACCCCGTCCTGGGCAGTTACGCCGGACTGAAAGCCAGGATACAGGATGGCTTTGAGTCCATGAACCAGTGCGACCAGCGCCGCCGTTTCGGGAATGGGAGCCGTATGCAGTCGCTCTTTCGAGACTTGCATCGACTTCACGATCTCAGCAGCAACGACTTCGATCTGTTCCGCAGCCGTTCGGAGCGATTCCATTGGATTTGAATTACGATCCGGGGTGACCATCAAGGGTTTGAGCGAATGGAAGGAGGCGGTGGTTATCATACGAATCCATTTATCGGCATCCGACTGGCGACACCCCCATTTATGCTAGCACGTGGCTGAATTAAATGTAGTAGGTGTTCCCGATCCGTGATAAAAGCTTGGGATGGCAGAAGTCAGAAGTCAGAAGTCAGAAGTCAGAAGTCAGAAGTCAGAAGTCAGA
>CAYPXY010000066.1:0-12492 GCA_964414815.1 uncultured Pirellulaceae bacterium | reverse complement strand
TGGGGGGGCTCCCATTACGGCCAACTCTTTTTACGTGCGGGTTACAATAAGCGGCTTCATGGAGCGAGATTGGAAACTGGTTTGATTTGGATTACAATCTGGTTTTTCAACGATCATCCGCGTTGCACCGTCGCCCGGTCATCCTGAACGTTAGGCCATCGATGGGTGTGAAATGAAACGCAGACAGATAACGATTGCATTGTCGATTTTCGGATGTTTGATTATCGCGGTGATCCTCCTACTCGCAGCCGACGGGATGTTGGCCGTGAATCGGTTGAACCCTGTTTCGACTGCGGAAGCTGCGGTTGTGAACGCCGGCTGGGAAGTGAACTCTTCTCACCTGCGGTCCGTCGAGGCCACAGGCGGGCTTTTCGGCAGTTCGGCGATCGTCAAATATCGTATCGGCGATGTCGAAGGCTCCGAACTCCGTACGGTACACCTTCGACGTCCGCTTTTTACGCGTCATTGGAAAGTCGTGAAGATTGAATCCAATTGAGGGTCGGTTCGGGCCTAACAAGTGGATGCACCGGGCGGTCAACCGGGTTTGCAATGGTTGAATCGCTCGCGCCCGCCCGGTGATCCTGAACGTTCGCTGTATGAACTCCAAACCAATGATTGTCAAGCCATGTCTATCGATTACCACGCATCAAGCGCCAGGCTGATGGCTTTCGCGGTCATGCTTGCCTCAGTTTGCTGCTATTGTCAAACACGTTACTCGAAACCAGAGGTTATCATCGCCAACTCTGTCACCGAATTCAGCGATAAACAGGGCAAGGACGGATGGCATTATGGATACTGGGACCGCTCGGTTGATGCCGACGGCAATTACAATCAATCAGCGGATTTCAAATTGCTAAAGCATTTCGGGAAAGATGTCCGAAACGGCTTGAGTGAACACAACAAATTTACAACTGGTGATGTTTGGTTTCTTGAAGACGGCCGGTTTTACACGTCACTCTGGGCGACAGGAGGGCACGCCAATAGTCCTGATCGACTTGGCGAACACGCGGCGGCAGAGCAATGGGCAGTGAGAAGATGGATCAGCGATGCTTCTGGTACCGTTACCATATCGGGTCACGCAGGTAAGGTAATGCCTTGGGGCGCCAACTGGGGAGGAGAATGTCAAGCGATCATCATTGTGGATGGAGAGACCGTTTTCTCTACCGTTATGGACGAACATGGACTCGACTATGCGGTTGCCGTCAAGATCCATGCGAAGTCCGTAGTGGATTTCCTGATTGCTCCCAATCCGAGTATTGGCGTCGTGACGTTTACTGCCACTATTGATAAACGTCTGGCAATTCCTTGACGGCGGATACCGATATGGAAGCAAAACGACAGCAGAATTTCAGGCTGGACTGGAGCAGCGAACAACGCCCTGACTCGCCCGGACGAATCTGACGTTTCGAAATGAAAAATCAACCGCGCCCGCCCGGTGATCCTGGACGTTAGGTGGCATCATTGCACTCACACTCGCTATCAGATGCAGATCGCACATTCCGCACAGCTTTCGAGACCTTCGCCATAGCTCCAGAGGAGTTCAGTCACGAAGCTCACGTACGATTGGCCTATGTTTATCTCGCCGAATTCGACTTTGATGTCGCTGTTGAGCGGATGCGCGAATCGCTTCTGAAGTTCATCGAACACAACAGCATCCCGCGCTCGAAGTTCCACGAGACGTTAACTCGTGCGTGGATTTTTGCGGTTCGACACTTCATGAACAAGTCATCGAGCTCATCTGCTGGAGACTTCATCACAAGCAATCCTGAACTGCTCGATAGTAAGATCATGTTGACTCATTACTCAGCTACTGTCCTGTACTCGACTGATGCTCGCGCGGCCTACGTCGAACCGGATCTTGATCCAATCCCACAGCCAGCCAAGCCTGCACCGAACAATGCCACCTAACAAGCGGATGCACCGGCGACGTTGCGGGGACGTGATTGAAACCTCCTTCGATTGGATTTACAATCTGGTGATTCAAACTTTTACCGGGTAAACCGTCGCCCGGTGATCCTGGACGACTATGTAGTGATACCAATGTCCATTACACAAGCCGTAACATCGCTTCGCATGATCTTCTGGGGTGGTCTGCTGTGCGTCTTCGATATCTACGTCAGCAGCACTACTTCAACCAGCGGACAAGCGGCGTCGGGATTTCGATTCGACTTCCTGAATGACTTTGTTGGCATGTTGCTTATTACGGTTGGTGTATCCAGACTATCCCAATTCGCTGTTGACGCCTCGTTTTTCTCCAGAATGCGATTCGTTTTCACCTGCTGCGTGCTCAATTGCATCGAGGCATTCATGGGGCATTTTGTGTTTCAATCACCGATGTTGCTCAGCGTGCTTTTAAGTCTACTGGGCTTGGTCACGCTGTGTGCTGTCGTGATGTTTTGCGGCTGCATGATTAAGCTGGCGTCAGCGTTTTCGCTGCATCGTTCCGCGGAGAGCTGGTTGACGACCCGATGGCTTGTAATCGTCCTTTGGGTGATCCCCCTTGGCGTTCTTGACCTGCTCGGTCTGGGTGCCTTACTTGCGGGCCAGTCCTTTCATTGGGATGTCGGCTTGCTTAGCGTCCCTATTCTCGTCGTATTGGCTGTCCCGTTGGTTCATTTGTTTATTTCAACATCGCGAATGCGCCACGAGGCTCAAAGGCAGGATGTCGCAAATGACATTTTGTAGGATGTGCCGTTTTTGCTGCTATCGCGGCTTCGATAAAGGTGCTGGACGATCAGCAGCCCGTTGCTGGTTTTGCTCAGAATTTGTCGATCTGTTCCTGCAGGGTAGCGATTTCCGGGATTGTTCTCTCTTCTCGCATTGACGAAGGATTCGTCTGTCGATTATAGATTAGTCTGCTGCCAACGCGCGAGTTTTGAAGGGGGATTGTATTGATAGCCCAAATCGCAAGCGAGGGAAGGTTGCCCGTGATTCGTCCCTCGCTTACGCTTCGGGTTATGATTTCTGCCTTGTCCCACACAGAAACGCAACTTCAAAACGCCCGCGTCAGGCATTGACCTATTTATTCCAATTGAAAACGAGTTTTGAATGCTTAAACGAATTTTAGTTACAGGGGGGGCCGGATTTCTGGGATCGCATCTTTGCGAACGGCTGGTCGATCAGGGACACGACGTCATCTGCATGGACAATTTCTTTACCAGCCAAAAGTCCAACATCGAACACCTGCTTGATTTCAAGAATTTCGAGCTGATCCGGCACGACATTATCGAACCGATTCTGCTGGAGGTCGATGAAATCTACAACCTGGCCTGTCCGGCCGCGCCGGGGCATTATCAGTACAACCCGATCAAGACCCTGAAAATCTCCATCATGGGCTCGATCAACATGCTGGGGATGGCCAAACGTTGCAACGCAAAAATTTTTCAGGCCTCGACCAGCGAAGTTTACGGCGACCCGGAAATTCACCCACAGCCTGAAACGTATCGAGGATGTGTCAATCCGATCGGCGTTCGAGCCTGCTACGATGAAGGGAAACGTGCCGCCGAAACGCTGTTCTTTGACTATCGCCGGATGAACAAGCTCCGAATCAAGATTTGCCGGATCTTCAATACGTACGGCCCGCGCATGCATCCGTTTGATGGTCGCGTGGTCAGCAACTTCATCCGACAGGCTCTTGCGTGTGAGGACATTACGATCTACGGAGACGGTTCGCAAACGCGTTCGTTCTGCTATCGCGATGATCTGGTCGAAGGATTCATTCGTTTGATGAATTCACCGGATGATGTGATCGGCCCCATCAATGTCGGAAATCCCGGCGAGTACACCATCAAGCAGCTTGCCGAAATGACGATTGAGCTCGTCGGCAGCAAATCCAAACTAATTTACGAGCCGCTTCCGCCAGACGATCCTACTCGTCGTCAGCCCGACATTACGCTGGCCCGAAAGCATCTTCAATGGGAACCTCAAATCCCACTTCGAGAAGGCTTGCAAAAAACCATCGACTGGTTCAGAACCATCAATCCGGAAGATTACCGACCGCCGACGCCGAATTATTGACGCCCATCCCCATCCTGGCCTGGTGGAAATCATAACCCGAAGCGTAAGCGAGGGAAGAATCGCGGTCCCTCGCTTACGCTTCGGGTTATGATTCGAATATTATCAACAGTGATAGCTGAGAAATCCAACAGCCCATCCCCATCCAAAGGCATGGCAATAAATGGCAATATTTGACAAACAGTCAAGTGCCTCATACGATGAAGGAAAGGAGAAAGCAATATGTCGAGTACATTGAATTTGTCTCTGACCGATGAACTAAGGGCCTTCATTGATGAGAACTGTGGAGACGGCACCCTTTACGCCACGCCAAGCGAATTTGTCCGGGATCTTTTGAGACAAAGAAAAATGCAATTGGACGCCCACCGCGTCCGCGACGCGATCCTCAATGGATTTCAAGATGCAATCAACGGACGAGTCGTGCCGTACAATGGGAGTTTGAGGAGCCTGCTTGGCGCCAACCAAGAGGCAGAAAAGTGACTCGCTCTGATCAGGTCAGCTTGCTTCTTACTCAACACGCACTCAACGAACTGGCTGAAATCTATGAATACTCCAAAGCGAAGTGGGGAATCGAGGTGGCAGATAGGTATCTCGATGAGCTCAATGCAGGCCTGGTCAGGATTGAGCAACAGCCAAATTTATTGCGACCATTGCCGGACCTTCCGCCGTCACTTGTTTTCTATCGAGTCAGTAGACACTTTTTTGTTTGCGATCTCCAGAAACATTCGGTAGTCGTCTTGACGGTCATTCATGGAAGCATGGATATTCCGAACCGACTCGCTGACCTATTGCCGACGCTCCGCGAAGAAGTCGAACTGCTTCACAAACAGCTAGAGAACTCCATCCATTCGAGCTCCAGACCTCACAGAAAAAAACGGAAATCGAACCTCAACGGCGGAAAAGATGACGTATGACTGCATCGTAATTGGTATCGGTGGCGTCGGCAGTGCGGCGATTTGGGAAGCGGCCAAGCGAGGCTGGAAGGTGCTGGGGATCGATCGGTTTGGCACCGCTCACGACCGTGGAAGTTCGCATGGTCAGTCGCGGATCATTCGCCGAGCCTATTTCGAGCACCCCCACTATGTTCCGCTGGTCAACCGAGCCTATGAACTTTGGGATGAGCTGACCAAGCGTCATCGCACCTCCCCGGAAGTGAAACCGCTGCTGCTCAATACCGGACTATTGCAAGTCGGCCATCCCGATAGTTCCCTGATTCGTGGAGTCCAGACCAGTGCGGCCACTCACGACTTGCGAATCGAAGTTTTCACGCCCAACGAAATCGAGGAGCGTCTTCCGATCCTCAACATTCCTCACGATCAAATCGGCATTTTTGAGGCCGGTGCCGGAGTCTTGCGGGTCGAGCGTTGCGTTGCCGCCATGATCGGACAGGCGACCAAACTGGGTGCCGAAATTGTGACGAACACCGCGGTGCAAGATTGGTTTGTCGAAGACAATGGGACGGTGGTGGTGAAAAGCGATGCTGGAGACTTTCGGGCGAATCGGCTGGTCATCGCCGCTGGCCCGTGGAGTTCACAACTGCTGTCGGAATTGCACTTGCCGCTGAAAGTTCTGCGAAAACAGCAGCAATGGTTCCAACTGGATCGAGTCGAGCAAAAGCTGATCAACCGGTTCCCAGCGTTCCTGTTCGAGCAAACCAATGGAGATGTATTCTATGGCATCCCGGAACTCGACTATCTGGGAATGAAAGTCTGCGAACATTCCGGTGGCGAGGTGGTGAAAGATCCTGCCAATTTTAACCGCGAGTTGAATGCACAGGAGTTGAGCCGCGTCGAAGCATTCATGAAACAGCATTTTCGGTTTGGTCATCATCGCATGGTCCATTTCAGCCAGTGCATGTACACGATGTCTCAGGATGAACATTTCATCATCGATTGCTATCCCCCATGGAGTCAAGTCGCTTTTGCAGCGGGGCTTTCGGGGCACGGGTTCAAATTCACACCGGCGCTCGGAGAGCATCTGATTCGACTGGTCGATGGTCAGGAAGACGAGAGGTTTGAGTTTCTGAAGATCCGGTCGCTCTCGGGCTGACGATGGCTAATTAGGCAACCGGCAGATAAAAGTTTACCCAAGTAGTATTGTGTTTCCCAGACGCTGGGTTGCGAGTCGCGGAGCGACTCGCCTACACTAGGGTACGTTTTTATCTGCCGGTCGCCTTAAGGCTGATTGAAAAAGTTGCCAAATCGATTACATTGGCTCGCTGGAACCGGAGAAAAAACCATGAGCCTACTGACAACGCTTGACTATGTACTGGACGGATTGATGCGACGGTATTCGCAGCGCGTTCCCGATGTGAGTCGGGCGATTGAGTGCATGATCGACGACGGGCTGATCAGCTGTGCGGACGATGTCGAAAACGATCATATTGCCTTTCGAACGATGGGAGTCCCCCACTTGGGAATTAAGTCGTTCGAAAAGATTTTCACGCACTATGGTTATCAACGGCGCGATCCGTATTTCTTTGCTGAAAAAAAGCTCGATGCGTTCTGGTACGCGCCGCCCGAGGCTCACTATCCGCGAATTTTTGTCAGTGAGTTGCGGGTCGGCGACCTTTCGGAGGAAGCGCAGCGTATCATTCGGTCCTATACCGACGAAGTGACGTCGGATCCGGTGGATCAGCTTGATCTCGATGACGGCCAGCAAGTCGACGAGTATCTGCACCGGCCGTTGTGGCGAACGCCCACTTGGGATGACTACCAGCGATTGATGCAGGAAAGTGAATACGCGGCCTGGGTGATCTACAACCGATACTACCTCAATCACTTTACGGTCAGTGTCCATAACCTTCCGAAGCACCACACGATTGATACGTTCAATGAATTTCTGGAAGGCCATGGCTTCAAACTCAACGACTCGGGCGGCAAATCCAAAAAAAGTCCCGACGGATTGCTGAACCAGAGTTCGACCGTCGCGGCGATGGTCGAGGCCGAGTTTTCTGATGGCCAGGGCGGCACGGTCCAGAAAATGATTTCTGGTTCGTATGTCGAATTTGCAGAACGGCGGGTCTTGCCTCAGTATGCGGACCTTCCGCCGAATGAAGTAAAACGAAACCACCGCCGGGATGGATTCGAAGCCCAAAATGCCGACCGGATCTTCGAAAGCACTTATTCGGCCCAAACCGGACGTTGAAAGGAAGGCCCCATGGCGGTTGAAACAGTGGATGTCGTGGTCATCGGCTCCGGGCCTGGCGGTGAAGGAGCCGCCATGCAACTGGCCAAGGCCGGTAAATCCGTGGTGGTGGTCGAACGGTATGATCGAATTGGCGGTGGTTGTACGCACTGGGGGACGATCCCCAGCAAAGCGCTACGGTTTGCCATTCTTCAGTTGACCGAGGCCCTGAACAGCCCGCTGATTCAGACCACCGGACTCGAGGCCAGACCTTCCGTTCTGCAATTGACGCGTGCGGCCCAACAGGTCATCAACAACCAGTCCGCCATGCGCGAAGGGTTCTATCATCGCAACGATGTGACCATCAAGTACGGCCAGGCTCGATTTCTCGATCCGAACACGATTTCAATCAACGATCAGGAGAAAATTTGTGCCGAGCAGTTTGTGATCGCGGTCGGCTCGCGTCCCTATCGGCCCGACAACATCGACTTCAATCATCCCCGGATTTTTGATAGTGACACCATCCTGAATCTGGATCGGTTGCCGCCATCGATGACGGTTTATGGAGCCGGTGTGATCGGCTGCGAGTACACATCCATGTTTCGAAAACTGGGGGTGAAGATCAACCTGATCAACAATCGAAACGAACTGCTGGATTTTCTGGACGATGAAATCAGCGTCGCGCTCAGCTATCACTTGCGTGAACAGGGAGTACTCATTCGCAATAATGAATCCTGGGTTTCGATTGAGGGCAAGGAGGACGGGGTCGTCACGCGGCTGGCGTCGGGCAAGCAGGTCAAGTCAGACGTCTTGCTGTGGGCCGCAGGCCGAACGGGCAACAGCGATGACCTGAGGCTGGAAACGGTCGGGCTGACGGCGGACAGTCGCGGTTACTTGAAGGTCGATGAGTTCTTTCGCACCGAGGCGGAAAATATTTACGCTGTGGGAGACGTGATCGGGATTCCGTCGCTGGCCAGCGCTGCCTACACTCAGGGGCGAGCCGCTGCGCAGCACCTGCTGGGCAGGAAAACGGAAAGCTCGCGGCTGACCAGCCTGATCCCAACCGGCATCTACACCTCTCCGGAAATCAGCAGCATCGGCAAGACCGAGGAGCAGTTGACTCAGGAAAAAATCCCCTACGAGGTGGGCAATGCGCAGTTCAAGAATCTGGCGTTTGCCCAGATTATCGGCCAGCAGGTGGGGATGCTCAAGCTCCTTTTTCACCGTGAAACTCTGGAGATTCTGGGAGTTCACTGTTTTGGGGTCAATGCCGCCGAAATCATCCACATCGGCCAGGCCATCATGGCCCAAACGGGCAAGGCGAACAGCCTGAAGTACTTCACCGATACGACTTTTAATTACCCGACGATGGCCGAAGCCTACCGGGTCGCTGCGCTCAACGGCCTGAACCGGCTTTTTTGAAAGTAGAACGGAATTCATCCTGTTTTGAGTGCTTGAGCTTGCGGTTTCACCGCTGGGGGTACCGCGCACGATACCGGCTGGCCATCCTGGGGCCAAACAGTGGAAATCATTACTTTTAGCAAATCAGCGGATAGTTGCGATTTTTTTGAACCGCCGAAGTCATTTTCGTTGCAAAAAGCGGCAGAATAATTACAATCAAAGATAAGTTGATCTGTCTCATCCGTTTCTTGGTTACTAATCTTCATGTCTGTCGGGATTTTCCTGCCTGACAGCACTGGTTCAATCGCTCAATCCATTTGTAGTTATTTAGGGGAACTCCATGTCGCAACCCGTCATTATTGCAAAACACGCTACAGTACTTTTAAATCAGCAAATCTCGGCTCGCGATTTGTTTGGGCTGGGTGAAGGAACGCTGGAAAGCGATATTTCGACTTGGCATTTCCAGGACATCAACCGCACGCTGACCAGTGGGTACTTCAGACTCAATGGGGTTGCGATCCCGCAAGGCCAGCAGTTTTCGATCAGTACTGCCGAACTGGACAATCTGGTCTATGTTGGGGGCAACGAGATCAAGAATGAGCGGATCCGGGTATTCGTTCGCGACCTGAACGGCCTGTATAGCGACTGGGAACTGTTGTCGCAAGTGTTCACCGCACGTCCCAATAACAACAATGCTCCTGTCGCCAGAGCCCACAACTTTACGGTGCTTGCCAACGAATTTGTGTTGGGAACGGAACTGGCTAGTGGCTTCGATCCGGATGGTTACCACATTCAGAAATACCGCATCCGCGATCTCCGCGTCGACAACGGTCGCTTCGAAGTTGATGGCGTGGCCCAAGCTCAGGGACAGTTTTTTGAAATCGATGCAACCGATCTGGGCCGATTGCGCTATACCGCGATTGGTGCTCGAACCTCGGAATTATTTGAAGTCAGTGTCTACGATGGTGTTCAATGGAGTCCTGTGGCGACGGCCCAAGCAAGCGTGATTCCTAATGCCAGCGCTCCCGTAGTTCGATTCGTCTCGACATCGATCCTGGGAACCGCGACGATCAATCTGGTTGCTACTGCAAATGTAATCGACGCGGATCAAAATACGATCAAGAAATTCATCTTTGTAAACACATCGACCAATCCCGCCCACGGGGAAATTGTATTTAAGGGGGTCGTGCAACCTCGCCAAACCCAGATTGAGGTTTCACCGGAGGATTTTGGTGACATCATGTTTGTGGCAAAAAATGCCAACCAGACCCAGACCATCAACTATGCGGCTTACGATGGACGCTATTGGTCGTTGGGGATTGATCGGATTCAAATTACCTCCACCTACGTTATTCCTCCGACGAAGCCAGTTTTCAAGAGCGTTGGCGCAGGGGAATTCTACGATTCACAACGTGTGAATCGGTCGGTCAGTGCGATGTTTGCCAAGCAAGACGCCGGAATTCCTTATGTCAGCTATCAGGTACTCGACCCGACAACGGCGGCCGTCACGGGACATTTCGCCCTGGGAGGAGTTCCTCTTCCGGCAGGTTCGATTCAGACGTTGACGGCACAACAATTTAACAATCTTCAATATGTAACGGCAGGGTTCGAAAACTATCGACGCGAAACCATCTACGTCCGAGCCAACAACGGGCAATTTTGGGGAGATTGGGAAAAAGTTGATATTACGACTTACCCAGAAATTTGGAACACGTTGAATTCTGGATCGAGTTGGTTTGACCAACCCATGTTTAGTTCACTGCCGGTCAATGGACGAGGACAGCGTGTTCTCAGTTACAGCTTTATGCAAGAGTTCCCCGACTACGAAACCGGGGAAGCCATCGACGGAGATCCGCTAGTCGGTCAACACTTTAGCAGTTTCACCGAAATTCAGCGATTCAATACCCGACTAGCCTTTGAGCATCTCGAAGAGATCCTCAATGTTCAATTTGTAGAGATTGCGGACACAGCAACCAATGTGCTAGGTCAAAGAGGTGGAATTTTTCGTTTTGGTGAGTATGGCATACCATCACCACCTTCATCGGCTGCCGCATTTGCTTTCTTTCCTGGACCTGAACCGTATAACGGTGACTCGTGGTACAACCGACTTACGATGCCACAGGGAATCAACCTGGACTACGGACAATACGGCTTTACCGTTTTGTTGCATGAGATGGGTCACACCCTGGGATTGAAACACCCTCACGATGGGTTCGGGCGCCTGCCACCCTCGGTGGATACCGATGTTTTTACTCAAATGAGCTACAATTCTGATGTTACTGCGTGGACCTATCAACTTTATGATATTCATCAGTTGCAACGCCAATACGGCGCGAACATGAGCCACAATGTTGATGGCAACACCTACAACATGAATCTCCCAGGCACGCCAACCGAGTGGACACTCTGGGATGCCGGGGGAAATGATACGATTTCAAATTTCGGAAGCAACAATGCTTCGACAATCGATCTACGCCAAGGCATGCGCACCAGTTTTGGCGGTGGACTGGGCATTAGAAACATGCGCCTCGCCATCGGAACCAATATTGAAAACGCAATTGGTGGAAATGGCGTTGACATTGTTTATGGTAACCACCTCGACAATATGATGACCACACATGGAGGCAATGATATTTTGATCGGTGGACGCGGGGACGACCTGCTTCGAGGTGGAGCGGGCGATGACCGATATATCTTCGGTGTTAGTGATGGTTTTGATGTCATCAGTGAAGCTGGCCTTGGGGGGCAGGATACGCTAATTATCGGTCAAGTCACTAGTACTCCCTACACCCCTCATACAGTACCAACGATCAGTGGTTTCCCAGGCCTTACCCTGTTACAGGATGATTTTATCTTCCGCAAGGTTGGAAATGACCTAGCCGTTGACCTGCGTCTGAATCGTGGCGATTCTCAGGGAATCGTACGCATCAAGGATCACTATCTGGCGGGTTCGGAAATCGAAACCCTGGAATTCAACGGCACACGTGTTGACCTGGTTGACCTTGGCGACCAGATCACCAGCGCCGGTGGCAAACGCTTCCAGTTGACGGCTAATTCAAGTGCCAATGGTTTCCTGGCCGCCCTAGTGTAGTGTAGCAATCCCCTTGCAAGATTCGCCTGAAAGAGTTCAGACCGTTTCAAATCCTGATTACTTTTAAGCCGCCCCGCAACGGGCGGCTTTTTTTGGTTTAGAACAACTCTACTTCCACCCGGCGACCATGGCATCGAATACGCCGCTCCGCGATGACATTGATCACGGCCGGGTATAAATCGCATTCGGTTTCAAACACGCGCCGAGCTAACGTGTCTGCGGAGTCCGTGGCGAACACGTCCACGGCTCGCTGAGCAATAATGGGGCCATGATCGTATTCGTTGTCGACAAAATGCACCGTGCAACCGGTTAACTTGCAACCGTAATCCAGCACCGCCTGATGAACTCTCTGGCCATACATCCCCGCACCACAAAAGGATGGAATCAGGCTGGGATGGATGTTAATCACACGATGCTCGAAATCGGACGGGATGACCACTTGTCTTAGGAACCCTCCCATCACGATCAAATCCGAATGAACCAACCGACATCGATCAAAAATCGCTTCACTCAATTCGGCAACACTGCGATAGTCCCGATGGTTTACAATCTCCACCGGGATCTGATGAGCCTCAGCAAACTCAATCCCGCCCGCTTTCGGGTTGTTGCTGATTACCTGAACGATTTCTGCGTTCAGTTTCCCAGCGGTTCGGTGCTCCAGCAGATTTCTCAACGTCGTGCCGCCACCTGAGATCAGAACAGTTATTCGAAGCATGGGAGGTCGGAGGTCAGAGGTCGGAGGTCGGAGGTCAGAGGTCAGAGGTCAGAGATCAGAGATCAGAGATCAGAGATCAGAGGTCAGAGGTCGGAGGTCGGAGGTCAGAGGTCAGAGGTCGGAGGTCGGAGGTCGGAGGTCGGAG
>CAYPXY010000065.1:9014-13564 GCA_964414815.1 uncultured Pirellulaceae bacterium | reverse complement strand
TCTCCGATAAAAACAGAAAATGTTCGCGTCTTGCGAGTTAGGAATTCAAGCCTGATCCATCTTGTTCCCGGGCACTGCGGTCTATTCTACCTCCATTAATGAAACGACCAATAGGTGCTAGCATTACTGGCTGGACTGGTGCCTGTCCTTTGTGTGACTCTTTAGCATTTCAGGCTGGACAGGTGCCTGTCCTTTGTGGAACCTGTCCTTTGTGGAACCCTTTGTGGAACCTTTGTGGAACCTGTGTGGAACTTCACTTTGTGGAACCTCATCTATTTCGCTGTAGCTCAGCCTCCCATTTTGTCATTTCATCCGACCGTTCCGTTTCCTCGTAGAGCTGAACCAAATTCTCCAAAGTCGACTTGAGCGCATTTCGACGGATGGGTGGAATGCTTTTCAGTCGCGTCTTCATTCCTTCATAACCGCAAATCAGCAGCGGCTCGGCTTCGTCAAACTTTTTCTGCTTGAGAAGAACGTCACCCAATACTGCCAACGCCTCGAAATGCAGCCACTCATCGGGTGACTCGCGATCCAGGATTGCGACCGTTTGGCGAATGGCGATTTCAGTCGCTTCCAGTTTGTCAGTCGCCTTTAGCGATCGGCAAACGGCTAACAACTGATTGGCCAGTTCCACACTATTTTCCGGAAACGTTGTACTCGCTTTGCTGAGAAGTTCGGTACCTAACTCCGATCCTTTTTGTAAATCTCCATTCTCAACGCAGGTCGCCAACAGTTGCGGCCCCACCCAAAACATTGAATCGACCGACTCGGAACTGAGCCAGACTTCTTCCAGCAACCGTAGGCCTTCATCAATTCGACCGGCATCACGATAGCTAATGCCCAGATTTGCAAGCGTGGTTTGGGTCGTCGCATGATCTCGTCCAAGGGCCGCTTCCATTCGTGAAAGTGATTCTTCGAGCAAAGGAACCGATTGATCCAGTTGGGCGTTCGACCAAAAGGTTGCCGCCAATGTGTTCATAACTCCAAGTGTCTCAGGGTGATCGTCACCCAGATTCTCTGTTCGCCAATCGAGCACCTCTTGAAACGCGGAAATTGCTTTTTCAAACTCGGCGGCGTTACGGTATTGGTTTGCCAGGCTCAAGACCCGTTTGATGACTTCCGGATGGTCATCGCCCAACTGGGTTCGCTGGATGGTCAACCACTCTTCAAGCAAGGAAATCGCGCGAGGCAAATCGCCGATGCGAACGTAACTGGCTGCCAGATTGTTCATGCCGTTGAGTGTCAAAGGATGTTCGTTCCCCAGTTTTTCACGAGCCACTCGTAAACTGGTTTCGAACAGCGGGACTGCTTTTTCTGGCTTCCCGGCAGACACGTAACTGGCAGCGACATTGTTCATGGCATTGACCGTGCTGGGATGCTCGTCACCCAGGGACGTTCGCTGAATCTCCAGGGCACGTTCAAACATCTGCAAGGATTCATCGATTCGATTGGCTGCCCGAAAGGCTGCACCGAGGCTGCCCATGACATCGACTGATTTTTGAGAATCTTTATCAGGCTGATTCTGATACTGTCGCAGGGCCTCCTCAAGCATCGGCAACGCTTCCTGGTGATTGCCCGTCAGAACCAGAAGTGCTCCCAGGTTCCCCATCACCGACGCAGTTTGGGGATGCACCTCGCCAAACCTGGTTTTTGACAACTCCAGCAACTCCCGAAATAGCGGAAGCGCCTTATCCGGTTGATGATTTTTTTGATATCCGTAGGCCAGGTTATTCAGACTGTTGAGAGTGCGTGGGTGATCGCGCCCAAATCGTTGGCGTTGAAGGCGAACCGATTCTTCAAACAGCGGCACCGCTTTGCCTGCCTGCCCGGAAGCCTCGTACGCCGCAGCCAGATTGCTGAGCATGTAGCCGATATCGATATGGTCGTCCCCCAACACCTCCCGATGGCGTTGAAGCGCGTCCTCAAAAAGTGGTATCGCTCGTCTGGCTTCGCCGTTTGACAAGTAGCCTGTTGCCAGATCGGTTAGCGTACTGATGGTATCGGGATGGTTGTTTCCCAGTAACTCCTGGCGTTTCGTCAGAACTTCCTCAAGCAATGGCAACGCCTGCGCGTACTCTCTTCGCGACCCGTATCCGAGGGCCAAATTGCTGAGACTGGTCAGTGTCAGGGGATGCAGTTCGCCGAGTATGACGCGACGCACGCCAAACGTTTCTTCATACAGGGGCATGGCCAAATGATATTGACCGTCCGCGCGATAGGCCGCCGCCAAATTATTCATGGTCGTCAATGTATCTTCGTGTTGCGCACCCAGTTTTTCGGTTCGCAACTCACGCGCTTGCTTGAGAAACTCGATCGCTTGCTCATTCAATCCGAGACTGATAAGGGTATTGCCCAGTCGGCTCCACAGGCTTGCCAGGACTGTCGGATCATCAATCGAATCGGCGTCGAGTTGCTTTCCCATTTCAGCCAGTCGGTTGCCCAGCACGTACTCGACCGGATCATCCCCTTCGCGAACCTTTTTGATATCGAACTCACTGAAAATATCGAAGACGGCGTTGTTGATCAGTTCGATTTGCGTCAGCCGTCGGTTCGATACTTCTTTGGCCAATCTTTCTCGCTCGGCGGCCGCCTCGGCTTCCTGCTGTCTCTGCTCGGCCACCCGTCGCTGAGCGGTCTCTTGTTCTTTGGCAGTCGTCTCGGCATCGCGAGCGACAATCGCTTGCCGCAGTCCCCAGCCCGTTCCCGCCATTCCGGCAATTAACGAAGCCAACACCAATCCTGCGGCCGTCACGCCAATCCGATTTTTCCGAACAAACTTGCCGAACCGGTAGCGAACCGAGGGTGGCCTCGCGGTGACTGGTTCGTTGTGGAGAAAACGCTCAATATCCGCTGCGAACCCTGATGCCGATTCGTACCGGCGGGATCGATCTTTCTCCAGTGCCCTCATCACGATCCAGTCCAGATCGCCGATCAAAGCCCGACTCAACCGGGCATTATCGGTTTGTCGCTTGCCAGTGACGCTGGAACGTTCTTCATTCGAAATACTGCTGAGCTTACTGCTCGGTCTGAGGGGGTCGTGATCGCGGATGAACTCCAGTACCTTCAAAGCAGCCTGGCCTTTTAGGGACGGATCGTCCAGCGGCGTCGATCCGGTCAACAACTCGTACAGTATCACGCCCAGGGCATAGATATCGGTACGGGTGTCAATATCCACTGGATTGAGACTGGCCTGTTCGGGACTCATGTACTTGAGAGTCCCCAGAATCTGGCCGATGTTGGTCAGCAAAGACTCCTCATTCAACTGCCCCGAAGCACCAATCGCTTTCGCCAGGCCAAAGTCGATGATTTTTGGAACGGGCTTGCCATCCTGCGTCCCGACAATGATGTTGCCTGGTTTGAGGTCGCGGTGAATGATCCCTTTCTGGTGGGCATGTTGAACGCCAGAACAAACTTCCACAAACAACTTCAATCGATCTTCAAGGGACAGACGCTGTTGGTCGCAATAGGTAGTCAGACGAGTTCCTGGAACCAGCTCCATGACAAAGTAGGGTTGGCCGTCGCCTGTCTTCCCGGCATCCAGAATTTTCGCGATGTTGGGATGGTTCATCAGCGCCAAAGCCTGACGCTCGGCGTCGAACCGCGCCAGAATCTCCCGCGACCCGATACCGGAACGAATGACTTTCACAGCCACTTCACGACGAACCGGCTCCGACTGCACCGCGCGCCAGACATCCCCCATACCGCCTTGACCCAGTCGTTCTTGTAGTTGATAGGGACCGATCCACTGTCCGGCAACCAGATCCGCGTCGGATTCAGGCACTCCTGACAACACAAAAGATGCTGAATCAGCTGCATCCGAAGGCAAAGTAATCTGCAGCCCAGGATCCTGGTCGCTGAGTTGGGTCACAACTTCTGAATGATCAGCGACCGCTGCGCTCTCCGATGCGGATTGCAGCAGATCCTCCTCGGCGAGTCTGGTTTCAATGCGTTGTCGCATCGCTGCGTCACCCAGGCAGAACGAGTCGAGGAAAGCCTCTCGTTCCTTCCCCTTCAACCGCCGCGCAACTTGCAAGATTTGGCTTTCATCCATTGGCACTGCTTTCGAAAAATGGGATTATCAAGTACTTTCCATTGTAACCTAATTTTTCATGAACCCGAATTGAAATCCGGTAGATCACCGAGCCGTTTTCCCAGTCGCGGGTCCAGTCGAACGGAAACAACTTTTTGCAATCGTGTACCAAAAGCGTCATGCAAAATGCGGATCGCTCCCGACGAATCACCTGCATTGAGGGCAGAAATAGCCTGTTCGGTGATTTGCGAATCGTAGTTATGCATGGGAGTCCCCTCTTTTGCCAAGCGGTTCAAAAAAGTCGTTCTAAGCGACAGTTCAGAGAAACAAAGAGAGAAACAAAGGAAACAAAGGAAACAAAGGACAGGAAACAAAGGACAGGCACTTTGTGAATGTGGACTTGGTCAGGTGCCTGTCCTTTGTGTGTGTGTCCAAAGCGGTGATTGGCATCTCCGCACTCCAAATGAGAAACAAAGGACAGGCACTTTGTGAATGTGAACTTGGACAGGTGCCTGTCCTT
>CAYPXY010000065.1:0-8914 GCA_964414815.1 uncultured Pirellulaceae bacterium | reverse complement strand
GGCACTTTGTGAATGTGAACTTGGACAGGTGCCTGTCCTTTGTGGACCTGTCCTTTGTGGACCCTCCCTTTGTGGACCGTGAATGTGAACTTGGACAGGTGCCTGTCCTTTGTGGATCCCTTTGTCCTTTGTGGATCCCTTTGTCCTTTGTGGATCCCTTTGTGGATCCCTTTGTGGAGAAACAAAGGACAGGCACTTTGTGAATGTGAACTTGGACAGGTGCCTGTCCTTTGTGGACCTGTCCTTTGTGGACCCTCCCTTTGTGGACCGTGAATGTGAACTTGGACAGGTGCCTGTCCTTTGTGGATCCTTTGTGGACCCTCCAAAGATCCATAGCGGTGAATCTTCACCGCACTCCAAAAATCCAAAGCGGTGATTGGCATCTCCGCACTCCAAATAGGTGCCTCTCCTTTGTGGCTCTCTCTCTCTCTCTCTCTCTCTCTCTCTCTCTCTCTCTCAACCTCGGTGTTCCCGGCCTCGGTGTTCCCGTCTTCCCCCGTCTTCAGGGACTTCTGGTTTCGATAAAATCTGCGTTTGATAACCAAGATTGTGATCCTTCCGACGAATACCTGCTAAATCCCGCTGTCTGGAAATCGTGGGAGGCGACTCGAAAATACGGCGGATTATGCCAAAATGGGTGGTATCGTTCGGCTTTCGGCAAAAGTCGTCCGTCTGCGAATAACTGTTCCAATATGTATAATCGCGCGCTCCTGAAGGGGGCGCCGCCAGCGGAAAGAAGGTGAACTGGATGATCGAGCTTTTTCGTGAGAGTTTTCTATCTATCAATCTCCCCATCACCTGTTTATTGTTGATAGTAGTAGCGTTTTGGCTGCTGAGCATTGTTGGAGTCGTTGGAACCGACTTTCTGGATCTCGATTTCGGAACCGACATAGACACGGATGCCCTCGCACCGCACTCGGCACTGAAGTCGATCACCAGTTTCTTTTACCTCGGTGAACTGCCAGTCGTTGTGGTCGCGTCGTTTTTTGTCTTGTTCCTGTGGATCGCGACGATGCTCAGCAGCCATTACCTGAATGAACAGCACAGCACATGGGTCGCTGCGGCTTGGTTGATTCCCAACGTCGTATTGAGTTTGGTTTTGACCAAGCTCGTACTGTTTCCGATGATCAGTCTGTTTGAAAGCCCGGATCGGGAAATCACCCGCGAAGAGTTTTACGGAAAAGTCGGGAGAGTCACGACGTCCAAGGTTACCCATGAATATGGCCAGATAGAGTTGGAACAAAGTGGTCCGCCAGTCGTTCTGAATGTTCGGTCAAAACCCGGCGAAAGTTTGGCCAAAGGGGACTACGCTAAAATCATTGGTTACAACAAGGAACATGACTTATTTCTCGTCGAACTTACCAAATGGGAGCAACAATAGATGTTTGACAACTTGATTCTGCTTGCCGCCAGTTTCGGCGGAGCACTGGGGACTACGGTAGCGATTTTTCTCCTTGTCTTTTTGCTGGGGCTGATCGCATTCTTCCTTCGCTGCTTTCAAAAAGTTTCTCAGGGGTTTGCCATTGTGCGAAACGGGGCGAATGGAACAAGAGTCAGTTTTTCTGGTTTGCTGGTTGTACCCATTCTGCACAAAAGCGAGCTGATGGATATCTCGGTCAAACGCATCGAGATCGACCGCAGCGGAGCGGAAGGTTTGATTTGCAAAGACAACATCCGCGCGGACATCAAGGTATGTTTCTTTATCCGGGTCAACAAGTCAAAAGAAGATGTCGAACGGGTTGCCCAGTTTCTCGGTTGCGCCCGGGCCTCGGATGATGCAGCGTTGCGGCAGTTGTTCGAACCAAAATTCTCGGAAGCCCTGAAAACCGTCGGCAAGCATTTTGATTTTGTTGAGCTGTACAATCTTCGCGATGAGTTCCGCGATCAGATCGTCAAGCTGATTGGAACGGACTTGAACGGCTATGTGCTCGACAACACGGCCATCGACTATCTCGAACAAACCAGCCTCGACAAGCTCAATCCCAACAATGTTCTCGACGCCGAAGGGATCAAGAAGATCACGGATTTGACGGCGAAAGAAGTGACACAGGCCAACTATATCACGCGCGAAAAGGAAAAAACGCTTCGCAAGCAAGACGTGGAAGCCCAAGAAGCCATTTTGGCACTCGATCGCCAACAAGCGGATGCTCAGGAAAAACAACTTCGTGAAATCGCTGAATTGACGGCCCGCAATCGGGCCGAAGCCAAAGTCGTGGAAGAACAGGAACGCCAGCGATCCGAGCGCGCACGCATCACCGCCGAAGAAGAGATCGGCATCGCCGAGGAGAACAAACTTCGCGCCGTCATCGTCGCTGCGAAATCGAAAGAGCGGACCGAAGCGGTCGAAATCGAACGCGTTGAAAAAGAACGCGGCCTCGAAATCGCCGAGCGCGAGCGCGTCGTAACACTTGCCGACATCGACAAAGAAAAAGCGATCGAGAAGGAACGCAAAAATATTCAGGACGTGATTCGCGAACGTGTCATCGTCGAACGAGCGGTCGTCGAAGAAGAAGAAAAAATCAAGGATACGCGTGAGTTTGCAGCTGCGGAACGGAAGAAGCAGGTGGCGGTCACGGCAGCCGAAGAAAAGGCCCAGCAAGAGTTGGTGGTTCAAGTCAAAGCCGCCGAAGCGGAAAAACAAGCTGCCGATCTGCAAGCTGAAACGATTCTCGCCCTTGCCGAAGCCAAACGAGGTGCCGCCGAAAAAGAAACGGCTGCCAAGAAAATGCTGGCCGAAGCAACGCAAGCGGAAACCGCCGCTCCCGGATTGGCTGAGGCTCAAGTCAAACTGGAAAATGCCATCGCCATCGAAAAAGAAGGTACGGCAGAAGCAAAAGTGATCGAACTGAAGTTCTCCGCCGACGCTCAAGGCATCACGAGGAAGGCCGAAGCGATGAAACTGTTCGATTCCGTCGGTCGCGATCACGAGGAGTTCAAGCTCCGGTTGACGAAAGAGAAAGATGTCGAACTGGCCGGTATTGATGCTCAGCGCGGCATCGCAGAAGCCCAAGCCAAAATGATTGGCGACGGATTGAAAACCGCAAATATCGAAATCGTGGGCGGCGACAACAAGTTCTTCGAAAATATTGTCCAGTCGATTACCGCCGGAAAACAGGTGGACCGACTGGTTCAGGGAAGCCAAGTGTTGTCCGACGTGAAGGAAACCTTTTTCAACGGCGATCCAGAACATTTCAAATCCGAAGTGCAACGTTACATCAGCATGTTTGGAGTGACGTCCGACGATCTGAAAAATCTGTCCGTCGCCGCACTGCTAGGCCAGATGATGGGATTGACGGAGGACAACGGTGTATTGGCTCGGCTGCAAGGATTGATGTCGGTGGCCTCCCGCGCCGGACTGGCCAAACAAAATGCTGGCACGGTTTTGAAAGGGATTACGGGAAAGACGACAAAGGGTGCTTAGGAAGTGTCCAAGGTTCCCCCCACTGCTCCTGAAGTTGTAAGTCTGGCTGATTCGACCGAGTCACAGCTTGAGCGCGGAACGTATGAAATCATACAATCACGCCTTGCGGCCCACGCCCAAGCACTGCAAGGCCGCTTGAGTCAACTGAATGAGGAACGGCGGGCAGTTTTTGGCTCGATCCCAACCCAACTCCTGTCGTCGCAGCGGATCACGACGGCCAACAACTGCATCGCTCAGGACATCGTGCCGGTCGGCAATCGGTTCGTCTTCGGTTACAACGTCCATCTCGGACTCAAGGCGGTGACGGAGCTGAGTGATGTTTTCACCGTGTATCGATTTGACGATGACGGACTGTTTCATGAAGACTCCGTTTCAGTGATCACGGACGGCAGCTTTGAAGAGGATTTTTTTCAGCTTTACCGATACTACAAAGACACGCGGTTCCTCAAGTTTCATATCATCGAGCCGAATGTCTATTTTGTATTTCAGGTCGGTCGCACGCCCGCCGATTTCAAAGCGTTCAAGTTTCTGATTCAGGACCACCCGGGCAATCGCGACGCAGCGACGAGCGTCACGCTTAAATATCTCGGCAATCGCCACGACCACGAGGTGGTTTTTCCGCCGCAGCATGATTTCAAATGGATTCGCACGCATCGCGATCTGCATCGGGGCGGAAAGCACCCCCACATTTCGATCGAGGAGCGAGTGTTTGTCGAGACCGTGGGAGGTGATCTGACGATCAAGGTCGAAGATAACACCGACGATGGCTCTGGAATTTACAGTGAGCCGGTTGAGGACAAGGATCAATCACTCGATGATGCCGAGATTTTTTACTCGTGCTCTGGAAACTTGATTCTGCTAAAGATCAAACCGTTCAAGGAGAACCAGTTCCGTTACTTGATCTTCAACGAGAAAACCCAATCGGTGCATCGCGTGGATTCGATTGCCGACGCTTGCGTATCGCTGCCCGAAGGTCACGGGTTGATTTTCTCCAACGGTTATTATCTCCAGACGGGTGTCGTCAAAACGTTCGATAACCGGATTGGCGACTTGATGTTCGAGCGGCGGATTGCGTCGCCCAACGGTGAAGACTATCTGTATGTTTTTCACAACCGGCACACGGGCCAAAATGTCCTGATGTCGTACAACATGATCGATCAGGTCATCGAGAATCCCGTTCTGTGCAATGGATTTTCGATTTTCGACAATGGCCATCTGCTTTACTTTCGCACCGATCCAAATCCGCAAAAACATCACTCGGTTCAGATCTGGCAAACTCCCTACACCAGCCACGCCGTGGAGTCGGACGGCACGCGGGACTCATTCCTTCACAAACTTGGTAACAAGGAAGTGGTCCGCGCGATGGCCGAGTGCCACGAAGTGCTGAATCTGATCGGACAGGACGACAGCTACGCGAACCTGTATCTCGATCTGGTCAAGAAGACGACCGATATTCTGGACTCTTACTTCTGGCTCAAGGAAAAGGGAGCGTTTGAACTTGCCGAGCCACTGCGAGCCATACTCGACACCGCGACGGCCGCGGTGGATGAGTTCGACAAGGTGGTTCGCGTTCGTAAGAACACTCAGAAACAATTTGACGATACGTCGAAATCGGCACTGAGTGTGGTTTCCAAAGCGGTCAGCCGCCCGTTTCGCCAGATTGATGATTTTGTGGATTCGCTGGCTGCGTTGAGAACGGTTCGCGGTCAGGTTATCTCGCTCAAAGAGCTGAAATATGTTGATCTGGCGGAAGTCAAACAGCTCGAAGACAAGATCGCGGAGAACTACGAGTCACTCTCGCGACGATGTGTCGAGTTTTTGCTCAAGCCCGATGCACTGCAGCCTTATGCGGCTCGCGTTGCCGAGCAGGATCAACAAATTCAGTCGATCGCGACGGGTACCGAAGCCAGACAACTGAGCGAAGAGTTGGGTAAATCGGCAGCGGCGCTGGAGATGCTGATCGAGATTGTGAGCAATCTGAAAATTGAGGATGCCAATGAGCGAACTCGAATCATTGACAATATTTCGACCATCTACTCGAATCTGAACCAAACGCGAGCACGACTGAGGCAGAAATCGCAAGCGTTGCTGACCGTTGAAGGAGAAGCAGAATTTCATTCTCAGATGAAATTGATCGGGCAGGCCGTCGTCAACTACCTCGACGCCTGCGATTCTCCAGCGAAATGCGATGAGTATCTGACCAAAATGATGGTTCAGATCGAGGAAATTGAAGGGAAATTTGCTGAGTTCGATGCGTTTGTAGTTCAGCTTGCCGAAAAGCGAGAGGAAGTTTACGGCGCCTTTGACACGAAGAAGCTGCAACTGGTCGAAACCCGTAATCGACGAGCGACCGCCTTGATGAGTGCGGCGGAGCGGATTCTCAATGGGATTCGCGGTCGTGTTGCGAGCTTGAAATCGGTCGATGAGATCAATAGTTACTTTGCGTCGGATTTGATGATCGAAAAAGTCCGCGAGTTGGTGGGGCAGCTTCAGGAATTGGAGGAGTCGGTCAAGGTTGATGATATTCAAAGTCGCCTCAAGACCGTTCGCGAGGATTCGATCCGTCAGCTTCGCGATCGTCAGCAACTCTATGTGGATGGACAAAATGTCATTCAGCTCGGCAAGCACAAGTTTTCGGTCAACACCCAGCCACTCGACCTGACGATGGTGCTCAAGGAAGGCGAATTCTATTTCCACCTCAGCGGCACGAATTTCTTTGAAAAGATAACCGATGCCGAACTACTGGCAACCCGCGACGTTTGGGATCAAACGATTGTCTCCGAAAATCGGAATGTCTATCGGGGCGAATATCTGGCGTGGTTGATGCTGCAGCACGGATCCCAAATTCGCTCAGGCGGGAACAATGGTGGAGGGAGCACCGTGGGTGGGAGCACCGGTGGACCACCCAATCTGGATGAACCGGCTTTGCTGCCGTCCGTTGAGCAATTCATGGCGCCACGATACACCGAAGGCTACATCAAGGGCGTTCACGATCACGATGCCTTGAAGATATTGAAGCCTTTGATGTTGCTGCAAGACCAATTGAAATTGTTGAAGTATAGCAGTTCCATCCGGTCACTCGCATGCCTGTACTGGTATCACTTGCGTGAACGCGATCCAGCATTGAGACGGCTCTGGAAAGCCAAGCTGGGCAGTCTGGGCCTTGCCGCCGAAATGTTTGGCGGTATTGCCGACCAGAAAAAATATATCGAGCGGTTGTCCGATGGCATGATGCGGATGGTTCAGGAGGAGAGACTCGACCTCGAAGGGAATGCTCCGCTGGCAGCCGAGTATTTGTTCCTGCAACTCTCTGGGGGCGGACAATGGATTGCAAGCCGAACGGCGATGGACTTGTTGCAGGCGTTTGAGAAACAGCTTCGGTCTCGCGGCGCTGAAGAAAAGTTTCAGGAACTCGTGGAGCAGGACTCGATTGCAGCGGTGAGCCGGTTCTTGATCATTCGCGACTGGGTCAATGCGTTCGTGCAAAGTCAACATGCCGAACCGATCGATCGCTGGACACACTCGGTCGATGAAGTCGCCGTGATGCTGACCGACAAGAAGGCAAACGAGCGCGAGGTAATCGACGTCGACTCCGTGGTTGAGATCAGCGGAATGCTGGGCGACCACCCTCGAATTCAGGCGTCGAAGTACAAGCTCGACTATCACGAGTTCATGACCCGTCTGATAAAGTTCCGCAGCCAAACGGTTCCAGCGTTCGAATCCTACACCCATCTGAAGAAAGAAATTCTCGATCGCCGCCGAGAACAGTTGAAGCTCAACGAGTTTCGCCCTCGCGTGCTGACATCGTTTGTCCGAAACCGTCTGATCAACGATACGTACTTGCCAATGATCGGGACCAACCTGGCCAAGCAAATCGGTGTTGTCGGCGAAGACAAACGAACGGACTTGATGGGAATGTTACTGCTGATCTCGCCACCAGGTTACGGTAAAACCACGTTGATGGAATACATTGCCAACCGGCTGGGCATCACCTTCATGGCCATCTCCGGACCCGCGATGGGAAATCAGGTAACGTCGCTCGATCCCGACGAAGCGCCCAACGCAAGTGCTCGTGAGGAGGTCGAAAAACTGAATCTGGCGCTTGAGATGGGCGACAACGTCATGATTTACATCGACGATATTCAACATTGCAATCCGGAGTTTTTGCAGAAGTTCATTCCTTTGTGCGATGCGACCCGGAAGATCGAAGGTGTTTTCAAGGGCCGGACGCGAACCTACGATTTGAGAGGCCGAAAAGTGGCCGTGGTAATGGCCGGGAACCCGTACACGGAATCGGGCGAGAAGTTCAAAATTCCGGACATGTTGGCCAGCCGAGCAGATACATACAATCTGGGGGACGTTATCGGTGGAAACCAGCAATCGTTCGAATTGAGCTATCTGGAAAACTGCATGACCTCCAATCCGGTCTTGTCACGACTGAGCACCCGTTCGCAAAGCGATATTCAGTCGATTATCTCTATGGCCGAACGCCCGGAGATGCAAGGCGTTGCCCTCGAAGGAAATTATTCGATCGAGGAGATCAATGAGTTTGTGGCGGTGATGAAGAAACTGCTGAAGGCTCGCGAAATTATTCTGAAGGTGAATCGACAATACATTGATTCGGCGGCTCAAGCCGACGCCTATCGGACCGAACCGGCGTTTAAGCTGCAAGGATCGTACCGCGATATGAACAAGCTGGCCGAGAAAGTTGCACCGATCATGAATGACCGGGAGCTGGATGAATTGATCTACTCCCATTACCAAAATCAGGCTCAAACCTTGACGACCGGAGCGGAAGCCAATTTGCTCAAGCTGGAAGAATTGATGGGGACTCTGGACGGAGATCGGCTGGAACGCTGGAACGACATCAAGCGAACGTTTCAGCGAAACTTACTGCTGGGATCGGTCAACGACGGAAGCCAGATTGGTCAGTTGCTCGCGCAGATGACTACCTTCTCCGAAGGACTGCATCAAATTCGCTCGGCCGTTTCGCAGGGCGTCAAAGAGCTGGTGTCGGCACAGGGGAATGGAAACGGAAACGAAACGGTTCAGGTCGCGACCTTGCGCGAGGTGACCAGGGCCGTCTCAGAACTGGGAAAATTCAACGAGACGCTTGAAACCGTTGCGAGTTCCATCAGTAGCGCCGCCAAGAAGACCGCACCCAAAACCAGCAAAAAAGAGCAAACGATCGAGGTCGTCAACAAAATCCCCAACATCTTTGCGGATATTATTCGAAACCAGTTCAGTATTCTGCAGACTTGGATCGAGCCGATTGTCGAGCTGGCAAAGAACAATCCAAACGCTCAGTCGTTACAGAAAGCTGCGGAACTAACGGAACGAAATTACAAACGACTGATCCAGCAGATCGGCGAATCAGATGAAGTAACTGATCCTTAGTTCGAGTTTTGCATTTTTAGGAACTGATATTGTCATAAAAACGGCCCGTTCCCATGGGATTTTGAACATTCAAACTTTCAAATCCTTTGGCACGGA
>CAYPXY010000064.1:0-14461 GCA_964414815.1 uncultured Pirellulaceae bacterium | reverse complement strand
CGTAACAAGGTAGCCGTAGGGGAACCTGCGGCTGGATCACCTCCTTTCTAAGGATAATTTTATTTCAGTGCTGGTGACAGCCTGAAAGTATCCGTGGGCATGATCTTATGCGGATGGTTGTCTGGAGTTTTGAAAGGCGAAAGCCCCACAATAGCCAGCACCCATTCCGAGAGGTTAGCGGTTGAATCCGCAAATCTACTTATTGATAGTTAAAACCCGTTGTATGTTCTCAGCCAGGAACTGCAGCGGGTTTTTTCATTTTATAATGGCTCTCCCATGAATCTCAATACCCTGATTCGATATCTACTCTTTGACCGTCAGGCCATCGATCAGATCGCAAATGGTCGCCAGGCAATTTGGGCTGGGCTTGCATTTGCCCTGCTCGCATCCATCGCGCGAGATTACGATGGTATCTACTTGATGGGACAGCCCTGGCATTTGCTGGTGCCCGCCGTGGCGTCCTTTGTTTTGGCAACCTTGTTGTTCGGGTTTCTGCGCCTTTTTCCCAGCGACAATCCACGCATCTCTTTTCGCCAGTTTCTGACTTACTTCTGGCTGATGTCTCCAATGGCCTGGATCTATGCGATACCGGTCGAGAGATTTTTGTCTCCGCTTGGTGCGGCACAAACCAATTTCTGGTTTTTAGTACTGGTTGCGACTTGGCGAGTTCTCTTGATCTGCCGAGTTGTCACCGTGCGTGAACAAACCCGTTTTTCCATGACGCTGATGAAAGTGCTGTTTCTTTCCGATACCGTCGTACTCATCGCACTTCAGTGGCTGCCCCTACCCGTATTTAGCATCATGGGTGGAATTCGATTAAGCGAACGCGATGCGTTTATCTCCGGAATGGCTTTTCTGACCTACGTGCTGGGCAGCTTGCTCTGGATCATCCTGTTCTTTATCAACTTGACATGGCTGGCAGAAAGCTGGGGGAAAAAGTACCGTTCAGCAACGAAGGATCATTCAGATTCTGATGACCTTCAGTTGACTCTAACGGCGACACTCGACGGAAATGCAAGTCAAACCGATGACATGGACCGCCTGGTAGGTGAAGGCGATCACAGCCCCTCAACAAACAACCGGCCGAGCTCCAAATCGGTGTGGGTTTTAATCGCGATCTTGAGCGTTGTTTCAGTGGTGCTAATGATCATCGGTCAACCGGAACAGCGGCGGCGAGATCAGGCTGAAAAATTCTTTGGAGCGGACCAGATTGTTCAAGGACTCGAGTATATGTCGCTGCATCCACAGGCGGACTTTCCACCGCACTGGACGATACCAACTTCCAATCGAACTAGCCAAAGCAGCCCTCATCCCGTTGACGTAGCCTATGAATCACTTAATCTGGAACTCAGACCTTGGGTGCAAGCAGCAGCAATTCAACGTTTCACGAATTATTTTCAGGAGTTTCGACATGGTCATATGCGTTGGCTGGCGCTCGATGAAATCCGATTCGACCGAGCGATCAAGGTGCTGGAATTGGCTGACGATCTGGACCCACCGTTTCTGGAAACCACTTATACGGATCTCTCTCGTTTCATCGACCAGTATCCCGACCGTTGGCAAACGGAAAAACTAAAAAATTTCTTGAATAAAGAACCTTGAAGAGCATCAGCCAGTGGGTCGTTTAAATACAATATCGTTCAGATTTTCGTTTAACCGCGCCGCAGAGCAATTTGGGCGATCGTCAAGTTTACCCTTTGTTTGGACCAACCGCCCAAATTGCGCCGCCAAGCGGTTGCGATTGGACAAAGACCTCCATAACTTGAACGGTATTGCGTTTAAGTCCCACAAAACCAGATCATGACCGATATACAAACGATTACCTACCCGATCGAGCAACTGACCGAGTTTTCCACACGCACTTTCCTCCATTTCAGCGTTCCCGAAACCGACGCGAGGCGGGCGGCCGAAGTGCTGGCGACCAGCGATCTGCGTGGAATTGAATCGCATGGCGTCGCCCGGCTGCATACTTATTTTGACATGCTCAGTCTCGGCCGGATCAACCCCAGGCCACAAATCAAAATCGTCCGCGAGTCGGCCAGTACCGCGACTGTCGATGGCGACAATGGGCTGGGGTTGGTCGTCGGCCCGCAAGCCAATGAGATCGCGATGGAAAAAGCGGAAACGGCTGGCACCGGTTGGGTCAGTGTCCGCAACACCAATCACTACGGCATCGCAGGCTACTATGTCCTCAAAGCACTTGAACGGGACTTGATCGGCTGGGCGATGACCAACAGTACCAAGCTGGTGGCTCCGTTGTGGGGAGGCGAACGGATGCTGGGCACGAATCCGATTGCGATTGCGTTTCCAGGTAAGAAAGAACCGCCGATCGTGATCGACATGGCGACCAGTGCCTGTGCCTACGGCAAAGTCGAAATGGCAAAGCGAAAGCAGCAGCCCACACCGGACGGATGGATCATCGATCGCAATGGCAACTCAACCCATGATCCCCAGGGAATGATCGACGGAGGCGCCTTGTTGCCGCTCGGCAGTACGCGAGAAATGGGTGGACACAAAGGATATTGCCTTGCCACGATGGTGGACATTCTTTGTTGCGTCCTGTCGGGGGCGAATTGGGGCCCGTTCGCACCGCCTTTTGCGCTGCGACAGGAAATTCCATCGCGAAGCGTCGGCCAAGGGATCGGCCATTTCTTCGGCGCGATGAAAATCGAAGCGTTTATCGACGTCGATGAATTCAAAACCCAGATCGACGACTGGATACAGACGTTTCGAAACACGAAACCGCAACCCGGCTCACCCGGCGTGCTGATCCCCGGTGATCCCGAACGAGAAGCCGAACAAGAACGCCGAAAAACAGGCATCCCACTCGTCCTGCCCGTCGTCGAAGAGTTGCGAGACATCAGTCGGCAAACCAGAATCCCATTCGAGTAGGGCAAGTAGGTAACGCTATGTCACAAAGAAAACTACTCAGAAGGCATCTGGAAGCAGCTTGGTGTGCCACAATTGGGGACCAGGACAATCTGAACAGTCCGTACATTCAGAGATCAATTCGGAACGCGGGCTTCAGATTCATTTCTGTATGGCATTGCAAAAACAGTTCGAACAGGACAATGTCTCACGACGTCTGTTCATTGAACCGTCCGTGCGGTTTGAATCAAAGAACGTCATACCCGATATCCTGATTGCGAACTCGCAACGCATAATCGGAGTCGTTGAACTCAAATACTTGCCAAGGATTGCGCCGAAACGGGAGAAGGATTTCAATACACTGGCCATGTTTGGCAAGTTTTCAAATTCAACAGGAATAACGATTACAAACGAAAGATATCGAGGACCACAGAAACCGAAGCTGTTTACCATCGCCCCAGATTGTGTACTCTGCTGGGCGTCTATTCATGCTGGCAAAAGTATCAACACTGTTACGTCGCTTCCTCTTGAGGAGTACCGAAGTCGTTACCTTGGGCTATATGCTGAAACGACCGTGGACAAACCGCCAACGATTGGAGTAGATGACGGTTTGGAACGCCAACCATCTGCTTGAATCGACGATACTTTCAGGCCGTTGATCCAGTCGGCAAACGGTCTTCCCCGATAACCTCTCCCGGACATCCTCCTGCAGCGGTTCGGTCGAGATTGGCTACATGGACAATTTTCCTCAGAACCGTCAAGGCAGCTTCACCTTCGCCAATTCATCCCATAGATAACAACTCGAACGGATTCCTTTCTGGAAATCATCGAGCGAAAATTTTTCGTTCGGACTGTGGAGATTGTCATCGTTCTGGCCCCAGCCCAATAACAGGGTCTCAATGCCGAGGATGGTCAGGAACTGGCTGACCACCGGAATCGAGCCTCCCGAACGAACGTAGACAGGTGCTGTGCCGAAGCCGATTTTGATCGCCCGGCTGGCAGCCTCCATATAGGGACTGTCCAGCGGCAATACGAATCCGGGCGAACCGCTCATCGCCGTCAACTCCATCGTAATTCCCGGCGGACACAGCGATTCAATTCTTTCCTTGATCGCGGCGATGATCTTGTCGGGATCCTGATTGGGAACCAGTCGAAAACTGAACTTCGCACCCGCCTTGGCGGGAAGCACGGTTTTGGCGCCCTGCCCTTGATAGCCGCTCCACAAACCGTTGACATCAAATGTCGGCCTGGCCCAGCCTCGCTCGAGCGTTGAAAACCCTTTTTCGCCAAATAGTTCGCTGACTTCAAGGTCTTTACAAAGATCTTCATCCGAAACGTTCAACTTTTTGAACTGGCGTTTCTCCTTGGGCGTCAACTTGACCACATCGTCATAAAAACCGGGCACTTGAATCCGTCCGTTTTTGTCGACCAGAGCTGCCAGAATCTTTGACAGGGCGATAGCAGGATTCATCACCATCCCGCCGTATCCACCCGAGTGCAAGTCGCGATTGGGGCCGGTCAAGTCGAGCTGGAAGTACGTGTTGCCACGTAAACCGTAGGTGATCGCCGGCTGGCCCGGACCGTGTTGCGAACAATCGCTGATGACCACAATATCCGCCCTAATTTTTTCCTTCACCGAAATATCTGTATCGTATTTGCCATGCAGGAATTCGGTCAGTCCACGTCCACCGCTTTCTTCTTCGCCTTCGATCAGGAACTTGACTTGCAACGGCAGCTTGCCGTGCGTTTTCAGGTACGCCTCGACGCCAAACAGATGCGTGATCATCTGCCCTTTGTCGTCCGTTGCTCCCCGAGCAAATACCTTGCGGTCATGCACCACCGGCTCGAATGGAGGAGACTTCCATAGTTCTAGCGGATCGGGCGGCTGAACGTCGTAATGACCATACACCAATACGACTGGCGCGCCTTCAACGGGCAGTGATTCGGCGTAGATCAGCGGATGGCGAACGGTTTCGATGACTTCCGTCTTAAGCCCGAGCGCCCGAAACTTTTCGGCCAGCCAGTGCCCCGCCGCGCGCGTATGCTCATCGTACTCGGGATCGGTGCCGATACTGGGAATCCGCAGCCACTCGAACAAATCCGATTCAAAACGAGACTGATTCTGGCTCAGATAATCGTCGCAACTACTCATTATTGGATTCCTGTTTGGGGAACAAACGTTCGTGAAGATACGAATAAGACAGGGCTTGCATGAAGGCACGCTGTTCGTTGTTGGCGGCGCCGCCGTGCCCCCCTTCGATGTTCTCGTAGTACGTCACGTCGTGGCCCTGATATTCCATCAACGCCATCATCTTGCGGGCGTGCCCCGGATGGACTCGGTCGTCGCGAGTCGAAGTCATAAACAACACACCAGGATACTTTTTATCAGGTGAGATGTTTTGGTAGGGCGAATAGGTTTTGATGAAATCCCATTGACCCGGTTCGTCGGGGTTTCCGTATTCAGCCATCCAGCTTGCACCGGCCAGCAGCAAATGAAATCGCCGCATGTCGAGCAGTGGAACCTGACAAACTGCGGCTTCGAATAATTCGGGATACAGTGCAACCATGTTGCCAACCAGCAAGCCCCCGTTTGAACCACCTTGAATGCCCAAACGTTCTTTCCTGGTGACACCACGAGCGACCAGGTCTTGGGCCACCGCTGCAAAATCCTCGTAAGCACGCAGACGATTTTCTTTCAGGGCAGCCTGATGCCATCGCGGCCCATATTCGCCTCCGCCGCGAATGTTCGCCACCACATAGACGCCGCCCAACTCCAGCCAGGCTCGTCCTGCCGACGGATTGTAACCCGGCTGCAACGAAATTTCGAACCCGCCGTAACCATACAGCAGTGTCGGATTGTTGTGATCGTAGGCCATCCCCTTGGGAGCAATCATGAAGTACGGAACGCGGGTTCCATCCGCACTGGTCGCGAAATGCTGCGAGACGACCATGCCCTCGGAATCAAACTGCGGCGGTAGCGATTTCAGCAGTTCGGGCTGCTGACCCACTTCGCCGATGTACAGCGTCGTCGGGTTCAAGTAATCGTTGACCGTCATCCAGTACGCATTCGACTCATCTTCATCGACTGCTGAAATACTCACCGTGCCGATCTCTGGAGCGCCGAGCAGTGGCTCCTTCGTCCAGCCATGATCGGTTCGTGTCAGAACGAAAATTTTGTTTTTGACATCCTCCAGAACATTCAAAATCAAATGATCCTTGGTGTTCGAAAAACCGGACAATGAAGAAGTCTCGGTCGGTTCGAAGGCCACAAAGAAATTGCGGTGGCCATTCATGAACTGCTGGAAATCAATCACCAGCAACGCTCCGGCAGGATACGTTTTCTCGCCGACCGTGTAGGGATCACGAAGTTCCAACAACAAATCACTGTGAAAGACCGATTTATTGGCCGTATTGGGCACTTCGATTTTGTGAAGCAAGTTGTCGTCGCCCAACAAAAAGGTTTCGTAATTGTAGAATTCCATCCGACGGGTGACAAAACTTCGTTCGAATCCTGGCGAATCGTCGTATCCGGCACCGACCATCATGTCCGTCGACGATCCTTCGTAAATCGTTTCAGCGTCTGAGAGTGGCGTTCCTCGCTTCCATCGCTTGGCGATTCTTGGATAGCCCGATGTCGTCATTGAACCCTCGCCGAAATCGGTGGAAACAAAAACGGTATCCCGGTCGATCCAGCCGACGCTGCCTTTGGCTTCCTCGCGGATGAATCCGTTCTCGACAAATGTTTTGGTGGTCAAATCAAATTCGCGTGTCACCGTGGCATCCGCGCCGCCGCGAGAAAAGTTGAGTAGTGCGCGGTCGTAGTCAGGACGCAACAAGCTGGAACCGCTCCAGACCCAGTTTTCATTTTCGCTCTTGGCCAGTTCATCGAGGTCCAACAGAATTTCCCATTGAGGACTGTCGGTTCGATATGATTCAAGCGTGGTTCGTCGCCAGAGTCCCCGAACATTTTTCTTGTCGCGCCAGAAGTTGTAGTAATAGTCACCCCGCTTGGAGACCATTGCGATTCGATCGTCTGAGTCGAGAATCTTCAACAAATCTGCGTTCAGTTTTTCGAACTGCGAATCGAGTTCAAAATGGGATACGGTCTTGGCGTTTCGTTCGCGAACCCAGTCGAGTGCCTTTTCACCCGTCACGTCTTCCAGCCAGAGATAGGGATCTTCGGTCTCCGTGACATCGGAAACTTTTCGTGTGGGTTTCTCCTGTGCATTCACGCGATCAACTCCAGAAAATAATACTATGGGCAACAGAACGAATCCGACGAAACTGAAATGCTTCAAACACATAATTGAAACCTGTTTGGATTTGAATAGTGAAAAACCGGGAACTACCAGTATGAAGCACAAGGGTTCCAACGGCAACCAGGGAAGGGAACTCTACGTTCCAATAAACTGCGTATACAGTTTACGAGCGGTCGCAATATCGCCGGTTCCGCTGATGATGGCCCTCCCGTTCGGGAAAACGGTAATCACGTACGATTCGACAGAAAACTTCAACAGGAACCGATTAAATTCGACCTTGCCCAAGGGCTGCAATCGCTTCGCCAAATCATCCAACGCAACCGGTTCGCGATCTGCAAAACTTAGCTGAACCGCATTGCGACCGCAAAGTACATCTCCATAACTTCCTCGCTTACCCGAGAGCCATTCAAAACGATGATGTTTGCAAGTCGGACAATCCACTCGTTCTCGCAACTTCGATACGTCGAGTGTGCGAAACTGATTGTCCCACAACTGAACCACGGTCAACGCACGGCTGATCGATTTCAAATCGCCGCTCATGATTTTGATCGCTTCGTTGACCTGCATGGAAGCGATCAGGCCGATAATCGACGATAGAATGCCCGCCGAGTCACAGGTGGGTGTCGTTCCCGGCGCGGGGGGGCCGTCCAACATCAGACAGTGCAAACACGGAGTCGTTTCCGGAACGATGGTCATGGTCTGGCCATCGGCTCCGAGGCAGCCACCGTACACCCAAGGAATTCGATGTTTGACACTGGCATCGTTGATCAGAAACCGAATCTCAAAATTGTCGGTTCCATCGAGAATCACATCGGCACCTTCGATCAAGCGTTCGACATTGTCAGCATCCACATCCTCGACCATCGCCTCGATATCAACCGTGGAGTTGATGGCCTTCAGTTTATCCGCCGCAGCGATGGCCTTGGGCAAGTTGCTGGCAACATCCCGTTCATCGAACAGCACTTGTCGCTGCAAGTTACTGGTCTCCACAAAGTCTCGATCGATGATTCGAACGTGACCAACGCCCGCCCGTACCAGTGCATTGCTGATGAATGATCCGAGCGCTCCGCACCCCATCACCACCGCCGTACTGCAGGCCAACCGCCGCTGACCTTCGACTCCGATACCTGAAAATCGAATCTGTCGCGAATAACGTTCCAGGCTGGAGGGCAGGAAGGCGTTTTCGGAATCCTGAGAGTTCACCAAATCACTACTCGTTGTATTCAATCAAGCTAAAAATCGGATACTTTTTCAGCCGCTCGGCCCCACTGAGAAATTTCAGTTCCACCACGAATGCACAACCTATGATAGTGGCTTCACATGATTCAATCATCTCGCAGCAGGCCTGCATAGTACCCCCGGTTGCCAGCAAATCGTCGACCACCAATACATTTTGCCCGGGCTCGATTCCGTCCACATGCATTTCCAGCGTGTCGGTACCATACTCCAGTTCGTAACTGTAGGAATGCTTGTGAAACGGAAGTTTACCAGGCTTTCGAATCGGCACCATGCCAACACCGAGTCGCAACGCCAACGGAGCGGCAAATAGAAAACCACGAGCTTCTGCCGCGGCAATCACATCGACCGGCTTGCCAGTGAATTGATCCGCCAGCCGATCCATTGCTGTTTCGAATGCAACCGGGCTCAGCAGTAAAGGCGTGATGTCCTTGAAGATAATCCCCGGCTTGGGAAAGTCAGGAATATCGCGAATATAGTCGGACAGTTCGAGGGCGTGGGTTTGTGACATATTGGCTATTTGTCAGTTGATAATTGTCAGTTGATAGTTGTCAGTAGTCAGTAGTCAGTGGTTGGTGGTTGGTGGTTGGTGGTTGATAAAATCGTACTCGTGCTCGTATTCGTGCTCGAAATCGTGCTCGAAATCGATTCACAACCTTCAAGCCTCAGGGTGTGAGACCAAAAGTGGCAAAGCCACAAATTGAAAGCGGCGAGAACTCGCCGCACTCCAAAATGCAATCCCACTACAATCTCCCACCCGCTCGGGCGTACTCGTGGGCATAGTCGATCATTTTCCAAGACTGGTCTGGCTGCTGTTCGAAATGGAGCGTGACTCGCTGATGCACCAATCCCTGCATCGCGGTGGAACGGTCCTCGCCTCTAGCGATCACGACAAACACAATCGTCGCTGTTTTCGGGTTGGCTGATTCATTGCACTTGAAATCGACGAAATCAATCAATCGGCAGGATTGAATTCTATAGTTCGGCATCTCTTGCCCAATCCGGCTGATCACGTCCTGACGCTTGGGACTGACGTGACCCATCACGGCCGCCACGTCGTTCTGTTCCACCGCTCCCGCCAAGGTACGCACCACCCCTTCAACCGCTTCCTTGTCCGTCACGATATAGACTTCAGTCGCGACAATCGCTGCCGTAATCACACCGATCCCGAGCGCGATCAGCAGCATGGTTCGGTTGTAGTGCATGACCGCAAGAACCAGAAACGCGATTGCCAGAAAGCAACCCGTAATCAGCGGTATCAGTGAATCTTCAGTAAACCAGGTCATTGGTCGGTATTCAGCAATTTCGTATCGTCACTTGGTTGCGTCCGGCTCGTTTTGACTCGTAGAGCGCTTCGTCTGCAGCGATGAGCATCTCTCGGGCTGTGATGGTGGCTCGCGTTGACAAGGCAATTCCGATGCTGACGGTCAACTGAAGCTGCTCGTCTGCAAAGTGGCCCAACTCAAATGATGACCGGAACTTTTCAAAAGTCAACCGAATCGCATCCTCCTGGCGAAACGAAAAAATGACACCGAACTCGTCGCCACCCAATCGGGCCACGCAAATCGCCTCGTCAAAATGGTCGCGCAATAACCCCGCCACGAACTGAATGGCCAAGTCACCGTAATGATGGCCGTATTGGTCGTTGATCGCTTTGAAATGGTCAACATCGATGATCGCCAATCCGATATCAGCGCCTGCATGAGATTCCAGTTGCTGCTGAAATCCCCGTCGATTGACAAGTTGGCTCACCTCGTCCGTAATCGAAGCCCGCTCCAGCTCATTGAGTCGCCGGGTCTGCGGACCAATGTCGCGAATAAAGAATGCAACCCAGGGATGCGTTCCATCCCTGCCGATAACGGAAGATATTTCCACTTGAAACTCTTCATCGGCAGCATTGCTTTGCCCTATTGATGGGTCATCCTGCGACTCCACAATGCTTCGGCCAGGATTGGGAATCGACGTACGAATCGTCTGAACCGATATCGTCTCACCATCGTCACTCAACGCGGCCTGCGGGACAGTCCCACTCGAGGGAGCCCGTCCTGATGTCTGCCCTGAGCCATGCCGATCGCGGATATGAAACACGCGCGCCAACCACACTGGAGCTTGAGCCGTCCCCCAAAACAACTCGACCAAGGAACGACCGACCGCGTCTTCCGATACCACTGAAAACAGCTTTGCAGCCGCTCGATTCCATACGACGATTCGGTTCTCTTGATCGACCAATACCAATGCATCGGGTGCAAGATCGAGAAGTTGTTTCGCAATCCCTTCGCAAGTTCTCAATACCGACGTGGACATGATATTAGTTCCCGGTGTTCCGTTCTCGGTTGGTAGTGGTTTCGCGGGTCAATCAACCCTTCTTTGAGTTTTTCTTCTTGGCAGGAGATTTCTTCACTGCAGATTTCTTCGCAGTGGATTTCGCAGTTGCGGCCGAGCTTGCCTTGGCTGATTTTTTTTCTCCAAAGGCAGACGCCCAATTATTTGCGTACTTCTGATTCGAACCTTTTCGTAACACAGTCATCTTTTACTCTCAATGTCTAATTTTTAAACTTTTAACTTCTTGTACCGAAATCGCTTCGGCTCATCATCACTTACACCGAGCCGCTCACGACGCTGTTGCTCATACGCCTGGTAGTTGCCTTCGCACCAGTGAACGTAGCCATCGCCTTCGAATGCCAGAATATGCGTGGCAATCCGGTCGAGAAACCAACGATCGTGGCTCGTCACCACCACGCATCCGGCGTAATTCAAAATAGCTTCCTCCAGTGCCCGCAACGTATCGATGTCCAGGTCATTGGTCGGCTCGTCAAGCAACAATACATTCGATCCGCGGCGCAGCAGTTTTGCCAGATGAACCCGGTTCCGCTCTCCCCCGGACAAGACGCCGACTTTTTTCTCCTGATCGGGCCCGCGAAAATTGAATCGATTGACGTAGGCCCGCGCGTTCATCTTACGCTTGCCCATCTCCAGCGTCTCGTTTCCTTCTGAAATTTCCTGGTAGACACTGTTTTGAGCATTGAGCGAGTCGCGCGATTGGTCGACATACCCCAACTCAACCGTCTTGCCAATCACGATCGTACCTGAATCAGGTTGTTCCTGACCGGTGATCATCCGAAACAAGGTGGTCTTCCCTGCCCCGTTGGGCCCAATGATCCCGACGATTCCTCCCGGTGGCAAGCGGAAACTCAGATCGTCAAACAGCAACCGGTCGCCAAACCCTTTGCTGACGTTTTTGAATTCAATGACCAGATCGCCCAGATGCGGCCCGGCAGGAATCTGGATTTCCAGTTCGTCCTCGCGGTCGCGCTCTTCCTGAGCCGCCATGGCTTCGTACGCGTTGATGCGAGCCTTGCTTTTTGCTTGACGGCCTTTGGGATTCATTCGTATCCATTCAAGCTCCTGCCGCAACGTCTTTTCACGGGCCTTGGCTTGTTTATCTTCCACCGCCAGCCGAGCATGCTTCTGTTCCAGCCAGGACGTGTAGTTTCCTTCAAACGGGAACCCCTGTCCGCGATCAAGCTCAAGAATCCAACCCGCCACGTTGTCCAGGAAATACCGATCGTGGGTCACGGCGACAATGGTTCCGTGATAGGCTTGCAGCGTCCGTTCCAACCAGGCCACCGAATCCGCATCGAGGTGGTTGGTCGGCTCGTCCAGCAGCAACAAATCTGGCTTCTCCATCAACAATTTGCACAGTGCAACGCGACGTTTTTCACCCCCCGACAGCTTCGTCACGTCGGCGTCTCGATCAGGCAAATTCATGACCTCAAACGCAACTTCGATTTCGTGATCGAGGTTCCAGGTATCGGTGGCGTCAATCTGATCCTGAACGCGAGCCATTTCATCGTAGACCTTTTGCATGGCGTCGTCGTCGAGCGGCTCAGCGCACTTCGCGCTCAACTCGTTGAATCGATCCAGCAGCGCCCGCCGCGGCGCAACGGCTTCCTGAACATTCTCCCAAACGTTCTTGTCCGGGTTCAGTTGCGGCTCCTGGGCCAGATAGCCCACCGTAAACCCGTCGGTCAGCCGAGCCTCACCATCGATGTCCTTGTCGATACCCGCCATGATTTTCAGCAGCGTACTTTTTCCGGCTCCGTTGCGGCCGAGGACACCAATTTTTGCTCCAGGATAAAACGACAACCAGATATTGCTGAGCACGGCTTTCTGTCCGTGCTTTTTGGTCATGTCGACCATTTGAAAGATATACTTTTGACTCATTTATTCCCATTCGATGGTTGCAGGGGGTTTGGAGCTGATGTCATAACAGACCCGATTGATCCCCGCCACTTCGTTAATAATTCGAGTGGACATCGACGCCAGCACTTCATAGGGAAGGTGCGTCCAGTCCGCTGTCATAAAATCATCCGTATTGACACAACGGATGACCAGTGCATTTTCATAAGTCCGCGCATCGCCCATGACACCCACACTTTGCACCGGCAATAATACCGCAAACAATTGCGATGTCTCACGATACAGTCCTGCTTTCTCGATTTCTTCGATCACGATCGCGTCGGCTTCACGCAGGACTTTTAGTTTTGCTTCCGTCACTTCCCCCAGACATCGAACCGCCAGCCCGGGGCCAGGGAACGGATGACGCCAGACAAGCTGTTCGGGCAGGCCAAGCTCCAATCCGAGTCGACGAACTTCATCCTTGAACAGATCCCGCAGGGGCTCGATCAGCTCAAATCCCAACTCTTCGGGCAACCCCCCCACATTGTGATGAAGCTTGATCGTCGCGGCCGGACCATCCGGCGCCGCACCGCTTTCGATCACGTCCGGGTACAGCGTTCCCTGAGCCAGGAATTTTGCGTTGTCGATTTGGGAGGCTTCGTCCTTGAAACAGTCGATGAAAGTATGCCCGATACGGCGGCGCTTTTCCTGCGGATCGGTGACGCCCGCGAGCACGGAAAGGAACTTCGACTGAGCCTGGACGACATGCAGATCCGTTTTGAAATGATTGGTGAACTCCTGGACCACCAGTTCGGCCTCACTTTTTCGCAACAAACCGTTATCTACCAGAATGCAGGACAACTGCGGCCCGATCGCGCGGTACAGCAGCGCCGCGACCACCGACGAGTCGACTCCACCGGAAAGCCCACAAATTACCCGAGCGTCGCCGACCTGCTGCTGAATCCGCTCGATGGCCTCCTGCGCGAAATTCGAAAGCGTCCATTGACCGGTACAGCCGCAAACTTGATACAGAAAATTTCGCAGCAAGGTGTGTCCTTGCGGCGTGTGCGTAACTTCCGGGTGGAATTGCAAACCGTAGACCGGCAACCGATTGTGCTTGACGGCGGCCAGCGGGCAAGTTGCGGTCTGGGCCAGCGGAATGAAATCGGAACTGACGGACTGGACCTGATCACCGTGGCTCATCCAGACTTCCGCTTGCGTCGGAAAGTCGCTGAGGAAGGCGTCATCGGAAATTAGATTGAGCTGAGCACGTCCATATTCGCGGGCGTGGGCACTTTGGACATTGCCCCCCAGATGGTCGCAAACCAACTGCATGCCGTAACAGATCCCCAGAATCGGAATGCCCAGTTCGAAAATCCCCGGATGGCATTTCGGTGCTCCGGCGGCATACACACTGTTGGGACCGCCCGACAGAATCAGGCCAATCGGTGCATGCTTGGCAATCTGCTCCGGCGTGATATCGTGCCGCACGATCTCGCAGTAAACATGCCGTTCACGAACCCGTCGCGCAATCAACTGGGCGTATTGGGACCCAAAATCCAGCACCAACACCCGTTCGGATGTCGTTTGCGAATTGGAATGGGGGGCAGCGGTCAAAGGCCTGTTGGCCGCAAGGTTCATAGTGAGATGTGAGTGGAAACTTGATCGGCGAAAAAAATGCGCGAAAAGTCTGATTTGAGAAACCGCAGATTATACCGATTTTCGCATCGGCGTCCAATGAAGAAGAAAATTTATTCCGTTTCACGCTTTTTACCAGCCCATTTGGCGTCTCGATTGAAAAAACGATTGGCGTTAGGATTAAAATCCGGATGACTCGATCTATCCCACGCCAATTCCAAACCACTGACCACTGACCACTGACCACTGACCACTGACCACTGACCACTGACCACTGACCA
>CAYPXY010000063.1:0-15587 GCA_964414815.1 uncultured Pirellulaceae bacterium | reverse complement strand
GAGAGTTCGATTCTCTCCGGCCCCACTTGATACCACGGCGTGTAGCTCAGTGGTCAGAGCGGCGTCCTTATAAGGCGCAGGTCGAAGGTTCAATTCCTTCCACGCCGACTGGAAATTGAAACAAATAGAAACCCAAACGGGATTGTGGCAGACAAGGCAATGCACCGGACTCTTAATCCGGTCGATGTGGGTTCGATCCCCACCGATCCCACTGAATTACAAGCACTGGTGGTCTAGTGGAATGACACCGCTTTCGTAAAGCGGCTGAGTGAGTTCGATTCTCACTCGGTGCTCTTGATCTTTGACAATTGAATTCAATATTCCGGTGTGGCCAAATTGGTAAGGCACCTCCCTGTTAAGGAGGCAACTGAAGGTTCGAGTCCTTCTGCCGGAGCTTTTTGTCGATATTCGGGTGTCGGCTAACGGTAAGCCAGCTGCCTTTGTAGCAGTGGTATGAAGGTTCAACTCCTTCCGCCCGGACTGGATAAAAATATCAATACTCCGGAGTAGCAACTGTTGGTCGTTGCGTCTGGCTCTGAACCAGAAGTCCGCAGGTTCGATTCCTGTCTCCGGTGCTGTGGCCGTCCTGTACTGGTTTCAGGAACCTGGCTGTGAACCAGGTTCATGTCGGTTCGATTCCGATCTGCCACCCTTCACAACAGAAGCCCTTGAGTCCATCTGGTGGTGGAGCTTGACTGTCGATCAAGTCGTGACGAGTTCGATCCTCGTCAGGGGCGCTCTTACAATGAACGGCGCTACTCCGCTTGGTGCGGGACATGTCTGCAAAACATGTTTGATTGAGTTCGAATCTCAATAGCGTCTTTGAATGAAAGGTGAAGCTTGATCCACGGCTTGCGAGTGTGATGGATTCGCACGACAGTCTTCGAAACTGTTAGACAAGGTTCGATTCCTTGGCGAGCTACTCTTCAAACGGTGCGGTGCGCTAGGATAAAAAATTGGAGATAACGATCAACTGCCGAGTTGGAGTACATGCTTCAGGAGCCAGGGGTCGTGGGTTCGAATCCCACCGGCGCAACTTGATGAAGTTCATAGCGCCGTAGCTCAGCCAGGTAGAGCACTGTAGAGTCTCTGACACACCCCTTCGTTGATCGTTTTTTTCGCCTATCACTTGACTGCCGGTTCGGAGTACATGGCTTTGCAGGTTCGACTCCCGCCCGGCCCACTTGTTGTTTAAACGACCTTGGGCCGGATCTCTGGCCAAAACCTCGTCAAGTGACAACTGAACTGCCTATTTGGATTCCATCATGCAAAGAACCGATCTGAATAAACCCATTCGCTCAGTTGTCTTTTCTGCGAACTTTTGCGATGCGTACGAGTCTTAAAACGCGACACAATTAATTGAACAAGGGAAAGCAAGACCCTGCACCATGCTGGATTCTGCTTTGCGATTCTCGTTCGACTGCCAGTTGGGATTACATCGTCTGATTAACGATGGCGAAAGCCATATTCTCAACTTCCCTTCGTCGAACATTTTATTTTCAGGAGGTCACACCCATGGCCAACAAGTCTCTCTTCGCAAGCATGTTCAGCCGATTGCCGCGAGCGAACGCAACCAACGAAGCAGGTGGCCGAGCCTACAAGCTTGAGCCCAAACATGCGCTGGCCCAAATCGCTGCAACCGGTACCTTCGGCAACGCGTTTTACAGCACCGCCGACACACAGCTTGACGAGTTACTCTCGCTGATCGATCAGGTCGATGACAACCCATACTTGGCAAAACTGGCCCTGTACGCACGTGAAAAAGCGTTCATGAAAGATATGCCGGCCGCATTGCTGGTCGCGCTGTCGGTTCGCGATACTGAACTGATGCACCGGGTCTTCGACCGCGTGGTCGACAACGGACGCGTTCTGCGCACCGTGTTCCAGATGATCCGATCCGGACAGTTCAAAGACCAGACCGGCAAGGCACGCGTGGGTTTGTCGAGTTCAGTTCAGCGGGCGTTCCAGCGTTGGCTCAACACAGCTTCGGTTGGCAAGCTGCTGAGTGCATCGATCGGCAACGATCCGAGCTTGCGGGATATCCTGCGCATGGCTCGACCGACACCGAAAGATAACGCTCGGCGAGCGATGTTTGGTTGGTTGACAGATAAGGAAGTCGAAAAGTGGGCTCCGGCAACGGAAGCCGACTTGCCGGCCGATGTTCAGGCCCTGATCGCGTACCGCCAAGCGGAAACTGAAGAAGCTCAGGCCTTGATCGCTGGAGGGATCGACAACGTCCGCTGGGATTTGTTGTCCGATGCTGCCAAGGGTCCGCTGGTCTGGACAACGCTGGCTCGCAAGATGGGTCCGCAGGCGCTACGGATGAACCTGAACACGCTGTTGCGACACGATGTGTTGGCGGCCGACGCGATGGTTGACGAAGTGGCTGGCCGGATCGCGGATGAGTCGGAGATTCGACGTTCGAAGCAGTTCCCGTACCAGTACCTTGCTGCGTACTTCAACGCGGACGACAACCTTCCACAGAAGATCAAGACCGCTTTGCACAAGGCAGCCGAGATCGCCTGTGGCAACGTACCGGAATTGCCGGGGCCGGTAGTCATTGGTCTCGATACATCTGGATCGATGTCCAGCCCGGTAACAGGACACCGTGGCCGAAGTGCGACTTCGAAGATGCGATGCATCGACGTGGCAGCACTGTTCGCCGCAGCAATCCTGAGACGCAACCCGGACAGCGTTGTCATCCCGTTCGATACTTCGGCTTACAAAGCCAAGATCGATCCAAGTGATTCGATCTTGAGTATCGCTGAGCGATTGGCAAAGTACGGTGGCGGTGGAACCGACTGTTCGCTGCCGCTGGCGGCCGCAAGTCAGTGGCACGCAACGCGAAAGTTCGCTGGCATCATTCTCGTGAGCGATTGCGAGAGCTGGGTCGGAACCGGACGTCACGGCGCTACGGGCGTGATGACAGCTTGGGAAGATTTCGTGGCCAACCATCGCAAGCTGGCAGGCCGGGAAACAGGTCAGCGAACAGCGCTCGCCGCCGGCCCAAAGCTGGTCTGCATCGACCTGCAGCCGTACCAAACGGTTCAGGCTTGTGAGCGAGCTGACATCATGAACATCGGTGGCTTCAGTGACGCGGTGTTCAATACGATCCGTGCGTTCCTGGCTGACAACCACCAACGTTTCGTGGCTGAAGTCGAAGCGATGCAACTGTAAAGTTGCATTCAATCACCTGTCACCAGCATTTCAACACCCGCGTCTCGCCCATCGATTCGCGGGTGTTTTTTTTTACTACATTTTCACCCACCCCATAGATTGTGAAAATTTACACAAAATCACCCGGCGATCGAGAAGCTACTGCTACCAAGGAGTTTGTCCCGAAATTAATTAACAGTATCGGCTGTCACAAGACAGTAAGTGGCCCGTAATGAAGACAACAGGACTTACGCAAGCCTTCTTGGCGACCATCATCTGGGAGAAACAACGATGTCAACCGATCACTCGTCTACCATTACCGAAACCTATCGCCGATCTCTCTACAGCTCAACCGACGTAGAAGCAACCAAGGCCAAAAAGGCTCCCCCATTGTACTCATCCGGCCAAATTGGTTTGGCTACATTTCTAACGAGCCTGGTTTGGTCACCGATTGCAGGTTGGTTTTTGCTCACCTCGAATCTGTTCATTCGGGGACAGAAAGGCTGGGTCGTCGCCGCGATCGTTGGAGGTCAGATGGCAACCTTTTTCCTGAACTTCTTGATTGGGCTTTTGCTCGTTGACGTTCCTTTTGGCCGATTGATTTTGTCGGCAGGCCTTGCGGCAATCATGATGAAGCTGGCCGATTTGATTGAGGAAGACGATGTCCAGCCCCAACCAGCCCCAAGCTACATGATGTCTGGCTGGTTCTTCTTGGTCTTCTTGGGGATCTGCCTACTTGGTATCGTCTTGATAGGATTGAATTGTCTTTCCTGGAGCCGATAGACTGTTGATGGAACTGCAAAGTCGCTGGTCTCGTCCATCGATTCGCGGGTGTTTTTCGTGGTGCGACAATTTGAAGTGTCAAGCTACCTCAACTTGAATTTATAACTTTTCAGCGGGACCTGCCAACTTATCTTTTAGTTGAGCACCGGCCTTACCGATTTCAAGAACTGAAATCTTCGCTAAAATCCCGCTCCCGTGGTTTGCCCGAAGCTGTTTCGCTGAAATGCCAATCCAGTCGCTGGATGATTTTAAATCCAGTTGCTTCCCCAGCCATCGAAGATACCAATTAAGGTTGGACTCATCCTCCCAAAATCCGGACGGCGAGTTTTCAAAACGCCATGGCAGCCATTCATAAGGCGAGCGGCAGATAAAAACTTACCATGTAGCGGCGTCTCTCCGAGACGGCGACCTTGCGAGTCTCGGAGAGACTCGCCTACTTTTCGGGTAGATTCTTATCTGCCGCTCGCCTAATCGGGATACGCGATGTTCAGTCCCGAGTAGGGTGTTTTGAATCGCTTGAGGAATCCATTGCCACTGTTGTTCCTGAAATCAATCCTGCGTACCCGGTACCAATCCTCTTTCCTTTTGAATCCGAGTCGTTTGCCCAACCAATTCAGATACTTTCGGCAATTCGCCGGATCGTCCCAAAAACCATTTGGAACCTGATGAAATTCCCATGGCTTGAATGGGCTTTCGGGAAACAATTCCTTTACCGCTTTTTCAATGGAACCGGCGTAGTACTCACTAATTAGAGTGAATCCGAAACGATTGCGAAAATCTTGTCCCCTCACATTGAGCCAATCGATGGCACTTTTGAAGCCGAGTTGTTTGCCTAGCCACTTCAAGTAGGCAAGCCGATTCTTTTTTGGGTTCCAATAGCCCTGATAGACTTGCCGAAACCTCCAGGGTAGCCATTCTCGATCAGGATAGAGCTCACGGATCAAATCCACGGTTTTGTAACCATATTGCATGAGTGAAGCACCTTGATTGTTGATGAAATCGAGCTTTGAGACTTTGTACCAATCCTCAGGTTGGGTGTACCCTAGCTTAGACTCAAGCCATTTCATGTAGGCAATCCGGTTCTCTCGTTGGGGCCAAAAATGATTGGGGACCTGAACGAACAACCATGGCAGCCATGTGTGATTCGGATATACAGCAGATACAAAGCGCTGCACGGAGCAGGTGAAATGCGCCATGATTCCCATACCTTTGAGTTCGTGAATATCGTCCTGAGTAATTCCGTACCAGCCTTCGATACTTTTGAATTTGTGCTGTGCTTCAAACCATTTGGCGTAGGCGCAACAGTTACTCAGATCGTCCCAAAATCCACTGGGCACCTGGTGAAAAAGCCAAGGCTTCCAATCAAAATTGGGGAAGTGGCGTTTAACGACTAAAAAGGGTGATTGACCATAGTATTCAAGAAATCCGCTCCCACGATTGTTCACAAAATCCTTGGTTGTTATCTGATACCAGTCTTCCGGATTTTCGTAGCCCAGTTTGCGTCCGAGCCAAGTGATGTATCGATTGTGGTTATGCTCGTCTTCCCAAAAGAATACGGGGAGCCGGGACTGTGATACCCATTCCGGACAATCCAGGCTTGCATACCTTGCGTTAGTTGCATCCCATGCCTTCAGCTTCAATTGCTCTGGAGTTTTCGCCATGATTTACTTTCTTAAATGAGGCGATTGTACCTGATCGGATCTGAAAAGATGCCGTCCCAATTTGATAAAAGTTGTTTCACTCTCAACAACTGCCCCGTCGTTAAGGCGACCGGCAGGTAAAAGTTTACCCAAGCAGGATTGTGTCTCCCAGACACTGAGTTGCGAGTCTCGGAGAGATTCGCCTCCACTAGGGTACATTTTTACCTGCCGGTCGCCTAAAATCCCGCTCTTCTCCTGAGGATGCTATACTGGTAGCCTGTGTCATCCATAGATCAGGGGAGTGCGTTATGAACCGGCGGCGATTCACGGCCTATTTTAGTTTACTTGTTGGCGGCGTGGTATCTCCATTCTCGCCGTGTCGTCGGCGAACTTCTGCCGATGACAAGTCGAAGCTTTCGCAAGGATATTCACAAGGCGGAAGTGAAACCCGGCATGCGTCTGAGTCGAGGCTGCAGCCTGTCACTCAAGCACAACGATTTCTCGACAACCTAAGCGACGAACAGAAATCAAAAGCAATCGTCGCGTTCGATTCGAAAACCCGTACCGACTGGCACTTCTTTCCAAAAGCGACACGCAAAGGATTGCCATTGATGGAGATGACCGATGAGCAGCAAGCTGCGGCCTTTCAACTTCTGGAAACCTGCGTCAGCCCCGAAGGTTTTTTGGCCGCAAAGAAGGTCATCGAAATCGAAGCATTGATCGGGCGGCTTGAAGGCGATACCAAGTGGACCGTTCGCCATCCCAAGAAGTTTTACTTCACGCTCTTTGGTTCGCCTGCTGCGGATGAACGCTGGGGGTTGAGTGTCGAAGGCCACCACCTCTCGCTCAATTTCGTATTCAAAGGCGACGCCATTATCAATTCCACGCCGCAATTCTATGCCGCCAATCCTGCGAGAGTTCAGACTGACTACGAAGGTTTCCCAAAAGGACTTGAAATTCTCAAAGCCGAACAGCAATTCGGTTTCGAACTCGTGCAAAGTTTATCCGAGGCTCAACTGGAAAAAGCGACCCTGCCAGGCAACCCGCCGCGAGAAATTTTGACTGCGGGCACTCCCCAGCCTACGATCGAACCTCTGACCGTCGGAATTGCAGCTTCCGAATTGACGGAGCCGCAACAAGATATCCTTCGAAAGTTGCTTGCGGCCTATACATCAAAAATGTGTCCATCCGTTGAGAAGGATCGCTGGAATTTGATTGAGAAGGCCGGTTTTAACCAAATCGTATTCGCCTGGTCGGGAAGCCGAGTGGCCGGGAAGAATCACTATTATCGCGTTCAAGGTCCGACGTTTCTGGTTGAATTTATCAACGTGCAGCCCGATCCGGCGGGCAATCCGGCCAACCACATTCACTGCGTGTGGAGAGCCATGACCGGTGACTTTGATTTGCCGCTGTAGCCGTTCACGAAATGTCCGGAGATTAGTCGGCTGTCGATAGTCCAACTGCGCCATCGATTTTTATCATGATGAGCTACGGCGTCACGTCGTCTGCCGAAAAATCAATCATTGCTTCAGCAGCCATCTTGCCGATGAGGAAAGCAAGCCAGCGTCTCCAACCGTTTCCTCAGATGGTTTATTCTCCTGGCAACCAATTCCCAGTTCGTGAAAGTACGATGCTCCAGATACAGCCACCGAAGCCAGTTCCAGCTCCCGAGCAGTACCGCCGTTTGATCGATCCACGGCAGCAATCGTTGCTCAGCTTCACTCAGTCGCCGGAAGTTCTGGTAGTAAGCAACTCCTTCGGTCCAACGCGCTCGATCATCACCCACGGTCGAGCCAAGCAACCGGGCAATATCAAACGCAACACTGTCGATCTGCATTGCTCCCAGGTCAATCAGTCCAGTCACTTCGTTGCCGCGGAACAACACGTGATCGTGCCAAATATCTCGCAGAACCGGCTGTACCGGCAAAATCTCCCGTCCTGTTACGGAATGCGCTATCATCGAGTTTCCGCCGATAGTGACGGCTTCTGATCCGGTGGTTGCTGGGTGAGCCGCCTTCAGCAGCGGGCGGGCAATCGATGTGGCACGCTCGACAAACCTCTGCCTGAGCAATGCAAGCTGATCGTTCAACAACCCGGGAACCTTATCCACCCGCATGGGAGCTGCCGCAAGGCGGGCCAGCCGATCCGTAAGCACCAGTTCATTCAACTGCTCGATACGAGAGCCTACATTTCTGGAAACATGAAAATCAAGCGTTACCTGTGCCGCGGCTTGATGAAAACGGGCCAGACTTTCCATCATGTTCTTCAGTCGGATCGAATTTGGATCGTCCAGAAAATTCGCCTGGCCGGGCATCCAGCCCGTGAGTTCCCATAGATTCCCGCCCTCTTGAGAAATCGTCGATCCATCCTGGTTCGCGATCAGCGGAGGAATGAAGCTACATCCTTGTGCCACAGCGTGGGTTGCGACGCGATGAATCCAGGCCAGATGATCGCGCGTCGGGTGTTCCACCGGCCATTTTCGCAGGCTGTATTCATGTTGACCGCGTGTACCGGTCTCCGAGTGAGCCACGACTTGCCAGACTTCCGCACCGCTGAGTCCGGGCGAGATCTTAGCAATCTGCACCACGTCATTTTTTACTTGAGGATAGCGATCGAGGACTCTCATTGGCAGGATTTCAGATTTAACTACCCAAAAAGAAAAACCCGGCCTCTTTCAAGACCGGGTTTTGATTTTACACAACTTGGAAGCCGTCAAAAACTAGTTGCGGTATCCGGTGTTGCGAATGATGAACGCGTTTGGATCTACAGCAGGTGCTTTGATCTGATTTCGTCCGGTCGTTGTTGGAGGAACCACAACTTCGCCAGCAGGAGCCGCACCTTGAGGTTGAGCTTCGACCGGAATCACTTGGCCACCTTGTGCAGGTGCATAGCTTCCGCCATCAACACCGCAACCAGCGGAAACGTAACCCCCTGAAGTGTAGCCACCGCAACCGCAGTCGCTTCCAAAGCCGCCACCGAATCCACGGAATCGGTTCAGCAGTCCGCCGCGGCGTCCGCCGAATCCACAACCGTCATCGTAGTGAGCGTGCGATCCGCCGTTGCAACCACAGTTTGCGGTTACAGGTGCAGCGTAGACCGGTGCGGCTCCACAACCACAGCCACTGATGTCGCTTCCGCAACCACAGCTACCGAATCGTGAGCCCAAGCGTCCGCGAAGACCGGACAGCAGACCTGGGCGGCCACCGAAACCGTCCCCACAGCCACACGAGCTGCCGTGATTCCAGCCCTGGTCGGCTCCGCAACCTGCTGCTACTGGAGCAGCCGATCCGCATCCGCAACCTTGGTTCGCCAAGCTGCCACATCCGCATCCATTGCCCCAGTTCGATCCGAGACTGCCGAAGCGTCCACGAAGACCACCTGAAAGCAATCCGGTGCGTCCACCGCAACCGCAAGCATCATAGCCGTGGCTATGACCAAAGTCGGCTCCACAGCCAGCGGCAACAGGAACTGAAACCGGTGCTGCTGAGCAACCGCTGTCGCATCCGCCACAACCGTTGCCGCCCCAGCCACCGAAGCCATGATCACGTTGGAACAGTCCGCGCAGGCGACCTGAGAAAACACCTCCGCATCCATTTCCACCATAAACAGGTGCATCACATCCGCATCCGACGTTGGCATAGGAACCGCAACCGATTCCACGACCACGCAAGCCCTGGAACAATCCCAGACCATGGCGGTGAACATTACCGGATACCGAATGACCTCCATAAACGGCGGCGGGTGAATCGCAGCACGTTGGAGCCGCATCGCAACCACAGCCTGCACCGCGGCCTACTAGTCTACCTAGCAAGTCGTTACCAAAGCTGTCGCTGCAACAGAGAGCTCCGCTGAGCAGCAGAGCAATCGCAGCAAATTTGATTTTCATCGAGACTCGTCTCCTTGAGTTTTGAACAGGCCGGTCGTTACCAAGCCTCTCGAACGCGGTTAATGCTTTCGGCCGCCTCATCAACTCACGTTGGCAGTTGAATCTTCAACAGTGATCCTTCTCGGAAGGCTGCTGGAGAGGCTTGAAAGAGTGCGCAGTTCCAACCTGTTCATAGTTTCTCTGTCAGGCTTGGCTCATCCGATAAGCCAAAACAGACCCGACAGCTTTTTACGTCTTCCATTCAGAATGGCCCGATTTGAAACGCAGCCAATTTGAAGAGAAAGAAAATTTCCATCGTTGACATCGTCCACCTGCCAGCATGAATTTCGATTCCTTGGCCGAGTTCCCGATTGATCTGGATTTGCCCAAGGAATCAGTCGAGGTGAGATTTCGAGATAGTTAAAGTTTGTGGATTGGCAAGGGAACAAAGGCAGACCACGCCGGGGCATTTAGGGCCAAGTCCAACATGGAAAATCGAGATTCAACCGCAGAAACCTGCTTGCCGATCTTTAAAACAGCAGGCCGCGATCTTGGCCTCCATTGAAATACGACTTTGACGGTTGTAAGCCCAGTCGTTAAACTGGCATCGCGAACGAATCCAGAAAAAAATTCTCAGCCACGAGAAACCCCAAAGAGTCAGAATTCAGAAACGATCAAGCACCATGCGAACTTTCGCCGTCATCCTGATACTCACTGTCATGGCCGGTTGCCAATCCAAGACCTACAAACCGGCAGACTGGAAAGAGTTACCCCAAGGCGGGTCTGCGCACGATGGAACAGAGCAGAGGCACCCTGATACAGCCCAACTAAATCCGTTTGGCGAACTGACCGACTGGAACAACCCCAACGCGCGCTCTGCAACTGGCGGAGCAACCCGTTCAGGTCAATCCGGCAATTTTTCCACGCTCCCGGACCGGACATCGCGATCCCACGGAACGACCTTGCCGTCGCGTTCCGGAACGACCCTGCCGACGCGATCCGGAACGACCTTGCCGCAGCGATATGGCACAACGCTGCCACAACGAGACCTTTACCAGCGTCCTTTCGGAGGCACTACATTGCCGGACCGGTCAAGAAACACAACGACGCTTCCATCACGGTAGCAGCATCTCCAAGAGAAGCCGCTACGAATGGCGGCGTCCAATTTACTTCTTTGCTTTTTTCTTTGCAGCTTTTGCCGGCGCAGCTTCTTCAGCAGGGGCATCGGGATCCAGAGGAATGATCACATCTTCTTTCAACTTCTGTACGAAGTGAGGTGGCTTGCCTTCCGGTGAAAGCTCTTCGGCCCGCTTCTCGGCCGCCTTCTTCTGATTGAAATCGTATTTCGCGACCAGCTTCATCGCGTGGTTGTAAACCCCCCAAAACAGCTTGCGGCGAATATCGTCGGTTTTCTTTTTACGAGTCTTACGTTTTTTCTTGACCGGCTGCCCATTCTCGTCCAGTTCAGGCTCCGCTTTCGCCTTGGTCGTTTTTGCCTTCTTCTTTGGCTTTACTTCTTCGCTATCTTCAACTTTTTTCTTGGTTACTTTTTTCTTTGCCATCTTGCATCAGATCCATGGATAGGGTGAATGAGAACGGAACATCATACCATTTTGCAGCGAAGGTTGAAGATGGGGCAAAAAGCGGTTGTCAGGCGATCAAATCTTGGGGCCTTTGGCTGCGAAACATCGCCGAAACGTTCTTTCCCTCCGTGAGCGGCTACTGCGCCGCCAAACAGATGCCACCGGGGGATGCCTCCAGAATTGCGGCTGAATACCTGCTAGATCATGAGCGAAAAACCAGCACCCGCGACTACACCTTGAACGGCTGAGCAATCGAGAAGATGGCCAAGGCATAGTCGCGGGATACCGACCTGACAACCGAAGCAACCAACGGCATATTTGAGGTATCGATGGCCTGCAGCCAGTCTCGTACCGTCGAATAGTCAATGCCGGAATGGTTCATAAACTCTGCAACCCGAGGACGAGAATATTTTTCAAACCAAATCCTCTCAGTTTCTTTCATCGAGTTAGATGCAGTATCATCGAGAAACTTGCGTTTTAGAAGGCGGATGGTCCACAATCCAAGCATTACAAAAGCAGCCCCCGCAGAAACCGCCGCCAATTCCGGCCTCCCCATACCACTCCATTCACTCAAGTGATAAACCATCTTACCGAACAGGAGTGCAAGTATGATCAGAGCAAGAACCGATAAACCGATGGTTCCATAGTAGCCAAGTTCTTTAATCTGAGAACTCCACCCCTCGCGCGTCGTCCAGGTTAAATGGTTGAGTCGATCCATGATTTGCAACAGTCGAGGCCTCCAGATTCCCTCCTCCGGTTGACTCTGAACCGAATGGAAGTTCCTGTCCAAAACTAATTGAGACACCGTGCTCCAAATTAAATAGAAAGGTTCGAACTGTTGCTTGCCGCCTTCATTGGGGAAGGCTCGCGACAAGCTGGAAAGATTGTCCGCGATTGAAACCTGACAACGAATCATTTTTACGTCAGCCAATACGTCTCTCCTGAAGTAACTCTGCAACACATCATCCATTTGTATTCGCAACGGATCGCCATTCAAAAACTGGCTTCGTTGCCGAGCATACTCCTGCATAATCGCCAACAAATCGACATCAAACTGGAGCCAATTTATTCGATGGAAATTTTCTTCGATGAAGTTGACACTCTCCTCAACCCAGTCCGTATCCGCCTTCCAAATCGCAAACTTCAGCATCTCAACATAGAAAGGAAGCCTGATTTCCAGATCGAAACCAGAGAGATTCGACTCACACTTCTCCAGCGTCTGCCGAAAAGTTGGAAAATCGGCTTCCTGAACGAAACGCTTCCACAGCCCTTCGGTCAGTGAAAAGAATTTCGCATCCCGAATCACTTCGGAGACATTCACCAGCAACTCAGCAATTTGATTTGGCGGAATCGGATCACCTAAAAACTCCCGCAACAAGCCCATCAGTCCCAAATCGTTGCGATGCTCTCTCAAACCAGCCAATAACCAATCCGCCAGTCTTGTCTCACTTCCTGATGGAACGATATCCGACATCACCGCCAACGCATAAAAATCGAAAGGCTGCTTGTGCTGCTTCGCGGCAAGTTCATCGTATACAGCGTCCAAGGGCTCCGCCTTTACGCGATCTCGAAGAAGCGACGCTTCGGATCGAAATGTAGATCGAGGTCTCTTATTTTGATTAACCGATCGACCTTCCAAATCCGCCGACGACCACGACTCAAGGCCTGGTCGCGAATCGAGGTTCGGTGGGACCGCCCCCCACCCACTCGATTCCGCTGGGAGATGGCCGGACCGAAACCGATGATCGAGCGCTTCATATGCCGCTCGAATCTGTTGAAACTCTTCAGGAAACTTTTCCGGCTTGAATTGACGAATTAACTGGCTGTATCGACGTTTCAATTCCGTTCGGTCAAAGTGATCGCTTAACCCAAAAAATTTCTCCGGACGATAGGGCAGCCAGCCCCAGTTGAGCAAGTCGGAATTGTCCGTCATCTCAGAACAATACCCCCAACAACCAGGCGATCGCTCCAGCGCAAATTGCCAAACCCCAAGGGGTTGTCATAAAGAACAAGAGACGCCCTACCAGACTCCTTTTGCCAAACTTTTCAAACCAACCTTCCTCCAGTTCATGAATTTGGGGGATCTCTTTGCTGATTCGAATGACCATCCTTCTAACTCGGCTACGCGACCGAACCCTTGAAAACAAGGTGATCATCTTTTCCCGGGCTTGCACAGTTTTACTTGCGGGTTCGATCAGAATCGTCTTGAGCGCCGACAGGAAATCTGCGTCATGTTTGCCGCCTGCATCCAGCGACTCGATCTCATTTCGATGATCCGCAACCACCTTCAATCGTTCCACCACTTTGAGAAAATGAGGCAATCCGGATGTCTGGATCTCATTCAATTTCTCAGTCAGTTCATCCTCAGAAAGCACCCAAAACTCGGCGCGCAATGTCCCCAACTCTTTCTCCACGTGCTGACAGGCCAGAAAATAGCCCAAATGAGTATCCTGATTCACGTGGGTGACCGCAGCAGCCCCAATTCCCAACCGTTCATTGCGCCGCGCCATGATGGCGGTGCTACTGTCCGCTGGATTCAACCGCAACAGATCGATCAGATAGTCAACTTCCTCCTCGCGAGTGGAATCGAATGGGGCGTCATTCATGGTCGGCGTCGTATTCGATTCCCAAATTTGAAATGATGTCCAACAACATTCGCTGACTTGATTCAACCCTGGAGCGATCGGTTTCGGCCATTGCCGATTCGAATTCATCGATCGCGGTTTCCAGATACGACCGTTGCTGCGGACTGACTTCGCCGACGATTCGCTCACAAAACCGGAGCAGACGTTGGCTTTTGATGTCTTCACGAGGATAGTATTTCAGTTTTTGCAATCGTTCGACCGCTTCCTGAATCTGGCGAGGGTCGAGGTGCTGAGCATGTTGGGTCAACACCGTCCGAAATTTTTGCTCCGACTCGGGTACATAGGCCTCCACCTCAAGAATTCCGTTCACGTCATACGAGAATCGCACCATAAACACTTGGCCAGGCGGTCCCAGCGGAATGCCCGACACCTTCAGTTCACCGAGCTTCAGATTTTTTTCAACCAACCGGTTTTCACCCTGATAAACTTGGACGTCGACTTCCGTTTGGTTGGGGCTGACGGTGCTGAAAGAATGCTCTTTGGAAACTGGAATGGTCGTATTGCGATGGATGATCGGGGAGAAATAGCCATCACGAATATTCTGGCCAAAGTGTTTGGCGACTTCGATCCCCAACGTATGCGGACAGACATCCGTCATGACCAGATCGTCCACCGCTATGTCATCAGCCAGCAACGCAGCCTGCACTGCAGCACCGAGTGCCACGACTTCGTCCGGGTTGAACTTGACGAGCGGCTCCTTGGAAAACTGATCACGAATTAAATCCGTCATCAAGGCCATCCGTGTCGCTCCCCCTACAAAAATCACGTCATCAATCTGTTCTGGACCAAGATCGCCGTCTCGCAAGACCTTGCCGATCGGACCGGTAATACGCTGCCGAAGTGCCTGTACGACTCGCTGGAACTGACCGCGATTGATGGCCACTTGCCTTGCACTCCCCGTTACCGTCCCATCCGGTTCTGGCAATCGGATGGTCACCGATTCTTCCGTGGCCAACCTCTGCTTGGCGACTTCACAGAGTTGCCGCAGTCGCGCGACTTGGAGGGGATGCTGCAGTTCCGCCACCTCGAGCTGGATTCCACTTTCACGCAACACCGCCCCCACCAGCGCCTCTGTAAAATCCTCACCGCCAAGAAATCCTTCGCCCGCGGTCGCAACTATTTCGAGCGCCCCCTCAAAAACGTCCATCAGGGTCACATCGAAGGTTCCGCCACCGAGGTCGATTACCAACAGCCGCTTCTGCGAATCACGATCATGGAATCCGTAGGTGAGCGCCGCAGCGGTTGGCTCGTTGAGAACCCGCAGGACCGTCAGACCGGCGAGCTGTCCCGCATATCGAGTTGCATTTCGCTGTTGATCGTTGAAGTAGGCAGGAACCGTAATGACGGCTTCGCTGACCTCGTAACCAAGAAAATATTCTGCATCCTGTTTGAGCGAACTCAGAATAAAACTAGACAGCTCGATTGGTGTAAACGTCTTTCCACCCAGCTCAATTTTCTTGTCCGTCCCCATCCAGCGTTTGAAACACGAAACCGTCCGCTGTGGCTGAGTCACTCGCAACTCTTTGGCTGCGGCTCCAATCAAAATCCTCCCATCCTCCAGTATCGCCACCACGGAGGGAGTCAAAATTTCTCCGTCGGCATTGGAAATCAACACAGGCTGACCATCTACAAATGCGGCACACAGCGAATGGGTGGTGCCAAGGTCGATTCCAATGGGATACTTTTGATGCGTCATATCCCTCCGAGCATATCTTGGAAACCTTGCCAAATCAATTCCTGTTCTTAGGCTAATAAGTAAGCTGGAACAAGCAAGCGCATCAAAACTTCCAGAAACAATTTGTGCGCCATCGGGGCTGAAGGCGAGACTGCTGATTTCGTACAAGTGCATTTCTTCATGAGCTTCGCCAAAGATTCTGAGTAACCGTTCACGACAAGCCAGAATGTTTAGCCGCAA
>CAYPXY010000062.1:0-16246 GCA_964414815.1 uncultured Pirellulaceae bacterium | reverse complement strand
AATATTAAAACTTAAACGGTATTGCGTTTAACCGCGCCGCAGAGCAAATTGGGCGGTTACCCAGCTTGCCACTTCGTTTATATAAACTGCCCAATTTGCGCCGCCAAGCGGTTGCCACTGGGTGATTAAGGGCATTGGGATAAAGCAGCAGGAATCGCTATATTGGGTAACCTTCGAATGATACCAATTCAAGCAATGCTCCGTGCCTTCGTGACTCTGTGAGACAACTCTATCAAGGAAATTCATGTTTTGTTTTATAGCCAAGCGGCCTCGGATCCGTTTACCCTTCCTTGCCACGTCCCTGGTTCTGGCTTGCTCCGGCATCGCATCGGCTCAGGAAACCGCCAAACCGGCGTCTACAAGCTGGCTGCAAATCATTTTCTCCGGTGGGCCGGTCGGGATCACAATCATGATCGTACTGATGGGTTTGTCACTGACGGCCGCCTATCTGATTTTTGATCATTTACTGACCATCAAACGCTCGGATTTGATGCCCGAAGGATTGGCCGAACACGTTCGGCAATGCCTGAACAACGGCGACCTGGCCGGCGCTCAAGCGGCTTGCAATGCACGGCCCAGCTTTCTGTCGTTCGTGTTGCTGCACGGCATGTCGGAGCTTGAATTTGGTTGGTCGGCGGTTGAAAAATCGCTGGAGGACGCCCTGGCCGAGCAGTCGGCCCGGTTGTTTCGCAAGATCGAATATCTTTCCGTGTTGGCCAACATCGCTCCCATGGTCGGGTTGTTGGGAACGGTGACCGGGATGATCATGACGTTTCAAACCGTAGCCTCAACCCAAGGCACCGCAGGGGCTCCCCAGCTGGCCGAAGGAATTTACTCTGCATTGGTAACGACCGTCGCCGGCCTGACCATCGCCATTCCATCGCTCGGTGCATTCGCCATTTTCCGAAACCGCGTCGATCAGTTCGTGGCCGAAGCTGCTTATCAAGCGCAACACGTTTTCGGGCCGCTGAGAAGGAGAAGGGGGAAATAGTTTTCAGCACATGCAAATCCCCCGACACAGCTCGTCCGGCAAGATGGGAGTCAACATGACTCCGATGATCGATGTTGTGTTCTTGCTGATCATTTTCTTTCTCGTCAGCAGCCACATGGCACGGCAGGAAAACAATATGGAATTGCCGTTGCCGGTGGCCGCCAGTGGAGCGGATGATCTCGATCAGGAGACCCCAAGGGTCACGGTCAACATCAAAGAAGATGGCAGCCTCTGGCTTGCTGGCCGCGAAATCGAATCGCGGCAACTGGCAGCATCGTTCAAGGCGGCTCGTGAGAAAGAAGGAAACAACCTGGAGGTCCGCATCCGCAGCAGCCGTGAAGCTCCCTATGCCGCCGTCGAACCGATCATGCTGGCTTGCACCGAAGCCCGAATCTGGAACGTCACGTTCGCTGTCTATCGGGAGGACGTACAATGAAATGCCGCAGCCCGCTGGTTCGGAATCGAGGTGATGCCGATTTCGATTCAACTCTGACGCCGATGATTGACGTGGTCTTCCTGCTGCTGGTTTTCTTTGTGTGGACCGCGTCCTTCAAATTGATTGAACACATCCTTCCATCCGACATCTCTCAGCAAGCCGGAAAAGGCCCCGCAGAGCACGTTGAGCCGCCCCCCAAATCAGATTTTGACAATATCGTGATCCGCATCGGCTGGGACGGCCATCAACCAACGTGGACCATGAATGGACAAGCGGTCGAATCGCTGCAAGTTGTCGGCGAACGACTTCAAGCCATTGCCGGAATCGAGAACGAAGCCAACCTGATACTCCATCCGCAGCCAATCGTTCCGCTAGGCCATGTGATCGAAACTTACGATGTCGCCAAACTTTCGGGTTTTCCGAAAATCGCCTTTGCAGTCGGCTCAAAAAGTCATAATTAAATGTTAAAAATCTCACAAAATAAACGGCGGAGATATCATAACGCGTGACAATAAGCGGAAATGAGTGTTCCATCTTCACATCCTATGCTATTGCTGTTCATTCTACTTCTTGGACTTCCCAACGAGTTGCCGAACTCGTTGTCGGACGATACCCAGTTGATCGCGGGGCTGCGCGAGCGGCGTTTGTTTGAACTGGCCGAGACGTATTGCCAACGGAAACTGGCTCAGCCCAATCTATCGCAGACGGACGCAGCAACGCTGACCATCGAGCTGATCAAAACCCAGACTGCCAACGCCATCCTGTCCCAGGAACCCGACCGGCAATCAAGCTGGGAAAAAGCCTTCCAGACCACAACCACTTTTCTCGACCACCATCGCGGCCACCCGAGAGCACTGTTGATTCGCGTTCAGCGGGCACTGACTCATCTCGCGCGAGGGCTGGCGTTGCAGCAGGAAATCGAAGCCGAAATCGCGACTGCACCCGATCGCGAGGTGGCACTCGAAGAATTGCGGCGAGCTGATTCGCAGCTCAACGAAATTCAACGCGAGATTGAGCGAATGATTCCTCAGCAGCGAAACCGGACGCTTTCCGAACATGAATTGACCAGCGAAGAATTATTGATCCTGAACAATCAAATACGTCTTCAATTGGCGACCACCAATATCAAGCGAGCGCAGCTTTTCAGTGCCGACGACCGGTTGAACCGAATTGATGTGCTGAACAACGTTTTGGGTTGGCTGCGCGATGTACAGCGAGAATCCGCGCCGCACCAAGTAACCTGGTGGGAGTCACAGGCTATTCTGGTCGAGTGTTTCCGGTTGCTGCAGCGATACAACGAAGCGCTGATGGTGGACGTGCAAATCAAGGAACTCGTGGAAGATCAACCGAATCTGGCGAACGATCCATGGCTGGAGCAGCAATTGTTGCTGGCCCTGGATTTAAAAGATGAAGAGTTGGCGCTGTTGAATTTGAGACGGGCCGAATCAGTTGCGAACCGGTCGCCCAATCTGGAACTTGCCCGGCTGAGGGTCGCGATGGATTTTTCGACTCGTTCCGTTGAGCCCGGCAAGGAAGAATGGTTGAATCGGGCTGCTCTGCTTGCCCGAAATATCGAGGCTCAGCACGGAAGTTATTGGGGGCGGCGTGCAAAACTGATTTTGATCGACCATCGAACGAACTCTGACCATGCGGCCGCGACGCATGAAAACTCCCCCGGCAATGCCAGCTCGGCGGAACTTGATTTGTTGACCGGTTTGGCCGAACAAGCCGAACGGCAAGGTCGGTTTGACGACGCGGTGAAGGCCTATGATCGGGCGGCAAGCATTGCAACGGAGCTCAATGCGGCTCCGCAAGCGTTTTCATTTTCCGTGAGAGCGGCTCAAACGCTCGAAAAGCAGCAGCGGCATCGCGAAGCGGCAAACCGATTGATTCAACTGGCCAACTCGAATCGCGAATATGAGTTCGCAAGTGCGGCTCATCTGCGCGGATGCTGGAATTGGGGACGATTGCTGCTTCCGACTTCTAGTCCATCGGCAGATGAAACGGATCCAGCCCATCAAACCCGATTTATGGAATTGCTGAAGGAGCATCTTCAGCACTGGCCGAATGCCGACAGTGCGAATCAAGTCAAAGTCTGGCTGGGCAACCAGTATCAAGTTCAAACAAAAGCTCAGCCTCAAACAAAAGCGGCCTCGCAATGGAAAGACGCTTTCGAAATCTATGCCAGTGTTTCGCCGACCAGCCCGCTGTTTGCCAACGCGATTACCAATGCCGGAATCTGTGCGAAACAGTGGATCAACGCCTCGGAGCAAGCCCAACAACAGGCAAACAGCATGATAGCCGTGCAGCGACTTCAGCAGGTTCTCAGTAGTTGTCCCAACAACGACCTTGTATCGCAGTATCAAGTAGTGCTGGTCCTGGTCGAAATTGCCGTCCGATTCTCGGACATGGATCCCAGTCGCTGGATCAAGTGGTTGAACCAACTTGCGGACGACGACTTTGCCATTCCATCGGATCGAAAGCGGTCCAAGGCAATGCTCTACTCGATACTGGCGTTTGACGCTGCGTCCAACTCGACGGCACAGAAGCTCCTTGCAGAATTTGCGGATGACAAAACGCTCCTGGTGCTGGCCGATCAGGGAATCGCTGCGATTCTTAGTCGTCGCAAAAACCCGGTTGACAATTCTTCTAGTCAGCTACGTCTGGACTTAATCGAAACCGCCCTGTCGAAGCACAGCGATTCCATGGAAACCTCCGAACGAACGGCCTGGATGTACCGCCGGGGCGACACGCTGATCGGACTGGGTAAAACATCGGAAGCGCTCAACGTCTTGAATGAGCTGGAGCAACAACTTCCGAACGATGCGGGAGTCAAACTTCGAATTGCCAGATTACTGACCCAGACGGAAGCCGATGCCACCAAGCCGCTGGCCCAATGGCGCAGGCTCGCTGCCCAACTCAAGCCGCAAACGGACGGCTGGTACGAAGCAAAATTCAACGTCGCCTTGCTGCTGGAGAAAACCGGCGAACGCGAAGAGGCCCGAAAAATGTTGGAGTACCTCAAAGCGGTCCCTCCCGGCTGGGAAAACTCAAAATTGCGAAATGAGTTTGAATCGCTGCTGCTGCGGTTAAAATAGCAGAGCGACAATATTCCCTATCCCATCTTCATCGTGCTGAAAGCTGATCTAAATGAAAAAACGCATCACCATCATGCTGCTGATCATCGTCGGTGGATTCCTGTTGATCAATCTGATCCTGACCCCGGTTTTGTACTTTGTTCAAAACAACTCCAAAGCTGCGATCAAGATCTCGCCGGAAGCCACGTTCATCACCGAACCGCTGACCCCGGATGGGCTTCCCGACTATCGACGCTGGACGCTCGAGCGCCAACGTGCGGCGGCAAAGCAAGGTCGGGGCATGAACGGCGTGATTCCGTTATGGCAAGCCATCTGGCCCGTAGGTTTTGGCATCGAACACTATGAGTTTTTGGCGGCTGAATCAGGAGGTACATTGCCTACCAAGCATGGTCCGTTTGGAAATGACGCAGACAAGTTGCTTGAGCGGGAGATCGCAGATTGGCTGATAACGGTTTGGTGTCCGGAACCGGACAATGTTACGGAGGAGGAGATGGCCGAACTGAAGATAGACGCAATATCTGCCGCAAGGGTCGTCCTGGAAGAGTCAAGATCTCGGCCTTTCTCGGCAGACGAGTTTCCTCCCATTGCTCAATGGATTGAGCGAAACCAGGAGGGATATGCCTTGCTGGACGCTGCGGCGGCATGCGATTTTTTTTACTGGCCAGAGCCTTCGTTGTCCCATACGGATGAGAGGCCGATGTTACTGACGTCCGCCAATGCGATTCGAGGTCCGCTTCGAATTTTTTCCATGCGAACCTACTTGTTAATAGGTGAAGGCAACTTTGAAGGCGCCGCAAATAGTTGTTTATCGGCTCTTCGTCTGGCTCATATCTCGCATCAGGATGACTACTTTATTTCAAATCTGGTTTCCGTGGCCTGTACTGAAATGGCACTCTCCGTCATTCTCCGTTTTGTGACGGAGCCAGGGGTACCAAGCGAACTGCTCAAGCGAGTACTTGATGATCTGGATCGATATCCGCCTCGAGTCCGTTTTGCAGACTCCCTTCGATCCGGTGAGCGAATGTTCGCTCTCGACGCCATCATCCGATGGTCTCAAGGCCGTGCCAATCACGAGTTCCATGACGATAGACTGAAATCGCTGTCCCGATCCAATATCGATTGGGAGGCCCTACTGACACGCTGCAATGAAGCCTACGACGAGCTTGCCCGCGTCGCAGAATTGCCTTTTGCCCAGCGTCGCTCCCAAACGCTCGCTTTGGAAGCAGCGCTATCGAGGGGCGATTATAGCCGAGGCCGTTTCCTGGTTGGCAGCCTCATTTCTTCCAAGGAAGCACACACCCGGCAAGTTGGCGACTTGATACTCGGTTCGTTTCTTCCCTCTTTGTTCCAGATTTTCGGCGCCGAGGATCGTTGCAAAAGCAACTACGAATTAACCCGAATCGCCGTCGCATTGGCGATTCATCGTTCCGAACAGGGACAGTATCCTGAAACACTTGATGAACTGGTCCCGGCGATCCTGAGCGAGACACCCAAGGACCTGTTCCATGGCCTTCCATTTCAGTATCGTAAGACAAGCAATGGATTCGTGCTGTATTCGCTTGGCCCCAACGCAACCGATGACCTGGGTGACAATAGCAACCTACAACTTTTTCGGGGATACCGAATCGCGTCGGCGGACGATACGGTGTTGCAAAACCTGCTCGCTGACGAAGTGAGCTTATCGCCACTGGAAAGCCTGATTACATCCATCAAGCCAGACTCCGACGACATCGGCATCCGCGTCCCATTGCCAGTTCGACCATTGCCCAAGCACCCCAATGAGCTGGGGAAAGCAGAATGATTAATCGCAGTACCGTTCGAGTTTTCCGCAGTCTCACTTGGTTCGTCGTCAGTTTAATCACGATTGCGACTTCAGCCTCGCTTTTTGGCTACCAGGACCATGCCGAAGCCGACAAATTGAATATCCGAATTTCAGCGGAGACCACCTTCATCACCGAACCACTGACCGAAGACGGCCTGCCGGACTATCGAAAATGGATCCTCGAACGACAGCGCGCCCGAGCAAGACAGCACAACGGTCAAAATGGTGCGATTCCATTCTGGCAAGCGATGTGGCCAGGGACGCTGGATGAAAAACAACAGAAATTGTTAAGGACAGAATTGGGAGAAGGCATGCCCAATGCCCCAGGGCCACTCGCTGAACTCGCTGGTCATTCGCGCCCCATCTTATTGGATGAAATCACCGACTGGATCATGCAGGAGTGGAGCCGAGACCACGATCAGGTTTCCAGTAGTAAGTTGGTAGAGATGCGACAGTTTGCAAATAGATATGCCACCAATATGTACGTGGACGCATCGAGTATGCCGTTCAAGGCAACGGAACGCCCGCCGATTACCGATTGGATTCAGCGAAGCGATGCAGGATTCCATAGGATGGACATGGCGGCCTCATGTGAGTTCTTCTACTTGCCTTATACTTCGCTACTCGATACAAAACAGACACTTTTCTTTGAAACTGGGACCAGCCACGAAAATTCATTGAGACATGTTCATCGCTCTCTTGCGATTCGAACGAATTTATTGATCGGCGAATGTGAATATCAAGCTGCGTGGAAAAGTGCTTCGACTCAAATTCGGTTGGCCAACATTGCTTGCCAGGAAGAATTTCTTGCATCGCAGAACCTTACAATTTCCTGCGCCAACTATGCCTATGCCGTGATTCAAAATCTGACTTTTCGTGATGATGTACCTTTAAATCTGCTTTGGGAAATTTTCAGAGAACTGGAAAACTCGTCTCCGAACATCGATCTGGCACAAGGGATTCAAATTGACCTCCGATTCTGCTTGCTCGACATGATCATACATTGGTCGCAGGGTCGTTCGACCCAGCAACTCGACACCTTTCTTTTTCCAGAAACTCTTAAAAAGCAGCCTCCTCCAGACATCGATTGGAATCTGCTATTGGTACAAATGAACGGTGCAATCGATGAGTTCGTCGCAACGGCCGAACTACCTTTTTCTCTTAGGCAAGGAGAGCTTGAGAATTTAAATGAACGATGGACCGAACTCCCAATCGAACTCCCCAACCTTTTTCCCGACTCCGTACTCCCTCGCGAGACTCGGACACTATTAATAGGCAATCGACTTGTATCCAATTGCTTTCCGCTGTTTCGCACCGTCTTCCATGGCCAAGACAACGTAAAAACGAATTTTGAGTTGACTCGAATTGCGGTTGCGTTGGCGATTCACCGTTCGCAGCACGGTGAGTACCCTGAGTCACTGGCTGAACTCGTTCCAGCCATTGTAGATGCGATTCCCACAGATCACTTCCAGGGCAAACCACTCCTCTATCGGCGTACCAGCAATGGCTTCCTGTTGTATTCAGCGGGGCCAAACGGGATCGACGACCAGGCGGACATGGATTCTTACAAATTTCTGAGAGGATACCGGATTATTCCTGAGAATTTCGACCAATTAAAGCAATGGCTCAACAATGAAATTGATCTGCCAGAGAATATACAGGATCTGTATTCACAAATCAAAAAAGGAGCCGACGATATTGCCATTCGATATCCTCAACCCATTCTCCCGCTTCCCGAATGCCCGGCTGAGTTGAAGGCGGAACCCTAACCAATGTTCCGATCATCTGCATTCAATCCATAAACTCGCTCACGACGCGGTTGAACTCTTCGGGATTCTCAAGCGGCGATAAATGACCTGCCTGGGGAATCTCAACGAAGGTGGACCCTTCAACCAAATCTGCGTTGGCTTTCATTTCATCGGACGGTGTGATGCCGTCTTCTGCGCCGGCGATGAACAGGGTTGGAATCTTGATCTCCGAAAGCCAGGGTGTGGCATCAGGACGCGGGGCCATCGCCTCCAATGCCTGGGCAACGGTTTCCCGATTTGTACTCAAGATGACTTGACGCGTTTCGGCAACTTCCGAGGGTAACTTCTCCAGACTGGAAGCTGCAAACAGCTTCGGAATCATGTCTGCGGCCAGTTTCTCAGTCCCACTGGAACGCACGTTCTCGGCGCTCACCCGCCGCGCGCGAGCAACCACCTCCGTATCGGCGGCTGCCCGTGTGTTGCAAGCGATCAGCCCCGCCAACCGATCGGGATACGAACGCCAAAACTGCCAGCCGATGTATCCGCCCATCGACAGTCCACAAAAAGTGACTTGCTCGATTTTTAACTGATCCAGCATTCGAACCAATTCCTCCGCCATACCTGGAATCGAAAGTGGCCGATCTCCCTGATCACTTTGAGACGGCCCGTTCATGGGCGACTTGCCGAACCCCGGCAGATCCGGAACGATCACCTGATGCGATTGTGCAAGCCCATCGACCTGGTGCCGCCACATCGAGTGATCCAGAGGAAATCCGTGAACGAACAAAATGGGCTGACCTTGGCCAGCCCGCAAGCAGTGCAACATCTCCGGATTACTCTTCCTTGCCGTCCTTGCAATAGCGAAGCGCCAGCAATGAGTAGGCGGTTACCAGATTCGGATCGCCTTCGTACCAGCGATCGGCTTTGTTGGTCCATGAACCATCCGCGTTTTGAACCTTGGCCAACTGCTGAATCAAATCGTTCTGCCAATAGTGCGAAACGCCTTTGGCATCCACCAGAACCGGGTTCTCCAGCATGCTCAGCGCCTTGGCGAAGGTGTGATAATAGTAGTACAGCCCCTGTTCGCCCATTCCCGGATTCGTTTTCACGTCATAGTTGCGACCAATCCAATCCAGTGCCGCTTTGACGCGAATATCATCCTTGTCCAGGCCCGCGTAGAGAAAACTTTTCAGTCCGGCGTAGGTCATCGAAGCATAACTTCGCAGACCACCCGCATCCGTTTTTTCGCCTTTGGATTCACCACCGCCGGCCGCCGTGTAAATGAAACCCCCGCGATCTTCTTCGGTAACGACTGACGCCCATTGAGTGGTGTTATGCGGAGAGGGCAGATTCTGGCATCGAGCCATGAACACCATGGCCTTTTGAACGGCGTCGCTGTTGCCGTCCTCGCCGGCGGCTTCCAGTGCGTCCAGGAAATAACTGGTATTGGAAGCATCCGGTCGTCGTTTTGCATCGTAGCTGACGCCGCCATAGAAATCGCTGCTCAGTTCATGTCCCTTCGAATCGTCAAACTGCAATCCCTTTAGATACGCCAACGCACGCTGAATCGTTTCGTCGTACTGACCGTTCTTGTTGGCGGCCTGAAAGCAGGTTAACGCGACACTGGTCTCGTAGTTTCGAAGATTGCTTTCGGGCTGATAAATCCCGCCGTCTGGCTGAATGGCGCCTTCAAGATACTTCAGTCCCTTCTGAATTTGGGGATGGTCCAGAGGAATATCGTGTTCCAGCAGGGCTCGCGTACACATTGCGGTGATCGCCGGACCGAGCTGCTTGCTGAACGATCCGTCCTCGGCCTGGCCTTGCCCCATCAGGTACTGCACACCGCGCTCGACAATTCGCTGATGTGTTTCCTTGTCGAGACCCTCTTTTGAATCCTGGGCACTGGCCACCGCAATGGAGCTCGACCAGGCCAACGCAAGAAGGCCGAGCGTCGAGACAATCCGATGATGAAAAAGAAACGATTTTTTGGGTTTTGTTTGCATGGATTTGAGTTTGTGTTTTAGAACGGCGTTCATTCCGCTTGTTTGCTATTCGTCGTTATTGGAACGGAATACATTCCGTTCCACGGCAGAACTACTGTAAAACAGCCAGAATATCTGACTCGTTCATGATCAGCAGCTTCAAGCCATCGACTTCGATTTCGGTTCCTGCGTAGCTGGAAAAAACGACCCGGTCGCCTTCGTTGACTTGGGGGTTACTTCGGGTGCCGTCGGCCAGCAGCCGCCCGGTGCCCACCGAAAGGACCTTGCCGGTTTGGGGTCTCTCACGAGCGGCGTCGGGTAAAAGGATTCCTCCTGCCGTTTTTTCGTCTGCATCAGTTCGTTTGACGACGATTTTGTCGCCGATAGGTTCAATTCTCATTCGCTATGCCTGTAAATGGATCAACAAGTTCAATAGCGAACCATTGTTCCATGCGAGCCTGGGACATTCAAGCGTCATCGCCCACATTTGCACCTGGAAAGAGGCTGTTCCGTCGAAAATAACGAGCAATTGCCATGCCATCTGGGGCGGTATTATTTGGAAACACAGAGGCACGTGGGATCAATATTTTCTTCGTTTGCGGCGAGACGAATCCGACACGCTGTCGATTTGCGCGACAGAGGAGGCCACCGGATGTTTTGCCCAGCCCCTACATTCCACAAACTCCTGCCTTCCGGCGTTTCAGGATGCGGAACTGGTCGATTTAACTTTGTGCGCACCCCAACCTGAAATCACGATCCCATGAGTTCCGCCCAAGCCCAATATTCGCCTGCCTCGCCGTCAGTCTCTTCGCCCTTCCCTTCGCCTGTCTCCAATCCGCAGCGGGTCTTGACGATGATCGACGCGGGCGGCAAGAACTTGTCGTCGCTATTCAACCGCCTGGCCGAACCTCCCGCTTCGTCCCCTGAACCGCCATCTGCGCCGGCCGCCTCCCATCTCAAGCTGCATGTCGCTCCGGAGCAATCAGCGCCTCCCGAGCTCGATTTCGACTGGGCGGGGCCCAAACCGGTTCCGCCTCAGCAAGCCGAGCAGTTGGTCAAGCATTTGCGAAACCGTCAGCGGGATCTCGAACAGCGAGAGGCCGATCTGCAGGCGGCTGTTTATCGATGGGAGCAGAAAGCCATGGTTGAAGACGCCCGCTATCGAAAACGGACGGGCGAGCTGGAACAACATTTAGGCCATGTCAAAGCTCAGCAAGAGCAACTGGTCAAGCTCCAGCAAAATCTGATCGATTCCCAAACCGCCCTTCGGCAAGCCATCGAAACCATCGTCGACGACAGCCAACCCCGCGACCTCAAGGCAGCATTGGAAACGCTCAAAACCGAACTGAACGAAACCATGGACGCGGTTCTGACTCGGTGGGAGAAAATCAGTACATCGTTTAAGGCAAGCGGTAGGTAGAAGTTTACCGTGGCCCCCTACTAGTTAAAAGGTCGTTTGTCTTTGGCCCTCGTCATTTTTCTACCCCAATTTTCCTGTCAACCTTCTTCCTGTCGCTCAATCTTCCTGTCGAATTCGCGACCACTGCAAGGCCCCCCCCCGATCAAAAATCAATCGCTACGGTCTCGCCACCGGCGCGTGTTGCCAGTGCTTTCATGGTCGTATCATCCGCACTGTAAGGAATGGTGCGAACCGAGCCATCGGACAAAGCGAAATTGGCTCCGGACGAATGGTAGCTCCAGAAATGCAGGGTATCGGCTTGTTCATTCCGGCCCGGACCGTAGCTGTAAGGCCCTGGAGGACAATCTACCAAATAGGGCGTGAAACCGCCGGCTGCATTGGGATTCAATTCGGCCATACCCAACGTTACATCCCCCGTGGATTGACTGCCTGTGCCCGTTGCGTACCACCAACCGTACCAGAAATCGGGAGATGGCGGACGCTCGCCGATCAGAAGCGTATTGGACTGGCCATCGCTGATTTCCGACAACCGAATCGGGTGGTCATAGGTAAAGGCGCCATCGCGAGTTTGGTAGTTCGTCCCGCTAACACCCAGATAATTTGTGCAAGCGACCAGATAACCTTCGTGGCTCCATTGAACCTGCCCTGCGGCCGGATCACTGGGACAATTCACGGCAGGCAAAACGGTCTGCATCCCGATATGGGACCGGAACGGATAGGGTCGGTATCGAAAATCTTCAACCGCCTGGTTCCAGATTGCGGTTTGCTCGATGTGAGGAAGAATCCGTGTAATCCAGGTCATGCCGTAGTATTCCGTACCGGTTACTGGTCTGGCCATCGAATCGAAACCTTTAACCCCCATCGGTAAATGGCCGTGCGTGGACTCATAATTCATACATCCCAAGGCCAATTGACGCACATGGTTGAGGCAGGTTGTTCGCCGACCCGATTCACGCACCATCTGCACGGCGGGTAGTAACATCGCGGTCAGAATACCGATAATGCCGATGACCACCAGTAATTCGACAAGGGTAAATGCGTTTTTTTTCATTGAACACCAACCTGTACGGTTTTGCAACGCAAGTGACTTCGAGAGCGTCACGTCGACTGCGACCATGATTTTCTAAAATACAGACCCACCAAAATAAGTACCGCGACTCCAGCGACCACAATCCATCGGGCAATCGAACGTGGAGCCGCCTTGTACTCCGGCAAGCCATAATGAGGAAGTCGGAACTCGGAAGAATCGGCAACAGGCATCCATTCCAAATACTCAATTTCAGTGAAGGCGACCATGTTATCGCCACCGCGCACTACCAATTTCTGAGTCATTCGCTGCACCCTTCCTTGATCATCTCGTTCGGTATCAAGATACATATCATAGGCAAAATCCTGATTGATCCGATAGTCCGTCCTGGAAGATACCGGCAACCACGAATCCTTCAGAAAGGTCACCTCAGATTTCCTGAGAAGATGTGCATTCTTCAGCACGGGTGTCTCTTCGATGTCAAAAGCAAAATGCAACTTGACGTGAGTATCGTCCACCGATTCTGAATTGAGACATGTGACCTTGCTCGTGTCCCACGGAATAGCGGGAAGGTAAAAATTGCCGGCGACAAGGAGTGGATCACGGTCCGGATTGGCTTTCATACCGTTAAATTCTGCATAGACGCGTTTCAAGATTTTTTCTTCATCTCCGGCTGTACCTACACTCCACGGACCATCGCCCCTTCTTGAAATAATGAAAGAATACTCCTTGTTAATACCGATTGCCATCACAGGAACCCCGCGGTCATCCCATCGTTCATAAACGGCAAGATCTCCCCGCCGCTTGAATAACATGTTGCCCTCAGTAACTGAGTCAGCCTGACCGTCAATGCGTGTGGTCCATCGGATTTTCACGGTATAGTTTTGATGAGTTTTGGCAGCCTTCTCCCAGGTAGCGGCGCTACGGTCGAGAAACGCCTTGTAAATATCTCCGTCTTCAAGAAAGAACAGGAAGAAACAAGCTAACCACATTGTCTTGACTCCAAAATGAAAGGATATACTCCATCGCCAATTGCACCTTGGCGAGCATTGAAGTTGTCAATTTCGACACTTCTACACATTGTATTCTATAAAACATAAAACCAGAAAGGCACCATGGTGCCTTTCCATAACTATTTGCAATGCCTTTGAACTTGACCTATTCGCATTATCGGAAACGATACATCAATCCAAGGGTCACAAATATTTCAGTAAACCTTTGCATACAAATAAAAATTTGCTTCCTTGGCACTCTAGATCGCATATTTTCTTTTTCTAAAAACAACCGTTATAAAAGCAATGACAGTTATAGTAACTCCCACAGCCTGAGCAGGTTGCTGTACTACAAGCACCGTGGGTCTTATTGCAGTTGTACGCACCTCCACAATTAGGGGCAGTAAATGCCGAGCAACCAGAGTCGCAAAGTGGGTCAACATGCGCAGGATCATCGGGTGGATTCGTTGGATCATCAAGGGCGTGAACCGCCGTCAACAATACGCAACAACTAAAAAATACAACTAAAAAATTTAACCAAAACCCTTTCATCACTCTTCTCCTTTAACGGAACTAACAACATCAATGTTCACCCGAAACTGCTTCGGATGATCCAAAAATAAATTGACTCGCTGATGAAGCGGGCCAGATTTGTTCGGTTTGATAGCCAGACTGAGCAGAATCTGCTCATTGGCTGGGATTATTTTTGAGACGGGATCTTCAACCAACTCAAAGCACCGGCAGGATTGCTCCATTCCGATGATCCTGACGGACTGGCCGGTTCGATTCCAGATTTCGACCCTGCCTGAGGTCTCTTGACCCAAAATCAAGCTGTCCTGAACATCCGCAAGAACCGTATCCCAAGCCCCAACGGATCGTCGCAAAAATGCCAAATACGGCAAATACAACTGTGTTGATAAAAGCCAGTACCTGCGGATTACGAACGCGAACGTTTTCAAATGCCAGCCAAAGCTCGATGGCAACACTCAGCCACAGAACCTCCTTGCTGATGCTGACGCGGACCTCGGCAAACGAATCCGTCAGCAACATCCATACTTTGGCCAATGCAGTCGATAACAGCAAAATAGCAATCAGGTAGAAAACCGTTCGATTGACCGCCGAAATACTGGTTGAACCAGGCGGAACGATGTTGAAGGAATCAGAAATTCCAGAGGCTGCCGATTGGCTATTGAAACGATCAACGGTTGACAGGTCTCCGGCCTGAACTCCCTGCGACAGTGGCCCTGGAGCCACGCCCTCTTGAACAGGATCGAGTTCTACCCGTCGCATTCCCACAAATAACTCCCGGAAGCAAGGTATCCGTCAAGATACATTTTAAACTTCTCGATGTGCAGAGTATTTCAAGTTGATAAACCTCATTGTGTAGTAATGTTTTTTTTTTTACAAGCCCTGCGCGGTTAAAATTACAGAAAAATCCGCCTGCTAGCGGCTCCGTAATTCGTCCTTCGGCAAATGGGCGGCTTCGCTATACTCCACCTCGCCGCATCTCACCGCGTATGGACAACGTAGCCGGTGGTTTCTGTCATCTCACAACGATGCCCCCCGAAACACAAAAGAAAACGAAAAGTGGAGAAAACGGAGTTTCCCATGCGAAGTATTGCCATTATCAACCAGAAAGGTGGAGTCGGAAAAACCACCACCGCCGTCAATCTTGCCGCCGCGCTGGCTCAAGCCGGACGTCGGGTGTGGCTGATCGATCTCGACCCGCAAGCCCATGCGACGCTGCATCTCGGGTTCGGGATTAACGATGGCTATCTCTCCATGTACGACGTGCTGACCGATGATGTCGAACTGGACGAAGTCCGCTGCGAAGTTCAACCCAATCTTTGGCTCAGCCCGTCCCATATCGATCTGGCCGCCGCAGAAATGGAGCTCTCGGGTGCGGTCGGTCGCGAAATCATTCTGCGCGACAAGATTTCAGAGGTCCACGAAGAGTTCGACTATATCCTGTTCGATTGTCCACCGTCGCTGGGCGTGTTGACGCTCAATGCGTTAACGACGGCTCAAGAAATTTTTCTGCCGCTGCAACCGCACTTTCTGGCCCTGCACGGTTTGAGCAAGTTGCTGCGGACGATTGAGCTGGTCGCACGCCGTTTGAATGGCCGATTGCGACTCTCGAGCGTGGCCTATTGCATGTACGATTCAGGAACCCGATTGTGCAATGAAGTGATCGGCGACGTCGAAGCGTTTCTGACCGAGCAGCGAAACACAAATACGCTGTGGGCCGACGCCGCCAGTTTTGACACCCGCATTCGCCGCAATATTCGGCTGGCGGAAGCCCCCAGTTACGGCCAATCCATCTTCCAGTACGCCCCTGACTCCCATGGTGCTCAGGATTATCGCAGTCTGGCCGAGGAAGTGATGCGAAAGGAACCCCCCCGTTCAACATTCGACTGGTCGGTTGCACAGGAAGGCATCGAGGTGTGATGGAATCGCACCAGAATGTTTGCTCTACTGTCCCGGTAGGGACACAATGTCGGTAGCCCACAGATCCATCTGCCGGTTGAAAACCGGCAGCATTTGTATACGATGTCTCTTGTTTTGCAACCGTTCACGGAGTGCAGGAACGTTTAGCCGCAAGCCGAAGCCGACCGCCATTCGTTTACAACGATCATAAAAAAAGCAGGTTGACTCCTGGTTGAAGCTGAAAGGTCCAGAAAGGGTCGGCGCAGGCGCGACGGCTCGGTGCAGTCTCTGTAGTCAACCTGC
>CAYPXY010000061.1:0-16498 GCA_964414815.1 uncultured Pirellulaceae bacterium | reverse complement strand
TCGATACGATTTCGATTTTTCGCTCCACATCGGCGATATGGCTTTTCGTCGTCCCTGCCAGCTCCATCGAACGCAGATAGTCCGCAAGGTGGTGAACGATGGCAGACTTCCCATGATGCAATCAACTCCTATTGCGGTGTGATAACTCAAAACTAAAAACGCCGAAGCAACCGGTGAGTTAAGCCAGCTTTCGGTAGCGAACCTAGCTTCGGCCCAACCATTGTATCGGCAAGTTCAAACAAACGGAAATAACTCTGCGATTCGTGCAAATCGAAAAACCGCAAATTGGCATCCCTTACTGCAAATGATCGATTCGCGTGACAATTCGCTAAAGCAATGCTACAATTGAACGAACAAGCCATGTGGCAACGCCGAACATTTTTGAGAGTTGAAAAATGAATACTGAGACGATTCGCGAATGGTTAAACCGCCGCCCGTTCGAACCTTTCTTGCTTTCGCTTTCCAATGGCGAAACGTTCCCGGTCAAACATCCTGAAAATGTCATCGTGCTGAAAACTCGATTGATACTGGGGTATCCTGAAACTGATTCGGTTGTTCATGTCGCCTTGCTTCACGTCAACAGTGTTCAGCCGCTTCAGGTTGCATAGCGTAGGGTGTTTACAACACGCCGTTTGGTCGTTCTCTCTTCGCCTGGAAACTTGATCTGTTCGGGTTTCAGTTCCTTCATTGAACCGCCCTCCTGCATCCTGAACACTTACCACAAAGAAAGCATTCGAAATTTTCGTAGCCGTCGGAAGTCGGGATGGGGATTGTCACCCCGGAACAAAATCGACAGTCTGGCGAACTGGCAGAACGCTCCAGCGATGCCTTGATGGCTTCCTTGTGTTTCCGAACCATATCAGCCAACTCATCGGTGATTCGTTCCGCAGGGTTCGCGTACAGCTTGCCATCGCGGACCTGCATCAGCCATCCGAAAGATATGACGTTGGCTAAGCTGCAACATCGCAGCAACATCATTGGCCGAAAGCAATCTTGCCGGTTCAGCGTCGCTTTCTTTTTACTGCAATTTCCTGTTTTTACTGCAATGGGGCGTTCGGAAGCGGCCCCCAATCGGGCGGGAAATAGTCGCTTTCGGCTCCTGTCCAGCCTCTCAGAACCTCCAGGCCATCCGCTTCGTTGATCCAGTTCCCTTGTTCATCGAGGTAGAGCAACTCTAACGCTGCGAAAAGCTGCATCTTCTGAATCCGATAGTCAATCCAGTTCGAAATCAGATTGTTCTTTGCATCGAGCAAGCCATCGAGCGCCTGCAAAAGGAACAGTGTCAAACTCGATTCCCCGTCGGAACTCCTTCGCAAGTCGATTTGAGCTTGATCGACCTGCCGCGCTGCGGTGACGACTTGCTGGCGGGCGATCAAGAAGTTCAATCGGCTTAGCTCCAGCCGCCGCAGGATCGAACGAATCTCGTTGGCAACCCGATCGCGATCCTCCGTAAACTCTCGGGTCGCCTGCTGATAAGCAATTTGGGCCGCGCGGTAGCGGTTTCGCTCGTTCAACCGGTTCAACGGCCCATCGAGTTCCACGCCGACGGTGTAGCGGTTGGCGGAGGAATCGAATCGGAACGCATTGTTCCGTGACGGATCACTGCCCAGCGCCACGCTGCCGGTGACGCTCAAATCACTTTGCAACGCATCGGCGGCGACTTCCACCCTTCGAAAGGCATCCATCACACCCGCGCGGCGGTTCATCAGGTCGGTGCGATTTTGAAATGCGAAGGCAACGGCGGCTTTCTCTTCCACTTCGAACGGTTCGATCTCGATCAGGTACAGCCGGATTTGCGTCTGAGCCACATACAGTTCGGCAATTTCCTCGCGCAGTTGCTCACCGACGGCTTCCTGAAGTACTCTCCAGGCGGCAACGCCCCTGGTTTCCGTTTCGGATTCAGCGATGTCTTCGTACTGCAACGTCAGCGCGCGAAGAGCCTTCAGATCGCGTTCGTGTTTTTCTTCTGGATCCTGATCGTCGTCTTGATCGTCACGATGGCGACGCGAGCTTTCATCGGGCAATGGTGGATCGGTTTCGGTTCCCAAGGGTTGTTCCGGATCTACCTTGGATGGTGGCCCTGCCTGTCGATACTCGTCGATCAACTTCTGTAGGTTCTCGTGGTACCACTGACGATCATTGAGTATCTTTTTCACATCGTCCAGTCGTTCGCGAGTCGTTTTGACCAGGTTTTGTTGGAGGTGATGGTCAAGCCGATCATCTTCTGTAGAACTCTCCGTTTTGCTTTCCTCCAGTTTCGCTTTCCAGCGAGCCATCTCCTGATCGATGGACGGGTAGGACTCGGCAACTCGGTCGCGCAACGCTACAAATCGCTCCGCCCATTCCTCCATTTTCTCGATCGGCGGCTCCTCAGGTGGCAGGTACTGAACAATTTCTTCGAACAACTCCTGGGCATCCTGTTGAAGATCGATCAGTTCGTTGGATACCAGATCGAATGGATCGAGCATCGATTCATCCATCTTCAGAGGCAGCCATGCCGGAAGACCAAGCTGAAACTTGAACGCATCCTGTGACGCAATCAAAGCCTGTTCAGCGGAGAGCAATCCCCGTCGACCATTTTGATATTGTTGCAGAACTTGATCGACCTGAAACTGCGAAACCATCTTCAACTCGGCGTAGAACTCGTGTTCCTGCAGGTTCTGGCGCAGATTCTCCAGGTTGGTTCGGGCGTTGCGAATCGCTTGGGATTGTGTGAGCAGATCGAGGTACGACGATGTGATGTCGATGTAGAACAATCTCCGAAAGCGGGCGAAGTCACGAACCGAATACAGCAGATCGCGTTCTGCCTGAGTCAGGCTTTCCAGTCTAACATGGCGAAATGCTCCGCGCAACAGCGGCTGAGTAAACGTTGTCACCAGCGCTGCGGAGCCTGCTCGAAGTCCGTTGCCAAAATCCCAAAACAGACTGTTCAGGATATGGGTCGCGAACTGTCCCCCGCCAGCGAGATTGCGGGTGAATCCCAGTCGATTGGCGGTGACATTCAAGGCTCGTTGATCGCCCAAGTCTTCGCCCGTGGCCCCGTAGTTTGCACCGATACCGCCAAACCACTGGCTGTCAAATTCAAATTGATTTCCGGACAAGCTCAATGCGTTCAAGTAGACGTTTTCGAATTGCTGTTGATAGGTGCGACTGTGTAGCAGCGCCAAATCCATCGCCAGCGGCTGAGTCAGTTCCAGTTCGCCCTTGTCGTTGCGAGGAAGATGATCGAGCCAGGCAGGATTTTCAGTTTCGGTCCGCGTGGCGATCTGCGAATAGTATTTTGTATTTCGGTGGCCATCGGGACAGTTCTGAAAACACTCGGCCGCCAGATCATCGAGTGGCTTCGGCCCGCAATCCTGTTCGGTCGCCAGATACATTCGGGAGGTCTTCTCGGGTTCGACGGACCGGCCGGGAATGAACCAGAGCGGATCAAGTTGTCGGCTTCCGATCAGGCCGTAAGTCTGGCAATCGGCATTGGCTCGGTGACGGCTACGCGAGCATCCGGCTCCGATCAAGCAGATCAGAGTCAGAACCAACAGCCCATATGGCAAGGCAAAGCGCGTCATCGATGGTGGGTCGCCAAAGAAGATGAGTTTGGAGAAAACAGAAGTTGCGGGAAAACGTGGCCCATACGGCCGGATAGCGGGACAGCCTGATAGGGCTATTCAGATTATCGATGATTCAATCGCCAAAATAGGCACAAATTGCCTGCGCGGAAAGGTTTCGAGAGACACGGCAACCATAAAGTGGGTGGATGTAGCGATTAGGCGAACTTTCTGCCGAGATTAGTGACGATTAGCAAAAATGAGTGTTCCAAATCCTGAAGCTCATAACCGGCTTCCATCGTACCTTCGAAATCTAAATCTGGTCGAACCGTTGGGTTTGAATCAGGAACAGTACTCATCTTCGGCGAGCCAGTTTCTTATATCCTCATACGAATCCGATTCGAACATTTCAAAGTTACGACGTGGATCGACAACTCTGAACGGGCCCGTCCGGGCTATCAAAGCAAACCAATAACACACTATCCAAAATATTTCTGACAGGCATTACAGAAGTATTCACCGGGCTTGGGGCCGTTGCCGATCAGTTTGAACTTGGTGGTGGCTGCCGCAATCGTGATGGTGCGACTGATCACGCCACACTGGACATCTGCGGTGTCCCCAGCTTCGTACCACTGTGAATTTGCTCCAGCGCGATCCCGAGATTTTCTTCTCCCGCAGAAACCAGCCGCTGTAAAATGTATGTCATAGCTCTATGGCCCCCCCTACCTGGTGGCTCAGGTGATCCGGGACGGGTCAACGGAAGCGTGAGTGTGAGCCATCGGAAGGAATTTCATCCTGAGTCAAATTGTAAATGCCGTAGATCGAAAGAAGGAGTCCTACTCCCATGACGACCACCGAAATTCGGATTTGAGGATTTTGGTTGATCAAGCAATGGTAGGACCAGTATCCTGCCCATACAAGAATGAATAACCCGAGCGCACCGATCAGTCCATGCTTGATTCGCGCACGACGATTGATGATTCGTCTCGCGATTTCAAGAACTTCCGTGCTCGGCCCTGGTCCGAGACCTTTTTCTTTCAAAGCCGTCTTGACCATGCCAACGGTTGCTCCATTGGCGAAACGTCGAACCGCGTCTTTCACGTCGTCGGGAAGGTGGGTCATATTTGAAGTATCTGTCCAATCAACAAAACATGGCATGCAGCATGCATCGTTTCTGTTGTACATTGGGAAGGGTACAAAAATTTAGGGCCGGTAACTATCCCGGCCCTTTCTCGTTGTTTCAGCGTGCATCGCTGCCGCCGAAGGCGACAGCAAAAAAACCGTCAGAAAAGCACTAAGCTTTCTTGGCGGCTTTTTTCTTCGCAGGCTTCTTGGCAGCTTTTTTAGCTGCGGGTTTCTTGGCAGCCTTTTTAGCGGCTGGTTTCTTTGCTGTTTTCTTCGCTACTTTCTTGGCAGCGGGTTTCTTGGCAGCTTTTTTCTTGGTGGCCACAGGACGTCCTCCGTTATGTAGACCTAAACTATTTGGGTCGAACCCCTGACATCATTGCCAGGCCCAAGTTCAACTCAGGGTATTGAATCCAAAGTACCCAACTTCAGATTCATTGTCGCTCTGTCCTCGGCACATTGCCGAGCCATCACCGTTCGCGATTTAATCCCCTGAGTGGATTCCCTGGGGACTCCTTTCAGTGGATTCACCGCAAACTCGCGATGCAGAACATTCAATATTTGTAAGTAACGGAAAAAGTTTTTTCAACATTGTTTTTGCGGTTTTTGAATTTTTTTCTTCGCACACGTGCCAGCAACTCGACCTGTTCGCATCGATTGAACATGACTTTATAGGCGAGCCGTTCTACCGCAAGCACACCGCGTCAACTCATTTCTCTGCAACGAACTGCAAAACATTTCTGATTCGATGGCGTGGCGAATCGCGGTCACTCCCCTTTTAAAAAACAATGACGTCACCTCGATGAAGGTTGCGCGACGACCTGAAACACGTTGTGGTTTGTCCCGTAGAAGCCAGCTCGATGAAGACACTTCAAAAGTTTCTTCGAAGATTGCAGTGTTTTCGTTGTAGGAGACTTACTGCCGGTGGACTCTGCCAGAACAAACGATTCGATGAGAGCGATTGGAACTCGCAAACGAGAGGCGGCTCAATCATCAAGTCGTGCTGAATCTTAAAAGCCAAAAAATGTACCGCTGAACGAACGGGCCAATACGAGCTGAACGGAAGGAGAACGGTCGCGGAACAAGTTGTGTCCGCGCTCGATGCACGTCCCTGACGAGCAAAAAAAATTTTTGAAAATTTTCGAAAATTTTTTCTTCGCGATTGAAAATTTGGGGGCAATCGATCCCGAATCGCTTACGGAGCACTCCGTGTCTACCACCTCGGCCCCTGCAACTCCTGAAAGTTTGCGTGCGCCATCAACCCAAAGAAGATGGCAATGAAGATTCCGTCGAGCAATCGAAGACTGATCAGAGCCATACCGATCGCCGCCACGATGGAAAGAATCAGGCTCTTTCGAATCCCGTTCCATGGATCCATCTGGATCAACGCGTTTCGCGCAACCTTACCTCCATCGAGCGGAAACACCGGCACCAGGTTGATCAGATTGAGTACGACATTGATCACAATGGCACAGGAAAAGACCAGGTGGACGGCACTGCCGAAGGGGACAGGACCTTTATCCGGAAAAGAGGGCACCGGAAAAATCCCATGCCAACCGATGGATCCGCTCAGGTACGGCACGATCAAACACAGGATCAACGCCAACAGAAGGCCTGCAAACGGACCGGCCAGCGAAACAATGATCTGCTGATTGGGAGTCAACGATCCCGTTTGTCGTGATGACCACAGGTTCCCCGATTGTGGAATCGCCAACCCGCCCATCCAGTACAGCACGATCCTTGATGAAATTCCGAAGTAGCGAAACGCAAACGCATGGCCCAGTTCGTGAATCAGGATCGAAGTCCAAAATACGCCTGCCACGATCAACAATCCCACTCCTGGATTGACCGTAAAGCCCTGTATCCAGCTATACCCGAACAGCAGGGGGAGAATGAAAAAAGCCGGGTGGGTACGAATCTCGAATCCGAATAACGGAAACGTCAGGTCGTAAGAAGTCCGGTTTGGTTCTGCAAGTAACATCGAAAGGGCATGGTTTGAGATTGAGTGACGTCTGTTTCACCGATTCTAACGCAATCGCTGGTGTGAAAGCAACGCTGGACGCTGCTTACTTCGTCTGTAAAACTCCTGAAGGTCTTGCGAAACCCAAGCGTAAAGCACTGGTTTAAGGTAGAATGGCATTTCGTGTACTCAACGGCCATACAACCCTCGTATCAAGATTTTTCAGGAAGCAACATTGAATCCGGCTGACCCTACCCTTATCGAATTGGACCAACTGGTCGAACTGTTCTATGAAAACGATCAAGCGGATCTTCAGCTGGGAATCTTTGAGGAGTGCAAGGCCAGCGACCTTCCTCCGGTGGCTGGCCAGTTGCTGTCCCACAACCACCACATGACCGTGACGGTCGAGCAGTTTCATGGCTGCCCAGTCAAGCTCGAGGTTCTGGAACTCAAAAGCGAGGCCCATCGCTATTCGAGAAAGATACTATTACGACGACAGTCGGATCATCAGCCCGTGCTGTGGGGAATCGTCCGGATCGACTTGAGCGTGGTGAAGCCCGAAGTGCGTCAAGAAATCGAAAGCCGACAAACGCCCTTGGGGCACATCATGATCCGCCATAATGTTCTTCGCGAAGTCAGACTGGCAGGACTTTATCGAATTCAGCCCGGTTCCGATTTGGCAGTCTTGATGGACGAAGCATCCGGCAGGGCCGATACTACCCTGTTCGGCCGCACCGCACTGATCTACTTCGACGGCAGACCTGTCATCGAACTGCTCGAGATCGTCGGCAGAACCGAAGGGATCTCTCCATCTCCCCGCATCCCATCGATTAGTGTAGATTAGTGCGAATGAGTGGTCTGCATCATTGCGTCATCGCTCATTGGTTTCGCTGCCTATTGGCATCCCACCGCATCCATCTGCTACCCACCTTTTAACTGTGTACTCCATCGACCAGACTCACAGCCCTGATCTTCGTTCATGGGTTGAATCAGCCAACGATCCAACCTCGGATTTTCCGATCCAGAATCTTCCATTTTGTGTTTTCCAGAGAGGAGCCAGTTCGCCGTCCATCGGCGTCGGGATCGGGGATCAAATCCTTGATTTGAAAACATGCGCCAGTAGCGGTTGGTTAAGTGGGTTAGATCCGGCGGTGCAGGGGAGTCTGTTGCAAACGACCTTGAACGACTTGATGGGATTGCCACTGAAGCCGCGAAACGAGTTGCGGACGGCGCTCAGTCAGGTACTCGATGCCAACACGACCACGACCACAGTGGATCGGACACAGACTGCGACCGCCTTGGTTCCGCAAGCCGAAGCCCAGCTTCTGATTCCGGCTCGAATCAGTGACTACACGGATTTCTATGCGTCGATCTACCATGCGACGAATGTGGGCATCATGTTGCGGCCCAACCATCCGCTGCTGCCCAACTACAAACATATTCCGATCGGCTATCACGGTCGAGCTTCAAGTGTGGTGGTCAGCGGCACCTCTGTTCGTCGACCTTGGGGACAATTGGGTCCGCTGGAAGAAGGCATTAGTCCAACCTTTGATACTTGCAAAACGCTTGACTACGAGTTGGAGTTGGGTTGTTTCATAGGGCAGGGGAATCGACTGGGTGAGCCGATCTCGATTGGAGATGCCGAAGATCATCTGTTTGGAATTTGTTTGCTCAACGACTGGTCCGCCCGCGATGTTCAGAAATGGGAGTATCAACCGCTCGGGCCGTTCCTTGCAAAGTCGTTTGCCACTTCGATTTCGCCGTGGGTGGTCACGATGGAGGCACTTGCTCCGTTTCGGTGTGCTGAATTTCAGCGGCCTACAGGCGATCCTGCGCCGCTGAATTATCTTTCAAGCCAGTCCAATTCAGCGTTCGGTGGAATCGATTTGAATCTTGAGGTTCACTTTCGCACGGCAAAGATGAAAGAACAGGGGATGGAGTCGATTCCGTTGACGGCTGGAAAATTTCAGGGGATGTACTGGACGCTGGCGCAGATGTTAACCCATCACAGCAGCAACGGTTGCAATTTTCAACCCGGTGACCTGATCGCCAGCGGAACCGTCAGCGGTCCGGATCGCAATGCTCGCGGAAGTTTACTGGAGTTGACCTGGGACGGCGATGTCGAGAATCCACTTCCGGGCTCATCGCGAACGGCTTTCAAACTGCCGACCGGTGAGGAGCGAAAGTTTCTGGGCGATGGCGATGAAGTGACTTTAGCGGGGTATTGTTCCAACGCTCACTATCGCCGAATCGGACTGGGGAAATGCGTAGGGACCATCGAGCCCGCCAATAAGCAATAGGATTCTGTGACAAAGTGGCTGCTTCGGGCACGCGTTACAATTATCGTTGGCTTGCCAATCGCATCGCCTTATAATAGCGGCATGAAAACAAACTCTCCAAGGACCCGAGCTGGACTGCGAAATCTGGCAATCTGCGTTGTGTTGTTTCTCGGCTGTCACGCTGAAGAAGCCATCGTGACCCAACAGATCCCCAAAGATGAATCGGGGTACGGTTCACTTCGGAACGCTCCCAGCTCATCGCAGGCTCCCTTCGCCCCGTTTGCTCAAACTCCCACCCGCTCCAGACCACTTTCACCGGAGGAGATTACGGACCGGATGCTGGTAGCCATTTATGTCACCGAAGAGTTGATGTGGTTCTATAAGATCGATGGCCCGATCGATCAGATCAAAACACTGGAACCTGCTCTGATGGCTTTTTTCGAGCAGGCCCGATTCGAAGATAATAAACCTGTTTGGGAACTGCCGGAGGGTTGGAGAGCGGACGGACCGCGTCCGTTCCGGCATGAGACCTTGTTGATCGAACAACCCGGCCCGCCGCTGGAGCTTGCGATTTCGAATCTGAATGTCAACCAGGATTTGGTGATGAACGTCAATCGTTGGCGGGACCAGATGTCGCTTCCGCCGATTTCAAAAGCGGAGCTGGATCAGCAGTTGAAGCCGCTGCAGTCCCATGTGTCGCAGGCCTGGCTGTTTGAAGCCTTGGGTAAAAAGAAGGACGGGGCAGGGGGGATGATGTCCATGGGAGGGCTTCCCACGACTCAGCCCTCAATTCAGCCCGCAGACAATCCCCCGGCAACCCCCGCGGTGCCTGAAGTGCAGTATGAAATTCCTGATGGTTGGGAACCGGCCCACACCAGTTCCATTGTTCCCGTTCGACTGGTCAAGAAAAAAGATGATCAGTCGGCCCAAATGACCATCAGCCGATTGTTGGCGTCGGCCAACCACTGGGAGCCGAATGTCAAGCAATGGGCCGGGCAAGTCGATGTGCTTGACTGGACGACGGAGCAATTTGATGAGCGGACCGAGACCTTCGAAGTCGGTGGGATCACCGGCCAGATCATCCGGCTCTTTCCCGACGACGAGCAGAAACCCAACGCAATCATCGCAGGCATGGTCAAGCAAAATGACAATGCATGGTTCGTTAAACTGATTGGCGACAAGGCACTCGTTGCCGAAAGTGAAGATATGTTTCTGGAATTCTTGAAGTCTATCAAGTTTCCTCCCTAGAAATTGTCCTGAAATAAATTTCTGGTTTTATTAATGTCCATCATAACCCGAAGCGTAAGCGAGGGACGGCATCACCAAGCTGGAGTAGTCCCTCGCTTACGCTTCGGGTTATGATAAACATACGGGAGCTATTTCAGGACCGTTCCCCAAATAGCCCAAACCATTCGGGTGGTCTCAGACCTTACTAACAACTCTCTACAAACTCATGGCTGCAGAATTACCCTACGCTTCCCAATCAACGACGACGCCATCGAAGCAAGCTGTATCGGCAGTCGATGCCATCAAGTCTGTTTTGGCACCACTGGCCTCGCTGAAGTTGACGGTCGCGCTGCTGGTCATTGCGATCATCGTTACGTTTATCGGAACGCTGGAGCAGACCCGTGCGGATATTCACACCATTAAAAGCAAGTACTTTCTGGAGAACCAGATTTTCATCGAGGTTCCCTTAAAGGTCTTTCTGGTTCCCGCTTGGTTCCCGAACCACCAGAATGTTTCGGGCAGTATCTGGATCCCGAGCGGCATGACGATCCTTGCCCTGATGATCCTGAATATGGGAACGGCCCATTTGATTCGATTCCGGTTGCAGGCCCGTGGATCGCGACTGATTGTTGGGCTGCTGATCGCCACCGTCGCGGCACTGTTTACCTGGGCGATTATTTTCAATGCGCAAAACCCGCGCGGGCTACAAGGCGAGCCACCCATCCCCTGGCATCAGATGCGAATCGCGTTTCAGATCGTCATTCTCGGTATCGCCTGTGCGGCGGCGTTTGGATTTTCAGTTCTTTCGGCAGAGCGAAAATATGAAAAACTGTTTCTCGCGGTTACGGCGGCTCTCTTTGGCGGCGGGCTGTTGTTGACGTTTCTGTTTCCGGGTACCGGGCTGATCAACGATTCCGCGATGCGAATCGTCTGGCAGCTCGGTCAATCGACGGCCGCCGCCGCCATCGGACTGGTGGCGTGTATCCTCCTGTTCAAACGAAAGGGGGGGATTGTTCTGTTGCACCTCGGAGTGCTTGGACTGATGGCGAACGAACTGTACGTCAACTTTACCAATGTGGAACAGCGAATGACCTTTGCCGAGGGAGAAACCTCGAATGTTGCGATCGATGTCCGTTCGGTCGAGCTGGCGGTGGTTGATTCGACTGCCCCCGAATTTGATCGTATGGTTGTGATACCGCAATCGAAACTGCTTTCGGGGCAAATGATTTCAGACGACCAGCTTCCGGTTGATTTGAAGGTCATCCAGTTCCTGCCCAATTCCAGGGTCAATCCTTCGCCAGGGGGCAACGACTCTCTGGCGACAAAAGGAATTGGAATGCAAGTCGAAGCGACCGAGATGCCCGAGATCACAGGCGTCGATTCTGCCCGAGTCAATATCGCCTCAGCCTATGTTCAGGTCTTTGAGAAAGGTTCCGGAAAGTCGCTGGGGATCTTTCTGGTCAGCCAACACTTTGGTACGCGAATGATCGACCTGAATCGGGTGGCATCGGGCGAGAAAGAGTTTGCCATCGATCTGCGATTCAAAACCGAATATAAGCCCTATTCGATCATGCTCAAAAATGCAGAAGCAGAATACTATTTGGGCACTTCGACTCCAAAGTACTTTTCATCAGACATCGTTTTCAATGATCCATCGAATCAATACCAGTTTGAACACCACATCTGGATGAACAATCCGATGCGATATGGGGGCGAGACGTTCTATCAGACGGGCTACGATTCTGATCCTGTGACCGGCAAAGTGTTTTCAACTCTGCAAGTCGTGAAGAATCGGGGCTGGATGATCCCCTATGTGTGCTGCATGTTCACCGTGGTCGGGTTGTTGATCCAGTTTGGAGGGACGCTGCTGGGTTATCTGGAAAAGAAGGACAAGTCGGGCTCTGCCACCGTCGAAAATGCCGACCGAGGAATGTGGGTTGCGCGAGGCGTCTTTGCATTGTTTGCGATGTATGTGATCGGCCAGGCGGTTTCAGCAAGTTTCGGTCAGGTCAAGAAGGATGAATTTCGGCTGGATCTATTGGGACAAATTCCCGTAACCAAGAACGGTCGTGTTCAACCGCTTGACTCGGTGGCTCGGCATACCGTGCTGCAATTGAATAAACGCGAAACGGTCAACAACACTGCTGAAATAAAGCAACCTGCCATTCGGTGGCTGGCCGATACCATGTTTGATGCACCGGGATACGACCAGTATCGTCTGTTTCGTATCGAAGACAATGAGGTGCTGAGCGCGATTGGCCTGCCGTTTCCGATGCCTACGCCGGAACGTCAGGCCAAGAGCAACCTCAGGTACACACTCAGTGAATTGTACGATGCGCGCGCCAAAACGCGGGAGCTTTTGGCCGGCGATCCGAAAGACTGGAAGCCGTTGCAGGAGTCGGTCGCCAAATTGGTACACAAGCAACAGCAAGTCATCTCACTCGAAGCCGTGTTGGGGGATCAGCGATTTGACCGTTTAAGTGTCACCCGGCAAGTGGAATCGGCCGAGACTCAGGCGAACAGCTCTCTGATTCCACTGGTGGTACCGACGGATCGTCCCGACCAACCCTGGGTTTCGTTGCCAGCACTGAGAAACCGTCTCTGGTTAAAACAGCTGGCGGAGACTTATAAAGCCCAGACCATCAGCGAACTAGCAAGAGCATTGGTCGAGAAGGAGTATATTCCTGCTCAGCGAGAACTACTGATCAAATCCCGTATGATTGAAACGATCCTGGGGAGCAACGAGTTGTTTGAACTCGTCGCTCAACAGTTCGGAACCCATGATCGACCGACACTGGAAAAAATCATTAGTGATCGCTGGAATCAGATACCCGAAGAAGACACGAAGAAGCTGCGCGACATGGCTCAGCCTTTCGCCGATGCCGTGATTGCCAACCGATTGGCTGAATTCGAACGAGAGATGGCATCGTCGTTGATCACGATCAATGGAGGAACTTCGGAGTTCATGCAAGAGGATCTGCCAGAACACATTGCGTCGCTTTCAAAACTTCAGCCCGCCTATCTTTCGGGTGATGCCCAAACCTTTAATCAAACATTGATCGACTACCTGGCGGTGATCCAATCGTCGCCGTCCAATGGACTGAGCCCGCTGAGTCTTGCAACCGAGGGCTGGTACAACCGCTTTGCACCATTTTTTCTGGCGACGGTCTTGTATACGGTCGCGATGGTGATTGCGATGGCAGGTTGGCTTGGCTTTTCAGTGCCCTTGAATCGATTGGCGGCGTGGCTGTTATGGCTGGGCGTCGCGGTACACGTTGTTGGTCTCATTGCACGGATCGTGATTTCAGGCCGGCCTCCGGTAACAAATCTCTATTCGTCGTTTCTGTTTGTCTCACTGGTGTTCGTGATTGGCATGCTGATCCTCGAGCGGCTTGCAAAACTTCGCGTCGGATATTTTCTGGGCGGGGCAGGGGGGTTCTTGGGTTTGTTGGCCGCCTGGAACATGACGATCACCGACGGCGATACGTTTTCGGTGCTGGTTGCCGTGCTCGACACGCAGTTCTGGCTGGCCACGCACGTGGTGACGATTGCGGTTGGGTACAGCGCGACCATGTTGGCGGGCTTCCTGGGGCTGGCCTATGTATTCCGGGCCTTGCTCACGACTTCCCTCACCAAGGAAAAGAGCCGAGCCTTCGCCAGCATGATTTACGGCACCGTTTGCTTTGGCTTGTTGACCAGTTTCTTCGGGACCGTGTTGGGCGGTTTGTGGGGAGATGATTCGTGGGGACGCTTCTGGGGATGGGATCCGAAAGAGAATGGGGCGCTGATGATTGTTCTCTGGAACGCTGTCATCCTGCATGCCCGCTGGGGAGGAATGGTCCGCGAGCGCGGTATGGCCTTGCTGGCCATTATCGGCAACGTGATTACGCTGTGGTCATGGAAGGGAGTCAACGTGCTTGGCGTCGGCCTGCACGCCTATGCCGGTACCGAAGACAAAGCGTTGCAGTACATCGTGCTCTTCGGCTTGTTCAGCCTGCTGGTGGTGGTCATCGGGCTGCTGCCGAAGAAGCTGTGGTTGAGCTATCGGTGAAGTGAATGCATTACCGCCAATTTGCGAACTCGGCGGTTGCGGTGCGGATGGTATCTTCGACGCTGAACGGGTATCCGAGGGTAACGGGGATTCCGTTGGGGTCCCCTCCAAAGAATAATTTGGCTTCTCCCTGAACTCGGCCGTTGACCTGGCCTATGTTGACCACCGCATCGATCGGCTGGTTTCGCAGTACGCCCACTTGCCCGAACCGGCCTTCGAAGGCTCCGATGACCAGCGAGTGGTTGGGGAATAATTTCAACTGACCCGAAAATCGACATTGCGGTCCCAGCGATTTGATCTCGGGGACCATATTCCCAAGCAGCCAACAAGGAACCGACGCTCCGGATGTATCGAGCGTGACCAGCATTTTGCTCAAACCGTCCTCACGTGGATAACTCCGTCCCAGTCGGGCAATCACCGGTTGCCTGGAATGAGGAAGAACGCCATCGTTCGCTGGATCGACAGGCTCAAACTGCAAAACAAGATCGGTCCCGTCGCTCATCGGAATCAGCTCGATCTGAACTTTCTCCGCGATCAGGCTTTGCGCAAACGCTCCGCCGGGTTCCGGCAGATGGGTCTTGTCATAAATCGTCACGCCATCGAGCGAAACCACCCAGGGCCGATCCGCGACGTGCCGCCGGACCGGATTCTCATTGATCAACTGTACCAGTTTGATGATCCCTGAATTGGTCAGCGATAGTTTATGGTTGATGAAAACCCGATTCTCGGTTTCGGCGAATACCACTTCGATCTCGGTGGCGTCCAGGATCTTGCCGTGCTCCGGATCCATAAATTTGACACCGCGAAGGATGGTGACGCGGGGCAGGGGGGTTTCAATCGAATCGATGACGGTTTCAACCCCCAATTCCGCTTGAATCTCGCGTGCCCATTGGGCCGCAGTGGGACGGTGCATGATCCAGTAGACCAGGCTCAATGTAGGCGCAATGCACCCCAGCATAAATATCACGCGGCAAAAAAATCGTCGTTGATTATCGCTGGGCATTTGACATCCGTGTCATTGGGCGAATAGAAATCAGGCTCGATATTCTGACAAGTTTATCGATTGGATCAATAACGATTTGCTATTTTTTGCTGGCCAGTTCGTGAAACAGCTTCCATCGGGCCTCCATTTCGACCACGCTGTCGCCACCGAATTTCTCAACTAGGGCTGCCGCAATTTCAAACGCCACCACGTTCTCGATAATAATGCTAGCAGCGGAAACCGCGCAGACATCGCTGCGTTCATAGCTAGCGGTACTGGCGTCCTTGGTTTTCATGTCGATGGATTCAAGCGGCTTTTGCAAGGTTGCGATGGGTTTTTTCGCAGCGCGGATGACCAGCGGCTGGCCGTTGGTCATGCCGGCTTCAAGACCGCCAGCGTGGTTGGTAGGGCGGGTGTAGCCCAGATTGCTGGTCGATTGTTGTTGCCCGTCATATTGGATCGGATCATGAACCTGGCTTCCGGGCAAGGTTGCGGCGCGGAAGCCAAGCCCGATCTCGACTCCCTTGATCGCCTGAACGGCCATCACGGCTTGTGCCAGTCGGCCATCGAGCTTTCGATCCCACTGCGCGTGAGTTCCCAGCCCGAAGGGCAGTCCTTCGACCACGACTTCGACAATCCCTCCCAGCGTGTCGCCCGCTTTTCTGGTTTCGTCGATGTAGTCGCAAACGGCCTGATCCCGATCAGGATTGAGCGAATAGATTTTGCTTTCGTTGCGCCATTTCAGCCGCGAGTCAAAGTCTCCGGATCGCGGCTCGATGGCTTCCTGGCCCAGTTGAACCACATATCCGAGCGCCCGAATTCCGAACCGGGCCAGCAGTTGTTGACAGAGTGAACCTGCCGCAACGCGTACCGCCGTCTCCCGAGCACTGGCGCGTTCGAGGATACCTCGGATGGAACTGAGATACTTGATGGAGCCGCTCAAGTCACCGTGCCCGGGTCTTGGACGCGGAAGTTCCTTCAGGCGTTCGAGTTTGTAATCGGAATTGACGACTTGCAGCGTCACGGGGCTGCCAAGCGTGACGTTGTTCCAGACTCCCGTCAAAATTTCAACCCGATCGGTTTCCAGTTTCTGCCGACCCCCGCGCCCGTAGCCGCCTTGCCGGAGCAGCAGGTGTCGATCGATCTCGTCCAGATTGATTTCAAGGCCCGCCGGAAATCCATCGATCATCGCGAGTAGTGTTTTGCCGTGAGATTCACCAGCGGTCCAGTAACGTAGCATATTTGGTTTTTAGTCTTTGGTTTTTGGTCTAATTCCAATCTTAACCCGAAGCGTAAGCGAGGGATGAAACAGAGTCCCTCGCTTACGCT
>CAYPXY010000060.1:0-16521 GCA_964414815.1 uncultured Pirellulaceae bacterium | reverse complement strand
ATCCGCAAGCCGACCAGAACGTTTATCCGCAGCCGACCAGAACGTTTAGCCGCAAGCCGAAGTCGACCACAAGTGGGTGTGTAGCTACCTTACATAGCCGATCCGCCAATGATTGATGCGGGAAGATCGATAGGTGGTCGGCGCAGGCGCGCCGGCAAGGGGCAGCCTCAATAGTAAACTGCCTCCCAATAAAATACTCCAGCCCGTTGGCCGTCGCGCCTTTGGGGGTTGCTGATGGAGCGGTTTCGGTATTACAGTACATTTTGGCAGCAACCCCCGACGGCTTGCGGCTAAACGTTTCCCTTTCCCGTGAACAGTTACAAAAATATTTACCCCTCCCCTCCCGATGACCAAATATTTTCTTCTCCTATTATTTCTGTTCGGATCCTTGCTGTCGGTCTCGTCGATGGCGTTTGCCAAAGGGGGCAATCCGAGAGTCCGTCCGGATGTGTTGCAACGCATGATGAATGCGAGGTTTCCTAAACAGGAACCCCAAACTCAGGAACCCCAAACCGATGAGCCGGCGGCGGACGACACGGCCACGCAGCCCGCGCCCATTCCAGTGGAAGTCAATCCGCGAGAGATTCGGTTCCACATGTGGGATGGCCAGATCATCGGTGGCGAGTTGCCGATCGATGCGATCGACATCGAAACGGAATTTGGGTCGTTGCGAATTCCGGTCAACAAGATTGTTCGTTTCTTTCCCGGGCTTGACAGCATGCCGGAACTGCAAGAGAAGATCGCCAAACTAGTCGAGGATCTGGGCGACAAGGAATTTGACACCCGAGAACGCTCCCACAATGAATTGGTGCAAATGGGCGTACTGCTGCGACATGAGATCGGCAAGTTCTCCGACGGTGGAAGTGCCGAAAGGAAAAAACATCTGGCAGAAATCAAGAAAAAGATCGATGAGATTGAGTCCGATAGCGATGAACTGGGTACGGCGAGGGCTTTGATTCGTGGCGACTATGTGCAGACGCCTGATTTTGCGGTGGTCGGTCGAATCGTGCAGAAGGAATTTGCCCTGAAAAGTGCCTTCGGACAAGTCACGATTCCGATCGGCAACATCAAGATTGGCGATCGTGCGTTTGGGGCTGTTTCACCCGAAGTCCGCAAGACCGTGGACATCGACACCAACTCCTTTATTCCAGCATCCGCGACCAATACGCGCATTCGCGTCAATCGCGGAGACAAGATCAGTATCCGGGCAACCGGTGACATGCAGTGGACGAACTGGAATCAGTCCTGCGGTCCGGACGGCATGACGGACAAGGGGCAGTTCCGCAATATGAAAAGCGGTGCCTTGGTCGCTCGCATCGGCGAAAAGGGAGATTTTATTCAAGTCGGTTCCAAGGCGGACTTCGTGGCCAAGAGCGCGGGGGAACTCTATCTGGGCATCGCGATGGCCGACAACTTCAAGCAGGGCGGGGGGTATACCTGGACAGGAAAGTACTCCGCAAAGATTCTGGTGCAGCCACAGAATTGACGGCCTTGGGTAAACTGGAAAATTTGGGCATTTATTGATATTTGAGCAATTTCAGTAATTCGATAAACTGACCGGAACTTTAACGGAAGTTTGGGAAAATTGTCTCAGTGATTTCAAAAATATGCCTGCGAATTTTCGCTTGAGTTTTCTGCTACCACAGCAGCGATAGCGGCCATCGCGGACCAGAATCAGGGAGGGCCATGATGGCAGAACCGTTCAAATTCATTCACGCATCTGATTTTCATCTCGATCTGCCCATGAAAGGGCTGACCGAAATCCCCGGCCATCTGGTTGAAACGCTGGCCAGTGCAGCCTATACATCGGCTCAGAAAGTTTTCGATCTGGCGATCAGCGAACGGGTCGATTTCGTGATCCTCTCGGGCGATCTCTACGATTCGGAGCTGAGCCACGCACGGGCGTCTGCATTCCTGCTGAACCAGTTTCAGCGACTGGCGGACAAAAATATCACCATTTACTGGTGTGCTGGGGAAACGGATCATCCCGATCGCTGGCCCGGAGCGATTGAATTGCCGGAGAACGTGATTACGTTTTCTACCAGCCTGGTCGAGCAAGTCGAGCATCGCCGAGAAGGCGTCAAGATCGCCCGCATCATGGGCAGCGGACATGACGCCCGGCGAAACGAGTTCGAAAATTTTACCGCGCCCGATAGTGAGCTGTTTAATATCGCGGTCAGCTACGGAGAGCTCGATGAATCGCAAATTGCCGGAACCCGAATCCAGTACTGGGCGATGGGCGGCAAGCACAAAGTCTTCAAATCGGAAAAAACTGAAACCATTATCAGCTACCCCGGCACGCCCCAAGGACGCAGCCCAAGAGAGCACGGCCCACACGGTTTCAATGTCGGTCGGGTGGATTCGTCCGGCAAACTTCGGGTTCAAATGGTGGAGTGCGATCGCGTTCGATGGGTAAATCAGAAAGTCGTGATTCAGGAAAACGTGCAGATCAACGAGCTGAAAAACGAGCTGGGCGAACGGGCGCTCAAAATTATCGCAGACTCAACCGAACAGCTGGTGCTGTGTCAGTGGCAGTTTCTGACCGAAGGCGAGTTCAATCCGCGACTGCGAGGTCGTGAATGGCGAGATAGTCTGCTGAAGTGGTTGCGAGATGAGTTTGGCCGGACGGATCGATCGCTTTGGTCGTCCGCAGTCAAGATCGAGCCGCCGCAAACCCTGCCGCTGGAATGGTATGAGGAAGATACGATTCTGGGCGAGTATCTGCGTGCCACCGGTCGTTATCAAAGCGATGTCTCGTTGAAACTCAACTTTCACGAGCACATGCCGAACACCGTAGAGAACAGCTTGTCCCAGTCCTTTGCCAGCCTGGGCGAAGGACAGCGTGACGAAGTTTTGCGCCGAGCAACCTTGCTGGGCATTGAGTATCTGGCCAGACATAAGGAACTGGCTGACGTGGCCGAATCGGCATAGGAATCAAGAATCATAGTTTAGGTCCCCCCACGCGGGAAGCACCCCGCGCTACAAAAGGAGTCGCACCGTGAAAATCACGGATATTCAAGTTGATGGATTCGGAGTCTGGAAAGGGCTGACGGTAGAGTCGCTGTCGGACGGCATGACCGTCTTCTACGGCGAGAACGAGGCCGGGAAGACCACGTTGATGCAGTTCATCCGTTCGATGATGTTCGGCTTTCCGCCGGAACGCATCAGCCGCTACACACCGCCGGTCTATGGTGGTCTGGCGGGTGGTGCGATCGAGGTTTCGACCAAAACCGGGCCGTTCGAAATTCAGCGGCATGTCGATCCGAACCGATTGATGGATCCGATCGGCGATCTGGCCGTCACGGACAACCATGATGGTTCGGTCCACGGTCGGACGTTCCTCGGAAAGATGATCTCCGACATCGATGAACCGATTTTCAATAATGTGTTCGCCATCGGGCTGCGCGAGATTCAGGAGCTCGGAGCGCTCAACGGTACCGCCGCCGCAGAACAGCTTTACCGACTGACCAGTGGCCTGGACCGTGTATCGCTGGTCGATGTCATGAAGGATTTGCGATTCCGTCGCGAGAAAATCTGGGCGAGCGAATCCGAGCAGGAATGTCGTGTCGATGAACTGATGCTCAAACGTCAACGGTTGCATCGTGAAATTGACGAACTCAAACAGCGTTCCAAACGCTGGTCGCGATTGGCCAGCGAGTCCACCGATCTGGCAAACCAGATCAAGGATCTCGAGCGAGAACTGGTTGCCAAGGAACGCGAATCGCGACTGATCGAAATCGCGATGCAAATCAGCGAACGATGGAATTCACGCCGCTTCCTGAACGATCAAATCGCTGCCTTTGGCGTGTTGCCCGACGAGCGTGAGATTTCGATTCCGAGACTCAATGACCTGAACGCGAAAATTGCTCAGACTCGGGAGCGTATCGATCAATTCAAAATTCAGCGTCGCGAAATCAAGAAGGAAGCTCTGTCGCTGCCGATTCATCGGGCACTTTGGGCGCAGAAGAAACGTGCCGACGCCATTATCGAGCACTTGCCGTGGATTGAGTCGCTGCAACGTCAGGCCGACCGACTGGCCACGGATATTGTGGCACTGGACAATAGTTTGGTAGGTGAAGTCGATGGGCTGGGAAGCCAGCTCAAGATCAAGGCAAAAGATATTCGCGATTTGAATAATCGGCGGTTGCTCGATCTAGAGACCACAGGCCGAAAACTGGAAGAGCAGCAGGAAAAACTTCGCCGTTTCCAACAGGAACACGAGAAAGTTGAATTTGATTTGTTGCAGCATCAGGATCGACTGGGGAGTTCGCTGGCCGAACGCGGTCAGTCCGATTCGATCGAGGACGTGACTCGCTACGTCAATCGCTTGCGACGACATATCGAACTCGAAGAGAAAATCGAGAAGCTGAACTCGGCCCGTCATGAGCTGGAACGCGATATCGACTCCATCGTCAGCGAACAGGTTCTGCCGGTGGGTAAGCTGACAGTGATCGGGCTGGTGTTTGTGCTGGGCGTGATTCTGCTGGGATTTGGTTTGATCGACATCCTTTCGGGCGGAAACTGGCTCGGAGATACGTCCCGGAACCTGGGGATTCTGTTCATGTTCCTGGGCGCCATTGCCGGCATGGTCTCGATGGGAATGAAATACCATTGGGAACGAATCGCGAAAGACGAACTGGACGACTTCCGCCATCAAATGGATATTGTCCGGCAGCAGTTGAAGCGGTGCAAAACGGAACGTGATGAAATCGAGCGACAGCTTCCGGCGGCCATCACGCAGTACGAGCTGGAACTGAAGGACGCCGAGAACCGCTTGGCGTTGATGGAGGAACTGGTGCCGCTTGAAAATCGTGTTCAGGCCACACGTTCTACGTCCGAAGAAATCCGGCGGCGAATCACTTCTCAGGAACGCGACGTCGAAGTGGCCGGAGAGCAGTGGAAGGCAAGTTTACGGACGGCGGGGCTTCCTGAAGTGTTGCTGCCGAGCCAACTCAAGGAGATTACCCAACGAAGCGAACGCATCGGAGCACTCAATCTGCGCCGCGATCAGTTGAATGCCGAGAAAATTGAAAAGGACAAGGAACTGAATCAGATTCAGGTCCGGATCGATGCGTTGTTCCACGATGCAGGCATTGCAACCGAGGAGATCAACCTGATCGAGCGTCTGAATCGATTGACCGGATTAATCAACCAGCAAAAGCTGTTGGTCAATTCGCGAAAGGAATTCGTTAATAAGTATCGCAACTTGCGATCGCGAGCTGCCAAAACACAGCTTGAGCTGGAAAAACTTGTCGGTCAGCGTGAGCGTTTGTTCGCCCAGGTCGGAGTGGCCAACGAGGACGACTATCGGTCCATCGAAAGCAAACATCGCGAACTGAAGAAGCTGGTCGAGAAACGAGACGGCCATACCGAGCAGATTACGATTGCACTTGGCAAGCAGTATCAGGAAAAACATATTCAGGAGTTAATGGATTCCTGGGGAGCGGCCGGGCTGGAGCGACGCTGGGACGCCGTTCAGCAGGACATCGAAAAACTAAAACGTCATCAGACACAACTGCATCAACAGCGGGGTGAGTTCATTCAGGAAGTGAAGATGCTGGGCGAAGATTCGCGGATGGACATCGTTCGTCTGGAATTGAATGCCGTCGAGGCTGAGATCTCGAATCTGCAGCGTGAGTGGCGCGTGCTGGCCGCGAGTACCCAGATTTTTGAGGTGATTCGGGAATCGTACGAGTCCAAGCGTCAGCCGGAAACGCTCAAGGAAGCATCGACGTATCTGACACGATTGACCAGCGGTAAGTACACACGCATCTGGACGCGTCTGGTAGGCGAAGAGTTGCTGGTGGACAACGCCCATGGTGAATCACTGGTGGTGGAAAAGCTGAGTCGCGGAACACGCGAAACGGTGTTCCTGAGTTTGCGTTTGGCGCTGGTCAGTGCTTATGCTCGGCGGGGTGCGTTGATTCCGTTGGTGCTCGATGATGTGCTGGTCAATTTTGATGGGCACCGCGCTCACTGCGCGGCGGAAGTACTCGTGGATTTTGCCAGAAGTGGATACCAAATTCTGATGTTCACCTGCCATGCACACATGCGTGACTTGTTCTATAATCTCGGTGTCGATGTTCGCATCTTGCCCAATCACCGGGAAGTTTACCAGAACCATGCGGTGCCATTGATTTACCAGGGAGAGGAGCTTGAGCTGCCGACCCGTGCCCGAGTGGAGGTACCTGTCAGTCGCGAGGAAGTCGATCCAGAGCCCGATTACCGAACGATTCCGGTGGAGTACGTTTCTCCGCCGCGCGTCGTACTCGATGCCGACGGTTTCGATCCGGACCTGGAATACGAGTTGTCCGCCGTGGTGAGCGACCAACGGTCCTCGCGGCGGTTGCGGCATGATTTGGTCTACGTCTCGCCCAATTTGGCGAGCCCGATTGATCTGTCCGGCAACGAGCCTTTCTGGCGCGAGTCAAAACACCCCGTGCGGGTGTAATCAGACATTCCGGTGTTTCTTCATTGTCAATTCCGTACCGTTCTCGTTGAAGCTGACTTCGTCCATAAACGTCTTGATCAACACCAATCCTCGGCCTGAACCGTCACGGAAACTTTCGGGAGAAGATTCGGTGGGGACTTGGGAAACGTCGAAGCCAGGTCCCTGATCGCGGACGGTAAACGTGGCGCCTTGGCGGTTGACCAGTGCCCTGAAATAGACTCGTCGGTCTGAATAGGGTTTCTGCGCTGCACGTTCTTCGAAGATGTTTCGGCTGACAAATGGGAATTCATCGCGATTGATTTCCAGGTTTCCACGCACCATTGCATTGTGAAGAGCCTGTTCGAGGGCGACTCCCATCTGAAGCTGGCTGTTTTCGTCAAACAGGCTGTGGCCACCTGAAACCTGATGAATCATGTCGATCAACGGAGCCACGATTTCCAGGTCGTTTTGCAATTCGAACTCGAAATCTGACTTGATCGCACAGTCCAGCAGTTTCTTGTAACGGGCTTCGGATTCCGACATCGCCAGTACATGCATGACGGTTTCAACGAGGCTGTCGGCCAGAGACGCCTTGGGTACGAAACTGGCGGCCCCGCTCGCGAGTGCCTGAGCGGCAATATTTTCGCTGCCGTGGGCTGTCATCAGGACCACGGGTACACCTGGATACCGTTCGCCGATCGCGGTGACGAGCTCGAGCCCATCGAGATCGGGCATTTGCAGGTCGGTCACTACGAGATCGGGGAGCGACGTCCCCAGATGAACCAGCGCTTCGTTTCCATTTTGTGCGTAGAAGACTTCGACATTGGGAACATTTTCTAATAGCCCTCCGGCAAGTCGCCGATCGACGGCGGTATCATCAACTACCAAAACGGTTGGCATGTTTTCGCTCCTGTTTCAAACGGTTTTCAAAAATTTGACGCAGTAATGTTTTAAGTGATTTAGCCGCCGATATCTACGAGACAAGCGAGGAATCTTTTCTGTGGTCTTTGCCGCCCAAACCGGACTCGATAAAATGAATGCCGGAACACAAGCATTCTAGCAAAAATCGGGGCAGTAGCTCAGTCGGTTAGAGCAGGGGACTCATAATGGAAAAAGGCAGTTTCCAAACTCTCGAAAATATTGCATTTCTCCGAGGAAAAACGCAATTTCTCATTTTTGCGAACCCGTCTAAAAGGGTCTAAACGCGCCCTAACGGGTGTAGCCTACACCCGCTGTTTTGGGAAAATTGGCCTTCTGATGCTGCTCAAACTCGTCGTCCGGGATAGTGGCTGAACGTTGCCAACGCGATGACTGCATCTTTTCAATGCCCAAGTCAGATAAAAATGGTAACACGGTGTTACTATTTTCTTTTGGCCTTCCAGCTTTCAATTCCATTGCCGCCAGCAACTCACCGGCCTTACGCTCAGAAACACCAAAGGCTTTGGCGGCTTTCGAACGAGAACGCTCTTGAGTAGATATCTTGGGGGTCGCGTTGTCCTCCAAGATCGGCTTACGCCCTGCCTTTTGTTCGCGAGTATCAACAGCTTTCTTCGCCCGATCCTGCTTGGCCTGCTTGCTCAAGAGTTCCGAAAGTTCAGTTGCGTTTGTGGCTTGGCGATCTGCTTCCGCTGGTTTGATCGCTCCCGCTCGCACTTGTTCCGCAAGATCAGGACGTTTGTTTTCCAGTGCCTCCGCCTTCGCAATTGCACCCGTGCCTGTACCAGCTGCTGCGGCTTTGGACTTGCGCTCGACTGCCTCACCAGTCGTTGTACCTTTCGTACAACCACTGGCTTTGAGCTTCCCCTGTTCGTCGCGTTCGCGTTCCTTCGCCGCCCGACTCCGCTTCCTATTCGCGGCCTCTTGTGTCTTCTCCCGTGCTTCTCGCCAACGATCCCCATGCCGCTCGACGTGAATGAAAATTTGTGCCCGTTGACGCTCCGATAGATCGCGCCGCTGTCCGTTGGCAATTGGCGTTTTGAAGTTTAAGGCCCATTTCGGCGGGTTGTTGCCAGCGAAAGCGCCGGGCAATAGAGGGCAAGGACGCAGCGGGAAGAAATCAATCCCATCAGATAGGATTGATTTTGATCGGAACACATTGACCGCTTACCGCAAGCTGCACAAACACAAGGACAAACTCGACGACTACTACAAATCAATCGAGGACGTGCCGACGCAAGGGGGCTACTGTGATACGCCTCGACTCGTTTTCGTGCGTTAGAATCGATCCTCGCAAACCGTTGTTGGTACTGCGCATAAAAAAACCGCCAACGTCCATGCTGACGGTTTCTCCCTCAGCTATTTTTTTACTCCGACTTTCAGCGGCACGTGAATCGGGTTTCTGACCTCGAGCGGACGCTGGACTCTCCCGCGAATAACATCGATGTTGTAGACGCCACGTCTGATACGCTTAACGTTTGGGGGCAGCAAATGATCCGGTAAGCTGTCCCATTCGCGCGTCTCATCACCTTGTCGGTAGACGTAGGCCGGTCGCTGGACGGGCTTGGCACCTATCTCTCTCGCTGCCCGATCAATGAGCTGGCTTCTAAGAACTTTTCGGATCTCAGCCAGTTCATCGACCGTTGGGTTCTGTTGCCGAATTTTGCTTATCACTTGTTTCAATTGTGTTGCCATTGTGTTACTCCATTTTTGTGATGCCGGTGGCTAAGTGGTAAAGTTTCTCGAACGACTCCGGCGGTTTCGTCTTGAGAATTTTTGTGATCGGTAAATGTCGTTTTGAACTCAATTCACTTCGCAGTGATCGAATCCAATGCCCATCGGTAAACGTTGGCCCGTAGTACTGCGTGGCAAATCGTAGATGCCGGGGACGAATACATTCCATGACCCAGTTGGCTCGATACCAAACGTGACAAGCAATCCGCACAAAGGGTGCCTCGTGATCCTCCCATTGTAGATCGGGAATGGGCGTGACAAACGCCTTTTCTGTGTCCGGTAATTTCCTGAGCAGCTGGACTTCGAACAGACTTAAAAGCTCTTTCGACACCGGTTGGCCGGGTGCTGAAACGGGGCGATCTAGGTAGTGCGTGAATTCGTGCAGCACAATCCCTGCCTGATCGACGAATGACGTAATCTTGTTGTCATCAATCGCGCAACCGAATCCACGCCCGCGCCACAATCCCCGGCTTCGCATCAGATCGGATAGCAATAAGTCTGCCCAACCACTTGTCCAACCCAACGCCTCTTTCAACGCTAGTCTTGGCTCGTAAGCTTCCAACTCCGAGTAACCCACCAGATAAACCGGTACGCCCCTCAAGTCGTCACCTGCAACCGCTCGTAACAGTCCTTCAATTCGTGGTTTGTTGATCGTCATGGCTCCAGCGACTCCTCTCGAAGCTTTTGCGACTCGGTTTCGCACTCAGCAAGCTGCTTGTCGATGTCCTTCAATTGCGACTCGAATTTTTGAACTTGTTCTTCCCAAGACACCAAAACTCTTTTCGTTTGCGCGATGTCCTTTTCTTCTGCATCGGAAACGAAATAAGGTCGGCGCATCTCCAGACGTTGTTCGATGGCCTTCAATTGCCGCTTGCAAATTGCAACGTTGTAGGAACATGTTGCGGGGGTCCGTCCGTCCAGTTGTTCCGTCAGATGGCATTTCTTCTCCCACAATGCCCGTCGTTTCACGTCGTTTTGCTTCTTGCGTGAAATCAACCGGGGATCAAGGACTGTGTCGTTTAACGTGTTTTGACACAGTCCGTCGCGGCCCGCTGTCGCCTGCAACATTCGAAATTCGAAATCCGCCTGCAAAATTTGCGGGTTCAAGCGTGCGTAATGCTCGTTCAGCTCGTCCACGAGTTTTTTACACTTGGCCTGCAACGGTGGCAGTTTTTCGCTGGCTTCAAATGCGTCCTGAAGTTGTTTTTGTGCCTCCAGCCTTCGGCGCATGATGTCGGTGTCGTGAACCAACTGCTCATCGGTTTTGCCATTGACCTTTAGAATTTCCTCTGCTTCCGCCGGATCCACTTCGTCATCGTTGCAGATACGGATCAACATATCGCGATACGACTCAAAGGACTGCGTGTAAGTGGATGTTTCCGGATCGACTCGGCGTTTCCGAAGCTTCTCAATTAGGGTGGTTGCCATGTTCATTTTCAATTCCTTTCAAAGGGGGTTAAAGTTCGGTTTACAAAGGTTGCAAACTGTGTGTTTTCTCGCTATCTATTTTCTATGACTTTTTTGGGGGGTGCTGCCTACCGCGCTCTGGTTCGAGTCCTGAAGGGGGAACCAAAGACCTGCCGGGCATGGTGGTATACATTCCTCATTGAATATCCTCTGTAGTTCCTGAAATTGTTTCCCGGTTCAAAGCCCATGTTTTATCGTGACTTCCGACAGTCCATTCCTTGCAAATCCAGCCCTCAACGCTTCCTCGACTCGATCAACGTCTGACTGTGGACAAACGATGCTGTCGTGAATTGTGACCAGCGGAATTTCCCTGGCCAATTCGCCAGCAACGGTGTCGATCATTATTTGACTCTCAAATCGCTGACATTCCCTCGCCAAATTTTGGTAACACTTGGACTTTGCATCGATGATGAATTGCGCCACGCTTGGCCAACGTCGTTTCACCAATTTGAAGATAGGTTGCCTGACTGTGGTGTCATTGTTGGCGAATAACATGACGATGAATTGTTTCTTAATGTCCTTACGAACTAATGGGCGATCTACTGCATGGTGATGACGATATGGGGATGGCAGCCAGTCGAATAAACTTTGCCCTCTGCAATCATCAAGAATCTGCTCATACAAACGCCCCGCGGAACAGGCTTTCAGATAGCTCTCAAGTCCCATTTTGTGCGCCATATGGTAAGTAGGTGTTTGGTTGGGTGTTGATGTGGGTTGGCGTGCTGCCAAAATTCCTACGATTAATGGTTGGCAATTCGCGATGTCCAACTCTACGGTTTCGCTTCCTTCGATGGTGATGCTTCGGCGAATGTCTTTGGGCAGTCCGGTAAAACTGCTATGAAACCGTCCGTATTGGCACCGGATCGCATACCAAGATCGACGATGGATCGAGCGGACGCAAAACAAGTTCCAGCCTTTGGCAATAACCTGATCGGGAAGTTCCGCGACTGGAAAGCAAGATGCCAGTCGTTGCCCGTTGCAGTCGGTATCTTTCAAGCGTATCCGGTTTGCAGATCGCTTTTTGGCTTCGAAGATCGTCGTTTCTGGTTGGCGATATTTTTCTGAAAGTCTGATCGACTTGGAAAACCGATTGACAGAGTACCGTTGATTTCGCTCGACATATCCCAGTTGCTCGGCCTCTCGGATGACGTCCGCATATCGTCCACCGAGTACGGATCGCCAATGCCTGTTGTGGACGTTGATCCAATGGCCGGCGCGTCGTTCTTCTGTGATCGACGTAAGGTTCAGCAATTCGTCAAGTAGTTGAGCCATCTTGATGGTTGGCGGTTTGATTCCAGCGGGTATTTCGAGTAACATTTGGTTTCCAATTCGTTTGAAACCGGTGTTTCAGTTCCTAAGCAAAAAACACCGGTTTTTTCGTGTTATTTTCAAAAGTCGGACATGTCTGGCTTTTTCAAAATTCCAGTTCCTGAACGGACTCAGCTACCTCGTTTTTTAGTGCAGCAAGGGTTGCCGCATCATTCCGTTCCGCATTCACTTGCTCGTTGAATTTTTCGATGTCAATTACCGACTCGATGAAAGCTGACAACTCTTGCTGCATCCTGGGCGGACTGACGGCTTCCAGCTCGAAGACATCTGTCCCGAATTGTTCCACGAATTTCTCGTAATTCGACGACGAGGTTTTCGCTTCCATACCGTTCGCTGGCAACTTCCATTGCTGAATTTGCTTTGCGGTCAGCAATGCTTTATGGACAACAATATCAACCACTCCGAAGTCATCGCGGATTGACCGTCCGATAGATTCGCAAATCTCCATTCCATCTGGATCGTGATCCGACATCACAATTAGCACCAGACGATCCTTGCCGCTGGCTTGGTATCGCTCGACAATTTGTCGCCTTGGCTCCAGAGAACAATATCCACGGCCAACCGTCATCGGTACACAGTATTTGTTCGCGATTGGCTGGACGATGTTTTGCAGCGTCATCTTTTCCAGAACCAGCTCAATATGATCCAGTTGTGATTGCAGCAAGTCGCGTCGGTAATTTCGAAACAGATGGTACAGTTCCAGATCGACGAACTCAGCAACGTCGCAACTGAAACGAGTATTGCTGACCGGGCGGGTTTCGTCGCTGATTGAGTCAAACGAAATTTCGCCGCTTAATCGCGCCCGTGTCACCAGATCGACCAAATCCTGATAGCTCTTACGATCATTGCAGTATCGCGATTTCGGTTTCGCGCTGTGTCGCAATGGCGGATCATTCAGCAGCTGATAGTGGACGGCGCGAACGGTCAACGGCCAATACTCTTGCAGCTCGTCGATGACTGCAATGATCCGATCCAGCATCGGACGTTTCGCCTGTGATATTGCTTTTCGATCTTTGACACCGTTGATCCTCATCGATGCGGGCGCGTTGCTATCTCGCATTTCGCGCAGTGTGATCAACTGTTGATGAGCCACGTCGGGGTCTACGTCTACCAGCTTTTCCTTTAGCCTCTGCGATTCGTTTTTGTGTCGCTGGTGGTTGTACCGCCGCAGTAGCTTTAGGAATTCGTGCAAATCCATATCAGGGCGCGATACCGTCAACCGAATTACCGGCACGGTATCCAGTCCAGCCATTTTCGCGGCGTGGTATCGCCGATGACCACTGACCAGCCACCAGTCCCAAGTTATGACGATTGCCTCAAGAACTCCATGTTTCCCGATGTCATTTGACAGATCGATCAACTCGTTATTCTCAACGATCTTGCCGTAGAGGATGTCGTTTTCTGGCGACGGTTTGATTTTTGAAATCAAGCACTGGTTGATTTCGCAGTTGGCAGTTGCTATCATTTTTTCTCCTGAACTTTCTTTTAGCTCGGCCTGCAAGCCGGGCTTTTTTTGTGCCTACACGTATTCCTTGACGGGCGTCGGGATCGGTCGTCGGCGCTTCGGGGCGGGGGCGACTACCTGATTGGATCGACGATCAAGAAATGCCTGTAGGTCTGACGGGGCGATCTTCCAGCGGGGTCGATCCGATAGTGACAAGTTCGTTGCCTTCAGTTCTCCTGCGCGAATAAACTGCAACACCTGATCGGCACCGCATCGGAGGATGCGCCCGACTTGTGGTGGCGAAAGAAAACGCTCTTCAAACTTTGCTACGCTCATAAAAAAATGCTCCTGTCGTTTGATTGACAAGAGCATTAAACGCGACGATTTCAGGTTTTCAATAACGAAAAAATGAAGCGAAAGTAGATTGACGTTTTACGTTCGTTTTGCTTTCGTTTATTTTTTTAGTTTCGGTTCTTCCAGCCCTTTGCGACGATAAATGGATGGCTCATGTTGATTGCATAGCGTCCGTGGTTTACTTTCCGTATCCACGGTTCACTGTTTCTGCACCAAGCCCTGACGGATTGTTCAGTAACATCAAACTTGCGTGCCCAACCCTTCGTTGTGTTTTCTTGCCAATCGCTTCTTTCAGGATTCGCCCACTTTAGCGATTCGATTTCCGCATTGGCCCCCGGTATCAATCCCCGTGCCACATCTTCATTCAAGCATTCCGCCAGTTCCAAGCATTTTTGGCAATTGATACCAATTGACTGACCGAATTGATAAACGTCTTGCAGCTGCGGTTTCAGCTCGTCCAAGTAATCAAACCACTTTTCATCCGGCGGGTCAAGCATTGCTTTTGACGATTCCATATCACCAGTTTCTTGATAGTGCTGTTGTGCGGTTTTCAATGCTGCATTCAGTTCGTCCACGTAATTCATCTTCGCCAATGGCAATAGTCGCAGTTCTCGTTTCAGTTTTTCGAAGTCGCTCATTCCCCACCTCCCTTCCGTTTCTTGCTCGATCCCAGCAACCACCCCCGGACGTGATCCGTGACAGCCTGCAACCTCTCATCGCTAATTCGCTCCCGGTAGTGGTCGCTGATGGATGTTCCACTATGGCCCATGATCGAGCTGACGGCCACGAAGTCGCGGGTTTCGTCACCGACGGTCTGGAATGTGTGGCGAAGTGAATAAAACGTCTTGCCCTTGATCGCAAAACCCAAGCTTTTTCTGAGCTTGCCGAATTCAGCCGATAGCGGGTTTGCCTTATCCTTGGGTATCCAATTCGAACCGTACTTGGTGATGAAAATATAGTCCTTATCCGATCCGTCTTTCGGGATCGACCGAACCTTCAAATAGTTCTGGATCGCGAAAATGGTCTCCGGCCATAGGGGGCAACGCCGTTTTCGACCTGTCTTGCTTCGTGGCTGTTCAATCCAGCCCGTTTTCAAGTCCACCTGGCTAAACTGGAGCTTTGCAACGTCGGTATTCCCGAACCCGCAATTGATGCCCAAGTGGATCATCGCGTTCAACTGGGGTGACGATCCGTCGAGCAGTTTCTCGACTTCCTCGGCTTCGAAAAATCGCGTCGTTTCGTTTCGCAATTTCGACAGCGCGGCAACGGACGGCTTGGAAAATTCCGTTCCCCATATTTTAGAAAGGGGCGTATCAAGGAAACCGTTCTTGTCGGCGTAGTTGAAGATCGCCCGGACGTAAGCGATCTTCCCCTCTAGGGTCTTGAGATTGCAGCCCTTGGCCAGCTCGGCCCGCAAGTCGGCGAAGTCGCGAGGATCGAGCAGTTCTACCGACGTGTTCCGGCCCAGTTCTTTGACCAGCAGTTCGGCGATCTTCAAATAGTCGTCATACGTTATCTGGGTCAGCTCGCCGGTGGATACCTTGCGTTCGCGCGACTCGAGGAACAAATTGCACAATCGACCAACGGTCAAACAGTCTCCGTTGCCCGTTCGTGGCTTCTTACCGGCAAGCAGATAGTCTTTTTCCTCCAACCAGCGATCCAGTGCCTTATCTCGATCGGAACCGAAGTAATGCAGCTTCTGCCGGACTTTTTTAGCCCATTGCCCGGAACGGTGAAGGAATAGCGGGAAGTCTGATTTCGGCTTGGAATTGCGCCGCGGCCTGATAGAATGGGGTTTCGTCATGCGTTTGTCCTTAAGCAAGTGAACGTGTGATTTCCCGCCAGCAAGTAACGATTGACTGGCGGTCTTTTTTTCCCCGTTGCAGGTGTAGCCTACACCTGACTACACCTGAAAAAAAGCTGATCGGGTGTAGTGTTGGGTGTAGTTTTGAATTTTAGCAGATTTCAAAAGCAACGCAATAACGAGAAAAACACGTAAAAACGCGGTTGAAATTAAACATGGGGCAGTAGCTCAGTCGGTTAGAGCAGGGGACTCATAATCCCTTGGTCGCGGGTTCGAATCCTGCCTGCCCTATTTTTGTGTATTTTTTTACACATTGGAGCGGCCGATTTGGAGGAGTTTGCCGATGTCATCGTCAAAGGCAAAGCGAGCTGAGGAAATGCAGCAGCGTCTGAAGCAGCGGTTGGCTCAAAAGGGTTTGGTTCCGGGTGGTGACGTGCGCACCAAGTCGCTTCACCGACCTGCCGGCGTTGTAGTGCGGACCTGGGTTTGCTGATTAAATCGCTGTGCAGTCAGATTTGGGCCGAGCAGGCGGTGGCCCATGCGCTCGAATCGGGGGGATGAGGGAAGGTTGATAACCGCCAACGAGTATTTGAACTTGTTGCGGCCCTAAGAAAAAAGACCCATATCAACAATAGAGTGCAGCCTGCTGGTTGTGGTTACTCCTCATCGAGACTATCTGAAACGTCATCGGTATATCCCATTGATCCACTGAATATAACATTGCACCACTGACGTTTTCGTTAACTTGCACTCCTGGGACGAGTTCTGCCCCATGAGCAATATAGACATAACCGATAGATTTGCTTAAATCACCAGGCTCGACACTGATATGTTGATCGCCATCAAACCATGTTTCAGGAATCAAATGTCCTTTTATAGTAAATACATGAAAAGAGACCTCATTCTGATCCTTTGAGTTACCGAGTCGAAAACATACATAGTGATCCAGATTTGCAGGATATGCAAATGGTAGCTGTCCATTGTACGGGATTGGTGTTGAGTGAACAGGCTGGAATTTGTTAG
>CAYPXY010000059.1:0-17189 GCA_964414815.1 uncultured Pirellulaceae bacterium | reverse complement strand
CCCTCATCCCTCATCCCTCATCCCTCATCCCTCATCCCTCATCCCTCATCCCTCAACGGCAGCGGCCACTCGGCATCGGGATCGCTCTGACGTTTGGGCAGCATCCGTTCAGGTATTTCGATCGAGTTGCGATGCGAGTGCGATGGCTGGTAGTCGCGCATCGCGGGATCAATGCCGTTCCCGTTTTGTCGACCACCATTGGGTTTTCCTGCGCTCGGTTGACGTCCGTTTCCGGCACCTCGCTCTTCCTCGAGTATGCTCCGCGAAGATAAATCACCAAGAGGTTGAGATTGCAGTCGTTGTTGCTGAGATTGCTGCGGTGGCTGTTGCGCCCCACCATAGGGGATGGGAGGTACCGGAAGGGAAGGGTAGCCGTACGGAACCCCAGACGGATGAAAGACTGGATATCCGTTCCAACGGTTTCCGTAATCCTGAGTGATGCGGGATGAGTTATGGTGGCTGTACGGATTGTAATAGCTGGAATCGTGTCCCGGCGTTCGCCAGTGGTAACCTGCGCTCCAGCCATGTCCCAACCCGCGAATCACCTTCTGCCCTGGCTGGCTCAGCGGTTTCCATTGGGCAGTACATTCATACGTGGTCGCGAAACTCAATGCAGCGCCTAGTGAGATAGCGAAAACCAAACGACCCAATTTCATTTTCGAGAGTCCCTTCTCAAAACCTGATGACCAGCTACAGAATCTGACACACAACGTCCTGCATCGATTTATCGCCCCCGACAAGCCGAATCTCGATTTCAATCTGATCGAGCCAAACAATCCTTTCAGATGGAACGCGCCTCGTAGCAATTCGGCGGGCATACGGAGAAACACCAGAAAATCGGATTGTGCCGAATGTACGAACCTGAATGCATCGTTATTTAGGCGACCGACAGGTAATAGGTTACCCAAGCAGTATTGTGTTTCCCAGACGCTCGGTTGCGAGTCGCGGAGCGACTCGCCTACACTAGGGTACGTTTTTTACTGCCGGTCGCCTTACGACGTGGCATAAAAACGGTTGGACATCAGGTACTCAACCCCGAACAACACAAACACCATCAGCATCAACAACGGATAAAACTCCTGACCGAGGCGGGCGGTTCCCTGTTCTCGCTGGATTTCGCTTTTGTCCTTGGCCAGCCTGTATCTGCCCGCGCCGAGTACTTCATCGAGTTCGGCAGGCAGCATTCTGGTCAAATCTGTCGACGCTGGGGGAAGGTTGGCCGAGAATCCTCGCAGCAACGGCTTGCCGTCAAAGTTGCCTTTGATTCGGTAGTGGCCGGGAAAATGGGTAAATCGATGGCGAATCATGAAGTTATGGGCATTGAGCGTGGTGGCGGGTTGACCCGAGCGGGGAGAAAAAACCTGATAGGTTTCCGGAAAGCTTGCCAGATCGTTATTGAAGCTGGCGATCTCACCCACCGAAACGTTGAGACTGTCGGTGTCATGCTGGACGAGGTATTCCGTGATCATCTGAATCAGAATCCACGGAACAAAAGTTTCGAAGTAGTACAGCTCGTTCCACACCCGGCGGTTGCCCGAACGGGCCAGTTCCGAAAGTGGAGTCATCATCGACAACACCTTGCCTTGACCGATCTGCCGTTCGACCAATGCGGGTTGTCCGTTCGAGAAACGCATCAGAATTTGAGTGGGCACGGATTCGCTGCTGTCCATCTCCAGTCCCCAGTGCAAATAAATCGGAACGCGATTCCAGAGAATGGCTTCTTCGTAGCGTCGCAATGGCCGAAACAGTGGGTGAAACATGTCCAGCGGCCGCAGCGTCCAGTCCGCCGTTTCGGTATCCCAGATCAGGTCGATTCTTCCCGCCAACAAATCTCGCGCGATGTCCGTCTGAAAACGGGAATCTGCAAAGCCTGACCGCGCGGCATTGTGGCCCAGTGCAATCACCAATCCTCCCCCGCGCGAAACGTACGCGTGCAGCTTCCGCCACTGCGACTCCTCAAGCGGTTGCGGATTGAGCAAAAAAATCGCATCGTAGTTCCCCAGATTGTCGATCTCGGCAAATTCGTCTTGCGTCCGGACGACACATTCATAGTTCGATGGGCGTGTCTCGGGCGCGATGGTGCTGACAATATTTTTTGAGCTGACGTTCGTTGGATGAACCACCAGAACATGCGAAGGTTGCTGCACCCGAATCGTGAAGTAACGGATATCGTCCACGCTCAGCCCGTCCTGTCCCTGAATCGCAATGCTGCCGTGATACGTCCCTTTCTCCAATCGGCTGCTGCTGGAAAAGGCAACATTTCTCGAACTGTTCTCCCGCAGATCAACGGATTGAGCCTGTTCCTCCAGAACTTGATCCGGAACCACGGTAACGCCATCGCGAATCACGGGCCGCGTATCATCCTGCTTCTCCAGCGACATCCGAACCGTTCGCTGGACTGCATCTCCGAGCTGAAAAACCTGAGTATCGACCGAAAACCTGCCGCTTTCAGAGATGGAGGCCCGGGGAATGTTCAGCTCACCGAGCGAGGTGTTCATCGGGCTCATGACGCCAATGTCGATGACAAACAGATTGATTTCCTGATTGGCTTCCAGTCGTCGCAAAAGCGGCTTGACCTTGTCGCCCGTCCAACCCTGCTTGGTCAGATCGGTGATCACATAAATCTCTTTTCGTTCTTCAGCAGCCTTTTCGATCAAGTCCAGCCCATCGAACAGGCCCGACGCGAGCGGGCTTTCGACGTAGTTGGTTTCAATCGTATCCACACGACGACCGGCCGCCGTCACATCGACCGAGAAAAACGGTTGATCATCGTCGTTGGTCAGCACGCAGACCTGGCTATCGGGCGGAAATTGGCTGATCAACCATTGGGCGGTGTCCTTGGCGACTTCGAGACGAGTCTGGTTGTCACTCCGGTATTCCATTCGGGGAGAAGCGTCGATCAAAATCAGCGCTGCGACCGGATTCTGCCCTCCGCCCAGCACTTCCGAGGATGCCGAGTTGAACAGCTTGATCGCAGACCAGCCTCCGAACGTAAGGTGGCCCGCCAACAGTGCGCCTAGAATTCCGACCAACATGTTATTTCGTTTTTCGCGCATCAGTGCGACCAGCAAGATCAGCCCGACCAACAGCGTACTGAATCCGATCCCGCCCAGCGTCACCCACTTTCCGTACTCGCGCGACGCGACAGACGGCCCGGCGAGCGCCAACACCAGCAAGGCGATGACCAGACAGCGAACCAGCAACAGCAAAATATGCCGCAGCCGCAATCGCGTTCGGCTGCGAAATTGCTTTTCTTGCAAGAACCGGAGCGCGGGAAAAATAATCCGCTTGGGCTTGGGGCGCATCAACAGATGCAGCAGAATCGGAATCGCTATCAACGCGCCTCCGAGCGCAAGGATCAAACTGTTCGCCCAAGCCATGCTCAACCTCGCGCCTGTCGACTGCGGAGATACTCGATCAACGCCGCGTCGAACTGCATACTGGTGTCCAGAGGCACGTAGTCAATTCCCAGCTTCCGACTTTCTTGTGCCAAATCACCGCGAAATTTTTTAACCTGTTCGAGATAGTCTTTGCGAAAACCATCTGCATCGAGTTTCATTTCCTGATTCGTTTCCGGATCAATCATCTCGCACATACCGTGGAAGGGGAAGTTGACCTCGGCTTCATCGAGAACGTGGAACAGAATCACGTCGTGCCCGCGATGCCGGATTCGACGCAAACTGGTCAACAGATTCTCCTGATCGGCCAGCAGGTCGGAAAAAATCATAATGAGACTTCGCTGCCGCAACATCACGGCAAGCTGACTGAAGCTCGGTCCAAAGTGAGTTTCACCGCTTGGCTTCAATCGAGACAGCAGGGACAACAAGTTCCCCAGTTGCGTCCGCTTGGAGCGTGGCGGCAGGCTCTCGCGAATCTTTTCATTGAACGTGACCAAGCCAACCGGGTCTTGCTGCGAGATCATCAGATAGGCCAATGAGGCCGCCAAACAAATCGCGTAATCAAACTTGGTCAGCTCCTGACGATAGGTATAGCCCATGGATTGGCTGAGATCCATCACCAGAAATCCGGTGATGTTGGTTTCCGATTCAAACTTCTTGACGTAGTACTTGTCGGTTTTCGCATAGACCTGCCAGTCGATGTCTTTGAGATCATCGCCGGGCGAATACTTGCGATGCTCGCTGAATTCGACGCTGAACCCGTGAAATGGGCTGGCGTGAAGACCGTGCAGAAACCCCTTCACGACGAACTGGGCGCGCAGGTCAAGCCGCTTGATCTGGTTGATCACCGATGGCTTGAGGTACTCGACGGACATACGTTACTTTTCAAACGTGAAAATGTGCAGGGGGAAGGTGTGTTGCACACACCCTACACTTCGACAGACATACGTTACTTTTCAAACTTGTCGATCGGAGGTTCAGGGATTTCCTTCATCAGTCGCTCGATCACATCTTCGTTGCTCATACCTTCGGCTTGCGCCTGAAAGTTTGTACTCACGCGATGCCGCAAGACCGGCAAGGTGACTTTCTTGATGTCTTCCACGGCGACCGAAAACCGGCCATCCATTGCAGCCATCGCTTTCCCACCTGCAATCAAAAACATTCCCGCACGCGGGCCGGCTCCCCAATCGACCAGTTCCTTGATGAACTTGGGAGCCGCACTGTCCTTGGGACGCGTGGCGCGGACCAGGCTGGCGACATACTTGATGATATAGTCGCTGACGGCGACCGAGTTGACCAGTTTTTGAAGGTTGATGATGGCTTTGGCCGATAGCACCTTTCGGACTTCTTGGGTTTCGCCGCGACTGGAGCTGGCGAGAATTTGCTCTTCCTCTTCTGCCGTGGGGTAGCCGACCTTGATGTTGAACATGAACCGGTCAAGCTGGGCTTCCGGTAGCGGATAAGTGCCTTCCTGCTCGATCGGGTTCTGGGTCGCGATGGTAAAGAACGGCGGCTCGAGTTCGTAGGTGGTTCGCCCAATCGTCACTTCTCGCTCCTGCATCGCTTGCAATAGCGCGGCCTGTGTTTTCGGAGGCGTCCGGTTGATTTCGTCGGCCAGCAGGATGTTGGTAAAAATCGGGCCTTCGACGAAGCGGAACTGGCGTCGTCCATGTTCGTCTTCGTCGAGGACATTGGTTCCGGTGATATCGGAGGGCATCAAGTCGGGAGTGAACTGAATTCGTTTGAAGTTCACATCGAGAATTTTGGCGATCGTGCTGACCATCAACGTTTTGGCCAGCCCCGGTACGCCTTCGAGTAGGCAGTGCCCTCGGGTAAAAATCGCGGCAAAGACTTGATCGATGACGTCGTCCTGCCCGACGATGACCTTGTGGAGTTCCTGTTCCATGATTTTACGGTGCTGGCTAAACTCCTGAAGCACATCACCAAGGCTGCGTTGTCGTCCGCTCACTCATTTCCTTTCAAGATAGATAATGGTCGTTGGGCTGGGGTGTTTCATTGTAAGGGCCAATCCGGATAGCGGCAACGCGACTGGAAAAATGGGGCTATTGATCACCGTCCACGCCAAGCCAAAACGTTTAGCCGCAAGCCGAAGCCGACAGCAAGTGATTCGCAGCCACCCAAAGCAACTGACCAGCCGATGATTGATGCAGGAAGATCGAGAGATGGTCGGCGCAGACGCGGCGGCAGGGTGCAGTTTCTGTATTCAACCTGCCTTACTAATAGAATGCCTACAACCCCGTGGCCGGCGCGCCTTTGGGGGTTGCTGATGGAGTGATTTCGGTATTACAGTACGTTTTTGACAGCAACCCCCGACGGCTTGCGGCTAATCAGTTTTATTTCCCGTGAACGGTTACAGTGATTGTTGCCAGTCGTCTCGATTGAAAGCGGGAGAAGGCGTAGAATAACGGTAGTGCATGGTGTGTTACGCGGTCAGTGAACTCAATGGGAGACCTCAATACCATGTTACTATTTTCCCTTGACCATCTCTTGTGTTCATACCGACCGCTGCACACACCCTACTTTTTCTGCGGCTACACCACCAACACCACCATGGACCTCAGCGAACTTCGACAAGAATACTCCAGCGGCGAACTCGATGTGGAGTCCGCCGATCCTTCACCGTTTCGGCAGTTCACCCTCTGGTTCCAACAGGCCCAGGATGCCCAGATTCTTGAGCCCAATGCGATGGTGCTATCGACAGTGGCCGATGGCAGGCCAACCCAGCGGACTGTCCTGCTGAAGTACTTTGACGAGCAGGGATTTACATTTTTTACCAATTTGGGCAGTCGCAAAGCGACTCAGCTCCATGACAATCCGGCCGCCTCGGTTCTGTTCCCGTGGTATCCGCTACATCGACAAGTTGAAATCGGCGGCATGGTTGAAAGGGTCTCCACACTCGAATCGATCAAGTACTTCGCCAGCCGTCCGCGCGACAGCCAGATCGGGGCTTGGGTTTCACAACAAAGTTCCATTGTGTCATCGCGAAGCCTGTTGCAATCCAAATGGGAGGAAATGAAAAAGAAGTTTGCGGGGGGCGAAGTTCCGCTTCCTGATTTTTGGGGGGGATTCCGGATTCGCCCCAGTCGATTTGAATTCTGGCAAGGTCGACCCTCGCGATTACACGACCGAATCGAATATGGGGTCGATGGCAAGGACTGGAAACGGCAGCGATTGAGTCCTTGATCGACGAACATCTGAATTGAATTACGGCTGAAGTGTTACAAGAAATGGTAAATGGATGATGAAAAACTCCTTGCGATCCGTGGTCGAGACCTTCCAAGCCAAATCTAATTTTGTAATTTATTTCACACTTAAAGCTGTGTCTCGTTTACTATTTTCGACCTTCGATTCTCGATATGCGTTGATGGGGGTGTTTTCTGGTCTGCTAATAGTGCTGAGTCTGGCGGAGCCACCGCATTTTGCCTTTGCTCAAAGCCGCGTTCTCAACCCGGAAGCCGTTCGACTCTCGATTCGCCGAGGCAGCGATTATCTCAAAGGAAAGCAGAAACCGGACGGTTCCTGGCCAACGTACCGATATGCCGGTGATACCACCGCACTTTGCACACTGGCCCTGCTCAATTCTCTGGACGATCCGACTGACCCAGCAATTCAGAAAGGGATTCGGTATTTACTGACGATCCCGCGCGAAGAGCAATTACAAAACTATGTACTGTCACTGAGAATCATGGTTCTGGCGACGGCCGATCCCAAAGGCGAAATCTACCGGCGAGAGCTTGCGGCCGATGTCGAATACCTTCTAGGGAATCAACTGACCAAGGCCCATGACGACCGGGTTGGAGGTTGGGCCTATGTCCGTGGATCGAATCCGCATCAATTGGCCGATGCATCGAACAGTCAGTTCGCGCTGCTGGCGCTCCATGAGGCGGCTCAGGTGGGAATCAAAATCCCGCGCCAAAACTGGGAACTGGCCAGACAGTATTGGCTGGCCTGCCTCCATAAACCCAGCGGAGCATTTCAATATCGTCCGGGGGATGGGCAACTGCGTGGCAGCATGGTCTGCGCCGGAATTTCTTCCTGGATCATTATCGAGGAGAATCTTGCTGATCCGAAAGCTGAGTTCAACGGCGATTTTGCGATTTGTTGCCGGGAAATTCCTGACATGAGCATCGTTGAAAATGCGATCCAGTGGTTGGTCGATCGGTATACCGTCAAGTTCAATCCCGTTGCCACGGGACACGGCTCTGAACGTAACAACTGGCTCTACTATCTTTATGGCATGGAACGAGTAGGACGCCTCTCAGGCCGACGTTTTTTTGGACCGCACGATTGGTATCGCGATGGAGCCAAGGAACTGCTCGCCCGCAACAGCGGCTTTCTTGACGGGCACTGGCATACCGATGGAGGCCATGGTGAAGACAACTACCTCGTCGGAACCTCGCTGGCCCTGCTGTTTCTTTCCAAGGGAAAGCGAGCGGTGGCCATCGGGAAGTACAAATATTCGGAAGACCAACGTTGGGATCGCCACCCAGGAGGCGTCCACTACTTGACGGGACGGCTGGAGCGTGAATGGAACCAGAAGCTGAACTGGCAAACGGTTTCCGGAGTCAATGCAACGGTGGATGATTTGCTCGAGGCACCCGTGCTGTTCATTTCAGGAAAGGATCGATTGGCTCTTGATCCGCAACAGAAGTTCAACCTGAAAACCTATTTGGAAAACGGTGGATTTCTGTTTGCCGAAGGGTGTCAAGGAGAAGGCTGTGGCGATGGGGAGTTCGACAAGGCGTTTCGCGAATTGATGGCCGAGCTGTTTCCGGAAAGCCAACTGGAGGCCTTGGAGGCGACGCACCCGGTCTGGAACGCCCATTTTCCGTTGCTGCCCAATGCGGAGCGGCCATTGTTGGGGCTGCGAGCGTGCTGCCGAACCAGTGTGATTTACTGTCCGACCAATTTGAGTTGCTATTGGGCGCTGGAAAAGCCAGCGGTGAGGGAAGTCGCTGGCCAGGGATTGTCTCGACGCATCGAATATTGTGCCCAGCTTGGCGTCAATGTCGTCACGTACGCGACCGGGCGGATGCTCAAGGACAAAGGGGAGGCTCCCACACTCGCAGAGAAAAATCATCAAGTCCTGCAACACCGCGTGCTGGAGTTCGCGAAACTGAGCCACACGGGTGGCGCGGACGAAGCGCCCAACGCCCTGCGAATTTTGCTGCGCGATCTGCAGGCATTGGGTTTACGAATCAACCTGGAAAAGAAACTGATCTCGGCAACCGATGAAAACCTGTTTGACTTTCCATTTGTATTTATTCACGGCCGGACCGGTTTCCGGTTCACCGATCAGGAGCGAGCGGCCCTCAAAGCGTACCTGGAAAACGGTGGCATGATGGTGGCCGATGCCATTTGCTCCTCGAAGCCGTTTGCAGATGCGTTTCGGAATGAAATATTGGCGATCACCGATCAACGTCTGGCACCGCTGGACAAAGACCATGAAATCTGGGGAGAACTGTATGGAGAGCGAATCGATCAAGTGACCGTGCGAACCCGCAATCCCACCAAACCGGGCGGCTTCGAATCAACCACCGGATCGCCAAGACTCGAAGGGATCGAAATCAATGGTCGTCTGGCCGTGGTCCTCTCGCCGTACGACATCAGTTGTGCATTGGAAAATTCCACGTTCTCCCAATGCGATGGCCACACCCACGAGGACGCCGTTCGAATCGGCAAGAAGTTGATTTTTTACAGCCTGTTGGCGGACCGGGCACGGTAGATCTGAAGTTGTTTCTGAATTGCCTCCCAGCACCGTGCAATCACGTCCACCGATTTTCGAATCTGATCTTCCGAGTGGGCGGCGGTCATGAAGATCCGGATGCGAGCTTCCTTTTCAGCAACCGCCGGGTACAGGATGGGCTGAGCATTGATACCTTCATTGAATAACGCTTCGGCCAGCCGCAGTGCCAGCAGCGAGGCCCCCGTAATGATCGGTGTGATCGGCGTCCCGCTTGCCAAACCGGTATCCAGGCCAGCTTCTTTCGCCAATTGCAGAAACAAGCGAGCGTTGTGCTGCAGCTTTTGCACCAATTCCGGTTGCGACCTCAAAACCCTCAGTGACCCCAGGGCCGCACCGACATTGGCCGGTGGCATCCCTGCGGCGAACACGTAGCCGGGAGTTGTGTATCGCAAGTAATCAATCAAATGGGCGGCCCCTCCGATAAACCCGCCGCAGCTGCCGAACGACTTGCTGAGCGTTCCCATCCAGCATTCCACATCGTTCCGGTCGATACCAAACACTTCTGCTAATCCGCGACCGGTGGCACCGAGCGTCCCGATCGAATGCGCTTCATCCACGTACAGCCAGGCTTGGTACTTTTTCTTGATCTCCACGAAGCGAGGAAGATCGGGATAGTCACCGTCCATGCTGTACAATCCCTCGATGGCGATCAGCACACGCCGATACTCGGCACGATTTTCTTTCAGGATTCGATTCAGTTCTCGCCAGTCATTGTGTTCAAACGGTCGCCGCCGCGCACCACTCAGTTCCGCGCCCTGGATGATCGAATTGTGAGCCAGGGAATCATGAATAATCAGATCACCCGGACCAACCAGGTGCCCGATGACGGACTCGTTCGTCGCATGGCCGCCCGGAAAGGTAATGATGTCCTCGACCCCCAGAAATTCGGCCAGCTCCCTTTCCAGCTGTTTGTGAATCGTCTTTTCACCGGAGACAATCCGGCTGGCGGAAACGCTGGTTCCGAACTGATCGATTGCATTTTTGGCGCTGGCATTGACGTCGGGATGCCCCGACAAGCCCAAATAGTTGTAGCTGGCAAAGGAGATCAACTGCTTTCCGTCGATCTGCGTCGTATCGCCAATGCGTCCTTCATGAATGCTGAAAAATGGATTGCGAATGCCCGTGTCGTGGATCTGTCGCTTCAGTTCACTCAAGCGTAGAAACTCGGGCATCTTTTCCAGCCGATAGTAGGACTCCGGGATGGGTCCACTGATCCGGTTTCTTTTGAGGTCGCCGGTAGCGCGAAAATCGTCTGATACGGGCTTGGTGCCGATATGGGTTTGAATGGCATGAGCGACCTGACGAACGGTTTCAATTTCCTGCAGCACATCTTCGGGTAACTGTCCACCAAATGCCGATTGCAAGCTTTGCGCGATGTCCAGTCGCTCCAGAGAATCCAGGCCGAGATGCACGATATTAGTGTTCAGATCGACCTGCTTGGCGCGATCCTGTCCGACTTGTTTTACAAAATGAATCACGGCACGAACGACTTCGGGTGCCAGGTCCTCGGTATCGGTCGCCGTACCGTTTCGTTCGACTTCGGAAGCATACTCACCGCGAGTCGACGCTTCGTGGGATTCGCCCCAAGCGTGCCAGCGGGCCAGTTCGATCATATCTTCGCCCGCTTCGAAGCTGCGTTTGCAAGCGTGTCGCTGAACTTTGCCACTGGAGGTCTTGGGCACGCTGTAGGCGCGCACCAGCACCACGGCATCGGGAGGAAGATCGTGTTCGTCCGTCACGGCCGCACGAATTGCCTGAATCACCTCGTCGAAAATTTCGCGACTGGGGGTTCGCTCGACCTCACAGACGATCACCAGATGTTCACGGTCCCATCTCGTCACGGCAAATGCCGCACAGCCGCCCGAACGCGTGAGCGGATGACAATGCTCAACCGTCGCTTCGATATCCTGCGGATAACGATTGACACCGCGAACGATGATCATGTCTTTCAGACGTCCCGCCACGAACAGTTCACCGCGATCCATGAACCCCAAGTCACCCGATCGAACGTAAATTTTCCCGTTGTCAGGATTCAGCCTCGCTTGAAACGTCTCTCGGGTCTCGTCGGGACGTTCCCAGTACCCCAATCCGCAACTGGGGCTGTTGATCCAGATTTCTCCGATCTCGTCGTCTGGCAGGGGCTTGCGGGTTTCAGGATGAACGATCAGCACTTCTTCCTCTTCCAGAACCTGGCCGCAGCCCACCAGCCTCCGCCCGTCTTTATCTCCCTCTGCGGTCCGAACGACGCGGTGGTCGACCAAGTCGTTCTTGTTGAACCATCGCATGACGGGCCGCTCGTCTTTTGACCCGCCCGTTACGATCAAAGTAGTCTCTGCCATGCCGTAGCAGGGATAGAAGGCTTTCGGGTTGAAACCGTAGGGCGCAAACTTTTCAGTGAACTGTTCAATCACGTCGGCACGTACCGGTTCGGCCCCATTGAACGCCACTTCCCAGCTTGACAAGTCAAGCCCCTCGCATTGAGCAGGCTCGATTTTCATCGTACACCAGGCGTAGGCAAAATTCGGCCCGCCGCTGGCGGTTGCCTTAAATCGGGAAATGGCTTCCAGCCATCGGATCGGCTGCGTCAGAAACGCGACCGGCGACATCAGCGTTTCGGGAATCCCGCAATACAGCGGATTGAGTATCCCGCCGATCAGCCCCATGTCGTGGTACACCGGCAACCAACTGCATACGCGGGAGTCGCGCCCCGTCTGGAAGGCGCGCGTGATCAAACGACAATTTGAAATCAGATTGTGGTGGGTCAGCATCACGCCCTTGGGGGTGCCGGTCGAGCCGGACGTATACTGAATCAATCCCAGGTCATCGGGAGCGATCTTGGGCTGCACCCAGTCATTGGCCCATTCGAGCGGAATCTCCTCGGTGGAAACCCAGAGGATTTTGCCGAGTGATTCGTCGTTCCTGACTTCTTCCTTCCATCGCTTGATAATCGACTTGTCGGTCAGCACCATTGCACATCGGGCGTCCTCGGCAATGGCATTGATACGGGCCATATTTCGGTTGCGCCGCGGTGGATAGGCCGGAACCGGTGTGACGGCGGCATAGTGACAAGCAAAGAATGCCACCACAAAATCGAGACTAGGCGGATACATCAGCAATGCGCGTTTGCCTGCCAGGCCTAGAGAAACCAATTTGGCAGCGACGGCACGCGCCTGTTCATCGAGCTGAGAATTGGTCAGGATTCTGGTTTGATCGTCAATCTCTCCTCGCTCGAGAAACCGGTAAGCCACATTGTCGGGCTGTGCGACAGACCAATATCTCACTCGCTCCATGAAATTGGTTTCAGGAGGAGAAAACGGTTCAAAGAGTTGTTCTAAGTTCACGACAACCTGGGCTTCGGTCGAGTTCGAGGCTGAATTACATGGGTGAGCCAACGAGGGGAGCGGTAAGGACGGGATGACACGTTGGCTCCGTTTCGAAGGTTCAATCTTGCATCAGTATATCAAAACCGGCACTCGGTCCGCACCCGAATTGGCTGTGTAGAAGGCCCAATTTTTAAAAATTTTGTGGCTCAGAATACCTAACATGCTATCCGCCAACGGATACTTAAAATCAGAGGGTTGACAAATCAAGTCGTCAAAAAAACAATAGAAATCGTAGGCTCACCTCCAACCAGGAACCTATACTTTTCTTGTCTAGCTTGTCAAACTCAAATTTTCCTTGTCAAAATCGAATTTCAGATTCACCCTGGCGGTTTCTGATTCCCCCATGTCGCTCAATCCACTATCTGCTCCCAAAGAACAGGATCTTTACGAACAGGACTTGCCCGTCAAGCACTGTCGATCGTGTTTTCGCAACGACCTGCACGTCAACGTAGACTGGCACCCCTTTATTTATGGGCTGATCCTGGTTGCTACGTTGGGGCTGATCTATTTCATGCGACCGTCACGATGCATCTGCTGCGGAACGGCACGAATCTTTTAGTCGACCGGCAGGTAAAAGTTTAGCCGAGCAGTATTGTGTTTTCCAGATGCTCGGTTGCGAGTCGCGGAGCGACTCGCCTACACTAGGGTACGTCTTTATCGGCCGGTCGCCTTAACGCTCGGATCCGTTTCTGACTTCCACGCTATTTCCCGATTTTCTCAATCAGGTCAGCGGTTCGACAACTGTAGCCCCATTCGTTGTCATACCAACTGATGACTTTCAACAGCGAATCTCCCATCAGCTTGGTTTGATCGGCTGCAAAAATGGAACTGTGAGGATCGTCAATGATATCCGTTGAGACAATCGGGTCTTCGGTGTAGGACAGAATGCCTTTGAGCGGCCCTTCGGCCGCCTTCTTGATCGCAGCGTTCACCGCTTCCTTGGTCGTCGGTTTATCAAGGTTCACGGTCAAATCAACTACGCTTCCAGTAGGAACCGGAACTCGCATGGCCATCCCGGTCAGCTTCCCTTTGAGGGACGGGATCACCAGCGCGACCGCCTCGGCCGCTCCCGTCGAAGTCGGGATGATGTTCACGGCCGCGGCACGAGCACGATACGGGTCTTTGTGCGGGCCGTCCAGTACCACCTGATCGTTGGTGTATCCGTGGATGGTCGTCATCAATCCGTTTTGAATACCGAAATTTTCGTGAATGATTTTGGCGACCGGTGCCAAGCAGTTCGTAGTACAACTGGCGTTGGAGATGCACTTCATGTCGGATGTGATCTGGTCATCATTGACGCCGAGAACAACGGTCAAATCCGGTGCGTCCTTGGCAGGAGCACTGATGACGACTTTCTTCGCACCGGCCGCAAGGTGAGAGTCGTAGCCGGGTTTGCCGTCTTTTGCCCGGCCCACAAATACACCCGTACTTTCCACAACCACATCCACATTGAGGTCTTTCCAAGGTAATTTGGAAGGATCGCGCTCTTCAAAGACGCGGACCTTTTTTCCATTGACGGTCAGGCTCTCTGCGTCAAATTGTACCGTCCCCGAGAATCGTCCATGAATGGAATCGTACTTGAGCAAGTTGGCCAACGTCTTGTTATCCGTCAAATCATTGATCGCTACGACCTCAAACTGATCGCCACGACTGACCAGATTGCGAAATGTTAAACGACCAATTCGCCCGAAACCGTTAATTGCTACTCGAATGGCCACGCTATATCTCCTGTTAGAATCCGCTTTGAAATGGTTTAATAGTTCCTTCGAAAATACCAAATACTCAAGGCAGACGGCAAGTGGGGGGGAAGGGAGGGATGAGGGATGAGGGATGAGGGATGAGGGATGAGTGAAACGGCGGCAGAAAGTCGAATGCGGAAAAATTACAACAGGAAGATTTGACGACAGGAAAATTGGGTGGCGAAAAAATATTGATAGGGAAATGAGGGGTAAGAAGATGTTGGTAGGAAAATGAGGATAGGGAAATGAGGGTGATGGGGAACACTTATTTTCACTAATCTTCACTAATGTTGCTTCTTAGTCTCGATCAACCCGCAATCTCAAATCCTTCATTTTTCTGCGTTCGATCTTTCTGCCTGACCTCTGACCTCTGACCTCTGACTTCTGACTTCTGACTTCTGACTTCTGACTTCTGACCTCTGACCTCTGACCTCTGACCTCTGACCTCTGACAACCATGGCATTTATAAACGAAAACTACCAAAAACTGACCGCGGGATATCTGTTCCCTGAAATTGGGCGCCGCGTCAAACGATTCAGTGAATCGAATCCGACGGCTAAAATCATTCGGATGGGGATTGGCGATGTGACCGAACCGCTTTGCCCCGCCGTGATTGAAGCCATGCACCGGGCCGTTGACGAAATGTCTCAGCGGGAGACGTTTCGTGGCTACGGCCCCGAACAGGGCTATGAGTTTCTTCGAGAAGCCATTGCCGCCAACGACTTCCAAAGCCGAGGCGTCGACATTGAGGCCGATGAAATTTTTGTTTCCGACGGTTCGAAATGTGACTGCGGAAATCTGCTGGACATCTTTGGCTCGCAAAACCGGATCGCCGTTCTCGATCCGGTCTATCCGGTCTACGTGGACACCAATGTGATGGCGGGACACACCGGCCCGGCCGATGCTCAAGGTCGCTATGGCCGATTGATCTATCTTCCATTGACCGCGGAATCGAACTTTGAGCCTCAACTTCCTTCCGAACCTGTCGATCTGATTTACCTTTGCTATCCCAACAATCCGACGGGAACGGTCGCCACGCGTGAGACGCTTACCCGATGGGTGGATTTCGCTCGGCAAAATGGCTCGATCATTCTCTTCGATGCCGCCTACGAGGCTTATATTTCCGACCCGTCCATTCCTCACTCGATTTACGAAATACCGGGAGCCCGTGAAGTGGCGATTGAATTGCGCAGCTTCAGCAAAACGGCAGGCTTCACCGGTTTGCGATGCGGATTGATTGTGGTTCCCAGAGAGCTAAGCGGAAAATCGGCTGATGGCGGCTCGCATTCCATCCACGCACTGTGGAGTCGCCGGCACACAACCAAGTTCAACGGGGTGTCCTATCCCGTGCAGCGCGCTGCCGCTGCTATTTACAGCGACGCTGGCAAGGAGCAGGTTCGCCAACAGATTCGCTTCTACATGAACAACGCCAAAATTCTGCGCGATGGCTTGCTGGAACTTGGCTTTCAAGTTTACGGCGGAGTGAACGCACCGTATGTCTGGTTGAAAACACCCGGCTCGTCAACCAGCTGGGGATTCTTTGACGAACTGTTAGAAAAAACACATATTGTCGGAACGCCCGGCAGCGGATTCGGGGCCTCCGGCGAAGGTTATTTTCGGCTGAGCGCGTTCAATAGCCTGGAAAATGTGGAACAAGCCGTGGAGAGACTGAAGAAGCTCTAACTCTCTCCCTGTGCATCGCGTACCCGGATCATTGTGTCCAGAATCGTATTCCAGGTAGCGGATTGTTCGAGCGTGGCATTCGGGAACATGCAGCCGTCCCAACAAATATGTTCGATGCCACGATCTTGGGCGCCTTCGAGCCAGTAGCCTGCACATTTCACGATGTTCAGTTTGCCGTTGGGGTCGTCCGCCCGACAGTGCTTTCCGGTTTTGTCATGTGAGCCGGCGCCAAAAACCTGGCCGTCGTTTTGAGCGACATGGAAATCAATCGTCCAGGGCCGGAGTTGATCCACCATTTGTTGATAGGCGGGCCAGAACTCGGCTTCGGTATAGCCATCTTGCAAAAACGCGTACTCCGGTGCGTTGTACCCCATTAGGTACAAATAGGTGTGAGCCAGATCAGCTTGAAAGCCCAGCGTCTCGGGCATGCCAACTTCCTCCAGCAAGTTCAGCATGTCGCGCCACGAATGCATTCCCGCCCAACAGATTTCTCCTTCCGCGGCCAGACGCTCTCCGTAGTCGGCGGCTATTTTTGCGGCTTCGCGAAACGTGTTGGCGATCTTTTTTGTGTTCCCTGCAGGATCTTGCCGCCAGTGATCGACACCAAACTCGGCAGAGTCGATACGAATCACGCCGTACTTCCGCACCCCATGCTGGTTGAACACGCTTGCAATTTCGCAGGCCTTGCGGACCGCATCGAGAAATTTCCCGGTTGCCGCCGCATCCCCCATCGCGCTATCGCCCACCGTACCCGGCCACACCGGTGCCACCAATGAACCGATATTCAGTCCTTTGCCGGCAACTGTATCGGCCATCTGTTTCAGTTCGGATTCCGAAGCGTTCGGGTCGGTATGCGGCAGAAACAGAAAGCAGTCAATCCCGTCAAATTTCTGACCGTTGACCTCGGCGGCCACCGTCAGTTCCAGCATTCGATCCAGACTAATTGGCGGTTCTTGGCCCTCGTCGGTTCCTTTTCCAACTAGTCCAGGCCACATGGCGTTGTGAAGTTTAAGCATTTTTTTAGTTGTCAGTTGTCAGTTGTTGGTTCCGAGTTGCGGATTGATCGAGACTAAAAAGCAATATTAGTGAAGATTAGTGAAAATAAGTGTTCCCCATCACCCTCATTTTCCTACCCCCATTTTCCTACCAATATTTTTCCGCCACCCAATTTTCCTGTCGTCAAATCTTCCTGTCGTAATTTTTCCGCATTCGATCTTTC
>CAYPXY010000058.1:0-18430 GCA_964414815.1 uncultured Pirellulaceae bacterium | reverse complement strand
ACAGTATGGCCAAAATTTCAAAAATCAGGAAAGAGCAATTACTTAACAGTTACGAAATAATCTCTTCGGGTCGGTTGCGACAAATGATTCCACGTGTGACCTCCGCCGAAAGTGCACACGAGCTTGGCAAACGACTTGGGATCTATGCCTCGCTCGAAGATGCACCACAGGATTTAAGCAGTAATCGACGCTATATGGAAGGATTCGGCAAACGTGATCACCGAACCGGTACTCATTGATACTGGCCCGTTGGTGGCCTATTTCAACAAACACGATACCTATCATGCCCAATGTGCTTCCCAATTTGACGAAATCACACCGCCGCTATATACCTGTTGGCCAGTACTAACCGAAGCAGCCTATCTCCTTGCAACTTTCGGTGGCTGACATCTCGTCGAAAATCTCTTCAATGGATGCAGCCAAGGTCTTCCTCCTACAGCGGCAGCGATAACGGAATACCATTCCGTTGTCGAAATTCAAAGTCAAATGCATCCAGTTCCTGAAAGTCACCGGATTGCCAAGCGTCAATTCCTTCGTGAATAGCACGGCATTCTTCATCCTGCCAATCAAGACTATCCAACGCTTTTCGGATAACATCGGCTTCGGTTATGCCACGCCCAACTGCAGTTCGAAGCTGGACTCGCTCGACAAGGTCTTGGGGTAGATCAATTTGCATTTTCATAACTCCTCAGATTCATTTTATTCTATTTTGCGAATCTATCGAGGCAAGCCCATGTCGAATACAGGCAGCAACAGGGGATCACGCTAGCACTCCATGCTATTGTCACAGCTTTAATCTTTTTCTACTTTTTGGCGTCGAATTTCAGGAATATTCCGGGGATGGTTCTTCATCCTCCATGCGAAAAGTGAGAGTGCGATGGAGCGTCATTTATACCTATGCCTAAACTTTGATCTCAATCGAAGGCCACCCAAGCGAAACTTGGTTCAAAACCTGGTTCCCACTGGAGTGGATCAAGGTGCGCTTCGCCGTCTCCTTGTGTTTCGTCCGGTCATCGCATTTCTGAGTGTTCTGGCGCTGATCCTTACCGGTTGCAACTATCGCGCGCAGCAACTCAACTCGAGCGGCCGAGCAGCGTTTGATACCGGACAGTACCAAAACGCAGCCGCACTTTTCCAGAAAGCCGTCCAGGCCAACCCGCGAGATGCCGACGCCTACTACAATCTGGGCGCGACCTACTACGCGCTGGCCAAACAAAATCGTAACACCCAGTGGGTCGCTCAGTCAGAACAACTGTTTCGACAAGCCATTTCCCTCAACGATCAACATGTCGAAGCTCACCGCTCTCTCGCCGCACTCCTGGTTGAAACGGGGCAGGAAAAATATGCGTTTGATCTGCTCAACTCGTGGAAGTCGCGATACCCAGCTTCCACCGATCCACCGATCGAGCTGGCAAGGCTCTACCAGGAATACGGAGACCACCGCCGGGCCGCTGACTACCTGGCTGACGCGCTGCGCATCAACGGCAACGACATTCGGGCACTCAAGGCGATGGGCCACGTTCGCGAACGACAGGGCGAAGTTCAACTGGCGCTAGAAAACTACTACCGCGTGCTGCAAATCGACAATCGCCAAACCGATGTTGCCACCGCCGTCCAGCGTCTACAAACGCATCTGGCCCAAGGTGGTTCGGCGATTCAGCGCTGACTCAAAACTTCATTCTTAGTGTATCCGTTCCAGAATTACAAAAGCGGAATGGTGATATCTTCATGCTTTCCTGTCTTGCCGTAATCATCGTTGTCAACACTGGATTGCTCATTGCAATGCAGACGATGTACGTCGTCACCTACTTCCGATTCCTCAATTCGGGCCGATTGAAACAGAAAGAAAACGAAGACCAAGGCAACGACGACAGACCACAAGCGATCGAACCAGGCAATGCCCCTCGCGTCGCGGTGGTACTCTGCTTGAGAGGCGCCGATCCGAGTCTTCCCGACTGCCTCAATGGGCTGGCTCGTCAAAGCTACCGAGAATTCGAATTACACATCGTTGTCGATTCCCCCCATGATCCATCGCTTGAAATCGCAGACCGTTTCAAACAAACCCATCTCCATCCGATCGTGCATGTGCTAGATGAGCATCCGGCCCAACGAAGCCTCAAGTGTTCCGCGATTTTGAAAGCGATCCGCTCGATTCCAGAACGCATTGAAACCATCGCGTTTCTGGACGCCGATACGATGCCCGATCCCGAATGGCTGGCCGATCTCACTCGACCGCTCAGCCATCCGAAAATCGGTGCGACCACCGGCAACCGATGGTTCCAACCGGATGATCCAGCGGCGGGATCGCTGTTGCGGCAAGTCTGGAACGGTGCCGCCGTTGTTCAGATGGCGATCTACGATATTGCCTGGGGTGGAAGTTTTGCCATCAAACGATCGACACTCGATTCAACGAACATCCTGGAACGTTGGAGCGATTCCTTCTGCGAAGACACCCTGCTCACGGATGAACTCGAGCGAAAGGGACTGCGGCTGTATCGTGTGCCCCAATTAATTTGCCTCAATACCGAATCCACTTCATTGGCCTCCGCGATTCCCTGGATTTCCAGGCAATTACTGACAACGCGGCTTTATCACCGCCGATGGCCGCTGGTTCAACTTCATGCGCTGTCGATTTTCCTGGGCAGCTATGGGGCGTTGGCGATAGCGATTCTGTTGATCGCGACAAGCGACTGGAAGATTGCTTCGTGGGTGCTGGTATCTATGGTGGTATTCCTGGCAAGCAGTCTGATCCTGCAAGCGATCATCGAGCGGGCCAACACTCGAATCGTTGGCCAACGGTACCGCTTGTCGAGCCGACCCGAGAGCCGGCTTTCCCTCAGAAAGTTGCAAGCCGTCATTCTGGCTCAACTGGTTCAACCTTGGGCCTGCTGGCGAGCCACTTTCCTCAAGAACGTGTGGTGGCGCGGTATTCGGTACCGAATCGGTCCAGGACGTCAGATCAGGATGACAGAATATCGCCCCACTCAGGCATGGGAAGGTCGCCCAGATACCCGTGCGAGAGAATCAATCGAGTAGCGTAGGAAGACAGGGCGACATTACACCTTCGCTTCCACCAGCGGCGACGCATACTTGGCAGGAATCACAGGAGTCTGAATCTTTTTGCCCCAGCGATGGGTTTGACCAAACTCGATGAAACGAACGATCATTTCCTTGTCGATTTTGGGGCAGGGAAACTGGCTCGCAAAATTCAGAAGATTGGTTTTGTCAAATTGAGGATCGGTCGTTTCGTAGGATTGATAAATGCTGGCGTTTTCGAAGAATCGCGCCGCAAAATCATTGTCCACGATTCGTTCAGCATTCCCGCCAATGAACTGAACCCCGCATGTATTGAAATAATCGCAGCAATACTCAATGAACTCGCGGGCCGTGATGCAATAGTCCGGCGAAAGGTGGTACGTTCGACCGTGAGAGAGCGGGTTAGTAAAGAGGTGGGTAATAACGTGCGAAACCCAATCCACCGGCACCAAATTCCTGGGTTCGTTGCCGTTCATGGGCAGCTTGATCGGCGTCTCGATTTTTCCATTTGAATTTTTCTTTTGCAGTGGCAACAAAGTCGCGATCAACCGCAAGTAGAGAAACAGGCCGTGATAGGTTGACGTGAATCCCGTTTGGGAATCTCCCGCAATGACCGCCGGACGATAGACCGTGGGTGGATTCAGATGTTTGGCAGAACGCACCAGTTGTTCTGCGGCAAACTTGCTTTGTTCATAGGCATTGCGAAATTCCTGACCGCAATCCAGTTCCGTTTCCAGCACCCGTCCCTTTCGCTGCCCGCAAACGTAGGCCGTGGAAACGTAGTGGAAGTTGGGGATCCCCGTTCGTTCCGAAAGTTCCAACGCATGCCGCGTTCCATGAAAATTGGTTTGCCACGGTTCTTCTCCCTGACCATAGCCGGTGAATTGCAGAATCGCAGCGTTATGAAGAACAGCGCGACAATGATCGGCAACCCATCGAATGTCCGAACGGCTCAGCCCAAGATTGGGCCGGCTGACATCCCCCTCCAGAATAACAGGACGTGCGATCGATGTATTTGACTCCCTCTCCCAACGATACAAAATTTCTTCCATCCTTGCCGTTGCATCGACTCGGCGGCTGGGCCGCACAACGACTGCGAGCGGCTGCCCGGCCAACGCAAAATCTTTTAGCAGATATTGGCCTAGCAAACCGGTCGCGCCGGTCATCAGCACGAAGCTCTGCTGTTTCTGCTTTGAAGGAGTAATGTAAGTATTCACTGAGTCAGGTTTCGGTAAGCGAGATGTAGATCAAGGGAACAGGAACTCATTAAATTGACGCCGATCGTTTGACAACGAATCAACAAACCCTCAAGATGAGTATTGTTTGAGTTCAGACGAGTCATCCAAACGGGCTTTGGCAGCGTGTGGATTCTGGTTGATTTCCAGATTGTCCTAGTCTAGTAACTGACGACGAGACGAACAGTTCATTCCGCCGGTTCGAGGCAATTTTTCCTCAAAGTTTCTGTAATACTAAAAGTTTTTCTCAAACAACCCATTAAAAATGCACCATTTGCAAAAAATAACCGGAAAATTCAGATCAGACGGCAGGTTTCGCGTATTTCTCACAGTCCGATTTTTATTGCAAACGGCGCTGGTGTTGGCAAGCTGCTTTGCGGTTATTTTCCAGGCGTCGCCAGCATTTTCTCAGAACCTCGAACCCGGAGAAACCGAACTTTCGGAAACCGAAATCCAGCAGGGCTGGCTGTCTCTCTTTGATGGCGAGTCGCTTTTTGGCTGGCACAAGATGTCCGAAGCGAACTGGGCAGTTGTCGACGGCGCCATTCAGGTGACCCGGGGAGAGCAGGGACTGCTGCGAACTTCGGCTCAGTTTGATGACTTCGAGTTGCGGCTGGAATTCAAAGCTACCCCAGAAACCAACAGCGGCATCTTTTTGCGGACCAGCCCCAGCCCTGAGGATCCGGCCGTGGATTGTTTTGAACTGAATATCGCTGACCGAAGTGCCAACCCTTTCCCGACGGGTTCACTGGTCGGGCGGACCGTGACGGAGCTGGATTTCGACGTGACGGACTGGAATCAGGTCCGAGTGATCGCGGAGGGCGATCGTATGCAAGTCTGGATCAACGATCAGTTGACTTGCGACTATCGTGATCCTAAACCCGGCGGGCCATTGGGGCGAGGTTATATCGGCCTGCAACATAATTCCGGCCCAGTTGCCTTTCGCAAGCTATTGATTCGGCCGCTCAATGTTCCTGTGCTGAGCTTCGATGATCTCGCGAACAACTGGAAATCTGACGAGGCCCGCAATAGCACGTTCCATCCTGCGCCGGACGGAGCGCTGCGCATGCTCAATGGCCCAGGACAGCTTGAAACCAGGGAGTCGTTCGGCAATTTTGTTTTCTCAATGCAATGCAAAACGAATGCGCCGGGATTGAACTCAGGTGTTTTCTTTCGCTGCATTCCCGGCGAGTTCATGAACGGATACGAAAGCCAGATTCAAAACCAGTTCCATGAGAATGATCGCACCCGCCCGGTCGATTGCGGCACCGGTGGTATTTTCCGTCGCGCCCATGCTCGCCAAGTCGTTGCCGATGATGAAAAGTGGTTTGCAAAAACGATTATCGCCTGCGGCGCGAACATCAGTGTTTGGGTCAACGGGGTTCAAGTCACCGACTGGACCGATCAACGCCCGCTTGATCCCAATCCCCGCAAAGGCCGTCGGCTTGAGGCGGGCACAATGATTCTGCAAGGCCATGATCCAACGACGGATATATTATTCAAGGATATTCGCGTGCGGGAATTGTCATCAAGAGGTCGGTAGCATCTAAAACTACACTTCCAACTTCCTCAATACCTTCGGCAAAGGAAAACTGACATTCTCTTCACGTACAATCGCGGGTTCGACTTCGGCGTCATACCGCTCCTGGATCCATTCAATGCACTCGTTGACCACGACTTCGGGCGCACTGGCCCCGGCAGTAATCAATAAAGTCTCAACCCCCGCAAACCACTGCGGATCGATGTCTGCTGCTCCATCGATCAAGTGGGAGGGAACCCCCGTCAACTCGGCCAGCTCCCGCAATCGCTGGCTGTTCGAACTGTTCTGGCTTCCCAGCACCAGACAGAGATCGACTTGGCTGGCCAGCTTCTTGACCGCTTCCTGACGGTTTTGAGTTGCATAGCAAATGTCTTCCTTCGGTGGATTGACCAGATTCGAAAACTTGTTCCTGAGCCGGGCAATGATCCGTTCCGCATCATCGACGGATAAGGTCGTCTGCGTCAGATAGGCAACCTTTGCATCGCTTTGGATTTCCAAACGATCGACATCTTCCGGCGTCTCGACCAAAATCATGGCTTCGGGAGCTTCCCCCATCGTGCCAATGACCTCATCATGTCCTTCGTGCCCGATCAGGAAAATCGTATAACCTTCGCGAGCGTACTTGATGGCTTCCAGATGCACCTTGGTGACCAGCGGGCAAGTGGCATCGATCGCATTGAGATTTCGTTCCTTGGCGATACGCCGAATCTCCGGCGAAACTCCATGAGCTGAGAAAAGCAAAACTGATCCGGCAGGGACCTCTTGCAAGTCATCGATAAAGATGGCTCCCTTGGTCTTGAAGGAATCGACGACGTACCGGTTGTGGACGATCTCGTGGTAAACATAGACCGGTGGGCCAAAGGCACGAAGAGTCAGATCAAGGCTTTCGATGGCCATATTGACTCCCGCACAGAAGCCGCGTGGACTCGCGAGTAGAATTCTCATTTTTGTCAGTACTCAGTAGTAAGACGTGGGCAATACGCCACTCATATTACAATCTCTTTCGACATCTTCCAAACGTCTGCGAAATACATTAGCCTGTTTTCGGCAGTATTCCACCCCAAAACGGCTCTGAACGGGCTTTTCAAATGATAACGTCTTGCAATCTGTTATGACGGACCTTTACCACCCCATTGAAATCGATTCCGACACGCTGGAACATAGTTATGAAAACTGCCGCACAGCAGTGAATAAATATTTTTCCGGGTTTTCGTGGATGATCGGAAATCTTACCGGTTTGCAAAAGCGAGACCTGATACCGGTGCTGAATTACCTGATCACGGTTGTCGACCTGCTGGACTTAAAAAGTGACACCGGGCTGCCGCTCGATGCATGGAAAGAAGTTTATAGCAATCTGGAAGCGGCTTTCAATGGCCAAGCGGATTCTCCGGATTTTTTGGCGCTCGTTGATACAGCTCGGCGGCATCCAATTCCACAGCAACTATTTTTGGATGCCCTCGATGGCGCAAATCTGTGGATTCGGAACAACCGGTTTTCCACTTGGGAGGAACTTGAAACATTTGCGGCTCATATTGGCGGATCACTGATGACGGCAGCCGTTCCAGCGTTAGGATTTATCAAGCCCGGTTATTCTGTTGCCGCCACAGAATGCGGTAAAGCAGTCTTCATCACGCAATTGCTGGCCAACATCGTACCGGATGCAAAACACAACCGAGTATTTCTTGCCCAAAACGATCTGCGCGAATGCGAAGTCGACATCCATCGCATCAAGCTTCGCAAACCAATACCAACGCTCAAGCATCTCGTTCGGCTCTATACATGGCGAATTGAAAAAATGCTCAGCGGCGGAAGCCCATTGCTGGCCTATCTTGATTTCGACGGTCGCCGGAGCATTTCCTCGCTGCTCGGGTGGACGTGGAAAACTATGAACCAGATGCGAATCCATCCGGAGTCCGTCCTCAACGAATCGGGAGTCCTTTCTCGCAGCGACCTGTTAAAACTTCGTGCAAAACACCTGCTCGGCCTCGAGGGCAATCTTCCCTTTCAAGTGGAGGCTGAACACTGATCACTCACTCGCCCAATCCGACCATCTCCAGCAACTTCAACGCGTTGGTTGTTTCGGCGATGCCCTGCTTCATTTGATAGTCGAACGTCATCTGCCGCTTGCCGTCCTGCTCCAAGAATTGTTCACTAAAGTGGACGGTCTGACACGCATTGCGAAGCTCGTCGGTGGTGGCCAGATCAAGATCATGCGTTGAAATCGCACCGATGGCATTTTCGTCGATCAGTTTTCGGACGACGCGACTGACTGCAATCTGACGCTCGCGAGAATTCGTTCCTTGCAGGATCTCATCCAACAGGAACAACAGCGTCCTCGATGGATCCGATCGAGCGGTCTTGGCCAGATCCACCACCTCTTTCAAGCGTTTCAGCTCGGCCATAAAGAACGAAACTCCGTCGGCCAGCGAGTCGGCGATTCGCATACTCGTTTCGACCCGCACGGTGGGGAGCGTCATCGACCGAGCGCATACCACGGACCCCATTTGGGCCAGCACCGCGTTCAATCCAATCGCGCGCAGCAGCGTACTCTTGCCGGACATATTCGAGCCCGTCACCAACAGCACCGTACCCGGTGGACCGACCTGCACATCATTAGCCACGCGCCGCTCGCTCAGCAGCGGATGAGCAAGCTGCCGGGCCTCAATGACATCCTTCGAATTTGACTCCGCCGTGGTGACCGATGGAAACGTCCAATCGGGCTCGTCGCCCGCAAGTTTGGCCAGCGAACATAGGGCCTCCCATTCACCGAGCGCCGCGAACCAATCGCGAACGAACGTTCCCTTCCGTGCCTTCCAGCGCTCGAGCAGGTCAAGGCAGTGGACATCCCAGAAAAACAAAAACTCAAAAATCAGATACGGAATGAACAGAATCCCGTTCCGCCGCATATTTGCCAAGCCAATTCGTTTCGAAAGCGAATGCATGCTTCCCGATGCATCGTGAGTCGGATCACTCAATCGGGATTGAAGTGACTTGAGCTTGTCCGACTGAGCCGGATAGCGGGCGATCCTGTCAAAAAGATTGACAAAATGAAATGCCTCGTTGGCCTCGGATGAAATCTGATTGAAGATATCATGAAGCGAACCCGCGAATATCACGGACATCAGGAAATTGATTCCGCAGGTAACCAGTAAAACGATCCCGCCCGTCTGAAGAGGCATCAGCCCTAAAATCAGGCCGAGAATGGCCAGCAAGGAAACGATTCCCGTCAATCGCGACAACCACAGCAGCCAGTTCTGCTTCACCAGCCAGTTTGAGCTTTCGGCCCATTGGACAAACCCTCCGGCTCCAGAACGCGCGTTATACAGTTGCTCGCACCGCATCGCAAACTTCAGCCGCCAGTCGAATTCGGATTTAAGCTCAGCAACGGCTTGCTGACGCAGCCCAATTTCGTCCGGTGATGTGCCTTCGATAATCCAGTCGCGAAGCGTCTCAATACCCGATGGCGTTCGGACCGTTCCCAGCAGCTTGTAGATGGAGCTTTCGGTGAACAGATCGAGATCGGCAGAAACCGCCTTCAACCGATCCGGAAACGTTACGGCGGGAACCTCGATTTCATTCCAGCGTCGATCCAAACGGGCCAGCGACTCACGGTGCATCGAGGCCAGCATTCTGGCCACCGTCAGTGTGGATCGGACTCCTTCGTGAATGAACGCGACCGTCAGAAATCCAATAAAAATAACGCCCGCCAAACTGAGCCAGAGAGCGGATCGATCCCCCAACGACGTCAGCCCCATAATCAACAACGCCGCTGACAGCAGAAAGAAGATGCCGCGCAAATACGACAGGCTCTTCCATTTCAGGAGGCATTGCTGAATCGCCGTTTGCTGTTCCGCGAGTTGAGATTGATAGTAGGCGACGACTTCGCTGCGATTCATCGACACAATCAGATTCCGCTCAGCTCGCTCGATCGGCGAACGCGATCAATCGCAATCATAAAGGCGGCGTTTCGCAAGCTCGTGCTTCGGTCGCTACCCATTTTCCAGACATCGTCAAAGCTGGCATTCAAAACGGCATCCAACTGCTGTCGGACTCGATTCAAGTCCCAACTGTAGTATTGGCGATTCTGAACCCATTCGAAATAACTGACCGTCACCCCACCTGCGTTGGCAAGAATATCCGGCAGCACCACGATATCTCGCTGAAACAATACTTCGTCCGCATCCGCATCGATCGGGCCGTTCGCACCTTCCACGATATATTTGGCTTTAATATCGTCGACGTTTTCCATCGTAATCACACCGCCGAGTGCTGCGGGAATCAGCAGTTCGCATTCGGATGCCAATAGTTCTTCGTTGGAGATTTTGTCGGCCAGTTCAAATCCGGCAAGCGTCTTGTTCTCAATCATATGACGCAGCGCCGCCGGAATGTCGATTCCGTCGGAGTTATAATACGCACCGCTGAGGTCGCTGATCCCGACAATCTTGAATTCCGATTCGTACATGTATTTGGCGGCATGGGAACCGACGTTGCCAAAACCTTGGATGATGACACGAATGTCTTTGGGCTTGCGACCAAATCGCTGCATCAATTTGAACGACAAAATACCGACCCCACGCCCGGTCGCTTCTTCGCGCCCTTTTGCCCCGTACTCTTCAACCGGTTTGCCCGTGATGCAGGCCGGATTGAAGCCATGATATTTTTCCCACTGATTGCGAATCCATGCCATCGTCTCGGAATCCGTTCCCATATCGGGCGCCGGAATATCTTTGTCCGGCCCCATGATGTCGTGAATCTGATCGACGAACTTGCGGGTGATTCGCTCTTTCTCTCGTTTACTCAATGTCCGCGGATTAACGGAGATGCCTCCTTTAGCTCCCCCGTACGGAATGTTGACCACCGCTGTTTTCCATGTCATCAGCGAAGCCAACGCACGCACTTCATCGATGTCCACTTCGAGGTCATACCGCAAACCGCCCTTGAAGGGGCCGCGCGCATTGTCATGCTGGACTCGGTAGCCGACATAGGTCTCCAAGCGACCATCGTCGAGCTCAACAGGGATCTCCACCGTGATCTCACGTTTGGCCATCTTGAGTCGGCGGCGAGTGGCTTCCGGGATTTCAAGGTAGTCCGCAGCACGATCAAAATAAAGCTGCACCGTTTCAAAGGCGTTCATGTGCTTGCGGGGAGGCGAGAGGACTTGGTTCATTTTTTTATTTATTAGTTGAGTCAGTAGTGGGTTATCAGTCGTCAACGGACCGGCTCGATCCATCCTCCTCCGGCCCTGCGTAGGGGTAGAAGGAGTGGGGTAAGGGAGAATCGATACCCGTCTTTGCCGGTAATCAGGTTTTCAAACCCTCTAATCTACTCAACAAGCAAATTTGGTTCTATGCCATGTTGGGAAATTGGTGACTCCTCAGCCAAATGAAGTCGTTGTGGGATAGAATCTGCCGTTGTGGGATAGAGTCAGCCGTTGTGGGATAGAGTCAGCAGTTGTGGGATAGACCTCCCGGTCTGTCGAAAACGCACTTGACAGACCGGGAGGTCTATCCCACGTTCCATTCGGCTAATGGGTTACGGAAATTGCAGGAATTGGCCAAGCAGCATTGTCCGATGAATACTACGTTCCGGCTCCGCTTTCGCGTACAATTCAAGTGAATCACGACTCGAAAGAAACTTTCGTGAACGGTTACAACCAAACATTCCCCTGATCTCCGACCGTGGAAACTTCGCAATTCTGGAACCTGTTGGCGTCAAGCAAACTACTATCGGGTGCAGCGATCCAGCAGCAATCCCAGCGGTTTAGCCATCTCCAACCCCCGCCTTCCGCCAAGGACGTGGCCGACGATTTGATCAAGCACAAGCTGATTTCCGGCTATCAAGCTCAGTTGTTGCTCGCGGGACATGATGGCCCCTTTCATTTTGGAAACTATACCATCACCGATCGGTATCCTGCGGCACCGCTGACGGGGCAGTTCAAAGCTATTCATCGGCCTACCAGCCATCCGGTTTTGCTGGAATTCTGGAAAGACGATTCGGGGGGCCAATTCGAGACTTGGGCGTCCATCGAACAGGCCGTCGAGCTGCTGGCCCAAATCGACACTCCCTCTCTCGCTTCTACCTATGAATCTGTGGCCGTGCCGGAATATCGTTTCGTCGTTCACCAGCGTCCTGAAGGAGTGACACTGCGCGAAAGAATTCCGCCAAAGTCGCGATTGCCGTGGAAAGATGCTTGCACGGTTTTCTCTCAAGTCGCAACCGCTATCGAGAACCTGCATCAGCAAGAATTGGTCGCGGGCGTTGTTTCATCAGACGAGATCTGGATTTCCAAATCTGGACTGACCCAATTTCGAATCAACTTGCAGCCGACCTCGGCATCGAATTCAGCCAACTTAGAAGGCGAATTTGCGGCGACTGGAGGCAGTGACAGCACGGTGCCGACCAAGGCAAGCGATTGGCGGGGCCTTGGCAATACCCTCTTGAGAGTCGCTTGTGGCAAGCGAGCATCCGCTTCACCACCGCAAAGTTTGACGGATGAAGAGAAACGCCTACTGAATCAGTATGACGTTCCAGCAGAAATGCAAGCTCTGTTAAAATCGCTGGTGTCCGCCGATTCTCATGGTCGGATAGAGTTCGATCCGCCTGTCAGTGAACAACTGACAAAATTTTCTGGAAGACGAATCGACGCGATCAAGCCCACTCCATCGGCAACCTTGGTTTCGTTCAAGAAGTCGATTTCTCAGTTCCATGCTTCTCCTGCGTCTCCAACCGGTTCGATTGAGTCGTTTCCCGATCTCAACATCGCCCCTGTCCATCAAGAAGCTTCCACCGGAGCTGGTGATGAAGATACATTGATGAGTACCTTTCCCGCTATGCAAGTAGACAGGGAGACGGGCGCCGTCGGTTCGCCGTCGGCAATCCAAGCCAACACAACTCATCGCGACAGACGGGCCGTTGGCTCCAAAGAAAAGAAACGCTCGTCGATGGTGACGGCGGCGATTAGCCTGATCTTGTTTGCGAGCGTTTTGGGAGTCGGCATTTGGCTTACATCTCGCCCCCCCGTCGAGCCGATGGATTTTTCTGGCAAGGAGTCCGGTCTTGCATCCAATCCGAAACTCAGTAGTGAATCGCTGGATGTCACTACCGCGATGGAAGAAGGCCTACCCGCAGTAGCCGATCGAGTACCCGTGATTTCCCAGCAGATCATCGCGGATGATCGAACCCATTTGTGGGAATCACCGACGCTTGGACCGTCACTGGAGCTGGTTGGAATTCCGGCGCTGCCGAAAATTTTGATGGTTGTCCGGCCGCGAGCACTGCTGGCGCAAGATGAGGGAGAACGATTGCTACGGAGTCTCGGGCCTGAATTGGGTTCGATGCTGGAACGCTGGCAATCCGAAAATGGCGTTCGACTCGGCGAGATCGAAGCGTTGACCGTGTCGCTTCATAGCAGCGATCAGCGCGAGTACGAGTGGTTTGTACTGTGCCGGCTTGCCAAGGAAACTGATGCCGAAGTACTGAAGCGTTCATGGGGAAATTTGCAGCCAGCGGCAACACCGGGTGGGAATGTTTATTGGGTGTCATCCGAGCGCCCTGATCGGGCTTGGCTCGTGATCAACGAATCCAACGAAAACATCGATTCGGTTCGGCGGTTTGCCGCAGGGCCAACTCAACTGATCGCGGAAATAGCAGACGATTCGGCGGGAACCGAAGTGACAGGAGGAATCGCCGAAATCGCCCGACAAACGGATTGCACGCGGCATTTTAATTTGCTGTATCTTAGTCCGGCGCTATTCAATGACGAGGGGCAGACGCTGATGGCCGATCGCCTGAGTGGGGTCAACCGCGAACTCGCTGGATTGCTGCCCGATCAGGTTCAGGCAGGTTTGGTGAGCCTGCATCTCGATCAGGGAACGTATCTCGAGTTGCGCTTTTTACGAGCCGTAGACAGTAGAGCCAATGAACTGAAGGAGCGTTTGGAAAACTTGTTCCGAGATGTCCGCAACCGGACGACAGGATGGGTGGCTTCGATTCCGAGCAGTCCCTATTGGGAACCCATTCGGTCGAAGTTCGGACTCATGTTGGTCGACCTGTTTCGCAATCTTCGCTGGGGAGTCGAGCACGGAGAGATTGTGGCCAACGTCTGGCTTCCGCCCATGGCCGCTCACAACTTGATCGCTGCGGCAGAACTATCGATTTCCTTTGCAGACGGCGCGGGGGCGGAATCGAAACTGGCGGTGCAGACGACCTCCCAACCAACTCCTCAAACCCTTGCGGAACTGCTCAAGACAAAACGGGACTTGAACATTGCAAATCCACCGGATCTAAATTTATTGATGGCGGATTTGGAGAACGAGATCCGGGATGATTTTCCAGCACTGCCCTTTCCGTTCAAGATTCGGTTGATGGGCACGCACCTTCAGGCCGAGGGAATTACTCAGAATCAGCGACCGAGCGAGCTGAATTTTATGCAAGTGACGCTTGGCGAGATTTTGACGTCGATTATGGTTTCTGCCAATCCTGCCAAAGATATTTCTGGTCCAGCCGACCCAAGATGCAAGTTGGTCTGGGCGATTGCCGATGATCCTGAAGCGCCCGGCCAGCCAATCCTTTTGATAACCACGCGAAATGCCGCCGAAGCGAACCAATATGAGCTACCTTTGGAGTTCCAAACGGAATAGAATTGTAGATAGGAGTGGCCATTAACAAAGAAACCATGGGATAGAGTCCTCGTCTGTCTTTTGAAAGGCCCGCAACAAAAAGTACCATGGCGTATTGCCCACGCCCAACAACTGACAACTGACAACTGACAACTGACAACTGACAACTGACAACTGATAACTGATAACTGATAACTGACAACTGACAACTGACAAACACCAACCTTGGCCGGATTTTCCATTACCTGCGAATCATGCGCGACGCGATTGAGAGTCAATAAGACCTCATTGGTCGGCAAAATGCTGGCGTGTCCTCAATGTGGCACGATGCTCAAGATTGTTGCGCCCAGAGGGACTGCCCAGTCAGCGAACGAAGCCAGTTTGGCTCCTGCGGCTCAGCTTCCTCAGGACCTGAAAGACACCGATCAAGTTCTATCCAGCCCGGATTCTGTTCCTGTCATCAAAACCAAGCTCAGTTCGGGTGACTACAACGAAATTGAGGCACTGCTCAAAGCCGCTGAAGAAAGAGGTACTGAGCCGAAGTCAAACGTGGCCGCTCGTGAGTCGCCGAATCGCCCGCCGCAGAAGTCTGCCGGGCAACGGTTTGCAGGTCAAGGACCGCCTGTTCGCGGCACCGATTCGAAATCCCCCAGTGCAGCGGCGTCGGCGTCAGTTCGTACGGCGGGCGGCTCTCAATCTACAGCTTCGGCTCTGAAGAACGCTCATGGGCACGGTCAAGCCGATTCCATCGCGCCGCCTGCCCCCACCGAGTGGATGGATGCAACGACACGGAAGCGAAAGCAGATGCTGATGTTGTTGGCCGCATCCATCGGCGTGATTGCGGTGCTGGCCGCGATTGCATTTTCGCTATTCAGTGGCGACCGCGAACGACGCAATCTGGCTCAGCAGCATTCAGCCGGCGTCCGTCAAGACCAGCCCGATCCAGATAGGCAGGCCATACAGCCTAACGATGGCGAGCAAGACGAACCGGTACTGAACGATCAAGCATCAGGCAATCAAGAATCGGAAGACACATGGTTAAATCCGTTGCAAGCCGAGCCACTAAATTCTAACGATGGGATGGCAAGCAATGAAACTGCCGATCATTCCGCAACCAACGGGGATGCCACGTCGCCAGATAGACACGACGCCGATTCGGAGATCAATGACCTGCCCAACACTGAACAAGAAGCCAACCCTGACGCTCCCAATACGAATCTCGACACCCCTGCCCCCCGAATCCCGAATCCCGAATCCCGAACCCCGAACCCCGAATCCCCGAACCCCGAATCCCCGAATCTGCCTAACTTTCCAGATGCTTCCAACGGGGCTTCCAGCCTCGATGAGAAAGAACTGGCAAACTCGGTAACTTCGCTCGATCGCCTGTCACAATTTATAGAAAGCTCACCTCTTTCCATCTCAAAACTGAAGGCGATTGTTGCCAGCGATCGAATGAACCAGCGGGTAGGGGTTCCCAAGTATCGTATTGATCGTACCAGTGATTTCAAGCTCGATACAGCGAGGCAGCTTGCCGCTTCTTGCGACAGTATTCAATACGATCAAATGAAATTATCCATCGTTCTCAACGACCTGATTGCAATCACCGGAATTCCCTTCACGATCGATGTTCGTGCTCTTGAAGCCATTCATTCCAATCCCAATCCGCTGGTAAGCATTGAGGCCACGGCAACCACTTGGGGAGCGGCCATCGACCAACTGCTCGCCTCCGCCTCGTTGAGTTCTACGACAACCGATCTGGGGATCCTTGTCTCGGCGGGCAATCAGAGCGAGCTGACGGAAGTCGTTTACGAGCTGCCAGCGGTTGATTCAAAGGAGCCGAGTGTTTTGCCCGGTAGCGAAACGGGCGCCAATGAAGCAGGCGCCAATGAAGCAGGCGCCGATGAAGCGGGGGCCAATGAAACTCCCGCTGAAGATCCTGCAAAGCTCGATTGGCCCATATTGATTCAGACCATGATTGCTCCTGCTTCATGGTCCGGAGAGACAGGTGATCCGGCACGTATTTCCGTCATGGACGGGCAATCCGCCCCGGACCGGCAGTCCGCCACGGGCCGGCAGTCCGCCTCGGACCGGCAGCTCGTCGTCAGCAACACACCCACCGTTCATCACGAAATCGGTTCGCTCATTCGCAAGTACAATGCCGCTGTGGCATTGGCTGGCAATCCAGAGGAACTCTCTGCGAACGAAGCATTGAAACCACGTTTTCGCATGCTCGAAGACAAACTCAAACTTCCGTCAGGCATTGAGCATCGATTTTCTGAACCGCTGCTCGAGTTGATGACCGGTCTTTCTGCAAATACCGGCGTTACGGTACTGGCCGATTGGGAAAGCCTGATTCAGGAAGGACTGACACCGCAGACCAGCATCCCAGGAACGCTTATTGGGGAAACGCTGGGCGATTTACTGAACGAACTGGCGCAGGCACTGGAAATCACCTACGTGGTGATCGATCCGGAAACCCTTCTGTTGACCACATTTGAAGCGGCCCATCGACAACGTGAGCTGGAGGTTTACTCGCTCAACGCCGTACTCGACCGAAAAGTCAATATCGACCAACTTCATGCCTTATTGCGAAATGTTCTGGGCAGCGAGATCGACCGTTCGATGACGCAAATCTACTTTGATCGGGAAAGCCAAAGCCTGATCGTGGTCGGCCCCCAATCCATTCACCGCCATTTGGGGGCGGTCCTGAAGGCGATTGCGGAGTAGCGCGGATAAAACGTAACCGTTCACGAGCTGCAAACTTTTACCTGTTGCTCGCCTAAGGAATTGTCCCGAAATAACTTCCCGGTTTTATCAAGGTCTATCATAACCCGAAGCGTAAGCGAGGGACGGCATCACCAGGCCGGAGTGGTCCCTCGCTTACGCTTCGGGTTATGATGAAATACGGAAGTTATTTCAGGACAATTCCTAAAACCCGCCTTCGATTGATTCGATGCTTGAGAAATGAAACCAATTGAGTACCGTAGAGGCTGTGAGTTTTTTGATGAGTTCGTCCCGTTAGGTTTTGATGAGTTTGTTCCGTTAGATTTTGATAAGTCCGTCCCATTAGGTTTTGATGAGCCTGTCCCGTTAGGGACAAAATGTTGGTAGCCAACGACGACCAACACAAACGCCCGTCCCGTTAGGGACGAAATGTCGGTCAAGGGCTGGGGAGGACGACTAGATACCACATGACTTTAGAGTGAAATAATGGTGAATAGTAAATCACAAAAAGCCATCATAAAGAGCTTGGACAAGCAAGGGATTGGTATTGTATCGTTGGACCCTGGTGAGTGGACAATTTACGTTGATGAAACTGCCAAAGTTCGCAACGAGACGTTTGAATCATTGGGGGATTTGCGAGATGTAGTCACATTGCAGTTTTTAGATGAGTTTGCGGTGACTGATGCAATGCTTGAAATTTGTATAAAGCATTGTCAGAAACTGAGGGCATTGTCTGTTGGAAACGCGAGCCGCCTTTCGAAAGGCATCCTGCATGAACTTGGACAACTTACTTGTCTTCGTCATCTGACACTTCTGGAAATCAATTTTCCGCTTAGCGCTCTCTTCGACTCGAAGATAAGCAAAGAGCTGCGAGACTTGAATCTTTGGAGGACTAGTCTCTCTGATGCAATGATTGGCAAACTTGTAGAGGCCTTTCCCAAGCTTGGACGCCTTAACGCTGAGTACACAAAGCTTGGCCCTAAAGGTATTAAAGAATTGGCGCGGCTAAAAAAACTTGTGGGACTTGAGCTTAACGGATGTAAATTGCGTGATGATTGCTTCGAGTCACTTATGGAAATCAAGCAACTGCTGTTCGTTGCTCTTAGAAACACGAAAGTGACTCAAGCGGCAACAGAACAATTTGCCAAAAAACGACGCAAGTGCTGCGTGGCTATTGGAGCAGGGCAATCGCACAAGGGAGCCCTAAAAAGCTTGTAGTAAACGATGAAATGTTCTCTCACACCATCCACATCGCTTACGTTTTCCTCGGATCGAAT
>CAYPXY010000057.1:0-20769 GCA_964414815.1 uncultured Pirellulaceae bacterium | reverse complement strand
AACTCAGCGTCTGGGAAACACAATACTGCTTGGGTAAGCTTTTACCTGCCGGTCGCCTTAAAACTCCCTTTCCCATCAACACGAAACCCATTTTGTACCGAGGTAGCAATGAAAAATCGATGGTCTGTTTTTCCGTGTATGGTATCGACGCTGGTGATCGCGTGCTTTGCCCCTTGCTCATTCAGCCAGGACCCATCGAGTGAAAGCGGCGGTGATGCCGAGTGGAAAGACCCTCGAATCAAGCGTGTCGTCGTCCGTCGAGAAGGAGATGACAACTCTAAAAGCTACCGGATTCCGGGATTGGCTGTGACTCCGAAAGGCACTTTGATTGCCTGTTTTGATATACGCTGGAATGGCTCAGGCGACCTGCCAGGGAATATCGATGTCGGAGTGATGCGAAGCACCGATAACGGCGATACCTGGGGGGAAATGATTGTCGCGATGGACTATGATCACAACGAACCCGATTCACAAGGCAACGGAGTCGGGGACGCTGCCATCCTGGTCGATAACGTAACGGGACATATCTTCCTTGCCGCACTCTGGTCATTTGGAAATAACGCCTGGCACCATTCAAAACCTGGCTTTGAACCGACCGAAACGGGGCAATTGGTAATTGCTCGCAGTACGGATGACGGATTGACCTGGGAAAAACCGCGTTCGATTACCCGACAAGTCAAACAGGAACCATGGACGCTTTGTTTTCAAGGCCCCGGCGCAGGTATCCAGCTTCAAGACAACACCCTGGTTTTTCCAGCCCAATTCCAGAACGCAGAACGCAAGCCGTCGAGCTGTTTTATCTTCAGCCGGGATCACGGCGAAACCTGGCAGATCAGTCCTGCCGCCATCCCCGGCGCGCCACCGACCAGCGAATCCCAAATCGTTCAGTTGGAAGACGGGTCTTTGCTTATGACCATGCGCAACGAATCAGGAATCAAGGAGCGCCTGTGGTCCTGGTGGAAATGGAACGATCAACTTGAAAACGGCGAGTGGGTCGATACCTGTACGATGGTGAAAGACCCGACCTGTATGGCCGGATTGACGGTTCACCCATCCGGGCTGGTTCTGCTGTCCAATAACAACTCGACCAAACGCGAGCGCATGACGATCCGGTACAGTGCCGACAGTGGCAAGACGTGGAGCGATGGAAAGACATTAGATATACGCCAGTCGGCTTATTCTTGCTTGGCTATTTTGCCCGATGGTGATGTTGGAATCTTTTACGAATGTGGGGAAACGGGAAGTGTCGAAACGATGACGTTTGCGAAATTCCCCCTGGATTGGGTCACCGAGCCAAACCGTTAAGGGGCGCTCAGTCCTTTCTGGCGAGACGGCCCCTTATCGGCGGAGAATCCGACCTTGAGCCAGTTTAATGCCAAAATTTAGAACTAGTGCATTGACGCATCTTGCTGTGATCGATTATGATCGATCACGTTGTGTTGCGAAATATCCCGTTCGCTTCGCAATGTCATTAACAATCCATCATAGAGGTGTAACATGCATGCGAAACCCGTATCGCCAACTTCTGTAGTCCCAGGAACACGAGTCAATGCCGGCTTTACGCTGGTTGAACTTTTGGTGGTGATCGCCATTATTGGAATCCTGATCGCGATGCTGTTGCCTGCGGTGCAGCAAGTGCGCGAGGCGGCACGTCGGACGACTTGTAGCAACAACCTTCGGCAGTTGGCGATCGGGATTCACAACTACGAAGGCAGCTTTTCCAAATTCCCCGTTGGAGCGAACACGCTCAACGGACTTTGCTGGCGTGTCTACATCCTTCCCCAGATTGAGCAGCCGAACTTGTATGGTCTATTTAATTTTGGCCCTGGCGACTGGAACGCGGGGCCCAACAAGGAGGGGCCGAACAAGTTGGTTCATGCGCTCAACCCGATTTCAACTTTCAATTGTCCCAGCATGCCTCTTCGGTTGGCGGCCAACGGCAGTAGTACCCTTCAGGATGGTCGTCAAACGTATACATCCGACTACCATGGAGTCGCAGGCCCTAAGGGAATTCATCCTGTTTCAGGGCAGCCATACGAGGTTCAAACTACACCCGCAGGTCAGGGCGGATTTGCCATGCAGGGAACTTTTTCCAGAGATATGAACATCAGAATGAGAGATTTTTACGATGGCACATCCAACACCATCATGATCGGTGAAGTCGTCCTCTGGTGGAATGGCGAGCTTTTTGCCAGTGACGGCTCCGACTGGACACGAGGCATGGGATGGGCGGGTGCCTTTCAGAATGGAATGGCCGCTTGCCGAAATGTTCAGAACGCAATCGGCACTCCCTACAACGGAATCTTCAACGATATCAGCTTTGACAGTATGCATCCCGGAGTGTGTATGTTTGCCCGAACCGACGCTTCCGTGGCCCATGTCGTCAAGTCGATTGATCTAAGCGTCTTGAGATCGCTTTCCAGCCGTAACGGTGGCGAGGTCAACATTGATTTCTGACCACCCAACCCAATTCAATCAAGGATCCGATCGAAGCAGCAAGTCCAGAGACTTTATTGTTTTTCATTCCTTTTAATCGTTGTTTTAGAACTATGAGTCCAACTAGAACTCAATCATCAAGTTTTAAGATATTGTTGGTCGCGATGGCCGCTTTGGCAGTCTTGGCGGCTGCGACCACGTATTCCCGGAATCGCCCGGCTCCGATCCCGGACAATGCAGTTCATGTATCGGGCAAAGTGCGTTTTCAAGGCCAACCGCTTGTATTGGGGCTGGTCATATTTGAACCGGATCCGAGAAAGGGAGCCAGCGGACCTCAAGGATACGCGCATATTAAGGACGGACAATTCGACACGAAGCTGGGGGGTAAGCCTGCAAGCATCGGAGCTTGTATTGCCCGGATTACAGGAGGAGATGGGCAGGGAGTGTTGGAAGCGTTAACCCCATTTGGTAATTTGTTGTTTGAGGAATACTCAAGCGACATCACGATCGACAAATCAGCGCCCGTCCTCGAATTTAATATCACTGGCTCCCAATAGGCATTTTAGCCCATAGACGATAGATAGGAAGTCCAAGGTGCGTTTTACTCTTACCACACTCGATGCGTTCATCTGGTCTTGTCTCTCTCTCGTAGCGATCTCGACACTGCCCGCTGCCGCTCAGACTTCTCAAACATCCAGTACCCAATTTTCAGTTCGGCAGCTTGCCGATTTGCCCAATTCAGTCGGTGTGGCAGGCCCCTTTTGCGGTTTGATCGACAACGGCCTGGTCGTTGCCGGAGGCGCGAATTTCCCCGATCAAATGCCATGGGATGGCGGATCAAAAGTCTGGCATTCTGACATCTACCTGCTGGAGTCGCCCACCGGAGAATGGAAAAGAGTCGGTGAACTTCCCCGCCCGCTGGGATACGGTGTTTCGATCACGGTTCCGGAAGGCTTGCTGTGCATCGGCGGATCCGATCCGCAGCAGCACTATGCGGATGTTTTTCTGCTGCAACGGGACAAGGATTCCATTCGCATCGTCGAGTTGGCATCCCTTCCGATCCCGCTGGCCAACATGGCCGGTGCGCTCGTTGGCAACTCGGTGGTACTGGGCGGAGGGAATTCTGAACCGGGAGAACAATCGGCTTCATCGAGATTTTTTATCCTCGAACCGACCCTCGAAAAAGACCGATGGAAGCAAGCCGCTTGGCGGGAAATGGACGGCTTTCCAGGCGAAGCCAGAATCCTGCCGCAGGCGGCATCCCTGGGCGATTCATTTTATGTTTTCGGCGGCGCTGCGATCGTTCTGCCAGAAGATACAGAAGGGAATGCCGCCCCGCGTCGAAAGTACCTCAACGATGGCTGGCGCTGGAACGCGGAGCGCGGCTGGAGTCCCATCGCCGATCTGCCGGCGCCGCTGATGGCCAGCCCTGCTCCTTGCCCGTCGATTGGTTTCAGCCATTTTCTGGTGGCCGGGGGGGATGACGGAAGCCGGGCCGGTTTTCAACCGGTCGCCGAACATCCGGGATTTTCGAATCGACTCCTGGCCTATCATGCGGTTACCGATACCTGGGCGGAGGTGGGAGCGATTGACACGCCGCGAGTCACCACCGGATTTGTTCCGTGGAACGGGCGGTATGTCATTCCAAGCGGCGAAGTGAGACCCGGAGTTCGTTCGGCAGAAGTATTGGAATGGGAAATCCTTCCCCACCAGCCCAATTTTGGCTTGGTGAATTATGGCGTGCTGATCGGTTACCTGCTGTTGATCTTTGCGGTGGGTTTGTCCTTCACAGGGTCAAACAATAATACCAAACAATTTTTTCGAGCGGATCAGGAAATCCCCTGGTGGGCGGCTGGCCTGAGTATTTTTGCAACGATGCTCAGCAGTATCACGTTCCTGTCCATCCCGGCCCAAGGCTACAGCACAGGCTGGAATCTGTTTCTGGGCAGCGTCTATGTCCTGCTGACGCCCATCGTCATTCTGTATTACGTTCCTTTCTTTCGAAGGCTGGACGTCACGTCGGCCTACGAATACCTCGAACGACGTTTCAATCTGGCGGTCCGCTTGTTCGCCAGCTTTCAGTTCATGTTGTTTCAATTGGGGCGAATCGCGGTCGTGTTGTTTCTCCCTTCGTTGGCCCTGTCGACTGTGGCCGGAGTCAACATCTTCGTTTCGATTGTCCTGGTCGGAATCGTCTGCGTGTTTTACACCATGTTCGGTGGAATGAAGGCGGTAATCTGGACCGATGTCGCTCAGACGGTGATTCTGCTGGGAGGAGCTATCTGGGCTTTGACGACACTGGTTCTAAACATACCGGGTGGCGCTGCCGAGATTGTCTCTACCGCTCAGGCACACGGTCGCTTTTTCGAGTCGGTGAACTGGGACTTGTCAACCAATGTGATGGTCACGACGGGATGGATCATCATGCTCGGCAGTCTGTTCTCGAATTTGTTTTCGTACACGGCCAGCCAGGACGTTGTTCAGCGTTACCTGACCACCGCCAGCGAACGAGATGCCGGACGGGCGATCTGGACCAACGCGTTTATGGCTCCTCTGGCTCAGGCACTTTTCTTTGCGATAGGAACGGCCATTTTCGTTTTCTATTTGAATCGTCCCGAAAAGTTACATCCTTCCATCTCCAACGATAGTATTTTTCCCTACTTCATCGTCATGGAGTTGCCGGTTGGCGTGGTTGGACTGGTGGTTGCGGCGATTTTTGCTGCGTCGCAGTCCACCGTTTCCAGCAGCCTGAACAGCTTTGCAGCGGCCTACATCACGGACTTTCACCGACGGCTCATTCCTTCGACGAGCGATGAAACAGCGCTTCGGCTGGCGCGTTGGGTCGTGTTGGTGGTAGGCGTGATTGGCGTTGGACTGGCCGTTGCGCTGGCTCGTATCGAGAATATTCGTTCACTGTGGGAGATATTTATCGCGGTCCTGGGGCTGTTCGGGAGTTCGGTTTCCGGGCTGTTTGTTCTGGGAATTTTCTCCAGGAAGACGCATGCCACCGGAGCCTTGGTGGGGGCGGTCGCCAGTATGGTACTGGTCGTGCTATTATTTATGATGAATGCCGTTTTCTGGTGGTACAGCGTGGTGGGCGTTGTGTCTTGCGTTCTCGTCGGCTACCTGGCGAGCCTAGGTTTACCAGGGACGGCCCATCATCATGGTCTGACAGTCCATTCACTTGCATCCAATGAAAAACAAATCTGAGTCGAACGTTTTGGAACCTTTGAGTTATCCGGGCATTACCGGATTGATTGCGGCGGCGCATTCGCCGTTTGACGCATCCGGTGATGTATTTCTCGATGCCATCGAAAAACAGGCCGCCCATCTGATCCACCATGGAATCCAGGTCGCGTTCATTTGCGGAAGTACCGGAGAAAGCCATTCCCTGAGCTTGCTGGAGCGAAAGGCCATCGCTCAGCGCTGGCTGGAAGTCACTGACGGAATGCCGCTCCAGGTGATCGTGCATGTCGGAGGCAATTGCCTGACCGACGCAAGAGAACTGGCTCAACATGCGGCTGAGCGAGGTGCGATGGCCATCGCAGCACTATCGCCCAGTTACTTCAAACCCGCCAGCGTCGCGGCACTGGTCGAATCGATGGCCTGGATCGCCGCAGAATCGCCCGCCACTCCATTTTATTTCTATGATATTCCGGCACTGACTTCGGTTCGATTCCCAATGTCTCAGTTCCTGGAGTTGGCGGAGGAGCGCATTCCGAATCTGGTGGGCATCAAGTTCACGCATGATGATCTGGATTCACTGCAGCAATGTTTGCAGTTACAGAATGGTCGATGGGATATACTGTGGGGGGTCGACGAGTTGTTTCTCGACGCGTTGACCCGTGGCGTTCGAGGGGCCGTTGGCAGCAGCTACAATTTCGCCGCCGAGATCTATTATCGATTGATGTCCGCTTTCGAACGCGGCGAAATGGAAACGGCGGCGATCGAACAGCAGCGAGCCGTCGATTCGATTAACTTGTTGGCCAAATATGGCTATCTGCCAGCCGCCAAGTTTGTGATGGGGTTGCTGGGGGTTCCGCTCGGACCGGCCCGACTGCCTTTGATGAACCTCACCGAGGACAACCAGAAACAACTGCGTACCGAATTGGATGACCTTGGATTTTTTGACTGGATTTCCAAATGAGTCTGCTGAGTCGATCGGGGCAAGTGGCGTTGGAGGAGTTCTATCGCAATACGCTGTTCCAGGATGTGCTCCCGTTCTGGTTTCCTCGCGCCCTCGATGAACAATATGGCGGCTATTTTCATTGCTTCGACGCCGCCGGAAATTGCGTGGACAGTGACAAGTCGGTTTGGGCCCAAGGCCGAATGGCCTGGATGCTGCTGACCTTGTTCAATACCTGTGAACCGCGACCGGAGTGGCTGCAATGGGGGCGCAGCGGCGTCGAGTTTCTATTTCAACATGCGTTTGACACCGATGGCAGGATGTTTTTTCATCTGACGCGCGAGGGCGAGCCGATCCGAAAGCGGCGTTATGCGTACAGCGAGTCCTTTGCCGCAATTGCCTGTGCCGCGATGGCCCGCGCGACGGGCGAATCCATCTGGTCCGAACGGGCGAAGGAGCTGTTCAATCATTTCGTTTCCTGGAATTTCACCGGCGGATCGGCACCGCCCAAGTTCACGAACACGCGGCCGATGATCGGGCTTGGACCGCGGATGATTGCTATCGTGACCGCTCAGACGCTCCGTGCGGACATCGGCGATGATCCGGTGTTTGGGTCTTGGATCGATCGCTGCCTGGAGGAAGTCGTCCGATGGTTCGTCCGCGATGACTTGCGTGTGGTACTCGAGACGGTCGGCGAGAATGGAGAAATACTGGATCACTTTGACGGACGAACGATCAATCCGGGGCACGCCATCGAAGCGGCCTGGTTTGTGCTGGAAGAAGGAGAATACCGAAACGATTCAGCACTCATTGATCTGGGTTGCAAAATGTTGACCTACAGTTGGGAGCGGGGCTGGGATCAGGAATACGGCGGCCTGTTCTATTTTCGTGATGTCTACGGTCATCCGGTCCAGGAATACTGGCACGATATGAAATTCTGGTGGCCGCACGACGAAGCGATCATTGCGACACTGATGGCCTACCAATTGACGGGACAGGAGCAATTCGCGCATTGGCACTCACTGGTTCACGACTGGAGCTTTCGTCATTTCTCCGATCCCGTTCATGGCGAGTGGTTTGGCTACCTGCATCGCGATGGACGAATCTCGACAACGCTCAAAGGCAACCTCTGGAAAAGTTTCTTCCATCATCCGCGAATGCTGTGGAAGTGTTTGCAGCGGTTAAACGATGCTGGTTTTCAGTGAACGGTTACGAATGTTCTAACCATCCGGATCATCCAGCAATTCCTTCAATCGCAATCGCAGCGTTTCGGGATATCGATCAAGCCATGTTTCATCGATCATGCCAAGTGAAATCATGTCGAGCAAATGAACCTGATCCTTTCGTCGATTTGCATTGAGCTTCATCCGCACCAGTATTTCAAGCGGGACGGTTTGAAAGTCGTTGGCTCGGGCGATTGGTTCGATATCGGGATTGGGTTCGCCGTCCCGTTCCACCTGGCCGCAGATCAAGACATGTACTGCATCTCTTGCCGAGGCATCAGGATGCTCCACGAACATGTCCAGCCCCGCTGTCTGTCGGTGATGGAAACCGGCTGAAGTCATCGCCGAAATCATGTCTGGCAAATCCTCACGACGAACAAGAATGTCAACATCTCGCGTAGTCCGCAAAGCCGCTTCATCGACCTGGGCGACCCAGGCCCGTACTGCGTGGCCACCGATGACGGCATACGGCACTTTGGCCGCTTCCAGAATACCGATTGTTTTTCTCAGACGCTCATTGACCTTTTCCACGGCACGCTCCATTCTTGCCCAAAGTTCTTCGCCTGTAATTGTAAACTCGATCATTTCGATTGCCTTTTGCCTTTTAGTTCATTGTACCCATTTCGAGAAAATTCTCAAAATTCTGCCAATCTTCGCGATTTCACAGCGAATAGGCTCCCATTGAACCAAAAAACTACGGAGGCTATGGGTCATGGCATTTCACGTCCCCTTCAATCAGCGAAACCCCGGCCAGCAGCAACTGCCGGGCCCAATCTATATCGGCTTTGACATCCACCCTCCCCGCCCGCGCAGAAAATTCAACTGGTGGGGCTTCAATGGCATGTGGATGTCGTTGGCCAGTTTATTTTCGGCAGGGATTCTGTCGCCGATTTCGCTGGTCGTCAGTCTGATCGGACTTCGCCGTCCGGGCAAACGGATGGCGATGGTGGGAACATTGGTTTCGCTGCTCGGCACCGGGATCGCATCGCTGATCGCGATGGGGGCTTACCATTCCCATCAGGACCATCAGGCCCGCCGCTCCGCCAAGGAACGAGCCGTCGTCGTCAAAAAGCAAGTCGACGAAACCACCAAGCTTGTTGCACTGGCTACTGCTGAATTGCAGGAATACCAAGCCGACAACGAGGGCGAGTTCCCCAACGACATCGACGCCAATATGTTGGTGATCAAGTACGTCGATCCATGGGGCGTTGCGCTTCGTTTCGAACAGGAGCACGACAAAGCAATCATCCGCAGTGCGGGGCCCGATTCGAAATTCTATACGAAGGATGATGTCACGCAGGAGCTGACCTGCAAGACCGAATCCAAGCTCGTTCCCGTTAAACCATCGAACGACTAGCGGTTCACAGCGGTATTGTGTTTAGCCGCAAGCCGAAACCGACCGCCAATCGTTTGCAGTCACGGTAAGAAACCGATTACCCATTGATTGAAGCTCGAAGTTCGAGTGGTGGTCGGCGCAGGCGCGTCGGCAGGGTGTTTAGCCGCAAGCCGAAGTCGACCAACAATCGTTTGCACTCGCAGTAAGAAACCGATTACCCATTGATTGAAGCTCGAAGTTCGAGAAGTGGTCGGCGCAGGCGCGTCGGTAGGGTGCAGTGTCTGCGACGAATATCCCGGCCATTAGAACACCGGCAATGCCACGCGCCTTTGGGGGTTGCCGATTAACTGATTTCGAGAGGGCGGATTGTTTTTGCGGCAACCCCCGACGGCTTGCGGCTAAACGGTGCTGACTTGCCTGAGAAAAAACTTCCTGAACCAGCTTCCTGTACGCTGATTTTTACGCCAGAATCTTCTTGCATCATTGCAATCCGAATATCGATTCTCAATCGCGTAAACACAGGCCAGTCCCATGCTTCCAGTTTCTTTAGGTTGTTGTTCCTGTCCGTCCTTCGGCTCACTTAGATCCTTCCTGAAACTTGCATGGGTGATCGCAATCTCATCGGCGCTCTTCGGAATGAGTGCGGTTGCCCAGGATCGCCCCAGTACGGACGACCTGCTGCCCGAAACCACTGTCGTGTTTGTCCAGATCGACAACTGGCGGGATTTTGCCGAGAAGTTCCGACAAGCGTCCCTCGGACGATTGCTTGATGACGAAAGAATTGCTCCAATCTTTGGAAATATCCGCGATGAAGTTCAGGATACTTATTTTTCAAAGGATCTTGAGGAAAATCTGAGCGTTGGGCTGGAAGGGCTCATCAATCTTCCCCAAGGCGAGATTACTTTCGCGATTGTGGCTCCGCGCCGGAAAAGTCCGGAGTACATTGTCATCGTGCAAACCGATCCAGAATCGGAAACGCCGGACCAAATTCTCACGCGGTTCCGACAAGGACTGGTCGAGGAACGAGGTGGCGGGGCGTCCGTTGCAGAGAATGATGATGGCTTTGAGATCGAAACGTTTTCTAACAGCAACGGTGACAAATTCAAGTACTTTCGCAAGGACGGCCTGTTTGTCGGCTCGACCTCCGAAGAAGAACTTGATCACTTGATCGACCGGTGGATGGGACGAACGGTTGAAAAGATTCGACCGCTTTCGCAAAACCGAAAGTTCATCACGATCTTGAATCGCTGCCGGGGATCCAAGGACTTGAAACCGGAGGCTCGTTTCTTTTTCGATCCGATTGAATACACCAAAAGCTCTACCCGCGGTGATGTCGGTTCTCAGTTCTTGCTGACGTTGTTGCCCGTGTTAGGGCTGGACGGATTGCTGGGAGTGGGAGGCAGCATCTTGCTGAGCGAAGACGAATTTCAAAGCCTTGTTCACGCACACGTTTTGTTGGCGGAACCTCGAAAAGGAGTTTTTCAGGCGTTTGCTCTGCGCCCGACGGACTACCGGCCGGAACCCTGGATGCCTGCCGATACCGTCAGCTACTTGACCACCAGTTGGGATTTCCAGCAGATGCTGGCGGAATTAACCAAAATGATAGAGTTCTTTCAGCCGGAAGGAACGGTTGACAAGTTCTTTGAAGAAGGGCTAGACAACGAGTCTGGTCTTGATTTCCGTGAAGAGGTCATTGCGAACTTCACGGGGCGAGTGACTTGGGCCAAGATCGATCCCAAAATCAGAAGGGACGGTTCCAATTTAATTTTCGCATTCGAAGTAAATGATCATGCGAAGATGGAGTTTACACTCAAAGCAATGTTTGAGGGAATGAACAAGCGAATGAGAGAAAGAGCCGGCGTGGAAATGGAAGACTATTGGAGAGAGTTTTCCCACAAGGATCATTTGATCGTTTCGATCCTAATGGAATCTGAGGAAAGTCGGAAAATGTCCCGGGAGTATCACAATCAGTGGAGGCGAGAACAAGGGATGAGAGTCTACGAAACAGAGTTCGAATTGGATCCTTTCGCCCCAAGCTTCGCAGTTGTGGATAACTATTTGGTGTATTCTTCTCGAAGCCGCCGAGCTGTCGAACGCATGATCGATACCCTGCAGGGAGATGCCGAATCGTTGCGGCAGAACGACGATTTCAAACGGCTCGCCGACAAAATGACGCGGTCGCTCAAGTCGGATATGCCGTCTGCCGTTTTCTACACGAATCCGCGACCCCTGTTTCGATGGATATTCGATACGTTGCGCAACGAAAACAACCAAGCCGCCATCGCCGAGCGGGCGGATGAAGTTGAGTTCCTGAGAAGAATAAAAAACGTGTACGACAAACATCCGCTACCGGATTTTTCCGAGATCGAACACTATTTTCAACCGCAGGGAGGGTTTATGACCTCCGATGACACCGGGCTGCATTTCATGTTTTTTGAAGTCCGACCGTAGTTTTTCCTGTATTGGGCGATTTCAACCAGGCTGCTACAATCCGCCGCCCCATTCAAGCCTGCCCCCCAAACCCGTTCATGGTTGATCGCGTCAAACGATTGCTCAAACTGACTTTTCAGACCTGGTCAGAGGCTAAATCCTCGCGGATGTCGGCTGCGATGACGTACTACACCATGTTGTCGCTGGCCCCCATGCTGATGATTGCGATTGCGATCGCGGCTCAGGTTTATTGCACCCAACAAGTCAAAGACGAAATCATGGGCTATATCCGGGATGTCGCGTCGCCGACGGTCGCGTCAACGGTGGAGGGGCTGCTTGAGAATACTTCCACGCCGCAGAGCGGTATCGTCGCTGGAACCATCAGTCTTTGCATTTTGCTCTATGGTGCGTCAGGAATTTTTTCCCAGTTGTTCGACACGTTCAACGACATCTGGAAAGTGCCTTTCGAAAAACGCTCCGGCCTCAAGTTCAATGTCCGGAAACGTCTGATCGGTGTCGCGATGGTGATCTCGGTCGGCGGCTTGTTGATCTGCACGTTGGCGCTCAGCTCCATCATCGCTTCGATCAATCAGTTCCTTGGCGGCAATTTTCCTGGCCTGACAACGTGGCTGAGCCTGGCGGATCGCGGATTATCGTTTATCGTGATGCCGGGTGTACTGTCGCTGATCTTCTGGTATTTTCCGGCCAAGCGACTGGCCTGGTCCGACGTTTGGCCTGCGGCGTGTGTGACATCCGTAATGTTATCGCTGAGCCGTTACTTGATTGACATCTACCTTCGCATCACGACGGCCAGCGAGGTCTACGGAGCCGCCGGATCGTTGGTGATGTTGTTGGTTTGGGTTTATCTGACCGGCATGATTTTGTTTTTGGGTGCATCGCTCAGTTGCGCGTGGGCGAAAACGTTTGGCTCGCATTCGGCACCTGGTTATTCGGATCAGGAAATCGATCAATCGATGTTGAAAGGGCTGCGTCTGAATTTGCGATCTCGATTGCGAGTCGCCAATCGTTTTCGAACCCGTTCCCAAACAGCGGATCAAACCGATGAACTGGATGGCATCAGCGATTCAGCGGACTCTATCGATTCACCGATCATACCGATCCGCAGAAGGGAAGCCAACGAATTCGGCGAGATACAGTTGAGGGCACGGAGACGAACGGGATGAAGGGATCAAGTAGGCCGCAACCTTGTTCCGGCCTACTTCGCCCGTGTACTGGCCTGGTGGTATCATAACCCGAAGCGTAAGCGAGGGACGACTCGCGGTCCCTCGCTTACGCTTCGGGTTATGATTCGAATATTATCAACAGTGATAGTAGAGAAATCCACCAGCCCAGTCGTGTAACCCCTACCCCAAAAACACGCTGCGTCAAATAGTACCGAAAATTCGATTGCGAGTACGCGCACAAGAACGATTTTATTCGTACAATATCCCCCTTTTCAAACCCCGTAAACGATACGAGACAACATGGAAGCTGGAATTGTCGGACTCCCCAACGTCGGCAAGAGCACGCTCTTTAATGCGCTGACCGGATCGCACTCTGCCGCAAGTGCGAATTATCCTTTCTGCACCATCGAACCGAACGAGGGAATCGTCTCGGTGCCGGACGAGCGGCTGGAGCGAATCACAAAATACATCACACCCCAGAAAACCATTCCCGCCATTCTCAAACTCGTCGATATCGCAGGCATCGTCAAAGGAGCGAGTGAAGGCGAGGGGCTGGGCAACAAGTTCCTCAGCCATATTCGTCAGGTCGATGCCATCATCCAGGTCGTTCGCTGTTTCGAGGACCCCGATGTGATTCATGTCAGCGGTAATGTCGATCCGATTTCCGATATCGTCACGGTCGAAACGGAGTTGATGTTTGCCGACATCGAACAGCTTCAATCCGCTCAGCAAAAAGTCGCCAAGTCAGCGAGGGCGGGCAACAAGGAGGCGATTGCCCAGCAACCGATCATCGAGCAAATGCTGGCCCATCTCGAAAAAGAACTTCCGCTGCGGAGCCTTGAACTGCCAGAGGCCGACTTGAAATTGATGAGAAGCTACGGGTTGTTGACCCTCAAGCCAATTTTGTACGTTGCCAATGTTGCCGAAGATGATCTGGCCGGCCAGTCACCGCTGGTTCAAACCGTTCGCGAACATGCGGTGAAAACCAATGCGGGCGTGGTGGTCGTCTGTGCCAAAATCGAGTCTGAAATCGCTGAACTCGATCCAGCCGACCGACCGGAAATGCTGGCCGCCGTGGGTTTGACCGAACCGGCACTCGATGTCCTGGCTCGCGAAGCGTACAACACACTGGGTCTGGAAAGCTATTTCACGGCGGGCGAGAAAGAAGTCCGTGCCTGGACGATTGTCAAAGGGACAACCGCTCCGCAAGCGGCGGGCGTGATTCACTCCGATTTCGAGAAGCAGTTTATTCGTGCTGAAATCTATACGCTCGAAGATCTGGAAACGCATCAAAGCGAGGCCAAAATTCGCGCCGCCGGAAAACTCCGCGTGGAGGGAAAGAGCTACATCGTCCAGGATGGCGACATTTGCCATTTCCTGTTGTAGTGAGTAGTGGTTAGTGATTGGTGGGCAGTGGTTAAAGAATAGTGTCCAAGAGATGCTCGTAAGCAAGAAATTTCTGCTCCTCGTGTTCGCAATCCGTTTGCGATATCCTTCCTGGTTGCTTCGTTCTCCTTGCGCAAATGACAGACGTGGACGTCTATCCCACATGTCCCCAAAACCCGAATCCCCAAACCCTAACCCCGAATCCCGAATGTAGCCATAAACGTTCCGATCATCGAACTCAGTTTGTCGTTCATTCCCCAGCCATCTTCGTACATGGCGACCAACTGAAATCCGGCATCCATTTGGCCGCCGAGCAGGTCGGTCAAGCAATGTCCGTACTCCAGTGGACGTGAATCGCCGAGAACCTGCTCTCGCTCGGCGTCCGGCAAATCAAGATCGCGATAGGGAATCTTGTGCCGCGCGATCAGTTCGCCCTTGTCCATTTTGATGGCGTCGAACAGGTAGTAAACCGGATTGATCCAGCCACCAATCAATCGCCCGCCCGGCCGAAGCACGCGAAAAGCCTCTCGCCATATCGGTCGAACATCCGGACAATAACAGACAGAACATGGATTGACGATCAAATCAAAACTCTGATCGGCAAAACAGCTCAAGTCCGCCATGTCGCCGATAATCGTATTAATTTTCAGTGCTTCACGCTCGGCAATCTCCCGGTCGCGCCCCAGTTGCTGCTCGCTGATGTCCAGGACCGTAACCTTCGCACCTGCGGCGGCCAGGATGGGGCCCTGCTGCCCGCCGCCGCCCGCCAGACAAAGAACCTCCCGACGTTGCAGATCGCCAAACCAGTCGCGAGGAACCGGTTTCTGGGGCGTCACGCGAATCTTCCAGTCACCCAACCGCGCCGCCGCAATTTGCTCGGCCGTCGCCGCCGTAAAATAGGCATTGCCTTCTCCGGCTACGCGATCCCAAGCCGATTGATTGAACCGGACCGGGTCGTCTATCAGATCCCGTTTCCAATCCGGATCCGGTGAGTCTGCTTTTCGTGGGTGTTGGGTCATGGGTTCAATACAGCGACCGGCAGATAAAAACGTACTATAGTGTAGGCGAGTCGCTCCGCGACTCGCAACTCAGCGTCTGGGAAACACAATACTGCTTGGGTAAACTTTCACCTGCAGGTCGCCTACCGAGATTCCAACAACATAGTTTCTGGCGGAATGTTGTACAAATCGAAATCATCGCTTAAAAATAGAATATCCCTGTCCCTGATTCTTTACCCTGAACTCATGCTGATCGGCCCTGTTTTTACTCGTGAAGCCGTCGTGGCACCGCGCCGTACTCGACATTATTTTGTGCGCACCATCTACGGGGTAGCACTGCTGCTGTTGATATGTACGTCGTGGATGATTCTGAAGGAGACCCAAGTGATCCAGAATCTGGGTGACATGGCCCGGTTTGGATCCACCCTGTTTCAAATACTGGCTCCGCTGCAACTGGCGCTCATTACCTTCCTCGCCGCGATCTCGGCGGCCAGCAATATCGCGGTGGAGAAAGACCGACAAACTCTGATTTTGTTGTTGATGAGCCGGCTGACCAACAGCGAACTTGTATTGGGCAAGCTGTTTGCCAGCTTGTTGAACGTCTGCATGATGTTGTTGACGGCGCTGCCGATTTTCATGTTAATCGTACTCTTTGGAGGGATTTCGTTCGAGCAGGTGGGCTGGGTCTTTGCTGTGACACTGGTCACGGCCTTTGCGTCGGGCAGCCTGGGCGCGATGTTTGCCTTCTGGCGAGAGAAGACCTTTCAGACCTTGGCTCTGGTGGGCATTTCGATTGCGTTCTGGATGGGGATGTGCGAAGCCATTGCGTTCTCGAATCGATCGCTGCTGGGCTATTCAGCCAACGAAATCGCGGGCGCACTGAGCCCCTTGCGTGCCATCATCGCGGCGGGGCTTCCCTCCGTTCCACAAACCTGGCCCATCACTGTCTTGCCTTATCTTGTGGTCGCTGGGATGGCGGGCAGTTTGTTTTGTCTGATTGCGATTTTGCGAGTGCGGCGATGGAATCCGAGCCGGGACATTCGACCGCAGCAGCCAGTCGAGTTTTCCGATCAGGTCAATATGTTTACAGGGGAGCTGGTTGATGCGTCCGATCCGGTAGCAGACAAAGAGCCACTGCGTGAAAGTCCGGTACGAAATGAGCCTCGCCTCACGAAAAGCCGCCAGGTCTGGAGCAATCCGATTCTGTGGCGCGAGACGTGTACCTGGGCCTACGGCAAGAAGATTATTTTTATTCGGGCCGTTTACTGGCTGCTGGCCCTGGCGGTTTTGCTTTCGCTGCTAACGCTGGTTCGTTCCGGCGAGGCGACGAGAACTACGGTGGATCAGGGCGTACAGATTCACGTCACCGTCCGTCCACTGGCTCCGTTTATCCTGCTGAGCATTGTGATGGTCAATGCACTGGCGGTCACATCGATCACAACGGAACGCGACGGCAAGGCGCTCGATCTGTTGCGTGTCTCGGACATTTCTCCCAAGGAGTTCTTGTTTGGCAAAATGTTCGGCGTACTGATTGTGGCGGCCGACATGGTGCTGATTCCGATGGTGTTGTGCGGCTATCTTTGGTACGCCGGAGTGGTGTCGGGAGAGAACCTGTTCTATTCCGTCATCGCGCTGCTGGTCGTCTACGCGTTTGTCACAATTCTCGGGATTCACTGCGGCATGTTGTATGCTGGCAGTCGTCAAGCAATTCTGGTCAGTCTCGGAACGGTGTTCTTTTTGTTCCTGGGAGTGATCACTTGCATGGTGATGATGATTTCATTCTCAGGAAACGTCGAAGCCCAACTCACTCCATTTCTGGCTTGCATTATCGGTGGCGGGATTGGGTTATACCTGGCACTGGGTTGGAACATGCCTCCCTCGCCCGCCCTGGCGCTGGCGTGCGGAATCTTGCCATTCGCAATGTACCACTCGATTACCAGTTACCTGCTGAGCAGTTTCCTGACGGTGTTCATCGTGATCAATCTGGCCTATGGTTTTGCCACGGCAGCGATGATGATCCCGCGTCTGAACGAGTTTCTCGTGGCTTCCGATCAAGCGAGAGGAGGCGATTCGGAGTGATGGTAACCGTCAAGCCAAACTGTTTAGCCGCAAGCCGAAGCCGACTGCACATGGTTTGCAGCAACCTCAAGTAACCGGTCTGTCAATGGTTGATGCGGAAAGATCGAAGTTTGGTCGGCGCAGGCGCGACGGCAGGACACAGCCTCCGCAACCAACTTGCTTTCCAAAAATATACCCTCGCCCGGTCTCCACGCGCCTTTGGGGGTTGCTGATGGAGCGATTTCGGTACTACAGTACGTTTTTGGCAGCAACCCCCGACGGCTTGCGGCTAAACGGATTCATTTCCCGTGAACGGTTACGAGTGATCTTTGCGATACCCGAGCGACTGAATCACCGTCAGCATTTCTTCGTAGGAAATGTACCGGCGGCGGTTGTCGAGTTTGTATTGATCGATGGCTCGGCCCAGCTCTGCGGCGTCAGGTGAGAGATTGGAATGGCCGTCCGAAAACTGGCGACGTTCCAGGCCGGGCGAATTGCGCCGAATTCCGTTGCTTCGGCGATCCACAAACGGAGGCTCGGATGCAGTGAAAACAGAGTTGTCTGTGGATTGGCTTTCAATCGACATGGTGCGCCTCAATGGCCGGTGGAATGGAGTTGGAGAGGTAATGGAACCTGAAAGTTTGATCGACAAGCCTACGTCATCGGTTTCAGATGTTTGCCGGACAGGAGGAAAGTAGGGGCGTCAGAACGGCATCAGGCGAACCACGACATCGGTAGAGTTCTGGTTGTGCAGGATGGAAGGGTCGTAAGAGGCCGCCTTCGTGGTGACACCTTCGTGGTGACAGACCTCCCGGTCTGTCAAAAGTGCGCGAGACAGACGAGGACGTCTATCCCACATTTCAAAGCGCGAGACAGGCGAGGACGCCTATCCCACAACTATCTGGCAGCCATCCGCTCGGGAGCTGACTGCAATTGACTGGCTAGTTGATCGAACTGGGCGGTGTGTTCCGGAAATCGTTCGCGCGCCTGAACGAGCGTGGATTGAGCCTGCCCAAACTGCCCGATCCTGACTTGAGCCTGACTCAAGCGAACCAACGCATCACGGGTCGCGTCCTGACGATTGGCGGCTGACTGAAACACATCGAGCGCCGCACTGGCCTGCTGAAGGTCCAGCAGGATTTCCCCCTTGGCCAACAAAATCGCCTCGGGTGCATGATCGGCGGGATAGCCGCCAGCCAGTTGTTCGATAGCGGACAGTGCTCGCAGGGGTTGGCCGGTCTGGTGATAAATTTGGGCGATGGACAGCTGAATCTCTTTCAATCCAGGGTCCAGACTTGCCGCGTGTTGGAATCCGGACAAGGCCGATTCGCGGTCGCCGCGAGCGTGGTGAATTCTCGCTTGAAGGGCCCACGCCGCAGCGCAGCGATGATCGATGGAAAGTGCCCGTTCGGCTTGCTCGCTCGCGGCGGACCATTGCTCGGTTTCCAGATATAGTTCGCCCAACTCAGCCATCAAACCAGGATCGCGATTTCCGGAAAGCGCCAACCCGCGTTGCAGATGCTCAATCGCGGGCTCAAGCTCGTTCTCCCGTCGCAATGTTCTCGCCAGGTGGATATGCGCCATCTGATCTTGAGGATTCTCGGTGGTGGCTCGGACGAACAACGATTTTGCCTGGGCCAGTCGTCCCGAGTTGAGCGCGTCGATACCGACGTTGGTCCACTGTTTGGCCAGCCGTTCGGCGGTCATGACACCGCGATTGGCAGTTTGAAAAGGCTTGAGCGTCTGGCAACCACACGAGCATATGAGGAACGCAATCAAGCTCAGGAGAGGGCCGTGAATGGCGATCCAGTGCTGCCGCATACGTGAAGAATTAATTGGGGGTGTGGATAATCGAGTCGGGAGCATAGCAAGCTGGCCCGCTTCAACCTATATCGGATTGACCGAATGTCGGGAATAATCTGTTTCGGCCAGCAATTCAAAACGTTGCCAATTTCGGCTATAAATGATCATTCGATATTCATCTCGCTATTGCTAGCTCACCCCATGACAGCAACCTATCAAAAACGTGGCCTCCATTTCCTGTACCCCGAAAACTGGCGTTTGTCGGACGAGGGGGGAGCCAGTTTACCGTGTTCGATCAGTCTGGAGTCACCGGACGGCAATGCGTTTTGGTCGCTGCACTTACATGAATCCGATGCCGACCCCGATGAGATTCTGAAAGACTTGATCGACCATCTGGAAAATACTTATCCCGACATTGAGGTGTCTCCGTTTCAGGACGACCGCTTGGGACACCATTCGACCGGCGTTGAAGCCATGTTTTACTGTCTCGATTTTCTGGTTCGGGTACGCTTGCAGGTTTTTTCAAGTCAACGCTATCAGTTGCTGTTCTGGTACCAAGCGGAAGATCGTGATTTCGACAAGTTGGAGTTGGTATTTCAGGCCATGACCAAAAGCGTCCTCGATGGACTTTAATTTTTTTCAAAAGTTCTTCGAACCCGTTCGCCATCGGTTCCGTATTACAGCCATCAACGGATGATCATGCTTAAAGCCAGGGACATCCACGTGAATCTAAGGCACGCCACACCTACGTGGCAACCTGCTACCAGACGTAGTCCACGCCCTCTTTTCACGCAAAAGGCCCTTGCAGCAAGGCGGTTCCTTCCGTGACAAATCAAATCCACAAGCTACAATGCGGTAGGGGCAACCCCTGCCGTTTTTTTGTTGGACAGCCATGAAAATCATCATCGACGCCTTCAACCTGATCTTCGCGTGGGGCTGGATGCCGAGCCACGAAGGTCCGCGCGCGGCGGAGATCGCACAGAACCGGTTGTTGCAGCGATTGAGAACCATGATTCCGGCTCAGCATCGCAAACAGGTTACCATTGTCTTTGATGCGAAATCGGAGTCGGCAGAAAAACGTCCTGTTCCGTATGGCAATCACTCCGACGGATTTCAGCTGCTGTTTGCACATCAATATCCTGACGCAGATTCAATGATCGAGGAACTGATTACCACAGAATCCGCACCCCAACATCTCATTGTCGTCTCGAGCGACCACCGAATCCGAGCCGCCGCCGTTCGGCGCGGCGCGACGTCGATTCCTTCGCAAGCGTGGCTCGATCAAATCCCGATTCTATTTCCGAACAATCGTTCCGCCACAACCGACACTCTTGGCGCCCCCAAAACCTCGGCAAAAGATCAAGCCGTTGAGCAGCTCGACGGAACGGATTGGCTGGCGGAATTCGGACTGAACGAAAATTCGCCAGAACACTCAGGCGGACTCAACCAACCGGCAAACCGCAATCCGCCGAACGCTGACGACTCGTTCGGTCTGAGTCCATTTCCTCCCGGATATGGCGAAGACTTGCTCGATGAGTTTTAGGAATTGTCCCGAAATAATTTCCCGGTTTTATCAAAGTCCATCATAACCCGAAGCGTAAGCGAGGGACGGCATAACCAGGCCGGAGTGGTCCCTCGCTTACGCTTCGGGTTATGATGAAATGCGGAAGTTATTTCGGGACAACTCCTTAGGGCGAGCGCAGTTCTATCTCCGGAGACTGAACCGTTTAGCCACAATACCGTTTAAGTTTTAATATTTATCGTGTTTTCGAAGGTTTTTTCCAGAGGC
>CAYPXY010000056.1:0-21121 GCA_964414815.1 uncultured Pirellulaceae bacterium | reverse complement strand
CCTCGAAACCAATTAGCCACATCCCTCACCCTTCATCCTTCATCCCTCATCCTTCATCCCTCATCCTTCCCAAGTGCACGACCTACGAAAATCCCAACAAGTTGACCACGAAGTTGCCATCGTGATTCGGGTTCTGCTGCCTGACGACCCAATCGAACTCGATCCGCTTGATGAAATCACTGGGCTTGCCGAAACGGTAGGTGCGCTGGTGATGGCAGGTTTGACCCAGCGGCGCGATACGCCCGATGCGAAGACCTACATCGGCAAGGGAAAGGTTGAAGAGCTGCACGAGCTGGTGGAGTTCCACGCTGCAGATGTCGTCATTTTCGATAACGATCTCTCGCCCGGCCAGATCCGCAATCTGGAACAGACGATCAAAATCAAAGTCCTCGACCGGACCGAGCTGATTCTCGACATCTTCGCCACCCACGCGCAGACCTACGAAGCCCGACTCGCCGTCGAGCTGGCTCAACTCGAATACTCGCTGCCTCGCCTAAAACGGATGTGGACGCACTTGTCCCGAATGAAAATGGGCGTCGGGATGCGTGGGCCGGGGGAAAAACAACTCGAGACGGACCGGCGACTGGTTGAAAAGCGAATCCACGAACTGAAAGCGGAACTTCGCAAGGTCGAAGGACGTCGCGAACGTCAGGTCGCCTCGCGGCGCGGCACCATGACGGTTTCGCTGGTGGGTTACACCAACGCCGGCAAGAGTACGTTGATGAATGCACTGACGGATGCGAATGTGGTGGCCGAAGATAAATTGTTTGCCACCCTGGACACTCGCACCCGGCGATGGCAGCTTCCCAAGTGGGGGCCGATTCTGTTGAGCGATACGGTCGGTTTCATTCGCGATCTTCCGCACAGCCTGATCGCCAGCTTCAAAGCCACGCTCGAGGAAGCTCGCCAGGCCAATCTTCTGCTGCACGTTGCCGATGCCAGCAATTCGCATGTGATCGACCAGATTCTGGCCGTGTTCAGTGTCCTGAAGGAGTTGGGAATCGAGGAGAAAGATACCTTACTGGTGCTGAACAAAATCGATCAAGCCGATGAAGTTCGGCTGGAAAGCTTAAAACAACGTTATCCGAACGCAGTCCTGGTCAGTGCGGTGACACGACAAGGTTTTGAGGAGCTTCACAACGTGGTCAGCGATGCGCTGAGCCGGACGTTCCTCAATGTCGATGTGAAGTTTCCGATTGCCAATGGACGGATACTGGCCTACATCGCCGACAAGGGAGAGATTCTCTCGACGCAGTATGAGGAAGAAAGCGTGATCGTCAACTGCCGGATCGCAGCCGAAGACCTGGGCCGAATCTCCCGCGAAGGCGTCATCATTGCGCCCCACACACCCACCGGTTGGATTCCCGAATCTGACGAAGAAGAGTCAACCGAAATCCAGCGCGAGGCGTCCTAAACCAGTCATCCATGGCACGGCGGCAACTTCAAGGCAAACGAGCAATCATCACGGGCGCATCGAGCGGGATCGGGCGAGCGTTGGCGATGCAGCTTGCCGCCGAAGGCGTCAAAGTCTGCATGGGTGCACGGCGAACCGATCTGCTGGAAAGTCTTCGACAGGAAATTGAATCGAGGGGTGGCTCATGCGTTGCCGTCGTGGGTGATGTTACGGAACCCTCCACCCGTCAATCGCTGATTGATCGATGCGTGGACGAATGGGGCGGGATCGATCTGCTGATCAACAATGCCGGCATCGGTGCGATGGGACGTTTTGATGAAGCCGATTCCCAGCGCCTGCGACGAATATTCGAAGTCAATTTTTTTTCCATCGCAGAACTGACGCGCGATGCAATTCCCTGGCTGAAAAAAGGTTCGCAGCCGATGATTGTCAACATCAGCAGCGTGCTGGGCCATCGCGCCGCGCCGCTCAAATCGGAGTACAGCTCCAGCAAATTTGCAATTCACGGTTTGAGTGACGCGATTCGCGCCGAACTGGCTCGCGACGGGATCGATGTGTTGCTGGTCAGCCCCAGCACGACTGACAGCGATTTCTTTGATTCGGCGATTGAAGATACTGCAAAAAGAAACTGGAAGCGTCGCGGCGCAATGTCGCCGGAAAAAGTGGCATCAAAAACGATCTGGGCGATCAAGCGAGGACGGCACGAAATCATTTTGAGCTGGGGCGGGCGAATGCTCGTCTGGCTGGATCGACTGGCTTCGACCGTTGCCGACAGAATTCTGGCGCGGTATGGAAATTAGTATTGATAATGGATTCAAGGTAAGAAAAAGGGGCCAGGAAGCGTGCGACTACCAGTTAAGGATCGCACGATCAACAAATGTCGCTTTTCGCTCCGCGAAGTTAGAAAAACAGTAACCGTTCACGACAAACCAGAATGTTTAGCCGCAAGCCGTCGGGGGTTGCCGCCAAAAAAATACGCCACACCGAAATCGCGCTATCGGCAACCCCCAAAGGCGCGCGGTAAGTCGGGTTGCAGGTGTTTTATTGGCAGGCAGGTTGAATACGGAGTCTGCACCCTGCCGTCGCGCCTGCGCCGACCATTTCTCAATCTTTCAGCTTCAACCATGAGCCGATCTACTTTTCATGATAGCGACGAACGGAATGGCGGTCGGCTTCGGCTTGCGGCTAAACGTTCTATCGCTCCGTGTAGGACACAAAAGGACAGGCATCTGTCCAGGTTGCGACGCCAACACCTGTTTTTGTATATCTTATTACAACAAAAAGAACACTTCGATCGCCCAACGATGCGAAAAAAATCAGGGCGATAACGTCCGCAGGAACGTCTAACAGATTCGTAGCGATTCGCAGCACGCCATCGCTGTCCACACCACTGGAGCCACCTTTATATTTACCACGCGAGGTTTGGGGATTGCAGCGAACCAAGAGAAGCACGCTGACAGCCCAACTTTTTCTGAACTTTAGTGAGCTCACTTGCTTGTTGGATGCCGCGCAGCGAAGTCACATTCGGATTGAACATGAACAACAGAATCAGCATGCAATATTGGTCGTAATGCAGGATTCGGTTGCACGCAGTATCGCGCTCGCAGCCATCCTCGTGCAGTCGCTCAAGCAGAGGGGCAAGTTGGTCGAAGTATTTCAAGCCGACGACATCGCGTTCACGAATCTTTTGCTTCTTCGAGCGTGTCGGTTTGCTTTTCGATTGGGACGTTGTGTCTCGGCCATCTCGACAAGATGGCAGGTTTCGGCAGAATGCGCTAGCCCATTTCCACGGTAAATCCAAAATATTTTGACCGGCAAAATTCCGTGCCGAACACTATTGGGACGGGTGCGATATTCGATCCGACATCTTGGCGCAAAAAAAATCCCTGCCGACGGTGGGCAGGGATTGGATAGATAATTTGCCAAGCAGGCAAGCGATTCAAAGGAATCTGAAATTAGCCACGTCGACGACGAGCCACCAGACCGACAGAAGCCATTGCAAGCAGGGCCAAAGCGCTTGGTTCGGGAATGGCAGCAGGTGCGTAGTGAATTCGAAGTGTGCCGCCGACGATCCATGCATCACGAGTATCACCGTCAACATCGTCAAACGATTCATAAATACTAGCGAATACCCCGCCCCTTTCAGTAATGAAAGGGTCCCCCGCACCCCAAGGGCCCCCCCCCCCGCCTCCTGTTCCCCACGCACCACTCCCGTTATACGTGCCTGTGCCGCTTACACTGCTTGGCCGCCATTCTATAAAACCAGCAAAATCAAAATCTTCAACACTCAGGACAAGCTCGCTTTGCCAGCTCCCATTATCTGTATTAAAAACAAGATTGATCCACTCAAAACCTGTCACGGTCGAACCTGCGCCGATATTAACCAGTTCCTCAGAGTTGTTTGCATTTCCATATTCTCCATACGTTTCCCATCCAGCCAAATCGACGTCAATTGTCGATTGCGCAACTGCGGACGACGCGTACAATGCTATTGCAGCAACCGCAATACTAAAAAGTCTCTTCATAACCGCACCTTTTCGAAAAAGAACAAAAAAAATGAAACACCCTATGATTCAAAACTCAATTTTAGAATCATCATTCCCTAACGTAGTACTCTGAAAAAATGGAGCAGGCGTTTCAAAACAATCCTCCTAGCCTAACCACGCCAGACGAGTAGTCAACTCTCCGTGACCCATAAAGCAGCAAAAAACGGAAAAATTGTTAAAAAAACTTTACCGTACGAGAATCTCAGCTTTGCCACTGTCAAATAGTGCCGCGTCTACTCCAAAAATTGGAGTGGCGGTTCCCGCAATCTGCTTTAATTGGGCAGCCTTTTCGCAGCCTTCTATTCCAAAATCAAGATTGGACGCTGCATTAGCGAAGAGTCTTAAGGCGACCGGCAGAAAAAAAAGTACCAAAGAACCAGAGTGCTTGCGCACTTCCGATTTAATTTGTAGCGGAGCAGCGCAAGCTGCCCGGTACGTTTTCATCTGCCGCTCGCCTAAGTGAAGAATTATTTAAATATTTGTTAACATATTTACAAAACAGATTGATTCGGCAAATTTTCATTCTCCAGCTAATACTACCAACATTTTGTACCAACGAGGATGTGAACTATTTGGGTTGATAGTACGCTGCTGGACACCGATTTGAGATTCGGCAACAGCGGGCAGGAAGATTTCATCCTAAAATTTTCTTACCCCTCATCTTATTACCAAAACAGCTCACACAAAGCTGCCAAGGCACAAATAGGTCGTGCCCTGCTCTGTGACTCGGCGTCTCTGTGTGAGAACGTCGTCTCACTCACTTTCAGAAACATGCCAAATGAGACAAGCTATGAAATGTCCCCGAGTTGCTCGCGCAGTCGCCGCAAGACGCGGCTGCGGATTTGGCGAACGCTGGCGGATTGAATATTGAATTCGCTGGCAACGAGCGCGGTTGGAATCTGATCGACGACCGTCCGGATAAAAATCTCCCAGGTTCGCGGTTCAAATTCGGCACGCACCTGTTCCAGCCCTCTTGCGATCAACTGTTCCAGTTCCACATTGGAACTTGGTTCATCCGTCGGCACATGATCCAGGTCGGGAATCTCGTTGAGTCGCACGAGCGCCGAGCTACCTCCGGATGGCATTGCCTGTCGCCGATCGCGGCGCACGAAATCACGAATCTTGTTACGGGTAATCGTCCACAACCAGGCCCGGAACGCTCCGCTGGTTCGACCGGCCTCGTAGGAATCGAGCGATCGGGCCACGGAAGCAAAGACTTCCTGAACACAATCGGCGGAAGCATGAGCATCCATCCCGCATCGAGCACACCAATGGGCCACCAGCGGGCTGTATAGCTCGAAAAGCTCCTCCCAGGCTTGCGATTGCCGTTTTCTGGCGCGAGATAGCAGTGTTGATGCAGTGGACATGGTTCGTGTCACGCTCCCTTCGTTTAAGTTAATATCCACTATAATCTATCAGGAGCCCCCCCATGTCCTCTACCCAATGCTTACCCCGAGAATCACTGAAACTCTACTTGGCCGGTTGGTCTGATCCCGACGAATCGGCGGAGATCGAAGCCCATCTGCTCGATTGCAATGCATGCGAACAGACCATCGTATCGCTCGAAAGTGATCCCGACACGCTGGTGGACCTGGTAAAAAACGTAGAACGGAACTCAATCCGTTCCCCTGGCGAAGATGTACCGCGAAATGAATTTCGTTCTCTTGAAAATGAAATGGAACTGAATGAATTTCGTTCTACGGTCGGCCCTTACGAACTGCTGCGGCCGCTGGGGCAGGGCGGGATGGGAGCCGTTTATCTGGCCACGCATCAATCGCTGGGCAAGCAGGTCGCGATCAAACTTCTGCCGATTCGGCCGTTTCGCAATGAGCACTATGCCGCTCGATTCCTGCGAGAAATCCGGACCGCCGGCAAGCTGAACCATGCGTCGATTGTCAGTGCCACGGATGCCGGCGAGCACAACGGAATCCATTTCCTGGTCATGGAATACATCGATGGACTCGACTTGAGCCGCATCGTGCGAGCCACCGGTCCCCTTTCAATTTCTGATGCCTGTGCGGCGATGCGGGATGTTGCGTTGGGATTGTCGTACGCTCATTCGGAAGGGATCGTGCATCGAGACATCAAACCGTCGAATCTGATCCTCAGCAACAACGGACAAGTCAAAATACTGGATTTCGGGTTGGCTCAGGTCAGTCTGTGGGATGAAGTTTCCGCAGAGCTGACGACGGTGGGGCAATTGCTTGGCACGCTTGACTATATGGCTCCCGAGCAGGCTGAAAATCCGGAAGCCGTCGACTATCGGGCCGACCTGTATTCAATGGGTGCAACGCTGTTCCGGCTGCTATGCGGACGACCGCCGCTGATTGCCGCTCCGAATTTGTCGCCGCTGGCCAAGCTGCGGCAGCTTGCTCATCACGAGCCGCCGAGTCTACATGTTTTGCGGCCCGATGCACCGGAAGCATTAACCCGACTAGTCGATTCGCTGCTTGCCCGCGATCCGAACCAGCGCCCAGCCAGTGCCGCCCATGTGGCGGAACAGCTTGAGCCGCTTGCCGCTGACGCGGGCTTGGGTTCGTTATTGGCATCGGCGCGCGAGTCTGTGGAGGCCGAGCCCGACAAGGAAAACTGCAAATTTGACTTTGTGGTTAAACCGCAAGGAACGCATGTGACGTCGCAGGCACCGTCGCAGTTACAGCTACAGCCTCATTCGTCCGCCGATCTTCCACACGCTGGCCCAGCCGCAGCCGCCGTCTCACCAAACTCAGAGCGTGGAAACAGCAGTAGCCACTGGAAACGCTGGTTGATGGCGGCCAGTTTCCTGCCGTTTCTGCTGGCGGGAATCTGGATCATACTGGACACCCAGAAAGGTCAGCTCGTCATTGAATCCATGGACGCAGACGTTCAGGTCAAGCTGGCTCGTGATGGAAAAGTCTACGAGACGTTGCAGATTGTTCCCGGCGCGAATGCAACCAAGTTGTATGCGGGCCAGTACGAAGTCCTGATCGACGCCGGCAGTGATCGATTTGAACTCGATCAGGATCGCTTCGAGATCAAACGGGGCGATGTCGTCATCGCAAAAGTGCAGCAAAAATCCGGCCCCTCCGAATCACCGACCCATGTGCAGGCTGCCTCACCACAAGCCTCCGTACCCGTCATTTACAACGAACCAACCTATGACGGCAAGCCGCTGAGCGTCTGGCTCAATCAATTTGCATTCGAACAGAGTTATCAATCAGTAATGGACTCCCTGGATGCAATATCATCGCTTGTGACTCCAGAAAACTCGGATCAAGTTGCAAGAGCGTTGCTGGACCGAGCACCCACACTGGATTTCAAGGCTAACATCATAGGTGTATTCTTCTGGGCTTTGAGAAACACCCAGAAAGACGACCAATCCTATTGCGAAACGCTCATCCGCGAACTCGACCAGGCAAATACTCGTTGGGGTCAAATCATCATAAGGCTTGGATTCCGATCCTCTCCTGGTCCCAAGATACCACCCGATTTAACTTTACTCCTGGTCGATTGGATGGATACCCACGTCTTTCACTCTGGCGCTCGCGAGGACTTGTTGGATGTGTCCTGCAGATATCTGGTGGATCGATTGAACGATGCATGGATCGATGTCGAACACAAAACACGACTTTTAAACCTGTTACTGAATGACCAAAGGCTGGGATATCAGTTTTGGCTATACCAAACATTCCCTCTTGGAGCAGGTAATCTCCGACAGGGAACCACCGACTTTGACTGGGATCCGATTCTTGTGAAAACTGTCGAGCAAATGGCGATCAAAGCCATCATCAATGAGTCGACGGGTGACCAGGAACTGACTCGTGCGATAGGTCTACTGAGTTTTCTGCACGAACCTCAATTTGATCGTACCAGAATGGCGAAACCCGAAAATCTGGACGAATTGAAAGAGGCAATATCGCGGCGACTTCGTAAGCTTATGGATTCACCTGACAGTCTCATGTTGGGAATTCCGATTGAGCATGTACAGGACTCGATCCATTCGAACAGTCATATTGAAATGGCTATTCGCAGACAATACATGCCATCGCATCTACACCCGTCGATTCTCAATGGGATTCATTTGGAGTTTTCGGTAAGCGGGCCAGGCACATGTATCCCAGCGTTAAAGTTTCTGGATTTGATTGATCGACTCGGCTGGACCGATGAGTTCACTGCCCCGATCGAGGAAATCGCCCGATTCGCTTCTCCCTTCTCCAGCTCCCTGATGACAAAGTGGCCCATCAAGGAAATCTTTAGGAAGCACGATTCCTTTAGGTTTTCCGCTAAAATAACGCTGCCAGAGCGGATTCTCCTGTACGCAGAGCATGACGGCACCGCCAAACGTCAAACTATTTCAGCCCAGGAATGGGCAGGACATTTGCTGTTCGAACGCTGTTTTTCGATGCTATCCAGAGAAACCAAGGCGGTCCTGTTGCGCGAAGCGCGAAGCATCTTTGTTGAAGCCTGGGTCGATAAGAAAATTGCTGCCTACGATAGTGACTTATCGGGCGACATCAGTGAAGAGGAAGGCAAAGAATGGTTGCAAATCATTCGTCGTGCAGACGAAAATAACGATGGCCTGCTCAGCCGTGACGAGTTGATCAAGCTCTACAAAGAGAACTCGTTTCAACAACTCGAACAGAAATGACTGCGGGTAACCGTTCGCGGGATTGTAGAACAACCAGGACTGATGGGAAGGCAAGGAGGAGATATTGGTTCAGCATAAGGGTCGAAGGTAACAATCCGCCGGATAAAATCCGGCGGCATTCCGTTGTTGAGGCAAATTTGAATCAGGTAGATGGTAACAATCCGCCGGATAAAATCCGGCGGCATTCCGTTGTTGAGGCAAATTTGAATCAGGTAGATGGTAACCATCCGCCGGATAGAATCCGGCGGCATTCTCAGCGCGAGTACCTCCGAGAATATTAAGACCGGCAGTTGAAATCGTACCTGGATGAGTCGTTTAAATTTCTAATCAGGAATGAGGCGGGCCGAAGACCGACGCCCCCTGCCAGCTCGACTGGCAAGGGGTGATAATAGAAAACTGCTACCCACCGCTCACCTTATATCGATGTCGGCGACATGATTTTAACGGCAAATTCGTCCTCAGTTGTTAGCTTTCCGGTAGCATTATAGCCAGATTCAATTGAAATCACTTGATATTTGTGTTACAAAAGCTATATAATTAAACACAAATACCTTGTAATTGTAACAGTTAGATGGCACCCGCAACTCGACAACGCGATTCTACCCGAGAGCGACTCATAGACCTGGTGCGCGTGCGGGGCGTCATTCGACCTCGTGATGCAGCGGAACTGGGGATCGCACGCGAATACCTGCGACGGCTAAAGAACGAAGGGATTCTTGAGCAGCCAGGCCGGGGACTGTATGTACTCGCCGGATCGGAACTCACCGAACTGCAATCGGTTGCCGAGGTCTGTAAGAAGGTGCCCCATGCGGTAATCTGCCTTCTCTCCGCTCTTCAATATCACGGCCTGACAACTCAGATGCCGCATGAGGTGTGGATCGCGATTGGCAATCGTACTTGGGAACCCAAACTCGATACCGTTCAGCTTCGAGTGACCCGGTACTCTGCTTCTTCGCTTGCTTATGGCGTTCAAGAGGCTTCAGTCAGCGGTGTGACCATACGAGTTTTCAACCCCGCAAAGACGATTGCCGATTGCTTCAAGTTTCGTAACAAGGTCGGGCTTGATGTGGCAATCGAAGCCCTGCGAGATGGGCTGTCGAAACGGATCGTCAACATGGATGAACTGTGGAACGCATCGGAAGTTTGCCGGGTTGCCAAAGTTATCCGGCCATACCTTGAATCGCTCGCATGACTAGATCCAATCCAGGAGATATGGCAGCCTCAGTTCGAGCGAGACTTCAAAATCTGGCAAAGCAACGAAGTGAGGACTTCCAGCTTGTTCTGAGCCGTTATGCGATTGAACGACTCGTTTACCGATTAAGTCGGTCGGAACATACAGATCGGTTCGTGGTCAAAGGTGCGATCCTCTTCCATGTCTGGACTGAGAATCCCTACCGAGCAACCCGCGACATCGACTTTCTGGCTCACGGAGACAATGCCATCGAAAACCTGATGGCGGTCTTTGCAGACGTATGTGATACCTGCGTTGAGGATGACGGTCTGATATTCCAGGCGAACACAATCACCGGGCAGTTGATCAAACCGGATCAGGAATACGAGGGCGTCCGAATTCAACTTACGGCGTTCCTTCAACGAGCCCGGATTCCGGTTCAGATCGATATTGGTTTTGGTGATGCCATTTCTCCTGCTCCAACCCAACTTCCGTTTCCTTCGATGCTGGGGTTTCCTACTTCCACCATTGCAGCCTATCCTCGCGAAACCGTCGTTGCGGAAAAACTCCAGGCGATGGTGTATCTGGGGATCGCCAACAGTCGAATGAAGGACTTCTTTGATCTTTGGGTGCTGTCGCAACATTTCGAGTTCAGGGGCAATGAACTTGCAGAAGCAATCCGTTCTACATTTAGCCGTCGTCGTACTCCGATCCCCAACGGAGTTCCCTTTGCTTTGACGGAGGCGTTTTTTACTGACGAGAGCAAACAAAGACAGTGGAAAGCATTCTTGAGGAACGTGAGTGTGGTTCCTTTTCCATCTATCGATGAAGTTTTCGGACAGATCAAGACATTCTTGATGCCAATGATTGCAGCAGCCAATGGTGAAGAATCAGAAGCAAACGTCTGGCTGCCCAAAGGGCCTTGGCAGTTTTAAACCTCATTCAAGTAGATACTACTACGCCGATCAGAGATTGACCGAACTGCTGGCCTCCCGGATGCGCTCACACATGCGACCTAGAAACTTGATGGCGATGATTCGGTTCGGTTCCTCGCAATCTCGCAATACTCTTCCACGCAGTCGATGCCGATGTAATTCAGCCCCATCGACTTGGCCGTCAGCGTGGTGGTTCCGGCTCCAGCAAATGGATCGAGTACCGTTCCCCCCGCTGGACAGGTCGCCTTCAGGCAGGTCGCCACCAGCGATTCCGGATAGACCGCAAAATGAGCCTCACGGAACTTCGACAGCGGAATCGACCAGACCGTTCGCTTGTTTCGCCCAAGCGGATGAAAGGCCTGATCCCACCGACCGTGATGCAAATTCGCATTCCCGGCATTTTTACCGGCTTCCGGCGTTCCATTGGCTTTCCCGAAATGATTTCGCCCGCCTTTCATTTTTGAGTTTTCGGAAAAAGTCACATGCGGTTCGCGAATGGCGTCCGCATCATAATGATACTGGTGTGAGTTGGTAAAGAAAAAAATGTATTCGTGGTCGGTTGTCGGTCGCGTCTTGACCGACGATGGCATCGCGTTCGGCTTGTGCCAGATACAATCGCTTCGCAGAATCCAGCCTCGCCGTTTCAGCTCAAAACAAACTTGCCACGGCACCCCCAGCAGCTCGCCCTCTTCGTACTTGTCGCCGATCACCACCCACGCAGATCCCGCCGGCTTGACCACGCGGCGCAATTCCTCAAATAACGCTCCCAGCCGATCGACGTATTGTTCAACCGACTTTTCTCTTCCGATTTGCAGACTCGATCCGTAATCACGCTGCTGAAAATACGGCGGCGAAGTCACTACAGTATCGACCACCGCATCCGGCAGTCGCTTCACTGTATTCAATGCATCGCCACATAGAATCTGATTGAGGTATTGGGGTTCAATGTCAAGTGTTTTCTGGACCCAGCGGACGGATTTGGATGGTGACAATTCAGTTGACTCCGTTGAAAAATGACAACCTCTTGAATCTGGAACGACGTCATTAATACAGGCCATTGTTGTACTAACATCCGGTCGGTCAGGCAACTCTTGCGGTTACGGCAGCCTGAGTCGACTCAATGTGGTATGATGTCCATCGTGTTTGAGTTTCCAATGACGATCCCGTCACAATGGGGAGTGTACACAGCCGTATTCACGTCCGGTCTTGCGGCGATAGCAGCCCTGGGGTTCGGTGTTCTGACACCCCGCCGTGCCTCATCAAACGTTTCAGCCGACGACGAAATCAAACAATTTTCGTAGCCGTTCACGGAGCGATAGAACGTTTAGCCGCAAGCCGAAGCCGACCACCGTTCCGTTCGTGATTACTGTGGAAAGCAGATCGACTCATGGTTGAAGCTGAAAGATTGAGAAATGGTCGGCGCAGGCGCGACGGCAGGGTGCAGACTCCGTAATCAACCAGGCTGCCAATAAAACACCTGCAGCCCAACGCACCGCGCGCCTTTGGGGGTTGCTGATAGAGCGATTTCGGAGTGGCGTATTTTTTTGGCGGCAATCCCCCGACGGCTTGCGGCTAAACGTTCTGGCTTGTTGTGAACGGTTACAAATTTTCGTTTTAGTCCAGATCCGATTTTACTGAAGAAGGCGATGACCGACGGTTCGGTGGATCAGAAAAAACAATTCTTGGCCGGAGCGGAACGGTACTCGGTGCACCGGCATTCGAAACAAACTCATTTTCCTGTGCCGTGGACGGCGATGATGAAGTACCAGCAATTTGCAGATCCCCGAGATACTTCTCCCGGACCTGTTCATTTTTGACAATCTCGGCGGCGGAACCGCTGCACAGGATTCGCCCGTCGCTGACCACATAAGTTCGATGGGTGATTTGCAAAATTTCCCGAGCCGCATGGTCCGTAATCAGGATCGCGATCCCCTTGCGTGCCAGATCGCGAATGACTTGCTGGATATTTTGAACCGTGACCGGGTCGATGGCGGCAAAAGGTTCGTCCAGCATGATGATCTTCGGATCGGAAATCAAACAGCGAGCAATCTCCAGACGGCGACGCTCGCCCCCTGACAACGTTTCGGCTTTGGATTTGCGAACATGACCGATGTTGAACTGATCCAGCAGCTCATCACAGCGCTGTTTTTGCTGTTTTCGCGTAAACCCCAATAGCTGCATCATTCCCAGCAGGTTCCCCTGAACGGAGAGCTTGGAGAACAACGACGTATGTTGGGGGAGGTAGCCCAAACCGAGGCGACTGCGCTCGAACAAGGGAAGCCGCGTGATGTCGTTGTCCTCCAGAAAAACGCTTCCTTTATCGGGCTGAACCAGCCCGCAAACAATTTTGAAGCAAGTCGATTTTCCCGCACCGTTGGGCCCGAGCAGCCCGACGATTTCGCCCGGCTGAACATCCATATCAATGCCATCGACGACGCGACGACGGTGATAGGTTTTGACCAATCCTTCAACACTCAAGAGCGACATTGCAATTCCTCCAGCACCTCGGCCCTATCGGATGAACCTCATATCCTTGAAGTTCGGAAAAAACGGAAGCGGCTTCTTCAAGGCTCTCGGCCAGTACACAAACAAGGCTCGGCCGATCAGCAGTTCCCGCTCGAGATAATGGGGCCCATCCCAAATTCTGGCATCCAGACTTTGCGGGCTGTTATCCCCCATCGGCAGAAACTGATCCTTGTCGGGCGTGGCCCCTTTTTTGAGCTCGAACATCGGTTCCGTGGCTCCCTTTTTGGCTGTGAAGATTTGCCTGGCCCTGGCCGAATCCCATTCGGAAGGCATCTGATGCAGATAGTACGCATACTCCAGTTCACCGCCATTGAAACGGCCTTCGTTACTGACCCCAGCCCGGTTCTCGAAACCACGTGCGGAGGTATAGTACAAATCGCGGACCACCTGCAAACGACCAATTTCAACGGCCAGCCCCTCGGTGGCAATTCCCAGCGGCTCCGCATCGCCCGGATCGTTCGCAGAGTATTTCGGGACCACCACTTCGTTTCGCAGGTATTCCGATGCGTCAAACGACACGATGTGATCGTTGATCCAGAGATACAACTGATCATCCGCATTCACAAACCGAATATGGTACTTGCCGGGCTTATTGATCCGGGTTTTCGCAACGGGCCGAGTCACAAGTCCCTTGTCGTTGGTGAACTGGACATCCGGATGATCGCACTTCAAGGTCGCCTGGCCGGTGGAGACATCGATCTCGCAAGTGAAGTGGGCGCCACCTTCGACAATGTCCAGCAACAGTTTCCCCGTACCCGATTTGACTTCCAGTTCGCACTCGAAACCAATATCGCCCACCCAGTGCAGACCTTCGTAAGATTCGGCATTACGAGGATTCACATCGTTATACGCATAGGTATCCGTGATCAACTGACCGGCAGGCAATTGATTTTTGTAGCGGTCAGGCAGATTCCCCTGATTGATCGTCCCCCATTCGCTCTTGAGCGGTCGGAAATGGCGATATCGCAACCAGCCGCTGTCTCCTGCTGCAGGCGAGGTATAGATCGGTCGGTTCTGAGTCTCCATCACCGACCAGTGTCCTGCCTGACCATGGTGATTCCATCGCAGCGGCCAATTGACCTCACGGAGTTGCCGTCCGATGTGCCAAGTATCATCGACAACCTGAAGCGTGGTTCGAAGTTTGGCAACCGGCTTACGAGTGATTTCCTTTTTCCAGCTTCCGTCGGCTTGAGGATGCATCAGATAGATATCACCGTTTTCAATCAGGATGTTCTCACCCGGTAATCCGATCAGCCGTTTAATATAGTTCTGTTTTCCGTTGTAAGGGAACTTGAAGACGATCACATCGTAGCGCTCGGGTTCCTTGAAGTCGTAGATGTACTTGTTGACCAGAATCCGGTCGCCAGAATAAGTTGGGTGATCAGGATCGTCCCTCGTGATTGGGGTCTGGTACTGCGTAATCGGACAATAGGTGGCCGATGGTCCAAAGCCGCCCCGTCCCTCGTTGCTCGAACCGACGGTGTAGGTGTACTTACTTTCGTCGCAATAGATTTCCTTGTGGTCTCCTTTGAGCGACGGAGCCATCGAACCAGTGGGAATGACAAAGGCCTCTGCCAGGAAAGCTCTAAAAACAAGCGCCAACATTACGGCAACGATCAACGACTCGATCGTTTCACGAACGGCGGGTTCTTTCAGGACGCCGAACACGCCACCGTGCGAGTCACCATACATGGGAGGCATTTTTTCATCGAACCGCCGAGCGGTGGGAATGGGACCACTTGGTGGATCCGAAAATGCATTTCTTCGAGTAGATTTAGCCATCGACAAATTAAAATGAAACAAACTTCCTGAACCACTCCGCCCACATTGTAAATCAGGTGGGCGTTTTCAGATACAGCGGTTGACGGCCGATTGCTCACGGATTGCCCATTCATTGCCAACCGAAAACGGAGAATTATCGCTTGACAGCCGCCCAAGAAAGGTTATCATTGACCCCATAGCTGGTCTGCCAAGTCATACTGGCGGATACAGAACATTTGACTTTGGCCCGTCGCTCCAACCCCACCCCAACCCCACCCGGAGCGGCGGGTCTTTTCGTGCGCCAACTTCCGCTTTTTGAAGTTGCGATCAAGAGTAGGCCGGAACAAGCAAACACTAATGGTCGATTCCGTTGCCAGTCGTTCTCTAGCTTCCACCGCGCAACAGGTCTTCATCGACTTTCGTATCGCAACGATGGTGGCCGATTCGAAGACACCCTACGGCCAGTTGCTCAACCATTGGATGGGAGTTCGCGATGGAAAAATTATCTGGATCGAGCCGCAGCCGACCGAATTGCCGACCTGGCAGCATGTTGAATGGATTCAGGGGAACCAGCGATGGTTGACTCCCGGATTGATTGATTGCCACACGCATCTGGTGTACGGAGGTAACCGCGCGGACGAATGGGAGCGGCGACTCAACGGTGAAAGCTATCAATCCATTGCCCGCAGTGGAGGCGGCATCGCATCCACCGTTCGCGCGACACGCGCTGCCACCGAAGACATCCTTTTCGACACAGCCGCCGTTCGTCTGGAATCGATGATTCGTGAAGGAGTAACCACGGTTGAGATCAAGTCCGGTTACGGGCTGGACCTGGAAACCGAACTCAAAATGTTGCGCGTTGCGAGACGATTGGCGGAGTGGTCAGGAGTGGACGTTGAGGCAACGCTGCTGGCCGCACACGCCGTACCACCAGAATTTGCAGGCCGCGCCGATCAGTATCTTGATCTGGTTTGCCACACCATCCTGCCGGCGTCAAAACCGTGGTGTACGGCCGTGGATATTTTCTGCGAGTCCATCGCGTTTTCTCTCGAGCAAGCGGAAACACTCTTCAAGGCCGCCATCAATCACGGACTCAACGTCAAGATTCACGCGGAGCAACTGAGCTATCTCGGGTCAGCGGCACTGGCAGCGCGGTATGGCGCGCTCTCGGCCGACCACCTCGAGTATCTGACCGATGCCGATTGCAGGATACTGAAGGAGCATCGTACGGTGGCCACGCTGCTGCCGGGAGCGTTTTATTTTCTGAAGGAAACGCAAAAGCCGCCGGTGCAATCCCTGCTGGACCACCAAGTGTCTATCGCGATTGCAACCGACTGTAATCCGGGTAGCTCGCCGATTTCCTCACCCCGAACTGCGGGAAACATGGCTTGTACACTTTTTGGTTTGACGCCGGAACAGGCACTGGCGGGATTGACCCGAAACGCGGCAACGGCGCTCGGCCTGGAGCATCGCTGCGGAACCATTGAAGTGGGAAAAGACGCTGATTTTGCAGTTTGGCAAGTCGATTCACCGGCAGAAATTCTGTATACGATCGGCAACTCAACTTGTGAATCCAGCTACAAAAAAGGCAGAAAGCTGTTTTGCCGTCCGGAAGGGCATCAGCACCCAAATCACGGTACAACCGGATTGTCCACTAAAACCGGAGGATAACCCCTGGATTCAAGGCGGACTCGCCGCAGGCTGATCCAGTACAACTTCTTTCAATAATCTACTATATTAAGATGTGTTTAATATTTTTGCTTTAACCGGTAACAGAAGCAGCCGGAAGTGGCAAAACTTTTGACGTTGATACTCTTTTCTGCTGCGAATGTCCGACTCTGATTCATGTATCGACCGCCTGGAAGCGGACCAAGTACCGGTCAATGACAATGCCGGTCGCGATCCATATCCGGAATTCTCTCAGCCACTTCCTGCCGTGAATAGCCGCCAGTATCTGGATCCCGCAGTCCACGAGCTAACCGATGACAAGCTGGAAAACTACGGGAACAAAGGTAAGTCCCGATCTTTCGACTTGTTTTGTTTTCACTGCAATCGCCCCGAATGGCATGTCCGAGCCAGCGTCTATCGCTGGGGGTATCTGTTTTTGGTCGGCCTGACGTTTGGCCTGATCAAATACATCGGACCGTATTACTGCAAGTGTTGTGGCCACCCGCGTTTGATGTGGTCGAACAACACCAATCCACGATTTTGGCTAATGAAGTTCCAGAACTACAGGCAAACCCGCAAAGTTCGACGTCGCAAAGCACGTCGCCGTTCTCATTAAGGCGACCGGCAGGTAAACGTTTACCCAAGCAGTATTGTGTTTCCCAGACGCTGGGTTGCGAGTCGCGGAGCGACTCGCCTACACTCGGGTACGTTTTAATTTGCAGGTCGCCTAAGGACGCCTTGACCTGATCCACAGGTTTCCCTATTCTCCCGCGATGCACGCTTGGTATCGCGCCGTTTTCTCCTGCCTGATTTTCAGTTTGCTGATTTTGCAAACCCGCAACCTTTGCGCGCAAGTGAACCGTGCCGCAGCCCAACCACAGATATTGCTGCTGCGCAACGGAAATATCCTCCAGGGTCAGGTGGAGCGAGTGAGCGACGGCTACAGCATCCAGACAGTGCAGGGCAGTCGGCTGGTAATTGCCTTGGACAAGGTTGAGCTGTTGGCGCACTCCATGACCGATGCCTACTGGCAACGGCTCTCCTTGATTCCCGCCAACCGAGAGATGGAACAGGAGAGCCTGTTCTACTGGTGCATCAAATACAAACTGTGGAACGAAGCCGACAACCAACTGGAAGTCCTGGCGGCGATCGACGTAGATTCTCATCGCTTGGGATTGCTCAGGAACCGACTTGCCGTGGCCAGGAACGAAGCGCAGACTGTCTCACCATCCACCGTATCAAGCCCTTCTAAAAATGAAAGGATGTTGCCAAACGGACTCCAGCAAGCCGACAGGCTTTCGAACAACCAAGCCGGCCGAGCAGATTTGCTTGAAAACATCCCTGCCATTTTCAGCCCTCTGCCTCCGATCATGGATTCGGCACCCTCGGAAATGGTTGCCAATGAGCCTGTATTCACCCTAGCGCCGCCCATTTTCGAAGAACATCAGCGTTCGTTCATGCTTACACCATCGCCTTTGACTTCCACATCCCCAACAGAAATTGCTCACGTTGGCTACGACGAACCAACCCAGCAGGACACGGTTTCTGAACCGGCACTACCAGATGTAGACCTTCAACCCGGAGGCATTCCCAATCGTGAACTCGACGCCTTTATCAAACAACTGCCCCCACACAGTTTCACCGCTTTCAAATCACATATCGAACGCCGTTTGATCCAGTCGTGCGGTGAATGCCATCGTTTGAACTCCAATCAAACAGCAACCATGCCGCTGATGTTTCGCAGCAAGTCAGCCCCCCTTTCGTTGCGAATGTCACAACGCAATGCTCACTCGGTGGCGATGTATTTGTCGGACGAAAATCCCGAATCCAGTGTGCTGCTTGAAAAAGCATCTCAAGCTCACGGTGGTCAGACGACAGCCAGTTTTCCGCTTGGCTCGAAGGACCGTGAGCTACTCAAGGCCTGGGTTATGATGATGAAACCAGACGATCCCTCAGTCAGCCAGTCAGTCGGCCAGTCCAGTTCGACCAAGAAGCCGTCCGAACCTTCACGAATCGACAACCTGTCCAGTACCGCTGCGTGGCTGGTTCCCGCCCCACATACCAGCCAGTCTGCCGAAACTCCGGCAACATTTACACCATCGTCCAGACAATTGCTCGCCCCCATCCCGGCTACCATCGGCGACGTCCCCAATCTGGACGCGAAGGTGATTGGCTTTGTACCTCGCGACGAGTTTGATCCCGAGATTTTCAACCGTATGCATCGCGATCCCGCCGGAGCGGACTAAAACGAAAATAGCTGCCCAAAATCGGGCAGCTATCTGAAAGTGGTTGAAAGTGGTTGGAAGTATTGTTTTTCTACTTTTCAATCAGGCCCATCATTCGGCAGAGCCCATGGAGTACAGGTAGCCGCTGCTGTCGGCCTTGAACCATTGGCCTGCTTGATTCTGCATGAATTGATTTCCATAACTGTCAGAATAAACTACTCCGGGATTGTAGTTCGGAAGCTGGGTAACGTTTCCTTGGTTGTCCATAAGATTCGATTGCTCGTAAATTGCGTTGCGAATATATTTTTGATGACCCGCATATTGCTGCTCTGATCGCTGCATGTAGCTGTTGTGCATCGAATCCATAATCGCGTTGCGGTTGGCAGTGTAAGCCGCTTGTTGCTGATAGAACGCTTGTTCGCGTGCTGCCAGGTTTTGGTAGAAGCCCGGATTCTGGATTCGTGACTGCTGAACGTAGTGGGCCAAAATCTGGCTGTCGGGCGTCTGATAGTCGTTGTATTGCTGACGATGGGACTGGATCACTTGTTGCTCGTAATAGTTTTGCCGCTGGGCAATTTGTTGTCGAATCTGAGCGACCTGGGCAATGTAATCGACCTGGGCTGAAGCGGCTTGGGAAAACAGAACGGTAAAGGCGGTTGCGATCAAAAATCGGTTGATAAGGGTCATTTTTCTTCTCCAGTGAGTGTTGTTTGTCTTTTTTCAAGGGTAAAAGTCGTCATTCAAAGACAATACGCACCCCCCCAGGGGTTGTGACAGCAAGAAGAAAAAAAGTTTCCCGATCCAGAACTATCGCCCGATACCGCCTGCGGAAAACAGCGCGAGGAAAAACGAGATATAGACAAACCCGACAATTCCGCCGACGACAATGATAATGATCGGTTCGATAACAGCGCTCAAACTTCGAATGGCCGATTGAAGCTGGGCATCGTGGAACTTTGCAACTTCATCGAGTACGTCATCAAGCGTTCCCGACGTTTCTCCCACCGCGACCATCCGTGAAAGCAGTGGTGTGAATGCGTGAGTTTCCTGAAGCGGATCGGCAAGATTTCCTCCTTGCATCACGGTATCGCGGGCTGCCGTGACGCGGGTTCTGACATGACGATTGTTCATCAGGTCTTCGGTCGAGCGCAAACCTTCCAGCAGCGTAATACCGCTGCGCAACAGAATGCCGAGTGCCCGGGCAAAATTGGCGGTACTTGCCAGTCGCAGAATATATCCGACCACCGGAATCCGAAGCAGCCATCGATCCATGACCAGACGAGTCGGCGCATAACAATAAAGCGCAATGATCGTTCCGATCACAAACAAGATTCCGATCCCGATATTGAGTAAGTGCATCTGCAGAAAATCAGAAATATCCAGCAATAATTGTGTCATGGGCGGTAACTGCTTTCCCAGACCGACGATAAACGCCTTGAGTTTTGGAATCACACCCAAAACCATAAACGCCGTCACGGCAATCGACGCGACCAGTACAATCGACGGATAGGCCAGCGCGGTCATCAAACTGACTCGTAAATGGCGACGGCCTTCCATGATTTCAGCGGCTCGTTCGAGCGATTGCTCCAGATGACCGGTCTGCTCTCCAACGCGGACAAGCTGAATGAGCAGCTTGGGAAAACATCGTGTTTCCGTCATGGCGTCTGCAAAGCCTGAACCTTCCTGAATGCGAGATGCAACCCGCTCCCAAGCCTGCCGCAAACGTTGGCGCGTTGATTGTTTGGCAACCGCTTGAAGCCCTGCCAACAATGTCAGCCCGCCGCGCAGCATTAAAGCGAGCTGTTTGCAACTCATTTCAACATTGACCGAGCGAATCGGAAGAAAGTTCCCCGGATTTAGTTGCGAAAGCTGTTCGCCCACGGAACGCGGTTGCTGGATTTCGCGAACTTCGGTAATCAACCATCCCCGCTCGCGCAGAATCTGCGTTGCCGCCCCGCCACTGTCCGCCCGAAGCGTACCGGTCTGTGGGCGACCCGAAGTATCTCTGGCATGGAAGGTGTAGTTGGGCATGGTTGTTAGTCGTCAGTCGTCAGTTGTCAGTTGTTGGTTGTTGGTTGTTGGTTGTTGGTTGTCAATTGTTGGTTGGTTGTTGGTTGTTAGTTGTTGGTTGATCGAGACTAAAAAAACAACATTAGTGAAGATTAGCGAAAATTAGTGTTCCTACTACCTACCCCCATTTTCCTGCCAATATTTTTCTGCGTTCGATCTTTCTGCCGAATATTTCATC
>CAYPXY010000055.1:0-22926 GCA_964414815.1 uncultured Pirellulaceae bacterium | reverse complement strand
CTTCTGACTTCTGACTTCTGACTTCTGACTCCTGACTCCTGACTTCTGACTCCTGACCTCCGACCTCCGACAAACCTTGAAACGCTTTATCGACATCCTTGGCTCGGCGGCGGGATTGATCATCCTGTCTCCTGTATTGCTGGTGATCTATTGCCTGATTCGGTGGCAGATGGGAGCGCCGGTTTTTTTTCGGCAGCAGCGGCCGGGACTTGACGGCAAGCCGTTTGAGATGATCAAGTTTCGGACGATGCTCAATCAAGCCGATCCACAGGGAAATTTGCTCGACGATGCGGTGCGGCTGACTCGTCTGGGCAAGTTTTTGAGAGCGACCAGCCTGGATGAACTGCCCGAATTATGGAATGTGCTTAAGGGGGAGATGAGCCTGGTCGGTCCGCGCCCGCTGTTGATGGAGTATTTACCGCTTTACAATGAGCAGCAAGCGCGGCGACACGAGGTCCGGCCCGGAGTCACCGGCTGGGCGCAGGTCAACGGACGAAACGCCATCGGCTGGGATCAGAAATTCGAGCTTGATACCTGGTACGTCGACCATCAGTCGCTGTGGCTCGATATGAAAATCTTGTGGATGACCGTTTGGAAAGTTTTTGCTCGTCAGGGAATTTCGCAGGAAGGCCAGGCAACGATGGAACCATTTCGGGGTTCGGGATTAGGGATGAGGGATTAGGGATGAGGGATGAGGGATGAGGGATGAAGGAAGCTCAAAAGTTCCCCACCGAATTCATTCGGTGGAAACAAGGATCGGTAACTAAAGGCGACTCTCAAATTCCAACGCTCCCTGCCGAGTTTATCTCGGTAGAAAGCAGGATCAGACACTTTCGAGTGAATTTAGTTGTTGATCCTGGCTCCCACCGAATAAATTCGGCGGGGAGCAATTTTATTCGGCTTGGCTTATAGTCACTGATCCTCACTTCCACCGAATAAATTCGGTGGGGAGTAGCGGACTAGGTGCGTTGCGCGGTTGACCTGCTTGGTGGTTGGTGGTTGGTGGTTGGTGGGTAGTTGATTGTGGAACGCTAATCTTCGCTAATCAACACTAATCTCATTTCCAAACCCGCAAAACTTCAGACTTCAGATTTCTAACGTCAGTGGTCAGTGGTCAGTGGTCAGTGGGATAGACGTCCTCGTCTGTTAGTAGTCAGAAATCAAGGAGCTTAGGCGAGCGGCAGATAAAAACCTACCATGTAGCGGCGTCTCTCCGAGACGGCGACCTTGCGAGTCTCGGAGAGACTCGCCTACTTTTCGGGTAGATTCTTATCTGCCGCTCGCCTTAACTCTAAAGTCTGAAGTCTGTTTTCAGGCAGAAAGATCGAACGCAGAAAAATGGAACGCAAAAAAAATATTGGTAGGAAAATGGGCTTGAAGGTACATCGACAGGAAGATTTGCTGACAGGAAAATAGAATGGTAGTGTGTCATGGTTGATCGGTTTTGTGTAATTGCAAATTGCAAATTGCAAATTGACGCAAGCGAAACTTCATCCCTCATCCCTCATCCCTTATCCCTCATCCCTCATCCCTCATCCCGACAATGTCTCCGAACCCCGAACCCCGAACCCCGAACTCCGAACCCCGAATCTGGCTTTACGGTGGCGGAGGGCATGCGTTGGTTGTCGAAAGTATCGTCCGCGATCTTGGCTGGAGCATCGCTGGCATTTTCGAAGATCGGCCTGACGCGGTGAGCCATGATCAAATTCCGGTGCTACCAGGGCTGATCGATACGGGCTTCCGTCGTCCCGCCGAACCGCTGATCATCACAGTGGGAAGTTGTCAGACTCGGAAATACCTGGCTGAGCGTCTGGCAGGCCCGTTTGCCATCGCGGTTCACCCGCGGGCCGTGGCTGCGACGGACGCAAGTATTGGAGAGGGCAGCGTGGTGATGCAGGGGGCGATCATTCAAACCCGCACCCGTATCGGCAGCCATGCGATCATCAACTCAGGGGCTTCGGTCGATCACGAAAATTGGATCGGCGACTATGTCCACATATCCCCCAACGCCACTCTATGCGGGCAAGTTTCTGTAGGAGAAGGTAGCTGGATCGGGGCGGGAGCCGTCGTGATTCAGGGAATCAAGATCGGACAATGGGCGACGGTGGGTGCCGGAGCGGTGGTCATTCGCGACGTGCCGGACTTTACAACCGTCGCAGGCAATCCGGCTCGGATTATCAAACAGGGAACCGCAGAAACCCACCCCCCGGCAACGGATACCGGACTAACTGGCAAACTCAAAAACGATCTGCTGTCCATCATCAACCAGGTGCGGACCCATTCGGGCAAGCCATTGGTACATGATTTGAGTTGTGAGACCTCATTGCAGCAGGATTTGGGATTCGACTCACTCGAGCTGGCAGAGCTGACCGTCAGGATCGAAGCCGAGTTCGGAGTCGATGTGTTCGCCCAGGGGGTGATACGCACGGTGGGAGAGATCGTGGAACGGTTACAAGGTGAACGACCTCAGGCAATGTAAGTTTGCCATCGAGATTCCGCTCATCATCGCTCCAATGATACCGACATAGCCCTGGTCCGTTCCGCACAGGAACAGATTCTCCAGGTGAGTCGTTCCGTCAAGCTGCTTGTCGGGCGCACCGTATACCGCGCCGTTATCGTGCCAGGTAAATCGCCGAATGGTGGTCGGCGTGAACAAGTCGGTATCGATCACGTAGGGCCGAAAATCGGGTGTGAACCGAACGCTCGATGCCACACTTCGGTCGTACCAGCGCAATTTCTGCCGGCGGTATTCGTCCGCCTCTAATCCATTCCAGCGATCGAAATCGGCGATGGACGTGATGCGAATCACTCCGTCAGGCAACTTTCCGGCTTCGTCGGCATAGTCATAGTTGTTCGGCGAGCAAATCACGCCCGTTCGGACATCGCAAAACTCCGCGGTGGGGCGCTCCCAGTGGAATTTCTCTGAATCGTTGTAGAAAACGATGGTATCGTCGTGCCCCAGTTTGGACGGCTCGCGATCGAGTACTGAGATGGATTCGATAAACGTGAGTTGTCCCGCAGGCCGTTCATCCATCTGGATCGGCCGAGCGCACATCCGCATCGTTTCCACCCGGCCGGCGGACGACAGAATCCGCTTGGCCATCAACTCGGTGCCATCTTCGAGTTCGACTCCGACGGCTCGCTGATCCTCGATCAGAATTCGTTTGACTCCGTGTCGCAGTTTCAACTCGCCACCGAGCGAACGGAAACGCCGAACGAGATTTTTCAGGATCAGCCGAACGCCTTTGAAGGGCCGCGCGAAGCCTTCAAAGAAAATGCTGCGAAACATGATGCAGAACTGGCCCCAGGCCATGTCGTGTTCCGCCGCATTGCCGTACCACATTAGCGGGCACAAGATCATCTCGTTCAGCAGCGGGTCCGTGATGACCTCCGCGAGTACATCGCGCGTCGAAATTTCGAAAGCGGTCTGATCGAGATCATCGTAATCGATGATGCGGTCGATCAGGCGATTGAAATTGTCTTTCTGCTTGGGGAACGCTTTGGCGACTTCACTGCGCAGCAGTTCGATATCGTTGTCAAATCGTAGCTGAACTCCCGGGAAGACAATGCGTGATCCTTTCTGGGGTGCAAGTGCGAAGTCCTCCCACTTGAATCGAAGCTGCCTCAGCACACGGGCGAGCGGCCCCTTCTTCACCGATTTCTCGGTATAATTCGTGACGGCGTGCAGGCCCACATCGTAATCGCGACCGTTCATCCGGTAGAACGAGTTCAGCCCACCGATGGTGTAGTGCTTTTCAAGAATGCAGACTCGCTGATCATAATGCGCCAGCCGGATTCCGGCGGCGAGACCGGACATGCCAGCGCCAATAATGATCGTATCGTACATGGAGGTACGCTATGCTACTACGCAGTCTGCCATTTTGGGGGTCAAGTACGCGACGGTGGATTCCATCGATGCCAGATTCGGGTAATCTTCTTCGGGGATTTGAACCTTGTATCGCTTTCTCAGTTCCATCACGATGTCCAGAAAATCCATGCTGTCGAGTTCCAGTTGATCCCGGAACGCAACCTCATCTTTCAGATCACTGAGATCGGCATCGGGCGTAATGTCTGACAGGATTTCGAGAACGACTTCTTTGATTTCTGATGGCGCCATGCACTTTCTCCGCTTATTCTTTTGATTAACTTTCGTTAAGAAATTGTTCTGATTATTGGAATCGTTTGATGATCGTTGCTGAGTTGATCCCCAGCATGCCAAACGAATTGTTTAAAATATAGTCAATTTTTTCAGCCTGACGAGGCTCGTTGACCACCAGCCCCGAAATCTCGCATTCCGGGTCCAGTTCATCGACATTGATGGTCGGATGAACCACACGATCCTGGAACGACGGGAGATTGCCCGCCAATTCTAACGCGCCTGCCGCTCCCATTGTATGCCCAATGAAACTTTTTGTGTTATTTACCAAAGTTTTACATTTTCCAAACACGCGCCGGACGGCCTCCATTTCCAATACATCCCCCTGCCCCGTACCGGTCGCATGGGTGCTGACGAGGTCGATTTCATCGGCGTTGATTCCGGCTCGCCCGAGCGCCATTTCCATACATTCGGCTTGACGCTGAGCGTTGGGTAATACGAAGTCGGTGGCGTCGGTGTTGATCGCATAACCCACGATTTCGCCATAGATTTTTGCGTCTCGTTTCCGGGCGTCGGATAGCCGCTCGAGCGTATACAAACAGCCTCCTTCCGAGACCACGATCCCGTTGCGAGCGACATCAAAAGGTCGGGATGCCTTGGTGGGGTCTTCATGGGTTGCCAACGCTCCCTGGCTGGCGAATCCGGCAAAAATTCCAAAGGTGTGAATGGATTCCGACACACCGCCGACGATTGCCAGATCACATTCGTTCAGACGCAGCATCTGCAAGCCCTGAATCAGTCCGGCATTGCCGGCCGCACAGGCCGCACCGATGGTGTAGTGCGGCCCCGTGATTCCCATATTGAGCGCAATCTCGCCCGCCGGATTGTTGGCAACCGTGCGAGGATTGTGATGGTGCGTCCAGACCTTGCAGTCGTAATCGTACTGCGAGATTTCATAAATCTCGGTTTCGGTTTCCACGTTGCCGTGTTCGGTGATCCCGATGTAAACACCGACACGAGACCGGTTCACGTTCTCCCAGTCGATGCCTGCGTCGAGTACGGCTTCGCGAGCGCAATAGCAACCGATGCTGCCGGCGCGGGTTCCCCGCCGAGCATCCTTTCGGGTTTGGTGCCGGGTCACTTCGTAGTTGCAAATACCGGCCAGCGTCTTTCCAAAATAACGAATTTCGTAGTTTTGGATTCCGCTTTGGGCCGTCAGTAGGGCTTGGCGATAGCTCGCCAGATCATTTCCGTTGGGTGCGGTCAGGCCCAGTCCGGTAATAACGATACGTTGGGAGTCGTCGAGCATGGGGGTTCGGAGGTCAGAGGTCAGAGGTCAGGAGTCAGAGGTCAGGAGTCAGAGGGGGGGTAATCAGGAAAGGAGTTGGATTACGGAGCATTGATCCGAGCATTCGGCCAACTTCATTCCCGATTGCAACGAGCTGTTCGTGGCGTTCCATCGTGATGTAACCGCAATCTCGTGCAAAATCCAGAGAGGTATTTGTTTCCCCATTTTCACCATCACAATCAGTCAACTTGCTAATGAAATGAGCCTCATACCTACGTTTCGCCCATGCTTCACGAAGATTCATGGAAATAGAGCGAGACGAGCGACGAATTTGGCTGGTCAGCGCATACTTTTCCTCTGGCGGGAAGTTTTTCGACAGCTCGAAGATTTCCATTGCAAGCTGATATGCTTTTCGATAGACCTCCAAATCTTTAGCCGAGTTAATTCTCATCTGACTTCTGACTTCTGACTTCTGACTTCTGACTTCTGACTTCTGACTTCAACCTTCCCGATTCAAATCTTCTTCCAACTTCCGCATTCCTTCTCCCGTCGTGACGATGGGATGGTATCCAAAATCTCGTTTTGCGCGTGAAATGTCAAAATAGTGATTTTTGGCAAGCTGAGCTGCCAAAAAACGCGTCATTCGCGGTTCACGATGGATATTGAACAGCTCGTGCCAGGATTCCAGGGCCGCTCCCAAGCGATACGCCATTTTGAATGAAATGGATCGCTTGATTCGCGGAATTCGCACCAGCCCCAATATCTCGTTAATCCACCCCCAGCAGTTCACCGGATCGCCCTGCGAAATAAAATAGGCACTTCCGCAAACGGGCGAACTGGGCGTCATGGCTTCTGCCGCCTGGAGGTGTGCATGGGCTGCATTCTCCACATAAATCGTGTCCACCAAGTTAGTACCATCGCCGACGCGAAGAAGTTTCTTGCTGCGGGCACGATCAAGCAACCGCGGTATCAAGTGCCGATCACCCGGCCCCCAGATCAAGTGCGGTCTGAGCGAACAGGTCATCAGCTCACTCGGGGAATTGGCGGCCAGCACATACTGTTCCGCCAATGCTTTGGAGTGGGGGTAATGGCAAAGCCACTTCTTCGCATAGCCAACGGACTCGTTGACATTGATCTGGTGATCGCCGTCAAAGGTCACGCTCGGACTGCTGGTGTAAACGAGTTTGGGTACTCTCGCTTGCAGGCAAGCCTCAACGACGTTGCGTGTCCCAACGGTATTATTGCCATGAAAATGTTTCCAGCTACCCCAAATTCCACTGACGCCGGCCGTGTGAAAAACCACATCCTGACCGCGACACGCTTCGGCAATTGATTCGATGTTGCGAAGGTCACCATGAGCGACCTGAATCTCCGTATGGGCCAGCATTTCATCCTTGCGGCGCGTCATTGCGGTCACTTGATGCCCTCGCGCAACGAGCAACCGCACCAAGTGCGATCCCAAAAACCCGTTTGCTCCGGTGACCAGTGCTTTCATTTGTATACCTAGGGTGTGAATCGATGGTGGGTCGCGTGCTGAGCTGGTGGAAACCTCGTGAATCGCTGTTGGTAATATTCCAATCTTAACCCGAAGCGTAAGCGAGGGACCGCGTTTCATCCCTCGCTTACGCTTCGGGTTGGGATTTCCACCAGCCTAAACGCGTGGTGAGGCGGCGAACTGCCAAGGATGATTATCGTAATGTTTCGTGTTTTGGTAAACCAGCCTGTGGTTTCTCCATTTTGGCCAGTTCCGCTACAATAGGGTGACTATGGCACTTCACCGGACTCAACCCCAATCCACCTACGAACAGCGAGAAGCCCAAAAGCTGAGTCTTGAGCCGACCCAGCCGCCCGCCGCCGTACCCGGATACAAGCTGATCAAGTTCCTTGGAAGCGGCGGATACGGCGAAGTCTGGTCGGCTCATGACCTGAAGACCGGCCGCAAGGTCGCGATCAAGTTCTTTCTGCGCGGTTCGGCCTCCGATATTTCGCTGCTCGCCGGCGAGGTCGAGAAATTGGCTTTGCTCGGAGCTGACCGCTATGTCGTTCAATTGCTGGACGTCGGTTGGGATGCTCAGCCGCCGTACTATGTGATGGACTATATTGAGCACGGCAGCTTGGAAGATCGGCTCGGCAGCGGACAAGTCCTGCCCACCGGCGAAGCCACTGAGTTGTTTCGTGAGCTGGCGACGGGCATGATGCACATGCACAACAAAGGGATTCTGCATTGCGACTTGAAACCGGGAAATGTGATGCTCGACCAGGAAGGCAAACCGCGGATCGCGGACTTCGGACAGTCGCGGCTCAGTACCGGCGATTCACCTTCGCTGGGAACGCTGTTCTACATGGCGCCCGAGCAAGCCGACCTGAAAGCGATTCCCGATGCTCGCTGGGACGTCTACGCACTCGGCGCGATCTTCTTCAGCATGTTGACCGGCAAGCCGCCCTATTACTCTGATGAGCTGACCCATCAAATTGAGAAATCCAATGACATCGACGGGCGGCTGGATCGCTATCGAGAGGCTCTGCTCAGTGCGAAGCCGCCTGCCGAACATCGATCGGTGCCGGGCGTCGATCGGGCGTTGGCCGAAATTATTGACGGCTGTATTGCCGCCCATCCAAACGACCGTTTTGAAAACATTGCCAGTATTCTGATCGGGCTGCAACAGCGCGAGATCGCGATTGCCCGCAAGCCGTTGATGATTTTGGGGCTGGTGGGACCGTCGCTGTTGATTACGCTGATGTCGATTTTCGGCTGGCTGGCATTCAGCGAATCGGTGCGGCAAACGAAAAACGAGATTACGCGAAAAGCGATTGAAGCGAACCGTTTTGCGGCCCAGCTTGCCGCTCGCAGTGCCGCCGAACAGATCAATGATTATTTTCGTGCGGTTACTCAGCTTGCTCGCGACGAAAATCTGCTGGCCGCATTCGATGCCGTCCATGCCGATCAGGAACTGCAAGCATTGCTCAAACGTATTTCCGACCCAACGAGTAACGCCCTGGATTACGAGGATCCGAACGTGGGAGACGTATCGGTCTATCAAGCCCGAGAAGCGTTTCGGCGGCACCCGACGCAAGCATTGCTTCAGCCCTTCCTGAACCACCGACTGTTCGATGCAAGTGGTGAGTTTCCGGTTGCGGCCAGCTGGTTCATTTGTGATCGCTACGGGAATCAGATTGCGTCCGCGTTCCGCGATGAAAACCAGACGCTGGGAAAAAACTACTCCTATCGTTCGTATTTTACCGGGCTCAATCATGAACTGAAATTCAGCGAAATCGTTTCCCGAGCGGACCTGGATACTCCTGATGCGGAGCCAAAGGAGCGAACGATCCTGCAAAAACCGCATCTCTCGGCGGCTTTCAAATCCGAGCAATCGAACACCTGGAAAGTGGCTTTTTCGGCGCCGATCTATCGCGCCGGCGGGATTGAAGGACTGGTGGCCGTCACGGTGGACCTGGGCAATTTCATTGATTTCGTCAACCAAGAGAATCACTACGCCATGCTGGTCGATGCCCGACCGGGTGATAACCACGGCATTATTTTGGAGCATCCGTTGTTTCAAAGCATTCTGATGGAGGAAGATCGATTGCCGGAAGCGCTGGGCCGGTGCATTGTCGATTTGTCGAACATCAGCGAAACATCTTCCTTTGACGAAAAGGCTCGTTTCGTCGATCCGGTGGGAAAGACGGAAGTGGGAAAGATGTACAATCAAGAATCCATTTTTGGCGTGGCCGATGTGACGCTGCTGAAGTCTTACGGGAATGAAGCGGAGATCGCGCCTCAGGATCGCTATCGCTCCCAAGCACTTGCCGCTCGTGAGCCGACGGGGCTGGTGGTCATTGCGGCAGAGGACTACGCCAGTGTGGTCAAACCGGCGGAGAGGTTGATCTATCAATGGGGCAAGCTGGCTTCGTTTGCGTTTTTGTTTTTGCTGACGGCGTCCATCGGGATGTGGTTCTTTGTCCGCCGTTTGTTGCAAGCCTCCCGCAAGCGACTGGAGCTTGCGTTTTCACCCTCCGTTACGGAATCCAATTCCTTCCGCTACCGCGAAACCATCCAAGCCGTCGATCGAGAAGGAGCAACGGAGGGGTGAGAGTTAGCCTACGCGACTCCCGATGCCAGTTGATCGCTTGACAGGAGTTGGGCGATGGTTCGCTGGGGTTGATGCCGGGCGAACCATTCAGTGGAAAAGGCTTCTGCGGATTGGCGATAATGTTCGAAATGATTCACCACCTCGATCAGACACTCCGGAAGATGAGCCAGGTCAGGCACAATGACGCCGACCGCCGAAACAGGGAAGGTATTGAATGAACTGGCTCCCGTAGCACTTGAATGCTCTGCCGAACCATCGCTGGCCACCCGCAGTTCTACATCCTGAACAATCACGGAAGACGCATGGAAAGCATTCCTGAAAGTGATCCGCAACCGGCAAGTTTGTGGGACCAATGAGAACAGGGCGATTGGCTTCTTCTTGGGTGCTAAGCGACTGGCAGGAATTCGGTGGCCCACGACCTGGCAGCTTTTTCCAATGACACCGCCGCTGGCATCCAGTTGCTCCACTTCGATGCGGCAATACACACCACGTTCGCGCGGGCAATGCCAGTCGAACCGAATCCCCAATTTCGACTGTCCGGTGGGAATGTCGCACTCAAATCGAAACGGATGTTTGGCCCGATCGAACGAGAATTTTCCGCCGTATTTTCCGCCGTATATAGGAACATTGGCCGAGTCCCAGCGGAAATCCGATAGGCCGAAAATAGCAGGGGTCACGTCATTGAAACAGGAATCAGCATGACGAAACACCGGCTCGGCAATCTGTTCGGCCAGCCAGCTTCCCGCCGGTACAATCACAGGCTTGCCCAGCGACAAGAACTCACCCAGAATGCCTGCTCGGCGACTGAAGTAAGTTTCGCTGTCGTAAAACATCAACCCGATATCAGCGGAATGAATCAGGTCGCAGTACGAGGCGCGCGGCAGGGGATGCGGCACATAGTCGATGGGCTGGACGTGGATCCCACTTTCAAGCGGGGGCAGAGCGACTTCAATCTTTTCGCGAGCCAGCAGTTTTTTTGCCGGGCGCTGCACGACCAGTTGTACTTTTTCACTGGCCAGATGTGATTCAAAGATCTGATCCACCAGCGGTTGCAGATACTCAGACTGGCCTTTCTCGCGCCGAACGCCACCTGCACAAACCACGCGCAGGGGTCGCGAATCGGATTCATCAGAGTGCATCGCCAGGTTTTGAAGAGCGGGTGGTTCCGACGACCAATGATCATGATGTTGGTTCGCGGCCGGTTCAGCGAAGGATCGGGATTCATGCATCTTCAGTTTCAATGAATCCAGTGCCAGTACGCTCATCGCCTCATGCTGCCGAGGCGGTCGCAAGTGCCATGCGGGAGCAAACTCATTGGCAACGGGGTAGGGAAGGGGAGAGAAATGACTGATTCCCAGATGGTTGTATTGATCGGCCAGCTCGACGGTCGTGGTGTACAGGCTGAGGTGATGGTAGGCAGCCTGCGAAAGTGCTTTCCCTAATTCCATGCCGACGGCCTCAATGGTTTCGGATTGCTGCTCGTAGTCAGGCGGACGTCCATCGAGAAGGTTGATATGAAACTGGGCGTGCCACTGCGGCTGGACACTTTCCGGATGTTTGGTCAGATAACGTGTCAGTCCAACCAGCTCGAGATCGGAGATCATGGCAAAGAACACATGATCGTTCTCCGTGAATGAGGTCTTTCCAAAGAGCGTCGCGCAGTCGCGAGCAAATTGACGAACCAGCGACTGCCGACGAGCACGCTGACGGGAGCCTGCCCATTGGTCGCACCACCGCGCGATCAGGTTCATTTTTTTTGTGGACCGCCGGGTGGGCTTGCGTTTCATTTTTCGCAGACCTGCCAGCAAGCTGTCTGCCTGATACGTCGTATGATGAAAAACGGGCCGAATCTCGAATGAGCCCAACTCGTTGTCCTGTCGGGCTTCCTCCAGAGAGAGCGAACGATGAGCGCCAATCACGACTCCGAATCCCATTTCCTGTGCCGCCGTGGCAATACAGCGCACATAGTCTCCGTGGTGGCCACTGAAATCCCGAAACGAGGGGTCGATCAAATAGAAGTTTGCCATCCCTAGCACCCTTTAAGTGTTCTGCAAGCAGTTTTCAGGAATGTAGCCTGATTGCAGTCTCCGGGTCAATAGAAGCTATCGCAAATGTGATAGCAGAGGCCCCGTGATCGTCGGATGCAGAGTGGGATGCTGCAAGAATAAGGGAAGTTCCTTGGATCATTTGCGGTGTCCTCGATTGGACGGACGTGAAGCTCCTCCGGATGAAATCCGGAGGCATCTGCATTTTTCTGACGTCTCATGTCAGGCAAAAGGTAACAATCTACCGGTTAAAAACCGGTAGCATTTTTGTCATCCGCGTGTTTTTGTCATCCGCGTGTTTCTGTCATCCGCGTGTTTTTGTCATCCGCGTGTTTCTGTCATCCGCGTGTTTCTGTCATCCGCGTGTTTCTGTCATCCGCGTGTTTTTGTCATCCGCGTGTGACGCTTACCCTTCCCATCCCCAAGCAATGCTTGGAAAATGCCGCCGGATTTCATCCGGTGGATCGTTACGTTCTACCTGAAGAAAACACGAACTAAGATTGAAAATGCCGCCGGATTTCATCCGGGGGATCGTTACCTTCTACCGACCCATTCCTTATCCTGGCAGCATTCGGAACAGCTCAAGTGGTGGCGTCCGTTCATTTCTGATAGTCATTGCCTGCGTCCCAAATTAAAACCGGTGCTGAAATTGACAACCGGGCGTGTTTCCGATATTTATCCACCCGTGTTCACATTCCTGATTTCAATTCTGGCACGGGTTATCGCCCCCTTGAACGCTCAGCCGAGCGGTCGAGTCGTCGGCTGGCCTGGTGGAAATCATAACCCGAAGCGTAAGCAAGGGAAGAAACGCGGTCCCTTGCTTACGCTTCGGGTTATGATTCCAATGTTATCAACTGTGATCGCAGAGAAGTCCACCAGCCGAGTCGTCGGCTGGCTCCTGGTTTTCTGCTGCGCCGCCTTCGCATATTCACCTTGCCTCGTTGCGCAAACGCTCAAGCCCATTGAATCCGCCCCCAAACCAGATGTGGAATTGGTCCCGCTCGTTCCTCAAACTCCGAGCTATCTTTCGCGCGATCCGGATTCCAGTTACGTTCAAGGAACCTTCGAACTGCCCACGCCTTCCCAGGTCGAACCATCGCGTCAGTTCATTGATGACGCCTACAAAGGACTGGTTACTGATTCGCTCAGTACCATTGCCGAGGCTGAGCCGCAATTTGAATCTCCCGAAATCGATGCCAATTATTTTGACAATCTGAGACTGGAGAATTTTTATGACTTGGCGGCTCGCCCCTACCAAATTTATCGCAGTGCGGAGGCGTCGATCGATTTTGTATCCGGAAGTCGAACGGAGCTTGAATGGATCGATTTCGAATGGGCGCCCTATCTAAAGCGAGAGCACCAGAATGGAATTGTCGGCAGCATCCAGTATCATTTGCTTTCGGGACCTCAATCGGTACACTTGCCGCCGCGTCTGCACGACTTGATGATTGGCTACCAGCACCGAGGTACGCTCAATGATCGTTTCAGTTTCGACGTGGCGAGTTCCGTAGGAATCTTCAGCGACTTTCAGGGCAGTATTCGTGAAGGCGTTCGATTCCCCGCCCACGCAGTCGGTATCCTCCATACAAGCTTTCGTTCCGATCTTGTGTTCGGTGTCGACTACGTGGATCGCGATGATTACAAAATAATCCCTGTGCTCGGATTCTCCTGGCACGACTACAACTTTACGTCGCTACGGTATGATCTTGTTTTTCCACGACCACGGATCGAGTTCACGGCCAACGAGGGGCATCGATATTATCTGGCGGCCCATTTGGGAGGCGGGACATGGGATATTGAGTATCCCGACGGCACGGGGGATGTGCTGAACTATCGCGATTATCGCGTGATGCTCGGCAGCGAGAAACGTTATCTCGATGGTTCTCGACATGGACTGGAAATTGGATATGCTTTTGGGCGGCGACTGTCGATGCGAGAGTCCCTCGATGTGCTTGATTTCGGAAATTCCTTCACCGTCAGGCTGGTTTCCAGATATTAGAAGTTGTTCTGAAACAACCTCCGTACCTCATCATAACCCGAAGCGTAAACGAGGGACGAAGGTCTTTATATGAAAGAGATGATGGCCCTATCAAGGTACCTCATCATAACCCGAAGCGTAAGCGAGGGACGAAGGTCTTTATATGAAAGAGATGATGGCCCTATCAAGGTACCTCATCCTAACCCGAAGCGTAAGCGAGGGACGGCATAAGTAGTCCCTCGCTTACGCTTCGGGTTGTGATAGACAGCGAGAAATTGAGAATTTGAGGACGCTCCTACTGTTTGTTTCCCAAGCCTGCTTATAAATGTTAGATTTTTCACACTAAATAACACCCATCCCCCACCATGTCTGGTCTGAATCCTCGTCAACAGGAAGCCGTCAACACGCTTTCCGGACCGCTGCTGGTGCTGGCCGGGGCGGGGACCGGGAAAACGCGTGTGATTACGTTTCGCATCGGGAATCTGATACGGCACGGCATTGCCCCGGAAAGGATTCTGGGAATGACGTTCACCAATAAAGCCGCCAACGAGATGAAGGAGCGGATCAGCGGATTACTCAAAACGCCGAATTCGAGGTCCCGAAATCAGAAATCCAAGGCCAAAAATATTCCACGGCTTTGCACGTTCCATTCGCTGTGCGTTCAGATCCTCCGGCGTCATATCGAAGTCCTCGGCTATCCGCAGAAATTTGCCATCTACAGCCCGGGCGATCAGGAAAGCCTGGCGCGGCAAGTCCTGCGGGAGGTTCGCGTCAGTGACAAAATGCTTTCGCCGTCGCAGCTCCTGTTCTGGATCGGAAATTGGAAATGCAAGTCGATCCTGCCATCGCAGGCCAGGAATGTTGCCGAAAGTGATGCCCAGCATCTCGCCGCGATCGCGTACGCACGATATCAGAAAGCACTCAAGCTCAAAGGCTGCGTCGATTTCGACGACCTGCTGCTGCTGACCGAAAATCTGTTCAAGCACCACGAAGACGTTCGCCTGGACGAATCGCAACGGTACGATCACATTCTGGTCGACGAGTATCAGGACACCAATCAATCGCAATACCGCATCGTGAAAGCACTGGCTCGCGATCATCGCAATCTGTGCGTGGTAGGCGATGACGATCAATCCATTTACGGCTGGCGAGGTGCCGAAGTCGAGCATATTTTGTCCTTTCGCAAGGACTGGAACGACGCCAAAGTCGTCCGGCTCGAAGACAACTATCGGTCGACGGCGGCGATCATTGAGTTTGCCAACACGCTGATCAAATTCAACGAAGTGCGGAACGACAAGGTGCTGATCGCAGCCAGGCCGGGCGGCGAAAAGCCCAGGATACTGCAGTTTGCCAGCGAAGAAGAGGAGGCTCAGGAGACGATCCGCGATATTCAAAACCGGATCGCCCATCATCATCGCGAGCCTCGCGATTTTGCGATTCTGTTTCGCACCAATGAACAGCCTCGTCCGTTTGAAACGGAGTTGCGTCAAGCAAAGATTCCGTATGTCATCATGGGCGGCATGTCGTTTTTTGATCGCAAGGAAGTCAAGGATGTGATGGCGTACCTGCGGTTGCTCGACGACCGACCGGACGAAGTCTCCGTGTTGCGGATCATCAACACACCGCCGCGCGGCATCGGCAAACAATCGGTGGAGACGCTGATCAATCATGCCATCCAGTCAAAAATCGACTTGTGGAAACTGGTGACCGCCGAGTCGCCGCGTCCCGATTTGCCGGCCGCCGCCATTCGGGGACTCGATGAACTTCATCGCATCGTTTTGACGGTGCAGCAACAGGGCGAAAAGCGGTCCTTGGTCGATCAGGCCCGCGCCATGATTGAGGCAACCCGATACCGGGGCGAGATTGAACGGCTTTACGAGGACCCGGACGATCGCGAGACTCGCTGGAACACCGTCGAGCAGATGGTCAATTCGATTGCCGACTACGAGCGAAAGCAGTCAAATCCGTCGATGGGCGATTTCATTGACAAGCTGCTCATTGGCGAGCAGGAGGCGGACGACGACAAGGAAAAAGAGCTGAAGAAAAATGCGGTCGCGCTGCTGACCCTGCATGCCGCGAAGGGGTTGGAGTTTCCCGAAGTCTACATGGTCGGCCTGGAAGAACGCATTCTTCCTCATTTCAGATCGTTGGAAGACGATGAAGCCGGTATCGAAGAGGAGCGTCGTCTGTGTTACGTCGGCGTGACCCGCGCCGAAGAACGGCTGACGTTGTCACTGGCGCTGACCCGAATGAAATGGGGCAAACCCCGCGACACCCGGCCAAGCCGGTTCCTGTTCGAGTTGATCGGCAAACCAGAGTTGTTCGAAGCACTGTGCGAGCAGCAAGGCGAACGACGGTAAGGACCACCTACTCAATTCGTTTGACTTCTGCGGCCTCGATTAGGACCGGCGTCGGCGAGGTCAGGTGATAGGGATGACCATGATGGGGCGGATCCACCATTTCCGGCCACTCCACATGCTTGTGTTTTGCGGCGAGAATCATGTACAGCGCTGGCACAACGAACAATGTGAAAATTGTTCCGATCGCCATGCCGGCAACGAGAATGATACCGATGCTGTTTCTCGCTTCTGCACCGGCGCCGGTTACAAACACCAGCGGCAAGTGACCGAGGATCGTCGCTACCGAAGTCATTAAAACCGGTCGCAGCCGTGTTTTGGCGGCTTCGATCGTCGCTTCGCGCTTGCTCATGCCGTTTTCCTGAAGCGAGTTTGCAAACTCGACGATCAAAATGCCATTCTTCGCCACCAGTCCGACCAGCGTTACCAATCCGACTTGCGAATAGATGTTGACCGTCGTTAAATCCAGAAACGTCAACGCCAGCACACCGGTCATCGCCAGCGGAACCGAGCCCAGCAACACGATCAACGGATCTCGAAACGAGCGGAATTGCGCGGCCAGCACCAGATAGATCAACACCATCGCAAACCCCAGCGTCACGGCCAATGTTGATCCTTCGTGGCGAAGCTGTCGGGACTCACCCGCGTAGTCCAGCGTGCCATTGGATCCGATCACTTCCCGGGCAATCGACTCCATTTTGGACAGCCCCGTCTCCTTGGTGATGCCTGGATAAACCGCTGCAAACACCCGAACGGCACTTTGCTGTTGAAACCGATTCAGTGATCGCGGTGCTGTTTCCGGCTCGACCGACGCGAATGTCGAGACCGGAATCAACGGTCCGGACGGAGTGCGAATTTTCAGATCCAGCAACGATCCCACCGCTTGTCGATCGGCTTCTTCCAGTTGCGGGATGACCCGGTACGAGCGATTGAAATAGTTGAACCGGTTGACATAGCCGCCCCCGAGCAGCACGCCAAGCTCGCGTCCGACCGTGGCCTGATCGAGTCCCAGGTCCGCCAGTCGCTCACGATCGACGATCACGCGCGCCTGCGGCAGGTCGATTTTCAGATCGGTATCCACAAACATGAACAGGTTGGCGGCGCGGCCAGCCTCTACAATGCTGTCCACCAGTTCCCGCAGCCTCTCGGCGGGCAGATCGCTTTTGATGATCAGTTCAACATCGTAATTGCCGGCACCGGGCAGCGGAGGAATGAGAATCGCAAACGCCTGAATGCCTGGATTTTGGGATGCAATTCCAAAGACTTCGGGCAGCAGCATTTGCGTCGTCCGTTCGCGCTCGCTCCAGTCAGACGTCGAAACGCCGCCAAACCCACCCGCGGCGGTCACCACCGTCCACATGTAGTCCGACTCGGGGATGATTTCGAAACTTTTTGCCAGCTTCTGAGCCCATTGAGTGGACGATTTCAAGGTAGCATCCGGGGACGCGGTCAGCATCACGACGACCATGCCTTCGTCCTCCACCGGCGCCAACTCTTTGGACGACATCATATACAGTGGAAACGCTGCCGCACCCGCGACCAAGGTTGCCACCGCAATCGACCAGCGAAGATTGAGTACGGTCTCGAGAGTCCCGCCATAAATCTTTCGCACGCCATCGAAGACGCGATTCACAAAGCGTGTCATCCAGCCTTCGCGCCCGCCCTCCGGTATGACGTACGCACTCATGATCGGCGAGAGCGTGATCGCCACGATTCCCGACACGACCACGGCGGCGGCGAGTGTGAATGCGAATTCGCGAAACAGCATCCCCGTCAAACCACCCTGAAATCCGATGGGCGTATAAACCGTTGCCAGGGTAATGGTCATCGCAATGATCGGCCCTACCAATTCTCGCGAGCCAACCAGCGCTGCCTGGATTTTCCCCAATCCCTCGCGAATGTGCCGCTGGACATTTTCCACGACGACGATCGCATCATCGACCACCAGCCCCACGGCCAGCACAATCGCCAGAATGGTCAACAGGTTCAGTGAGAATCCTGCCAGGGACATAAACAGCGTCGCACCGATCAGCGAAATCGGCATGGCGATCAGCGGAACGAGTGCGGTTCGAATCGATCCCATGAACAGGAACACCACCACGGCGACAATCAAAATGGTCTCGGCCAGCGTCTTGCTGATCTCTTCGATGGAGCGTCGCATGAACTTCGAGCCATCGAACGCCAGCTCCATCTGAATATGGCTGGGCAAGTCCTTTTCCAGTGCCGCCATTTCATTTCGCAAATTGTTGGCCACTTCGATTTCATTGCTGCCCGGCAACGGCCAGATCCCGACATACACCGCTTTCTCGCCCTTGTACAATGCGGTGGCGGTCGGTTCTTCGCTTCCCAGTTCCACTCGCGCGACATCGGCCAGCCGGATCATCCGGCCGGGACTGTCTTCAGATGAGGGTGACTGAAATACGATCAGGTTTTGAAACTCTTCGACCGTTTTCAGGTCGGTATTGGTCAGCAGGTCGATTTGAATTTCATCACTTTTGATCTGTCCGATCGCGGCCAGAAAGTTATTTCGCTGCAACGCCTGATAGACATCGCCCGACGTCAGGTTCAACTCGCTCAATCGGTGCGGAGAAATCCAGATTCGCATGGCGGGCGTTTGGCCGGCCTCGATGGATGCCCGCTGAACGCCAGGTAAAATCGAGAATCGGGGCTGAACGTTGCGGGTCAGGTAATCCGTTAGGCCGGCGATGTCAAATTGGCTTGAGGTCAGACTGATATAGAACGAGGCATAGGGGCGATCGGCACGAATCAGTTCAATCGTCGGCGGTTCGGCTTCACTTGGCAGCTCGGAGCGAACTTGCTGGATGCGTGCGTTGACTTCGGCCAGGGCCTTGGTTGAATCGTGATTCAGGTTCAGCCGCACGGTGATCGTACTGATGCCTGCGATGCTGCTCGATTCGACAAAGTCGACGCCTGCGATTGAGGAAACCGCCCGCTCGATGGGCGTGGTCAAAAAGCCCCGAACGGTTTCGGCACTGGCTCCAAAGTAGAGCGTGGTAACGGTGATCGAAGCGCTTTCCAGTTTCGGGTACTGCTGAACGGGCAGAGACGTAATACTGCGGGCACCGACAAGCACGATTGCCAGATTGACAACGATGGCAAGAACGGGGTAGCGGATAAAAAGTTCGGGAAGGGACTTCATGGCGTGCTACCGGGGGCCTTCCTCAGAACCATTTCCGGCGTTCCCCTCTTCTCCATTCTTTCCCTCTTCCCCCTCTGAGTTGGCCTCCGCCATGTCCATCAGCAGGACGCCGGGATAGACCTTGAAGGAGCCTTCGGCCACGACTCGCTCGCCCACTTGTAGGCCGCTGGCGACCATTGCAACCGATCCGGTTCCACTTCCGGCCAGAATGACTTCTCGCGGCTCGGCACGAAGCTGATTTTCTTTCTCAACGACCACGTACACCAGCGTACCGCTTGGATCGCGCCGGACGGCCGTGCCCGGCACCGCCAGCACCGTCACGGGATCGCCATAGTCGACGATAATGCGAATCGAATCGTTGGGTTTGAGTGTTGGAGGAGGATTTTCAAGTTTGGCCCGTGCCGTAATCGAACGCGACACGACATCGGCCTGAGCATCAATCGCGATAATTTTGGCGGTCACGAACGAATCGTCTGGATTGGATTGAGCGCGAATCTCGTCGCCGATCGCCATCGTGCGGGCGATATGGGGCGGCATCGCAAAATCGATCAGCAAATGATCGGCGATTCCTTCGAGCATCGCGATCTCAGCACCGGCATCGAGGTACTGACCGACGTGAATATTGAACAGCCCGACGCGGGCGGCAAACGGAGCACGCAGTGACTTCTTCTCGATCAACACGCCCAGCCGTTCGACGTCGGCTTTGGCTCGCGTCAGGTCTGCTTTGGCCAGATCGGCTTCTTGTTGGCTGCTGGCATTGGACCGGGACAGTTTATCCATGCGGTCAATGGTCGATTTAGCCAGTTCTTCTGCGGCGATGGCACTTTTGAGTTCGGCCTCTTCGATTCGGGTATCGAACTGAATCAGCCGTTCATCTTTCTCGACCACCTGACCGGGTTTCATGCGGACCTCCGTCACCACTCCGGTCAGCTCGGTTCTCAAGCGAACGGATTGGGGAGCGAGTACGGTTCCGACGACGACCGAACTGCGGCGATAGGCCAGCGGCTCAACCGGAGCCAGCTTCACGGAAATAATCGGCTCGGGCGGGGGAGGTTCCGCCATCGCGGATTGAATCTGGAGGTACTTGGCGTAAGCAATGCCTGCCAGCGCTCCTAAAACACCCAGGATGACAAGGATCGATCCGATAGTGGCCCCCATCCATTTTCGTCTGGGCCGGTCGGTTGAAATACGTTTCATGCTCGGGGGCTTGGCAGCCCGGCTGGAGAAGAAGGAGAGCGGAGGCTTACTCCTGTGAGATTTTATGGGAGTAGCAGTGGAGGGACTCGAACCCCCGACACGCGGATTATGATTCCGCTGCTCTAACCAGCTGAGCTACACTGCCGTATTGCACACATTTGAGCCGCTAGAATAACGGACCGATTTCATTTTGGCAAGGGCGTGCATCCGTCGAAAGTTACGGATGGGCTTTGCGTCGGCGCTGAATAAGGGTCCCAAAGGCGATCATGGTCATTAGCATACCAGTCGCAGGCTCAGGAATTGCAGAGGCCGTAAAGCCTACACTCAGACCGTAAAACTGGGTTTTGATCGCACTGCCACCAAGACTGCTGATTCCGCTCACTCGGACGAAGTACGTGCCAGCATGATCGAGCAAAATGTCATTGAGGGATTCGCTTCCCCCCAAGCCCGTGTTGTTGGCAGACCCGAGCAGCGACAACATGTCGGTGTCGAAAATTGCCAATGCAAGATCGCTGCGACGCAGCGTGTCGAAAGCGCTTTGGGCCCCGCCTTGTGGGCCTGCGTTGTAAGTAAATCCGAGTGCTTCGAGCAGAACATTGACCGTACCTGCGCTATCGACGGTAAAGGAATAGAAATCCGTATCGGACTGATCGTCGATGCTGACGAAATCAGTCGCGGTGGGAGCCACAACCAATGACCTGGCTGAATTTCCGATGGAGACCGAGCCTCCATCGGAAATAGCACCAAGTGATGTTGCTCGGCTTACGATATCATTTCCCAATCCACCATTGCTCTTCTCATTGAAGTCGCCGTAGCCTCGATGAGCCATCAGGATGTCGTGATACTGGGGCCCATCGAATGCCGTACTGAGAAACGGCTCCATAAGCTGAGCAGAATTGTTTGAATCCAGATGATCCATTCCAAGGCCATGGCCATGTTCGTGGGCAACTACGTTTCTAAGTCCCCTTGAGTTGTTTGAAGTGTTTGAATAAAAATTGTCACCTGTATCGATGACCATATCGCCCACATTAGGAAAGAAGTTGAAGGCCAGGATTCCAGAATTCCCATCGATAGCCCGGCCGCCGATTCGCACATCCGCACGGATCCCTAAAACACCACGATTACTGGCGTTGCTAGAGTTACTGAAAGCCACACCATTGTCGTTTGCTTCGTAGATATAACTCAGCCCACTGATCGAACTCCAGCGATCAAACACGCTTTGAAATAGTTGGAACCAAGGGCGTTGCGTCAGGTCGGTTCCGCCTGGGCCAGCTCCATAGATTTGATCCAGCCTGAAAATAAGATTGCTGTTTCCTTGTGAACCAGTATTGAAACTGGGAATCAATGTTCCTTCTTGAGCAAAACCCCAAGTCAGGGTAAGCGGATTGCCCATTCCATATCCTTGAACTGGAGTGATGGCTGTGGTCGGATTCGCCTGCGATCCGGACCATCGAGAAATATCCGGCGGCAGCTGCGCCATGCTCGCTCCGGCTAAAACGAATGTGATTGCGAAGGCTGAGCAATAGGCCAGTAGACTCTTCATTGGATGCCCTTTCGAAGAAGAATAATCTGTGATATATGGGATTTGAATGAAATTGGCAGTCGACAATGTGTCCAACTGCTTCGCAAAATATGCTTAGTGGTTCAACTACCAACTTAGTTGAAGTGCAGGAAATGTCAACCAAGGCAAGCAAAAACCATTACGTATGAAAACACACAACTATCAAGTATACCTAATATGATGAAGTTGTGCCTTTTCGTAGGCCGGAACAAGGTCGCGGGAAAGAGAGCCATAAAACCGCTGTATGTGCCACCGCGACCGACGTTCCGGCATCGCCCACCAGGTTCTTGCCGGAACTACGCAAACGCAGAAAGACCCACGGGATGGCTTGCTTGATTCGGCGTTTGCTTGTTCTGGCCTACTTGTTTGCCCCCTGGATGAATTGCGGTGTTGAAACCCCCATCGAAACGTAGATGCTGATGAAATTGTCGACGCTCATGTCGATCGGCTTGACCTGCGGGGCTGGGATGAAAACCAGTCCGCCGCCGAACGGGACGGGGGCGGTTGGAATGATGACGACATGATACTCTTCGCCGTTGATTGTCATTTTCTCTGGAGAAGGCATCAGCGCCAACACACCCGGGCCACCCCCGGCGGCAAAATGACAGAAAACCACACTCATCGCCTTGAGTTCCGACTCGTCTTTCCGGTCGAACAAATCGACGAGCTGTTTCAGGCTGCCGTATAATCCCCCGATCACAGGAACACGCCGGACAAAGCGGTCCGTCATGGATTGAAAGAACCGTCTGGCTCCGAATTCGACAAAGACACCCAAGGTAAACAAAAGAATCACCACAAGAATAATGCCGATCAGATAGGCCAGAAAGCTTTCCTGAAGTGCCTCCGCGATTCCCCCCGTGCCGGCACCGGCTTTGTCTGCTTCCTTGAACAGCCCGACGCCGATCGATGCCAGCAGCTTTCCGATGTAGGTGTCCGGCCCGACAATGTCCCGTAGAAACTTGACCACCCACGACACGATGGCAACCGTCAGAATCAGCGGCATAATCGCCAGCAAACCGGCCATGAAACATCGAACCAGTTTCTGCCATCCAAATTGAAAGAAGTTTTTCATAGAGTCCGTTTCTGATCGCCAGATGATTTGTAACTGTTAAGTAATTACGTACGCTCCCCGCATAGGGTTTTGTTAACGGGT
>CAYPXY010000054.1:0-24407 GCA_964414815.1 uncultured Pirellulaceae bacterium | reverse complement strand
CTTACGCTACGGGTTAGGATTTCCACCAGCCCACCCGAATCCCGAAACCCCAATCCCGAAACCAATATAAACCAACTGAGGGAAACTTGTTAGACTGGCTTTGATGGACTTCATTCGACGAAATTGGTTTTTGATTGCGTTGTTGGCGATGCTGGTAGTTGGTTATCAGGGAGCCCCTTCGTTGGCTGGCCTGGCACAACATCGGTGGTTCAATTGGCTGGTGGTCGCGACGACGATGTTTCTGATGGCCTGGCCGATCCGATTCGAGCATCTCAAATCGACGATGGCCCGTCCGGTGGCGCCGCTGCTGGCGAGCGTACTCAACGTGGTGGGCATACCGCTGCTCGCTTGGCCAGTCGCGGTCTGGATCGGCGGCGAACTTGGCTTGGGCGTCATGGTTGCGGCCTGTACGCCATGCACACTGGCGTCTGCTGCCGTCTGGACGCGCAAAGCCGGCGGTGACGATAGCGTTGCCATGCTGGTGACCATCATCACGAACGCCACGTGTTTCATCGTGATGCCTTTCTGGCTGAAGCTGCAAACGGGACATCTGCTGGAATCAAGCCAGATGATCAACACGGTCTACAATCTGTTGTTGTTTGTCGTTTTACCCATCTCGCTGGCGCAGCTCGCCCGCATCAACGTCCGGTCGGCCGAATGGGCGACCCAGCACAAGAACGGGTTGAGCGTTTGGGCGCTGATCGGGATTCTGATCATGATATTGATCGGTTCGATTAACATGGGATTACGTATGACGACCGGTTCAGCGGATCAAACAACCACTGGCGATTTAGTGTGGGTGGCCGTTTGGATGGGATTGATTCATGTCACGATGTTCTGGACGGGTTTGGGAATCGCATATCGAATGGGATTGCCGCGCGCCCAAGCGATCGCGGTTGGGTTCTCGTCCAGCCAGAAGACACTGATGATTGGTTTGTCGGTTTCGATCAGTCTCGGCGCCAGCATCATCCCGATCATGGCCTATCACGCGGTGCAACTGATTGTGGATACAACGTTCGCAAATCGGCTGAAGAAGTAGAGCCCCAAACTACCCCATACTCAACGTCTGATAATGTTTCTTATGTTCGGTTAGGACTGCTGTTTTACCGAGGTTTTTGGAAATTCCGGTCCGCCAGCCGGAAACTGGGGGTTTCAGCATCAGGCTCACCGACGCGCCTATGCCGACCATCAATCGGTCTTCCAACGTCAATCATTGACGGATCCGTTTCTCGAGGTAGCTACAGGCCAATGGCGGTCGGCTCCGGCTTGCGGAAACGAATACGGTTGCGATGCTGGAGGTACCGGATGGGTTTAGCTGGCCATATTCTACTACTTCATTTTCTCATCGAGCCATTGCTGCGCTCGATCTTCGGCGGCCTTGATCGCGGCTTCGCTCGCTTCGGAAAAGAAGCTGCGGGTACGGTTCTGAATTTCTTCAGTGATCGACGGATTGCTTTGTGTGTTGCCATGGTTGGCCGTGGAAGTTTCCTGGAAGACTGGCAAATTCGGCAAGTTGTTCCACTGGCCTTGATATCGTGGGATGTCAAATAGGGTCGGAGTCCCCTGCTCGTCTCCCGCCTGCTGGAACCGTTCAAGATTATCGGACCTTCCAAATTGCTCTTCAAATTTCTTGAACTGAGGGTCGAGGTAGGCCCTGAGTTCCGTTGGAACCAGCGGAAGGTAGTCAGACAACTTGTGAATCGTGCTGACCACAATTTGGCCGGTCTTGGATTCGTGAATTGCATCGTGAACTTGCTTGCCCAGCAGCGATACGCCAAACAGGGTCAGGATACAAACCAGCAGCAAGCCCTTGAGACCGCCGAAGATCGCGCCGGCCTGATGGTCGAAACCTTTCAGTTCCATCTTTTTGAGCGAGGACGAGAGCTGGGCGTAGATCGACCACACCAACAGCGATGTCGCCAAAAACAGAATGCCCATCGCAGCGAACTTGTTCCAGGGAGCTTCCGCCGGAATCGCTCTGGCAAACGGCGTGCAAAAATTGACGGCGACCATATACCCGATTACGATCGACGCAATCGAAGCGATCTGCCGCGCCAAGCCGCGCTGATAGCCAAACAACGCAGTAAAACCAATTAACGCAATGAAAATAATATCGTAGATTGCCATGGAAGGATAATTGTCAGGTCAGGAGTCTCAGCGGTCAGTAGTCATGGACAGGGCAAACAGCAACGAAAAGAGTAGGGTGCTTTTGTCGGTGCAGAATCCTCGATGATTACGATGACACCTACTTATTACGACGACCCTTTCGCGGCGTTCGAGTCTAGACGTTTTTCCAAAGAAGTTGAACCGAGAAGCTGCTAGCAGTCGTACATCATGGCGATTGAACCCGATTGGTGCTAGCAGCTGGAACCCATATTGGTCGCGTTCCAATCAGGTTCCTGCTAGAAACACGGATTACCAACCCATCATCAAACATGGCCGATTACAAAACGCATTTGACTGTCAGCACCGGACTGGGCATTGCCTATGGAACCTGGGGTTACGCCAGTTGCGGGCTGTCGTTTGAACACTGTGCGATTGCCGCTGGGCTTTGCAGCGTCTCGGGAATGCTTCCTGATCTCGACAGCGACTCAAGCGTGCCGCAGCGAGAGATGCTGTCCATCATTGCCTTGCTGTCGCCGGTGCTGATGCTGTCGCGGTTTCATGCGCTCGAGATGTCGCCGGAGCAGGTGGTTTTTGCCTCCGGGTTTGTCTATCTGTTTGTCCGGTTTGTGATCGGATCCATTTTTCAGAAATACACCAAACATCGCGGGATGTGGCACAGCATTCCGGCCGCATTGATTGCGGGGCTGGCAACCTATCTGTTATGCCATTGCAACGACTTTGAAATTCGGATTTTCAAAGCCTGGGCGGTAGTCATAGGTTTTGTGTCTCATCTGGTGCTGGATGAAATCTATGCCGTCAATTGGGCTGGCAAACGGATCAAGGTCAAAAGCAGTTTTGGCTCGGCACTGAAGCTGGTGAGTTCTTCGCCAGGAGCCAATCTGTTGACGTACGCGAAGCTGATCCTACTGCTCGGACTGGTATGGGGTGACCACTATGCGATGTCGTGCATCATCTGCGATGAACACCATAACATCGTTCAAACCGCAACCGAGTATGTGAAAGGGGCTCTTGATCCTGCAACGGATTCCCCGACGGTGATCAGGTAGCCTTCAAAAACTCGGCCCGGAAGACATCGTGTTCCTGCAATCGCATGCGTCGCTCGAAATGCGTGCGATAATCCAGATCGTGTTCGGGTGTTTTGATGGCGACTGGATGTGGGCCGGAAAGTTGAGAATGCTCTTTCATCAGTCCCAGGGTTTCCTCAAAGTACTCCTCGACGTCGGTCCAGAAATGGAATTGACCGCCGGGCTTCAAGACTCGCTCGATGTCTTGAATGAATGAGGGCTGCATGACCCGGCGGCGGCGATGGCGAGCCTTCCACCACGGGTCTGGGAAATAGACATGAACCGCGACGGCACACTGGTCCGGCAGAAACTCGCGAAACAGCGCCAATCCGTCACCGCGAAGCGTGAATGCGTTGGTACGGTTGTGCTGGGCAAGCCGATACGCTGCGAACCGACAGTACTTGTGCGAAATTTCGTTGCCCAGAAAATTATGATTCGGAGTACGAGCCGACTCGCTCAACAAGAACAAGCCCTTACCACTGCCCACCTCGATCTCCAGATCCTGGCGGTGGGCAAAAAGAGACTGCGGATCAAACGGCGCAGCCAACGACTCGACTTCAGCAATATGGTTGCTGAAGTCGATATTCGGATCTCGTTTGGGAAGGACTCTTCGCCCCATAGCGCCCCATAAGAAGTGATAAAACGGCATGAACTCCGTTTTACGGCGTTACGGCGTTTTGATTTTCTTTGTTTTCGACTTGCGGAGGCGGTTGTTTGCCGGGCGTTTGCCGTGATTTGCTTTTTTTACTTTGTGACTAGGTTTGGCCATTGGTGGTCTCCGTAGAACGGAATTCATTCCGCTTTGATAGTGACTAATAGTGACTGAAAGACTGACAAAAAAGACTGACTAAGAATAGTCAATTGCCTAAATTGTTAAATATTTAACAATTTAAGTGCCGTTTAATTCGGAGGTATTATCGTACCAGCCGAACCCGAAATTGGGAAGGTCTGAATTTATTTCGCCGGAACAAGGGGTTGGTCGAACGCTCTCCCCTGCCCTGCACCGCCTTGCGCGTAACTTTCACGGTCCAGTTGGTACAGTTTCTGTCCTGTCGGCGTGGGATATTCGCAGCAAATACAGGCCTGGCACAGGCCGTCCCGGCTAATGCCGATCGCTTTGGCAATCGACTCGATCGGCAGGTATCGCAGCGAATCGCAACCGAGTTCCTGGGCCATCCGGTCCTGAATCGCTTCGGTCAACGGTTCTTCAGGAGCATAAAACCTCGGCGCGAACAATTCGCCGATCGTTGACATATCGATTCCGTAGTAGCATGGAGCCACAATCGGTGGGCACGCCACGCGGACATGAACTTCCTTAGCTCCCCCTTCTTCGCGAAGCCGTTTCAGCAGTGCTGCCATCGTCGTAGAACGCACGATGGAGTCCTCGACCAGGATCACTTTTTTTCCTTCCAACACCTCGCGCAGCGGCGTGTACTTGATTTTTGCACGTTCCGCACGGGCTTGCTGTGACGATTCGATAAACGTCCGTCCGCTGTAGCGATTTCGAATCAGGCCTTCTCGCGAGGGCACTCGAAGATGGTAGGCCATCGAATCTGCAGCGGCCTTACTGGTGTCTGGAACTGGCACCACGATGGTCTCTTCGTCAATGTCGATCAGGTTGGCTTCACGTTCCAGCCTCGCCATCTCCTTGCCGAGTTCGGTGCGAGTTGTATAGACGCCGCGATCGTCGAGCGTACTGGCCACGTTTGCAAAATAAATCCATTCGAAGAAACAATGAGCACGTCCGGCATTCTCGGCAAAGGCATGGACCTCAATCTTCCCATCGACAATGGTGATGCAGTGCCCGGGTTTGACCGGCTCGATTTCATTTCGCTGAAAGCCCAGATTCAGCAGCGCCACACTTTCGCTCGCCGCCGCAAACAATGGCCCCTGCACCGCATAACAAAGCGGCTTAAGCCCCAGCGGATCGCGAGCCAGCAGCATTTCACCTTTGGCATTGAGCATCGCCAGCGAATAAGCTCCGTCGAGCCGCTTGGCAACGGCCGACATCATCTCCACCAGACTGTCTGATTTCTGCTGATCAAGTTGGGCACTGATTTCGTGCATCAGCACTTCGGTGTCGGTTTGCCGCACCAGGTGGTGATTGGGCTTGGCGAGAATTTCATTGGCAAGTTCACGATAGTTGGCGAGCTGACCATTAAACGCAAACGAGAACCATTTGCCGCAGTCGAAATGATGATTTTCAAAAGGCTGGGCGTAGCTGCGATCGTCCTTGCCGCAGGTCGCGTACCGGACGTGTCCGATGGCCGCCGGACCGCTGTACCGTTTCATCAGGCTGTCCGCTTTCGCGGCGTGGGAAAGCCGAAAAACTTCCTGCACACTCCCGTTGTCGCGAAACGTGTCGAGCAATTGACCATTCTGGGGTGTCCGGTGGTAGCGTGAGATCCCTGCCGACAACTGACCCCGGTTCTGCATGTCCAGCAACATTCGCCGAATCAGTGACGAGGTCCAGTCGGGGTTGCTGTCGGGAACGAGTGGGCTGCAAGGTCGATCGGGCAGATGATAAATCGCCGCGACCCCACACTCGTGATAAAGTTCGCTCATGGAATCCGATGTCGTACGGCATTCAATCCGTACAGTTCGAGGTTAACAGATGGTACGTTCGTCCGGGGATGTTCGTCCTTAAGTGAATTCTAGTTTTACGTCCGCAAAGCAACAACTGCTAATCTGTCACGCTGATTCAAAAGATGCCAACTCCCCTGCCCTGCCCTGTTTATCTGGCCATAAATTCCGTGCTACAATGCCCCGCAACCCACTCACCCGACAGGAACAGCCATGGCGAATTTTGACAACTGGATTGCGGATCGAACTCGAAATTTTGACTCCAGCGGGATTCGAAAGATGTTCGATCTGGCGGCCAGCATCAAGAACCCGATCAATTTATCGATCGGCCAACCCGATTTTGATATCCCTGAGCCGATCAAAACGGCCTTGGTTCGAGCAATCGAAGATGGAAAGAACGGCTATGCACCGACGCAGGGAATCCCTCCGCTGCGTCAGAAATTACAGGAGGTGGTCCAACGGTTGTATGGGCACGCCGACCGCGAACTGTTTGTCTGTTCCGGCACGAGCGGTGGTCTGAATCTGGCCATCACCGCGCTGGTCAATCCAGGCGACGAAGTGATCTATTTCGACCCCTATTTCGTGATGTACCCGGCACTGATCGAACTGGCCGGGGGTAAAAGTGTGAAGGTCAGCCTCTATCCCGATTTCAAGATCGACATCGACCGACTGGAGGCCGCCATCACGCCGCGTACCAAGATGATTATCTTCAACAGCCCCTCCAATCCAACCGGTGTCTGCGCCACGGAAGCAGAGGTCAAGGCCGTTGCCGAGATTGCGGCTCGGCATGGGATCTGTTTGTTGTCGGATGAAATCTACAGCCAGTTCCAATACGACCGCCCGCATGTGTCGCCGGCCAAATACAATCCTGAAACACTCGTGATCGATGGTTTCTCGAAAACCTATGCGATGACCGGCCTGCGTGTGGGCTATGTTCACGGTCCGAAGGTCGTGATCGACACCATGCTAAAGATCCAGCAATTCACGTTCGTATGCGCCCCGCAACCGGCTCAATGGGCGGGCGTGACGGCGATGGATTTCGATATGACGCCGTATGTGGATCGCTATCGGGCCAAACGAGACCGGATGATCGCCGGTCTAAAGGACCACTATGAGATCGTGACACCAGGCGGCGCGTTTTATCTGTTTCCCAAGTTGCCCTGGGGCACCGGCAATGAATTTATCCGGGCCGCGATCGAAAACGAGCTGATGGTCATCCCCGGAAATATCTTCAGCGATTCCGACACCCACTTTCGAATCTCGTACGCCGCCGATGATTCCGTACTGGACCGAGGCATCGAGGTTTTGCAGAAGTTGGTGAAAAAGGGAAACTAAAGGGTAACCGTTCACAATTTCAGGGGTCGAGAGTTTTCTAGCTCTTTAATATCCAATCGCTCGATGAGACGTCAATAAACTGCCGCATCCACATTTCGAAGCTCATCAGTCCCCATAGCTCGGTCGAATAGTCGGCATAGCCGCTTGTATGGCCATGGATCAACTTTGAAACGTAGTCCGCCCGGAAAAAGCCGCGGCGTTCGATGGTTTCGGTGGATAACAAATCGCGCATCACGGGCGCCGCCTCGGTACGAAGCCAACGTTCGATTGGGATGGGAAATCCCTGCTTCTTTCGGTCGACAATTTCCGGTGGGATGAGCCGCCGAGCCACTTTCTTGAGCAGAAACTTTCGTGTCGAACCGCGAAGCTTCATCGATGCGGGCAACTGAGCGGCAAACTCGACCAGTTTGTGATCGAGCAGCGGAACCCGGGCCTCCAGCGAATTGGCCATCGTCAATTTGTCTCCCCGCAACAACAAATAATCGACCAGCCAGAGCTTGCTATCGACATACAGCATCCGGTCCACCGGCGCCGTCGCATTGCACCGGCTCAGATGTTCACGAAAAAGAGATTCAGCACCGGCGCTCAGCGATCGATAACGGTCCACGAACAAATGTTGTTTTGCGTCGTCCTTGAACATCGGAAACCAGTTTGCGAAACGCCTGGCTTCGTCACCGATCGTCAATGCACCAATAGCAATTTTGGCTCGCCGCAGACTCGGGAGGCGATTGGCAACGGCTCGAATCGAATGACCGGCAAACGAGGGCAACCAGCGGGTCAGCGGCGAATAGCGTTCACCTGCGTAGCGCGCGTAGCCCGCAAATAATTCGTCACCACCTTCGCCCGTCAGCACCATTTTGACGTGTTGTCGCGCCAGATGGGCGACCATGTAGGTTGCGATGGTTGCCTGATCGGCAATCGGTTGATCGAGATGCCACAAAACCTTTTCCGACAAGCTCAAGAAATCGTTGGATGTGATTTTCAGCTCGTGATAGTTGCAGCCGAAAACATCCGCAATCTGTTTGGCATACGGAAGTTCGTCTTGAGCTCCTTCTCCGTCAAAGCCGACGGAAAACGTATTGACGGGCGACGACAATTGTTCTGCCATCAACGCAACGATGGTACTCGAATCGAGTCCGCCACTTAAAAATGCTCCGAATGGAACGTCGCTTCGCAAGTGAATGCCGATGGTTTCACGCAGCAACAGAAGCAATCGATCCGTCCATTCTTCATCGGAATGCGTTTCAGATGATTTCGAGTAGTCAATATCCCAGTAGCGCTGCTTTTGAACGATCTGACCCTTTTTGATCTTCAGCCAGTGTCCAGGCTCAAGCGATTCAATTCCTTCAAACAGGGTTCGCGGTGCGGGAACGTACTTCAGTGATAAATAATGGCTCAGTGCCGTCAGATCGACGGAACGTTGAACGGCCGGATGCATTAACAGCGTCTTGATTTCAGATCCGAAAATGAAATCGCCACTCGCAGTGGTGAAATACAGCGGCTTGATCCCCAGTCGATCGCGCGCGATGAACAATTCCCGCTGTTGATTGTCCCAAATTGCGAATCCGAACATCCCTCGCAAATGATCGACACATTTCTCGCCCATTTCTTCATAGAGATGGACGATCGTTTCGGTGTCGCTGTGCGTTTTGAGATGATGGCCTCGTTGGATGAGGTCTTCGCGAAGTTCCTTGTAATTGTAAATTTCGCCGTTGAAGACGATTCCAAACCGGCCCGATTCATCGAAAATCGGTTGGGTTCCATCGGCCAGATCAATAATGCTCAACCGCCGCATCCCCATCGCCAGCGGTCCATCGACCAGCACACCGTCTTCATCCGGCCCACGATGGAAAATCGAACGCAGCATCCGCGCCAGCGTTTCAGCCGCTGCTGGCGTTGTACTTGCTTCCGATTTTAGAATTCCGGCAATGCCACACATGATCAGGGAGGAGGGATGAGGGATGAGGGATGAGTCGTCGACAAAGCTAATTCGTAAATGGATAGGATTCGTTGGGCAACGCTTTCCAGGCTTAGCCCCCGACTTCCGATCATTTCGCGACCGTTGGATCGTTGGTTCTTTTTCAGGACTTCGGCTAAAGCACTTCCGATTTCTTCTGGATCGCGGCTTGTGCGGTGACAGCCGTTGATTCCTTCCAGAATTTCGTGAACATCACCTACCGGAACTCCAATCACACATTGATTACAGGCGAGTGCTTCCTTGACCACATTGGGTGACCCTTCGATTAACGACGTCATCAACATTGCGGTGCAGGCATTCATGTAGGCTGGAACATCATCCGGAGTGATTCCCCAAAGCGGCACAAGTTGAATCTCGGTTCCCATTTGGCGCTGAGCCACCTTGACCGCCGCTGTCGCAAGGCCAAATCCTTTTCGGGGATTGTCCGGATTTCCGGGAAACAGAACTTTGGGAACTGTCGGTGAAAGTCCTGTCTGTTGACAGGCAACGCCGGGGTCCATTGGAAAAAAGACGTTGAGGTCCACTCCATTGGGGACCACGTGGCAATTCACGGGAGCAACGACTTCGGCCATCTCGCGGCTTTTGACGATGACCTGATCGTAAGACTTTGCCAGTGATCGGTTCCTTTTAGCCACTACCAGGCTGCCTCGCTCCAGCTTGCCTGTTTCGTCGGCCGGAGTTCCCAGCAAGTCGTCTCCCATGTACGACATCACAATCGGTATCCGTTTGCGTGCGAGCTTTCGCCCCAGCAATGCAAGCCACCCACAATATCCAAAATGAGCATGAATCAAATCGACGCGACGGGCGGCACTGCGAATTTTTGGGATCACTTGCAGATATTTTAATTTGGGGATGCCGCGCATATCGACGATTTCCGTGTCGATGCCGGCTTGCTGGATCGATTGGATTTGCCTTGCCCCTGGCGCCATGCTTCCCGGCTTTTCCGAGGAAGGTAGCTCGGGACAGATCATCAGGACGCGCACGATTGCCTCCCCATGGCTGGACCGGCCAGATTGGAACTGCCCTGTTGATACATTCGGTGCCAGGCCGCGAACACCAACAGCAGCCATATCTTGTTCGCATGATCGACCGTTCCGTTGCGGTGTTCTCGAAGTACGGACTGGACTTTCTTCTGCGAAAAAATCTCGCCCGGCAAATAGCCCGATGGACCCAGGTAGTCGCCCACCATATCGGCCAGGCTGCCTCGAAACCAGTCGCGTAGCGGCACGGAAAACCCTTGCTTCCCTTTTTTGATGGACGGCTTGGGCAGCTTGTCTCGCAACGTCTCTCGGAAAATGTACTTTCCGCGACCGCCGCGAATCTTCCAGCGGGTCGGGATTTGTGCCGCTAGTTCGACGACGTTGTGATCGAGCAATGGCGAGCGGACTTCCAGCGAATGGGCCATGCTCATCCGATCCACTTTCACCAGAATATCATCGAGCATGTAGGAATGGATGTCGATCTCGGTCAAACGGCTGACGATATCCCTGTCCGTGCGAAGCATGATCTCATGCAGCGGATCCGGCATGTACTGGTCGCCCAGAAAATCGCATTCGGCAGCGATCTCAGGCAACAATAGCTGCTTCAATTCCTCCGCACGCCAAATGGACACTTTATCTCGATAGGCTTCCATCAAGGGCAACGCACTGTCTTGAAAGACCTTGGCAAACCGCAAGCCACGGTATCCGAGCGATCCCGGCATCCAACGGGAAATCGCACGGAGACTCGACGGCAGTGCATGACGGCCAATCCAGTAGGGAAGATACTTTCGATAGGTTTGTGCAAACAGCATCCCTCGGTAGCTCGAATAACCTGCAAACAGTTCGTCGCCCCCATCACCGCTGAGCGTGACCGTCACATGTTCGCGTGCCAGTCGTGACACGTGATAAGTCGGAATCGCCGACGCATCGCCAAACGGCTCATCACAATGGTACAGGATTTTGAGCAGCGTATCCTCGAATGAATTCCGCAGGTCTTTTTCAGAAAGCTGCAACCGATGGTGCTCGGTTTCGAAATGCCGGGCGATCACCAACGCATCGTCGGATTCATCCCATTCGGACCGGTCAAATCCAATGGTGAATGTCTTGAGCGGGCGCAGTCCGGCAAGGCTGGCGTAGGCCACAACCGCGCTCGAATCCAGCCCTCCACTGAGGAACACGCCCAGCGGAACATCGCTTCGCAGCCGAATGCGTACACTTTCGGCAAGCGTGCTGTCCAGTTTCTCCCGCCACTGATCCTCGGACAGCGACTCGTCGGGTTCGAAACGCAGTTCCCAATACGGACGAATCTCCAAGCGGCCTTCCTCGCCTTCTTCGTAAACGCCGAAGTGACCGGCAGGCAAGCGGTAGATCGATTCATAGATCGTGCGAGGCTGGTGAATGAATCCCACCTGAAAAAATTCTCCCAGCGTACGATAATTCGGAGCCGACAAGGACTTGTCGGCGGCCAGGATTGACTTTATCTCGGAACCGAACCGCAGACCCTGGCGGGTATTTGAATAAAACAGCGGCTTTTTTCCCAGTCGATCGCGAGCGATCAGCAATCGCGTGCGTCCCTGACGCTTGTCCAGAATAGCGATCCCGAACATGCCTCGCAGATAAGAGAAACAACGGTCGCCAAACTCTTCATAAAGATGAACGATGACTTCGGTATCCGAACCGGTTGTAAAATGATGACCGCGAGCGATCAGGTCGCTGCGCAAGTCAGGAAAATTGTAGATCTCGCCATTGCAAACAACGTGGACATCTTCGGTTTCGTTAGCGATTGGTTGATGACCGCCCGCCAGATCAATGATGCTCAGACGGCGCATTCCGATCCCGATTCCGTCGTAAGCAATATGTCCCTGGTCGTCCGGGCCACGATGGAATATCACGTCGGCCATCGACCGAGTCGTTCGCTCGATCGCGGCCGCATCGAGGCTGCGATCACACATTCCAACGATTCCACACATAAGATTACTTTACACTCTGCTCGGGTTACTGAACCTGGATCACATCCGTAGGATACTCTTCGATCTTTTTGGGTTTGGTACGCAAGAAGGAAACGATTGTCCGCCAGGTGCTGACACTACGCACCGCCATCGACAATCCGGCACCGTGGATACCCCGCTTCTTGATGATCTGGGCTGTTAAAAGCAAGCCCACGAGCAAGAATATGATCCACAAATATCCCATATAACCTGCTACCGGTGTTGCGATCATGAAGAAAGCCACTGCCGCCATAAAAGACATGACAAAGGGAATGGCATCCACGCAGAATTGCAAGGCGCCTCCATAGACGGCGGCGTAGCGAATCACGGCCCCATAGTCGTACATTTTGGTTCGACTTCGACGCAGCACTTCACGGATGGTTTGCCGATTCTCCGTGAACTTCACGGCCATCCTGCCTTCGATGCGAGCCACCTTGAATCCTGCGTTTCTTATTCGCATGCACAATTCATGGTCTTCGGCTGTCGGTAGGTGCGGATTGACCGGGCCTGCCAACTCCATGGCCCGTCGCCGAAACAGGGCGATGCCGCCCAGATTCTTGCAGTCGCAGACAGCTCGCGTAAGGTCCTGAAGAAATACATTCTTGACCCCCCCGGAATGATGGCCTTCGACATCGACGTACTCCTCATCCAGTACGCCTGCAACGGCGCCATACTCAGGATTCGCATCCATGAAATTACATGCACGGAACAGCCAATCCGCATCGGCCTGAGAATCGCCGTCCATGAAAAAGACGTATTCGCCGCCCGAGTGTCGATAGCCCGTATAGCGGCCAGCAGCCACACACAGCGGCCATTCCTTTTTTAACTGCAGAATCCGAACAGGATACTCCATCGCAATTTCCACACTGCGATCGGTCGACGCTGAATCGACAAAGATGATTTCCAGATCGGGGATCTGAGGTTTGGCCTGCAGCACCGATTCGATGGCACCGCCGATGAACTGCGCTTCATTGCGGCCAATGATAACCACGCTCAACCTCACGGAGTGGGGCAAGCGGTACTCGATTTGATTTGTCTCCATCTTTATCACCAACGGAATCAGGATTTAAAGGATCGATCGTTTGGCAAGCAGTTTCCACGATCCAGCTTGTGCATGAGAAATCCAGAATATCAAAACGGCATAGGCAATCAGGGCAATCGCCAAACTTGCCGTCCGAGGCAAAGGGGCCAATAACACAATCGCGACTGACAACAACGCAGCAGGCAGAATCCGTACGATCTCCATCGCCAGTCCCGGAGACCCCACATGGCGAATGAACAACTGGTAGTGTTGCCCGGTATTGACGACACTGGTCAACACTACACAAATGGCAGCTCCCGTCAAACCAAAACTGCCCGTCAGAACGATACCGGCAATCAGGGCAAAGACGACATTGATAAAAGCGATTCGAAAGACTGCCCGATCGGCACCGACCGCCCACAAGCCGTGTCCCAATATCGCATTGAGTGGATCCAGCAGCAAACCGAAGGCAACAACCTGAAGGACAAACGCTCCATTGCGAAATTCTTCATTGCCGTAGGCGAGGGCGAGAAGATCACCTGCCAAACTGAACATGACCAGACAGGCGGGAAACGAGAGACGCACGATCAGCCCGAGCAGGGAAGAAGCCAGAGCCGTCACGGACTGTTTCCCTGATTTGGCTGCCGCAACCAGAGACGGAAACGAACTATGCCCGACGCTCCGATAGAGTATCTGAATGGGTTGCATCAACTGGAAAGAAGCATTCAGGATTCCGACGTCACCTTCATTCGTAAATTTGCTGAGAATCAGTCCGCTGAGCGAAGCACCGATTGCGGCAAGCCCATCCGAACCGAGAAAAAAACGAGCCTCCGACAGCAGTCTGAACGAATGAGAGAGACGAAACCGGCGGGAGGTGCAGTCCGCTGTTATGGCAATCACCATCGCGTACAGCGTCAGCATGGTCACCAGACGGGAAGCTACAACGACTGCCGCAACGCCAAGGACTCCGTAGCCGGCCCCCAATGCACCCAGGCTGCCTGCAACCAACAAAATATTTCCAGGCAGATTGCCCAACGGGATCAGGTACATCCGCTCCCGCCCCTTGATAATCGCTTCGGCGATCATCGATAGCGAGTAAAACGGCACTGCGATCGCCAACAGACAGATCACCTGAGTGGTCAATGCTTGATAGCGCATCGCAAATGCGATCGCGATCATGGCCAGCGCGGAGATTCCAGAGGTTGCCAGAGCCGCCATACATCCATGCTGAAAATGGAATCTCGCCGATTTGGGGGTTCGGGCAGCCAGCCGCACCAGAACGGTTGGCAATCCAGCGTAGCCAAAGACATGGCAAGTGTAAAACAGCATCAACCCCAGTGACAATTGTCCGAACGCCTCCAGGCCGCTCATCCGGGACAACATTGCGTAGACTAAAAATGTAGCCGCTTTATTGGCGACCTCACCGCCCGCGATATGGATGGTACCGACCGCGATGCGCCGAATCGCCGACCCGGTGCGAGAGTTCACAGCTTCCTCCCCAACGAAGGTGAAGAAGCTGCGAAGGTGATTGCGCCAATTCCAATCATGGCAATCAACGACTCGTACTCAAGTCCGATAAATGCGATCTCGGAAAAGCCACCGATGGCTGCCATCAACAGTATTCCCGCTATCATCATTGCCGATCGATCCCGGCGGCGAGACAGTGTTACGCTTCGATAAGCCACCGTGATCAAGACCACGCTGCCCAATGCGCATCCGACCAGGCCGAGATTCAATAGGGATTCCAGGTAAGTCGAATGTGAATGAGATAATGCCCACCCGTTCCGCTGTTCGAATTCCGCCAGACGACCGGGGGTCCAAAACGCACCGTACCCATAACCGAGAACAGGTCGCTGGGTGAATAGGTTGAATGCATGGCTCCAGATCGGCAACCGTCCGGTGAGCTTTGTAGGGTCAGCCGCCGCCTCGTCACGTCCCATGGTCGTGACGCGCACGATGTTGAGTTCCTTTCCGGTCGTGCCGATGTAGAATAACAGCGCTGCCAGAGCCGCCAAGCCTGAAGCGGCACCGACCAGCAGCCATCCGCGCAGCGACGTGTAGTAGCAGGTCAACCAGGCACAGGCGATCAGAGTGGCGGCCGTACCGGTTCTGGCTTTTGTCAAAACCAGGAATACGAATGCCGTGGCGACCACCAACAGCATCCACTTTCGACCTTCCACAAAATAGATCACCAAACTCGCAATCGCCAAAAAGCCGCAGCTAAACGCCAGCTTTGCCGGATGAAAAAAGCCGGAAAACCGATAATCGTCGTTGGTCAGGAACGCTCGATACTTCAATTCGATCAGAATACAGCAAAGCAAAAAAAGCGAAGACAAAATCACGATCGCCCATGCCAGATCACGCACCGACCAAATCCGACCGAGCCCCAAACCGGCAACGATTACAATGCAGGCTGTAATCGATCTCTTTAGCGTCATTACCGCATCGTCTGACCAGAAAATCGACGCGAGCAGATAGCTGGACACCAAGAGTGTGGGCAACAAAATCGTCCAGGCAGGATTTCCGTTGGATGCTGCCGGCCGCGCCAACGTCAGCCAATACAAGCCGAATGCACCCAAGCCCAAAAATGCAAGTTGTCGAACCACATTGCTTTGGGTGAGTGGCATATACAACTCGGTACCTCCTGCGGCGGCATAACCATAGTCAGCAGAAACTGCCATGCAGAAAATGAATATCACGACAATCGGCAGCCAGAACTCCGCGAACGTCCAGCGAAGTCCGCTAAGCGGCCGATAAGTATCACGATCCACTCGAAGAAAGGCCGTTGGGGATAGTAGCGGCGACTCATGCATTTGCGTTCAGGACCTGGGAGATCGACTGTGGCAGGAAGTTCCTGGACTTGTTGAGCACAATGCCGACAAGATTCACATCCGATTCTTCGAGTGCCCGCAGTAGCCGATTCGTTGGCTTGATTTCTGTCTTGCCTGACTCGAGTACGACGATCACATAGTCCAGATGTCGGGCCAATCCCACCAGCTTGTCGGGGCTGGACGCTGGAGGCAGATCGACGATGACGAGGTCAGACGACTTTTGAATCTGCGTAATCGCATCGGCAAAAGCATGGCAACTGGCTGCGTCGTGCCAGTCGGACGTATACTCCGACGAACTGGACACGATGCGCAATGTCTGCCGGGTTGTGGGTTGTAAACAATCGTCCGTCTCAGCCTTGCCTAGCGCCAGTTCCGCCAGTCCTGGCGCGCCGTTGAGTTTGAATTCCGATGAAATCGTTCTTCCGATGCGATCGGCTTCCACCAGTACGGTGGAAAGCTGAAAGTCCTCGCTGCTGGTGACGGCCAATGCCATGGAGACCGTACTGGCACCGCTTCCAGGCTCGACACCGATCACACCCAACGTCAGCCCACCTTGATTGGCTTTCTGGAAGTTCGGATGGATCATCAGTTCAGACAAGACCGACCTGCTGATCTGGATCAAGTCTTTCGACGAACGGGATCGTTGGACAATCGCACGGCGTCGATTCAGGGAAGCTCGGTAACGCACTTTGCCGATGACGGGCACCCTCAATTGCTGTAACGCTTGCGCCGATGTACGAATCGCTCCGGAGTTGAGTTCCCGGGCATAGGCCAATCCCACGCCGGAAATCAGACCCAAGATGACAAAGCCTGCCATCAAGAGCGGTTTGTTCGGCTTGATCGCTCGTTCGACAAACGTCGCCGGCTGAAACTGGCTGACCGAAGTGACGCCACCCTTTCGCATCTCGTCAATGACGCGAGCCTCTTCTTCCTTGTCCCGCAGCAACCGCAGGCTGCTTGTGAACTGCTCGATGTCGCGATCCACCTGCGACAGGTCAGCGGCATCCTGCAACACCTGAGCTACCTCGCTACCGAGGGCCGACAACTGAACCCGGCGCTGTTCGATGGCGGATCGCAAACCGGCGATATTGGAATCATTGAGCTTCATCTCCTCTTGCAGCTTTTGTTTCAGCGGATTCGGAACGGTATTTTTGTCTCGATGGTCTGACTTTTGAAAATCCTTCAGAATCTGTCTTGCACCGGCCAGTTCCTTGCGAGTCGCTTCAAGAGTTTTATTTCCATCCGTATATTTGGTGGATTCACTCAATTCCCGCAACTCCAATTCGTAGATTCGTTGACGTAGCGTGGCAAAGGTTGCACCGGTATGCTCTTGCTCGGCTGCCAGCGTAATATCATCAAGTTGTGCGATATCGGTATCCAGTTGTTTGGACTTCGCCAATGCCTGTTCAAGCTCGCGTTTGATCGTCAACAGATCCATCTCGATGGCCGCCATTTGCTCTTTCATTGCATCCTGACGAGCCTCGATCGATACCAGCTTTCGGGTTTCCAGAAATTGTCGCTTGCGTTCCTGCGCCTCGATAAGCCGTTGGTTGGCCTGTTCGGTTTGAGCAACAAAAAATTCTCGCGATCCCCTGGTTTGCATCGTTTGCGAACGTAGTTCCAGAAAAGCATCGACCATGTGTTGAGCGATCGCCTGAGCCATTTCCGGTGTTTTCGATGTCGCCTCAATCGTAACCACGGTAGACTTCTGAGGGACTTCGACTTTGACGTTGCCCGATAGCCGTATCACGGCCAGTTCGCGATTGCTGATTTTATCGCGCATTCCCGTGGCCAGAATGCAAGAATTGACAAAATCTCGCGCCGAATCTTTAACGCGTTTTAGCGTTGATGGAGTGATTTCTGCTGATCTGTTCCCGGGCAAGTGACCGTCCAGAATGGGGACCTCACCCAAGCGGTCGATCACCATCTCGAGAACTCGTCGACTTTGCAAAATCTTGAGCGCCGAATTGACGTCTTCTTCCTGGCTTTTCTGCAGTAGTAACGTCTGCCCGGTGGTCACCGAAGGGTCCAATGCAACGCTTTCGCGTCCAACTTGAAAAAGCAGTTCGGCGTACGAGACGTAAGTTCTGGGCCAGACGACAATCGCCAGCCAACCAAGCAGTATACTGCTCAGCAGGCACGCCAGCACAGTGTACTTCCTTGCGAAAGGGATCTCGATCAAGTTGACTAAAGGTAAAGAATGCAGATCGGTAGTCATGCTGCCGCGCTCGACGATCGGTCGAGCCACCGGTACACGGGATTCGATCATGCTGTTGTCAGCCGAGTCTCTTTGGTTGATGAGCTTCATAATGGTTTCCTGTGGGATCAGCAATCGACATGTTAGATGCTGCTTGTAGCAACGTCTGAAAATTGATGAACACTTTCCGCAATCCGTGCGACATGCTCACGTGTCATTTCCGGATACATCGGAAGCGACAGGATCTGGTTTGCAAATTCTGTGCAAATCGGCAGTTGGGTAGGCACCGTCACCGACCCGACAAACGGAGCGGCCGTGTAAAGCGGATTCGGATAATGGACTCCACCAAAAATCTTGTGCGAAGCCAAATGAGCGAGCAGTTGATCCCGCTGTGGATGACGGACGACGTACAAATGGTAAACGTGGCGAACGCCAGGCGTTTCCTGCGGCAAAATCAAGGACGAATCGGCAAGAGCTTCCCGATACCATCGAGCGACTTCGCGGCGTTGCTCGGTCCAGCTTTCGATATGCTGCATCTTGGTCAGCAACACGCAAGCCTGTATCGTATCGAGCCGGCTGTTAAATGCGAGCAGGTCATGTCGGTTTTTTACTTTCTGACCGTAATTTCTCAGTAAATCCAATTTCTCAGCCAGGTCTGCGTCCTTCGTTGTGACGGCTCCACCATCGCCAAACGCGCCCAGATTTTTTCCTGGATAGAAACTGAAGCATCCGATGTCGCCAAAGGAGCCGCATCGCTGACCGTCGATTTCCGCACCATGCGCCTGAGCACAGTCTTCGACGACTTTGAGGTTATGCCGCTTTGCGATCTCCATGATTTGCTTCATCGGAGCGGGTTGGCCGTACAGATGAACGGGAATGATCGCGCGGGTTTTCGATGTGATCGCTTTTTCGATGTGGTACGGATCGATATTGTAAGTGTTCGGATCGATATCCACGAAGACAGCTGTCGCGCCGACGTACGCGATGCAGAACGCCGTCGCCGCAAATGAGTTGCCAACCGTAATGACTTCGTCGCCGGGACCGATATCGAGTGCCCGCAATGCGAGATGCAATGCCTCGGTTCCATTAGCAACGCTGACACAGTGGGGAACCTGGCAGTACCTGGCAAAGAGCTGTTCGAATTCCTGAACTTCCTTGCCGAGAATATATCTGCCAGCATCGATGACCTGGGCCATTCGCTCAAGGACTTCGTCGCGAATGTTCTGCGATTGTGTGGCCAGGTCAACCAACGGGATGGGAGAAAGTTCGAGGGAACTAGACATTTTTTAAGGGATGAGGGATGAGGGATGAGGGATGAAGGATGAAAAGTTGGTAGAACGGAATCGATTCCGTTCTACATTTAAGAGGAATTGTCCTGAAATAACTTCCGTATTTTCATCACAACCCGAAGCGTAAGTGAGGGACTGTCCTGGCCATGCTTTCCCTCGCTTACGCTTCGGGTTGTGATTGACATTGATGAAATCGGGAATTTATTTCGGGACGGTTGCCAAGGCGTTTCCTTTAGCCTAATCCGCCTGGTTGGCGGAAACAATTGGCGGAGGAGACGTGACAAGCTGGTTTAGTTTTTCTGCCCTGTCAAAACCGGTTTCACCGCACTTTTCGCAACTTACTGCCTGCCATTGGCCATCAAGCCGCTGCCCGCAGGAGCATACAGTGCCGACTGTGCGGGCTGGATTGCCTGTGACGAGCGTAAACGGCGCCACGTTCCGGGTGACAACGGCTCCAGCGCCAATCACGGAGTACTGACCGAGCTCCACACCGGGACAGATGATCGCACCGGCGCCAATGGAGCACCCCCGCCGAGCGGTTGTCTGACAGAGCCAATGATCGCGCGATTGGTAACGCTCGGCAACCTCTTCCATCCGAGGTGACCGTGGGTAACGATCGTTGGTAAAGGTGGCTCGTGGACCGATGAACACATCGTCTTCGACCACGATCCCTTCCCAAATCATCACCCCATTCTTGATCGTCACCCGATTACCAACGACCGCGCCGCTTTCGAGAAACGAATGGTCGCCGATATTGCAGTCGCTGCCGATGCAGACCCCCTTCATGACGTGAGCGAATGCCCAAATCGACGTTCCATCGCCAATGGTGTCGCTTTCGACGAGTGCGTGCGAATGGATTTTTGCCATCGGGGCTAGGCCTCAACCGGTTTGGGTTTGGTAGTGCTGAGTAAAGAAACGGGTTTGCCTTGGTTTTGTAATGATTCGTTGGCCGCTTCAAGAACTTGAACGACCTCCAGACCATTTTGTCCACAGGTAACTGGCTTTCGATGTTCCATAATGCTCCGAACAAACTCCGCGCATTCAACTTTCAAGGGTTCTTTTTCGTTCAGGAAAGGGCTGTAGCTTCCGCCGTGGCGATAAGCGATCTGGAAATCTGCAAAGTCGCCGGAGCTTTCCGGCTTGGCAACGCCTTTGTCATAGATTTTGATTTTCTCTTGATCCAGATCATCGTAAACCGCCATCTTCTGATCGCCGACGACCGTCAACACGCGATCCTTACAAGGATCGAGCCAGCTTACATGAATCATGCCCATCCGGTTTTCCGAAAAGTGCATGGTCAAATTCACGACGTCATGGTTGCCTGGTTTGATGACGTCGATACCCGTACAGGCGACGCGCTCAGGAAGGCCTCCCAGCAAATACAACATCATCGAAATATCATGTGTGGCCAGGTCGTACAAGGCACTGACGTCCTTTCGAATCGGCCCGAAGTTCAGTCGGCGACTGCTGATGTAGTTGATCCGACCGAGTTCACCTTCATTGATCAGCGATTTCAATTTGATCACGGGTGATGAATGCAGGAAAACGTGCCCGACGAACAGAGTACTCCCCGTGGCTTTGGCCTGCTTGATCATCAACTCGCATTGTTCCACCGTCTCAGCCAGTGGTTTTTCGACGAAAACGTGGATTCCCAGCTCCAGTGCCTGCATCGCCAGTGGAAAATGGGTACTCGTCGGTGTGGCAATCACCAGCGCATCGACCGAGTTGCTTTTCAACAGGTCGTCAAAATTTTCATACGGATAGACCTGGGGGAATCGGTCCTTGATCCGCAACAGTTGATCGACGCTGCGGTCGCAAATCGCGGTGACTTTGCAATTTGGGATTTCCGAAAAACACCGCAATAGATTGGGTCCCCAATAGCCCACCCCTACAATTCCAACACGAACCATAAAAACACCCCGTCAATCAAGTTGTGAGTCAAAAATATTTGTAAAAAGCCAGCGTGCCCCCACTGCGACTTCCATTGGAACGGGAGAGCCCCCATGATCGAACTAGTGGTTCTCTCGTTTGAGCATCATGAAAAGTGTTTTAAACAGAATCCATGCGTCCAGTCGCAGCGATCGCTGCGCAACGTACTGAATGTCCTTCTGGATCATCTGATGGAACGTCAGTTTGTTCTTGCCCGTGACCTGCCATAGCCCTGTGACACCGGGGCGAACTTCGAACCGCCTCAGTTGCCACGGCTCGTAATCGTCCCATCGCAACACTTCCGGCCGCGGTCCAATCAGGCTCATTTCGCCTTTGAGGATATTGAGCAGTTGGGGTAGCTCATCGAGCGACGTGCTGCGCAACCAATGCCCACCGCGGATCATGCGGCTACTAAGATCCGGTTTGGCAGCCGCTTGATCGCTGGAAACCAGATCGAAAACATACTTTCGATGATTTTCAGACGCGACCGACTGCGGGTGAAGCGTTCGGAACTTGTAGATTACAAAATTCTCTCCCATTTCGCCCAAGCGGACCTGACGAAAGAGCACCGGTCCGCGAGAGGTAAGCCGAATAAAGGCTGCAATGAGCAGCAGAATGGGCGACAGTCCGATCAGTAACACCGATCCCAGCACCAGATCGCTGACTCGTTTCCAGAATGGAATCGGCCGGTGAATCAGATTGCTGAAAGCGAGCAGCCTCCGCTCCTCTTCACTTTGAACTTCATCTGCTTCAATCGACTCAGTGTCTGCAGAAGCAACAAAGGGGAAGTCCGCAGCAACAAGGGTTACCAGATCTTCTATTTCAGCGGTCGCGAATTCAGATGAGGTGGGCGCAATGGCCCCGGCGGTGTTCATTTAGTTGTCAGTCAAGAAGTAACGCAAGTCGAAGGTCGAGAATTCAGGTTCTGCTTCCAGACTGAAAATCGAATATGTTCTTTTGGGGGTGGCAGCAAACAAAGGCGAAAAGACGAGACCTTCATTATAAATTGGCACCGAACAATTCAATATGGAAACATCAAGTTTTCTAGCTCTTTTTTGTCACAGTCGGAGGTTGGAACCATCACCAAAGCCGATTCATTGCACTCAAGGGTCTGCTTTCGACTGCATGCGACTGACAGTGCGTACGATTTTCCCGTTGTTGCCATTCCTGCTACGGCGGAGGTGCTTGCGGTTTTACACCACTGCAGCTTGCAGTCGTAAGGTGGGCGCTTCCTCATGCTCGTCGGCCCTTAAGGCAGCCAGCGGGTGAAATCATACCGGAATGAGTAGTATCCATTTCTAATCAGGAATGAGGTGGGCCGAAGACAAACGCTTCCTGCCAGCTGGAGGCGTTTTACGGGTTTTCCGAGTTTTTGAAAGTAGGCGATAGGAGCAAGAAGCCTGAAAGGCTTGGGCAGGATAGCCCAGGGCAAGTTCGCGAAGCGGACGCCGCCCTGGGAAAGCGATTCGTTCGCTCACAAGCACGCTGAAGGCGTGCGGCATGACTCACAATCGTTTTCGCATTCACCCAAAACAAACGTTTGAGTGATTTACTGTCTCATCATACTACACTGGGAGTCTTCCGTTTGGGCCGCACGCCTTCAGCGTGCAATGGGTTTCAACATTTTCTAACCTGGGGCGGCACTCGCTACGCGAGATTGCCCCAGGCTGCCCTGCCATGCACCTTCGGGGCGTTTCCCGGCCAATCTAAGCCGCACGACCTCCTCGGCAGGCAGGAGCGGAAGTTTTGGCCAGCCAGAAATGGACCGTCCAGAGAGGAATGCCGTCTTGCCAGCTCGGCGGTCGAACGGCTTTATCGGGGCGGTAAACATACGGACACGGAAGGTACTTGGCCAGGACCGCCTCGGGCAAATTTGCGCAGAGGCTGTGAGTTTTTGATGAGGGCCGTCCCGTGAGGGACGAAATATAGCAAAATCCGACAACCCTTCGCGGATGCTTTTCGCGGATGCTTTCGTCGCGGATGCTTTCGCTCGCGGATGCTTTCGTCAGCAAAGTCTAACGAGCGGTAGCCAAGGTGGTCGGGACATCAAGCCGAGAAAGCTGATCTGCTTCAATCCGGCAACCCTTCGCGTACTTTCGCGTATGCTGGGCATGGCCCAAGAAGGTGATTCCGAATCAAGCCCGCAAAACCAACTGGCTGCCGCTTGGAACTACCTGCAAAATCAGGCCAGCCGAATGGACTATCCCGAGTTTCGTAAGCAGGGGTTGCCGATCACCAGCGCTCACATCGAATCAACGATCAAACAACTCAACCAAAGAGTCAAGGGAACCGAAAAGTTCTGGTCGATCAACGCCGATCCTATCCTCCAGCTGCGAGCCGATTACCTCAGTGAAACCGAACCCCTGAAAACGTTCTGGGAAAACCGTGCCCGGAATCTCTCCCCCGCGACCCAGTATAAAATGGTAACCTAATACAAACCGCGACTTGCACCCGTTCTTTCCCGCGTTCTAAAACGCATGGAGAAATTCCGTCGTTACCGTGGCTTTTCACTGTTTCCTGTCATCTCTTGAACGCATGATTACGGCCCAACAAAGTCGGTACAAAACTTTATGTCCGACACACGGCCATCGTTAGTGAAAAAAATCGCAACGCTAAGAGTCTCCGAAACCATTCCGTCTTTTCTAACCACTCCCCAAAGGAAGTCTTTATTTGTTATGCGCGGACGGGACAACGAGTAATCAGAAGCGTCATCTCGGTCATATGTAAAACTTGCATTTCTCATCCATCTAACTTCTTGAAAACCCATCTGTTTGAGCTTCTTTTCAACGACGTCTTGCGTTTGTCCGATCTGAACTTTTTTTCGCACCTCCGTTTTCGGTGGAACGACAACATCCGAAGACCGTTTCGAGTTCAGGAGATTACAACCTGCCGAGTTTAAACCGAAGACTAAGCAAGAGAAAATAAGTATACAACTAAATAACTGGAAATAGTTTCGGCTGTTCATAAACTTTCAAAGTTCCACGCCTATTTTTGGATACGGTTCACTTGATCTTTAATTCCGTCGCGCACGCACCGCGGGATTCTGAAGTCGGTTGCCACGCGGCGCGAGTTTTTATCCGATCCC
>CAYPXY010000053.1:16872-25550 GCA_964414815.1 uncultured Pirellulaceae bacterium | reverse complement strand
CTACCCGTTAACAAAACCCTATGCGGGGAGCGTACGTAATTACTTAACAGTTACATTATTTCGTCCAGAACTTCGGACGGAGTCTGTCCTGACTTGATGGCAAGATCAGCAATGATTTGTTGTTGATCCGCAGTTAGCTGAATCTTGTTTGGATCAATAATCATTTATCCTGTACCTGTCATTGTCGGTTGCATTGAGGTGACCGACTTCATTATACCTTACAGGATGATCTGTATCCAACCTGAATCTTCACAGTTCAATGAAATTAAGGGTTAGGTTAGGTCATCGCAGTCCGTCGCGATGTACGCTTGTTCATTATCGGACACCGAAACTGGAACTGCGGATTGAATAGTGGCGATCAAACCAGGTTTCGATGTGGGGATCGCTGTCGTGATCGTACTCGACCGGGACTGAAATCGTTTTGCCGAACACTGTTTTTCGAATTTCGGAATCTTCGATCAGGATTTCTCCTCCCTTGAACACCATCAAGGGTAACGAGAACATGGTTTCATAGTTCTCGTCAGGTGTGTAAACGGTAAGATCTGCTTCCGCGCCGACACCAAGATGCCCTTTGTCGCGCAGGCCAAGGATTTTCGCAGGAGCGGCGCGCGTAATGATCGCGATTTCGTTCAGCGTGTATTCGCGAGTTAAATCGGCAAGCGTCGAATGGTGAAGGACGCTGGGGTTTACCGTTTGAAGCATTGCTTTTCGGTAATCGGCGTCCATCAACAGCCGAATGATCTGCGGATAAACCCAAAAACTTCCACCGTTGGGGTGGTCGGATGTCAAAACGACCTGCCAGGGATCGTCGATCAGCAAAAACCATTCCAGTCCAATGGCCCATTGCAATGCGTTTACAAAACTTTTGTTCTTGTAAACGATGGGTGAAACGCCGCAACCCGATTCCAGTTCAACATCTGACGCAAACCATCGCTCACCGTGCAACTGCTGCAAAAAATGCCCCAGCGGCGCGTCCCCCGTCATGCTCGTTGTCTGTCCGAACATGACTTGGCCGACGTCGATTGTCAGGTTTTTGTGTTGATTGACGTATTCGGCGAGTTCCGCGACCTTTGACATGATCGAATCGGCTTCGCCGTCGCCTCCGCCATAGCTGTGAAATTGAACGTGGGCCAGATGGGCTTGCAGCCCGTCAAGCGTTTTCATGGTCTCCAGCGTCGTGGTCCAGTTTCCCGGCAACCCCAGGTTGTTCGTGTGGATGTGAACGGGATGCGGAAGCCCCAGTCGATTCGCTGAGGCTGCAATTTCATGAATCATGTTTCGCGGCGTGGTGTTGAATCCGTCGATCGCTTGATCGAGATCGCGGGCGTTGCCGCGCACCGATTGCTTCCACAACTCAACGCCACCAGGATTGACCAATTTCGGTGCGTAGCTTCCCGTGCGCGTCAGTAGCCAGCCGACAAACGCATCCAGACTCTCGCGGTCGCCAGCACCGATACATTTCATCGCATAGTGATTGTTGCCGACGAGCGTATAGAATCCGGCATCGACGTTTGGCAGGTCGCTGAACTCATGATGCACATGGCGTGCGGCCAGCGGTGTTACGGCCGCATCAAAGCAGGTGGTGTAGCCGAGTCCAGCGTATCGGTATCCAGTCACTTGAATCGACGGCACATTGGCTGCCGAGCCGCTACGGAAAAATTGATCGCCGAGGGTGCGGCTGGCGATGGCGGCGGCACGCGTTTGTTCGGGCTGCATCTTTCGCGCGACATTGACCTTCGGGCCGGCGATGTGCGTATGCATATCGATGGCCCCCGGCATCACGATGCGACCGGTCAAGTCGATGGTGCGATAGTCCGTGAAATCGTGGGGAGGTTCTGGAGCGATTCTGCCATCTTCGATCCAGAGGTCGCGCACCACCCCGTCGATGCGGTTCAGAGGATCGTACAACGTACCGTTGGAGAGTTTTAGCAAGTTGCTCCCTATCCCTACCTTGGCTTGTGCGGTGCTTTTGTTTGACGTGCAGACCGTTTCGCTGGGCGCCATTTTCGCTTGGTTCCATCAACGGTAAATTCGACTTCCTGAATCGAAGCGTCGATTTTTTTCAGGCGTTCGTCGGACTGGATTTTGGCTTCGATTTCATTCAGCCCCATCACGAGTCGGTCGTAGCTTTCAGCAATGCGATTCATTCGCTCAACGACTTCTGGCGTCAAGCTCGAAGCGGTGTTGGCAGCCGGTTCGATGCGATGGATGGGGAATGGGTCTCGGGTTCGGATCGTTGTCATAGCAATAGTTATAAACACTCCAATCGGACCTTCAACCTGAAATAGGTTCAGATTATGTGGCGAATGCGGATTGCGATAGCAAAACTGGCTGCAAATTCGAAAAAAGAGCCTGCCCGGGACCAAACTAGATGCAAAAATGAGGTATGGCATTGTTTTTCGAGAGGTTGACACATGGTACAGAATATTGAATCCCCCAGGCGTTTGGTCTCCTTGTATTCAGAAGCTTCAGAAGCGGTATCGACCACTTTTCGGAGATGTGCGGTGGGGGCTACGGTTTGCACGATCTGGCTAGTGGCCGGGATATCTGAAACGCGTGCCCAAGAGAGTCTTTTCCGGCGACCGCAAATCGCGGAAGAGGCAATCCCGAAACCACCTGCGACCGACTCGGGGGCATTCAATCACCTGCGGTTGTCGTCGCATCTTTCGATGGTGCCCAAGCGAGAATCAAATCCAGAGGAGTCCGAGGCGGGACGAGTTCCGATCAGCAACTGGTTCAAGCCCCCGCAAGACGATCAGGACCCCGTCCTGGATCTGCCCCGAAATCGAAATCAGGAAATCGAAGAGGACCTGGAAAATGCTGAAACCGTGATCCCAGGAATCGTGAGCGACCGTTCAACCGGGCTCCATTCAAATGACTCGGAATCTCAAAACGGGAGGGGCAGTTCGGAACGTGAGCTGATCATCCAGCGTTATCCGGATGGTAAACCCCAGATCGAGCGAGAAGTCATCCAGGATGAAGACGGGAACTTTGTGAACGATGGTATTTGGCGTGTGTTTTCTCAGCAAGGCGAGCGAAACATCATCGCACAGGGAGAATATCGGCGAGGGGCGATGGAAGGGTTCTGGATGCGTCGTCATTCCAGAGATTCAAGCGGGTTGTTCAGTACCCGCCCGTTCAACCTGTTCGAAGGGCCTTACACTTCGTTTGCGACATTCAAAGACGGCAAGCTGGATGGCGTGTGGTCGCTTCAGGATGCGGCCGGCAACAAGATGTTTGAAGTGCCCTATGAGGACGGGAGGCGGCAAGGCACCGCGAGCTGGTGGTATCCGAACGAAGTCAAGATGAGAGAGGTGGCCTTTGTGGATGGAGTGATCCATGGTCGGCTTCGCGAATGGGATGACCAGAAGAAGCTGACTCGTGATGAAGAATATCTTGACGGTCAACAGGTCATCCGCAATGTGACCTACTATCGGCCGCAGCAGAAAGAAACCGAGAATTTTTACCTTGGGGCGAAACTGGAAGCCGAAGGCGAAGACGATTGGTGGAGGGCCACGCCCGCACGGTTGGTTTCCGTCGGCACGCAAACCCAGCATGGTCCGATCAGTTCCTGGTACGACAATGGACTGCCCAGAATGAAAGGGAACTATTACAAAGGTGTCCGCGAGGGGCAGTTTACCTGGTGGCATTCCAACGGAACCAAACAACTGCAGGGCAGTTACAAAAAAGGAGAGAAAGAAGGTCACTGGACCTGGTGGCACAGCAACGGCATGAAAGCGACCGAAGGAAAATACGAGGGCAACGTGGCCGTGGGAGAATGGTGCTGGTGGGACGAGGACGGCACTCTAGAACACAAGAAAGAGCTGGACCCTCCTGCGAATGACGATGACTCAGCTGCGGACCGAAGTGCCCCTGAGGAGTTGCCGGTTCAGGAGCTGATACAGCCTCCGTCGGATCTGGAGATCGTCCCTTCGGGTAGTGACCGTACGCGAACTCGCGAGCCTTCCGATGACGATTTCTCTCTGGAGATTGAAGGGCTGGAGTTGATCGTTCCTGGAGGAAGGTAGAACGGGATTCATTCCGTTGATCCACACACATTTTTTCAATGTTCAGGATGGCGAGGCTTCGACCATAGTGGGCGCTTGTCATGATTCTACGGCGGAACGATAATCGTGGTGGCCCATACACGTTTATTTTCGCGGAGTTTACCCCATGGCATTTCGGTCCTGGTCGTTTGCCTTTCTGTTTTTTTTGTTCGTGATCGCGAGCGAAGTTCCAGTTTCTGCACAAGTCGATCACCGCGAAGGCTCCATGGGATCGAGCCAACCACCGAAAACGGTTGTCGATGATTCCGCAGGTCGCGCAACTCCTGTTTCGCTTGAGACTGCAGAGTTGCGGAAAATCGTGTTGGCTGCGTTTGAACAGACGCACGATGGCTGGAGTTCCGATGAAGTGGTCCTGCAAGAAGCGTTGAACGAGCAGTTTATTGCGGCCTGCGAGGCGATCAAGCCCGGTGTCAATCCCGCAGATTTGAACTGGACGCTGATCAACCTCCGGAAAGCCGGGCTGCTGAAAATCAAATCGACGAAACGGGATTTCCGTCCATTGAGTGAGATCGTTCCGCTGGCAGAGATTGCAGCGAGGAGCATTTTCGATCGGTACAAGGTTTCGACGGATCGAATGATGTGCGATCCTGAATTGCGAGCCGAGTTTGATCAGGTGGTAGCATCAATGGACGCGGATGCGGACCTCTATTCAGCCCGTAAAGCGGCATTTCGGCTTCGTAAACAGCGACTGCTCCGCCCGGAACTGGTTGCGAGGATTGCCGACTGGGGACGTGAGATTCATTCGTTTCCTCTCACCGAGGTGCGCGACAATATCGGCCGGATCCCCGCCTTGCCGGGCGTCTATATTTTCCGGGATCAAACGGGGTATCTGTATATCGGCCAGGCGGATAATCTGAACACTCGTATCAACACGCACTTGAGCGAGTCGCATAATTTTTCACTTGCCAGCTACCTGAAGGATCAGGGCAACGACAACATTACTCTGGAGATCCACTCCTTTCCAGCCGATTCGCGCGCGAAGGAAACCATGGTTCGGCGCGCCTATGAATCAGAACTGATTGCCAGTCGCAAACCGCGTTTCAATATTCAACCGTAAGGCTTACTAGGCAGGCCACTTTTGTGGAGTTATAATTCGACCAGTTCTTTCACATTTTTCCAACCCATGCAGACTTCGATTGTGATGGGCTCGCTGTACGCTGGGATTTTGACTGATCGGAAGGTCGATCCCGCTTGCACATGATGCCGCCCGCTCGAAGTTTCTAGACGACCACCGAATGATCCGAGGCTATCGTGAACTCAGTTGACCAAGCGAACCCTTCTGAACTTTTGCAAACTCCGCTCACCGATTGGCACGCAGCGCATGGCGGCAGGATGGTCGATTTTGCGGGTTGGTCGATGCCGGTGCAATATGGCAGCATCATCGAAGAGCACCATCACACTCGAAATGCGATCGGTGTTTTCGATGTTTCACACATGGGCAGGCTGTTCTTTTCAGGCGAGCATGTCGATCTGTTCCTCGACCAGCTGACGACTCGGCGGGTGGCCGGTGCCGAGCCGGGAAAAATTCGATACTCGTTGATCACGAACGCCGAGGGCGGGATTCTGGACGATATTCTGGTTTACCATTTGCCGGGGTTAGAGGGGGCGGATCCGTATCACATGATGGTGGTGAACGCGAGCAATCGTGAGAAGATCGTTCACTGGCTGCGCAGCAACGCTTCCTTGGCGCCGGGGGTCAGTTTTCAGGATCGCACGACGGAAACCGCGATGATCGCGATTCAGGGACCGCTGGCGAATCAGGCCATAGCGAAAATTTCAGACGTCGATCCCGCATCGTTGCCGTATTACACCGGAACGACTACCCGGGTGCTTGGGCACTGGGCGATTCTCAGTCGGACAGGCTATACCGGCGAAGACGGATGCGAGATCATTGTTGAAGGCGACGTGGCGGTGGAGGTTTGGGGCCGGATCATCGAACTGGCTTCTGAAGTCAGCGGCGGCCCGACAGGTTTGGCGGCACGGGACACGCTGCGACTCGAAGCTGGTATGCCGCTTTACGGACACGAGCTTTCGGAAGAATTAAATCCTGCCCAAACGGATTTGAAGTTTGCGATCAATTTGAAGGATCGTCAGTTTATCGGCAGGGATGCGATTCTGGCCGCTCAAAAGAAAACGGATTTGCCGGTTCGAGTTGGACTGGAACTGGCCGATCGACGCCCCGCTCGCGAACATTGTGAAATTCTTTTGGACGGAAAGAAGGTCGGCGTTGTCTCCAGCGGAACATTCGCACCGACACTGCAAAAGTCCATTTCGATGGGATACGTATTACCCGTGGCGGCTGCCGTAGGCACAGGAGTCGAAGTCGACATTCGAGGAAAAACCCAAACGGCGAAAATCGTATCCCTGCCGTTTTATAAGAGATAAAGTCCTAATCGCTACCCCCCCCAAAAAAAAATATCCTATCCCCTATCCCCTATCCCCTAACAACCAACCATGAAACCAGAAGATCTTAAATTTGCTCCATCCCATGAATGGGTTCACGTTTCCGACCAAGGTGGTGACAAGATTGCAACGATCGGGATTTCCCAGGTCGCCGTCGAGGCCCTGACGGATCTTGTTTATATGGATCTGCCGTCCGTCGGAAGCCAGGTGACCGCGGGGGCTTCTTTTGGTGAGGTTGAATCCGTTAAAGCGACTTCCGATCTCTATAGTCCTGTTGACGGTGAGATTGTGGAAGTCAATTCCGACCTGCCCAACCATCTGGATCGGTTGAGCGAGGATCCTTATGGAGCAGGCTGGATCATGAAGGTCAAGCTGGCCGACGATAACGCCTTGGCAAACCTGCTCGACTACGCTGCGTATCAGGCGCTGGAACATTAGAGTCAGGCTTCAGACTTCAGAAGCCAGACTTCAGGAAGCAGGACCAAGACAGGACACAATTTAAACAGAACACTAATCACCACTAATCACCACTAATAAAATATCGCCACTCACAGATATTAGTGGAGATTAGCGAAGATTAGTGTTCCTCCCAAAAACCACGACGACAAACACGATTGTACTAACAACTGACCACCTATGTTGACCGCTGAGAAAACTTCGACGCTTGCTGCTCTCAATCAATCAGATGACTTTATTCATCGTCACATCGGTCCCAGCCCGGCTGAGATCGACGCAATGCTGAAAGTTATCGGAGCGAAGTCGCTGGACGATTTGATCGATTCGACGGTTCCGGCCAGTATCCGGCTCGAGAATGAGCTTGAATTGGGGAAGCCGTGCAGCGAGCCAGACGCACTGGAAAAACTCAAGGGCTATGCGAATCAAAACCAGGTTCGCAAGTCACTCATCGGCATGGGCTATTACGGGACGCATGTGCCGAACGTGATTTTACGCAATGTGCTGGAGAATCCTGGCTGGTATACGGCGTATACGCCGTATCAAGCCGAAATCTCGCAGGGCCGTCTGGAAGCATTGCTGACCTTTCAGCAGATGGTGATGGACTTGACGGGCATGGAAATGGCCAACGCATCGCTGCTCGATGAAGCGACGGCGGCGGCGGAGGCGATGACGCTGTGCAAGCGTTCCGGTAAAAGCAAGAGCGACGTTTTCTTTGTGGCCGATGATGTTCATCCGCAGACGATCGACGTCATTCAAACGCGGGCAAAATATTTTGGCTATCAGGTGGTCGTGTTGCCTGCCGATCGACTGGCCGACGAAGATTGTTTTGGTGCCTTGCTTCAGTATCCCGGAACGACGGGCGAAGTTCGCGATTGGACGGCTTTGATCGATGCGGCCCATGGCCGGGAGACGTTGGTTGCAGTTGCCAGTGACTTGTTGAGCTTGACGCTGATGAAGCCTCCTGGAGAAATGGGCGCTGATATTGTGATCGGATCGGCCCAGCGGTTTGGCGTTCCGATGGGGTTTGGCGGTCCCCATGCTGCTTTCCTTGCAACGCGAGACGAATACAAACGTTCCGCACCGGGACGAATTATCGGCGTGTCGAAAGACAAGCGTGGTAAGACGGCTTTGCGGATGGCGATGCAGACTCGCGAGCAGCATATCCGGCGCGACAAAGCCACGTCGAATATCTGTACGGCCCAGGCTCTGCTTGCCAATATGGCTGCGTTCTACGGAGTCTATCACGGGCCGGAAGGATTGAAAACGATTGCCCGGCGGGTTCATGCCTACGCTCAAGTGGTTGCTCAAAGACTTGCAGATCTGGGTTTCGAAGTCGCGCACAAACATTACTTTGATACGGTTTCAGTACGAACGAGTGATGCCGAAACGATTTGGCAGCGAGCGAATCAGAACGGATACAACTTGCGGCGATTACCCGATGGCATTGCGTTGAGTATCGATGAAACAACGACGATCGACGACTTGAACGGCTTGTTGAAGTCGTTTGCAGGCAAACCGGTGGATGAAATTCATGGACAGATCGAACCGGGTGTCATCAATTTGCCTGAAACGCTGGTTCGGCAGTCGCCCTTCATGACGCACGGAGTGTTCAACTCGTACCACTGCGAAACCGAAATGCTTCGATTCCTGAAGCGGCTGGAGAATAAGGATTTTTCACTGGTTCATGGGATGATCCCATTGGGGTCATGCACGATGAAGCTCAACGCCACCGCCGAGATGATCCCGGTGACC
>CAYPXY010000053.1:0-16862 GCA_964414815.1 uncultured Pirellulaceae bacterium | reverse complement strand
CCTGGCCGGAGTTCGCCAATCTCCATCCGTTCGCGCCGCGCGATCAATGGCCGGGTTATGAAGCCATGATCGGCGAATTGCGGAATTGGCTGGCGGAGATTACGGGTTATGATGCGGTTTCAATGCAACCCAACTCCGGTGCCCAGGGCGAATACGCGGGGCTGGTCGCGATTCGTCTCTATCATGAGAGCAAGGGCGAATCACATCGAGATATCTGCTTGATTCCCAGTTCTGCGCACGGCACCAACCCGGCAAGTGCCAGCATGGTGGGAATGAAAGTCGTGGTGGTGAAAACTGATTCCGATGGAAATATCGATCTCGATGACTTGCGGGCGAAGGCGGATCAGCACGCTGCCAATCTCGGCGCCTTGATGATTACTTATCCCAGCACACACGGCGTATTTGAAGAAACGGTTCGCGAAGCCTGTGACATCATTCACGAGCGTGGTGGACAGGTCTATCTGGACGGAGCCAACATGAACGCCTTGGTGGGCATTGTCGCGCCGGGGAAAATTGGTGCGGACGTTTCGCATTTGAATCTTCACAAGACGTTTTGTATACCGCACGGGGGAGGCGGGCCGGGGATGGGGCCGATTGGTGTCAGAAAACATCTCGCTCCTTTTTTACCGGATCACGTGGTTCAGCCCGTTGGCGATCCATCGAGCCAGGGGAATGGAGCCATTTCCGCGGCTCCGTTCGGATCCGCAGCGATCCTGCCGATTTCCTGGACGTACATTCAATTGATGGGCGGCGAAGGATTGAAGAAAGCGACCCAAGTCGCGATCTTGAACGCCAACTATGTCGCGAAACGGCTGGAAGGCAGTTTTGACATGCTTTACAAGGGGCGTAACGGACGTGTCGCACACGAGTGCATTATCGATATTCGGCCGATCAAGGAAGCGACCGGTATTTCGGAAGTCGATATTGCTAAGCGATTGATGGATTACGGTTTCCACGCTCCGACGATGTCTTGGCCGGTAGGCGGAACGATCATGATTGAACCGACCGAGAGTGAATCCCAGGCCGAACTGGATCGATTCTGCGATGCACTGCTGAGCATTCGCGAGGAAATTCGGGCAGTGGAGCGAGACGAAGTCACTGCCGAACAATCGGTCGTTCACCAGGCTCCCCATACACTCGATGATATTGTGGATGAGAACTGGGATCGCCCCTACAGCCGGGCGTTGGCAGCGCTTCCCAGCCCGGCGACTCGTAAGTCCAAGTTCTGGCCGACCGTCAATCGGATTGACGACGTTTACGGCGACCGCAATTTTGTCTGCAGTTGTCCTCCGATGGAAGACTACGAGTAGTCGTCATGCAATCTGCCCGTTTGCTGATCGATACCCTGCCTCGCTGCGGAAGCTGGAATATGGCCGTCGATCAAGCCCTGCTTGAATCTGCGAATGAGCATGGATTGACTACGTTGCGGTTTTATTTCTGGGAGCCGACGTTGTCGCTTGGATACTTTCAGAATCTGGCAGATCGTCAGCTCCATGCATCAAGTCTGGATTGTCCGCTGGTTCGGCGGTCGACGGGCGGAGGAGCCATTCTTCATGATCATGAGATCACCTATAGCCTGGTCATGCCGAGTGAAAATCGTTGGTCGCATCAGCACGAGTTGCTTTACTGGAAGGTACACGAATGCGTCGTGATGTTGCTTGCCCGGTATCAGATTGCTGCCACGCTGCATGGCAGGGAGGGCGTTTCCGTAGATAGCTTGGATCAGAAACGAGCCGAGGTCGAGCCTCATGGTGAACTGCCTGAAGTGGTGGTTGCGCCCCATTCGTTTTTGTGCTTTCAGCGACGCACGGCGGGTGATGTGATTACTCGCGGTTACAAGGTCTGTGGCAGCGCCCAGCGACGGAAGAAGAACGCTCTTTTGCAGCACGGCAGTTTATTGCTGCGACAGTCGCCGTTGGCGCCGGAACTGCCTGGCTTTCTTGATCTGGCTGGAAGGGCGGCCCATTTGAACGTTGCAGGCTTCCTGAGTGACTGGAGCAAAAGTATGGCTGAAGTTCTTGATCTGAAAATGGAGCCAAGTGACCTATCGGAACTGGAGTTAGAGCAAACTGCCCAGCACGAGGAGGTCTTCCGGTCGGATGTCTGGCTGAGCAAAATGAGGTAAATTCTGCGATTGGAGGGATGAGGGGCACCTTTTTGATTTCAGTAAAAATCACCTTTTCATGTGGAAATGATCTGTAAAATCCGGGAATTGAGTAACAGGCCTTCTCAGCCGCAGTTCAAATCGCTACAACTTGGTGTTTTAAGGCGGAAACAATCCTGGTTAATAATAAGCCTCCACGTCCACAAGATTGACTTTCCGATAACGTTAGAAGATAATGGAATGAATTGATCCCAATTTCACACTTTCCCAACCACTCTGACGAACCCCGGTCTAATTCATTTTTTACATACCGATTCGCTCAATTTCGTGAACGTTGGTTGTTAAAGGACATGGAAACTAAATGAAAGTTGCATTAAAAGTTGTCGGAGGAAAGAACGACGGCAAGGAAATTGGAGTTTCGATTGCTCGATTTTTGATCGGTCGTGGTGAAACCGCACATTTGCGGCCAGCCAGTGATCTCGTCAGCCGCGAACATACGGCGATTGAGGTCAAGGATGGTCAGGTTTATATTACCGATCTCAACAGTCGAAACGGTACATTCGTCAATGGTAATCGGATCAGTGCCCCTCACTTGGCCGAACCGGGCGATATGGTTCGAGTTGGGCGGTTACAGTTCGAAATGGTGATCGACCATCAATCTGGAGTCCGTAAACCCCGTGTCGCCAATGTGATCGACGCTGCGTCGAGAACGGCATCTTCGACTTCCAAAGCCTCGCTGGACGACAGTATCACGGACTGGCTGCTCGATGCGGGTGACCATGATCCATCGACGGAAGAACGAGAAGTGTTGAAATCGTCCGATACCATCCAGTTGAGCTTTGAAGATACCGCCGCGATCAACGATCCGCTCGGACCGGAATCGGAAGGTGACGTTGCGGAGCCAGAAGCGGCCTCACAAGAGAGCAGTACTTCATTTTTCAGTCGGAAACCCAAGCCAAAACCGATGAAGCTGCCGCCAGTCGAAAAACCGAAGCATGACAGTTCCACGGCGGCTGCGGATGATGTGCTGAAGAAGTTTTTCAATCGACGGTAGTAGACGTCGCGATATCCCGGTGAGATAAGTCACTTAAGTTTTTTGAAGGGAGCCTGATCGGTTCCTTTTTTTATTGAATTTTCGGATTTCATCAAAAATTCCACCCAAGGTTGGGAGGTCGGTAGCGACTAATGAGGATCGTGATTTGAGTTTTTTCTAGCTTTTGTCTGGTTGGATGGAATTTAAGCGAGGGTCTTACGTTGATCATCGACCTTCAGAACCAGACCTGTGATTGGAGTCGCCACAACGTGAATGAAGAGCTTACGGCTATCGTCGGTCGATGTTTGAACGGCCATCAACCTTCGTTTCTGCAATTGGTCGAACGGTTTCGAGGTCAGGTTTACGGGCTGTGCTACCGCATGTTGGGACAGCGAGAGGATGCGGAGGACGCCGTGCAGGAAACGTTTGTCCGTGTTGTGCGAAACCTGCATCGATGGGATAATCAACGAGCCTTCGAACCCTGGTTGCTGACCATCGCCGGCAATCGTTGCCGGACGAAGTTGGCGAAGCGACAGAAGCATCCGGCTCCGTACTCGCTGGACTATCCGGTCGAGGATCGGCGATGTGAGCATGTCAAAGGCGATTTGTTGGCTGAGGAAGTGGAACTGGCCGTTGAGCAGTTGCGAGCGGAGTATCAAACGGCATTCCGCTTGTTCCATAAAAATGAATTGGGATACGCCGAAATTGCCGATCAAATGCGAGTTCCATTGGGGACCGTGAAAACCTGGGTCCATCGGGCAAGGCGAGACATTGTCGAGCGGCTCAAATCGAGAGGTGTTTTAGGTGAGTAGAAATCAAGCGTGCGGTCAGTTTGAAGAGCGGGTTCAGAATCAACTGGATCAGCGGATGCCCTTGACGGCCGATCCCTGGATTGTCAATCACGTCCAGGATTGTACTTCTTGCGCCGAGCTGCTCCATGATTACCAAGTGTTCATGGTGACTCCGCGCGCGGCCTGTAGCGATGGGTACGGTGCGGCAATCGCGGTTCAGACCCAATCGCGGACAGCTTGTGTGCCAGTGACGATCCCCGCCCATAAATTGCTTTGGAGTATCGGGCCTACGTTTGCTGCGTTGCTGATCGTGGTGATTTCTATTTCGCTCAACGAACGGCAGTATATGGCTCGCTCTGATCGTTCCTTGTTGTCAACGGAGGTTTTTGCGTTCAACGTCCATTCCGTGGCGGCTCAGCGGGGCAACCCGCAACTGGCTTCGCAGGTCATTACGGATCCTGCCTCGCTCCGGAGCGAGGATGCGTTTCTGGCGATGACCAGCCCGAATGCGATTCGTCAGTGCCTGTACAACGGAGTCATCGATTATTCGTCGTCCGCTTATCAATTTGCTCATGCTGCCACGAACTTGGACGGAAATCAACTCTTGCCAAACCAGTGGATGGAACAACTCACCAGTCCGATTGAATGGTTGGACGTAACGGCAACGCCTTATGATGTCTTTCTTCCATCACCGGTCCGCCAATTACTGACTCTGGGAGTCAAGTTCCTGAGTCAGGCATTGGACGGGGCCACCGAGCCGGATTTGGGATTCTCGCCCGACTTTTGTGCTTGGAAGCATGCTGCCTAGACGATTGGGATGGGCATGGGGGATTCTTGATTCCCAGAGCAGCCCACTCATCGCTTCCTGCGCCGAGGGAAGGTGAGACTGAAGGTCCAGACGACCGTCACGAACAATGGGATCGCCGGTTCTGGCACTGGAGAAAGAGTTACGGATTCGTAGGTGGTGCCGATCTTGATTTCATCCATATACAACCATTGAGCGTATCGATCCTGGAAGGTGGAAAATCGGGTCAGGAGTAAGCTGGTGTCTGCTTGAACGTTGAGTGTGAACGTTGTTGGAGCTGATGAAGGAAGTGTTGCCGAGGATAGGTAATAGCTCACATTGAGCGTATCATTGAGACCTGAAGGGTTGGTCGTGAGTTTTCCGACGATAAGACCAATCGTTGGAGTATTTAAGGAATGAGAGGCGTTGCCCAGACGAATAATGGCAGCTTCATTGCTATTTTTTTCTATGGAAATACCGTTCCCCGAATCGTCAGTAAGCCTGAAAAACTGTGAGTTTTCGCCAAATGTATTGGGGGTGGTGTCGAATCTTGCAACTAGCATGCTGAACCAAAGCGTCCCTTGAATGCTGGTATCGATTGCCGATTGGAGATTTCGTTGAACCGTCACGGTTTCCACCCCTCCCGGAGTATTGATAGCCAGTATCCTGCCAGTCAGGTCCGTATACCCGGAAGGCGCGTTGAGTACTTGATTGATAATTTTGGTGGTGGAAGTGGGCTGCTTGTTGACATTCCACTGCCCTCCCCAACCAAATCCACCATTGAGTCCGTCCAATTGAGATTCAGCGTCATAGTTGAAACCCTCATAGGCGATCAAGTCAGCTGTTGCAGATGAGGCAGATAAGAGAAAGGAAGTGAGGCAGGCCGTCAGCAGGCCCTGACGTGCAGATCGATTCGAAAACGTCTCGGGAACGGTAAAATTACTTGACAGTTGGTGCTGGTTCATGGGTTCTGAGTAGTCTGTTTTAGTGGTGACTTGTCACGGATCGATTTCGCCATGTCGTCCGCCACGCAATCAAGGCGGCCGTCAATACGAACAACAACGAAGATGGCTCAGGGACCGAGGATATTTGCAGGCCGTTTCCTCCGTTGTACAACGTTGAAACTTCGCTGTTGTCCAACGCTCGGCTCCAAACTGCGATTTCATCCAGCCTCCCGTCCAATGGAAAGTCCTGTCCACCCTGACGCTCCCCGATCAGCAGAGGATTGGGCGAGTTTGTAATGGCATTGGCTGAAGTCATCGTTGCAACGGAAGCTCCATTGAGAAACATCTCAAACGCACTTCCATCTCGTCGCACAACCAGATGGTCCCAACTCGAGCCGGACGTGCCCGAGGAAGATGTCATCGAACCGGCGCCGTTTGCAAACAGCTGAAACCGGTTGTTGGATAGTTTTGTGATCGTGTATCCGGGGCCACTCCCACCGGTGAATTTTTCAAATAGTGTTTGTTCACCCGAGAGTGAGCTAAAGTTGATCCAAAGCTGAACGGTGAAATTGCTGGCGCCAAAATCAAAGACAGAATCGGACTGCGTCGCAAATTGGGTTTGAATACCGGAAAGTTGCAATGCACTACCAAAAAGCCCAACTTCGAATCCTGGTGAGCCGTGAAAGGTCAGGTCGCGGTTGAACGACGAAGAGTCCGTGCCATTTTCTTCGAATTGCCAATAGGCGTTCAAGCCAGTGATCAGGTCCGCGCGGCCTGTAGAACACCATTCACATGTCAATATTCCAACCGATAAAATGATTTTCGCGATCAGCGGCCATCGAATTGGATTTTTTCCTTTCATCGTCGTACTTTCTTCGGAAGATGCCTAAACACGAACAAAAGCCGTTCGTGATACCTCTTGTTGTGCGTCATGCGGAGACACTCCTCAGGGGGTTAATGCCTTAGTCACTCCATTTCACGACATTCTCTGGCACGTTTTGCTAAATTTTTCTACAAATAGACGGAATCCCCCTTTCTCTGTGGTTGATTTTTTTACTGAATCAACGAGGCTTGAAAGGGGAAAAGACGAGGTTCTGATCATGGATTCAAGTGAAACATCAACCTGGCTGGAAGACGTCATGGGCTGTCGCGAAGGCTACGAAACCCAGGCCGTTGAGCAATTTTCAGATCGCTTATTGCGACTGGCTGCTTCGCGATTGCCGACCAGTTTGAACAGTCGTATGGATCCGGAAGATATTGTTCAGTCTGTCTTTCGCAGTTTCTTTTCTCGACACGAGCAGGGAAAATTTCAGTTTCAGCAACTGCCGGAGCTTTGGAGAATTCTGGCCGCGATTACCTATCACAAAGTTCAACATGCGATTCGCCATCATCGACAACAACAGCGTGATGCTCGGCGCGAATTGAGCGGCGAGTCTCATGTAAACGAACTCGAAGCGACTTCACCGACGGCTTCCTCAATCCTGTTGATGATGGAAACCTTTGATAGAATCCTGGCCCAATTACCGAAGACCCATCAAGAAGTGGTTCGCTTGCGCCTCGAAGGTTTTTCCATCGAAGAAATTGCTCAGCAGTTGGAGTTGTCAACGCGTACCGTGGATCGTGGGCTGGCCTTGGCCAGAAAAATAGCAGGCGAACTGATGGAAGATTCGTGAGTCGAAATTCAATCGGCCTGATCGCTCTGGAGATCAAGGATTTCACGAATTTTTTTCTGGGCGTGATGGTGAAAATCGACGAGCGGTTGATGCCCGGGAAATGTCTGAATGCCTTCTCGCCCCAGTTCTTCCAGCAACAACCAATCCTGTTGTCGCTGGGCGACGATCATCAAATGCCAAAAGGCGTCCAGATTCTTGCGATCCGTGCGTTCCACCCAGTTCTCAGTCCAGCGTTCTGCTTCGCCGTATGCCTCGGCCTCGATCAGTGCAATGACCATCACGCGAACCTGTTGCAAGGGCAACATTTCCATCGACTCGATCCCCGACAAGGCCTCCACGTAGATCCTTCGGTTCTGGTCAGTGTCTCGTTCTGCAAACATGGCCAAAATCATCGCCGCAGTAAATAGAGAACGTCGAACTTCGTCGCGGGAACAGTTCACGAGGAAGGGCTGATGGAGGCTCCTTCGGTAGTTGTCTCGCATGGCTTCAAAGCCTGCAATCTGATCAATTGTCAATTGGCTGACATCCACATGGTGCAACTGCAGTCGCGTAAACTCGACGTAGGAATAGAGCAGAGCCAAAGTTCCTTCTGGATGGATCTTCACCAGCGCCGCAAGCTGCTGGCTCAGTGTCAAACCAACGGAATCGCCGGCGGATGGGGCCTCAGAATGGTTCGCGTCCACCGACCATTCCAAAAATAGATCGGTCAATCCAGTAAATTGACTTGCAATCAAGGGGGGCAGTACCCAGCCGCGTTCGACAAACAGAGGCACCCATTCTTTATTGAGTTGCTCCAAAAAATCGGCAATTTGCCGAGCGTCAAATCCGGATGCATCCGGGAAAAGCTGCAACGTTTTAGAAAAGTGATGGAACGAATTCAGTGCTTGATGCCAAGTTCGGGTTGCCGATTCGGAAAACGCGTCAGTCGGCACGCTGGCCAAAGCCTGCTCGAGGTGTCCTTGCAGCGCCAAGACCATTCCGGCTTGCAAAGCGAAATCGAGATCTTCAGGAAACAACTGTTGGCCCAGTTTCGCTTCACTGTAGGCTTCATCCAGCCGAGCCATCGACATCAACAGCAGTACCAACTGCCGCCGCGCTCGGTGATGCAGGGGATTGACATTTAAGGCTTGGCGAAATGCTGCAACGGCTTGGGGCGTCGTGGTGGACAACATGCCATCCACATAGAAAGCAGCATCCGTCGCAATGCCCAACTCCTTTGCGCGTCGGAACTGGTTCAAACAATCGTCAATCGAATCAGGTTCCAGCAGCGCTAGCTCTGCGTTCCAGTAACATTGTTCTGCGGAACCGATGCCGATCACCGATTCGTTCAATGCAAGTAGTGTGCGAGCTTCATCGGATTTGCCTGACGATACGAAGGCCGACAGTTTGTCTAAAAGTATCGGTCGCGATTCGGCGGGTGATTGAAAACCACCTTGCAGTGCGCTGTCGAATTGATCCATGGCGGTGGCCCAGTGGCCTCGCTGCATGGCCAGTCGTCCGGCATTAGCAGCGGTTTGAGCAAGCAACGTCTGAATCCTGGCTTTCGCTTGCTCTGATTCCTGTTCGGCGGTCAATGCACGGTCGCGTTGAGAACGAACGGAACTCAACTGTGACAACGCTCCGATGAGGCCGGCCAGAATGAACGTCATTGCGAGAGTCGCCACCGTGGCAATCGGTCGCTGTTTGGCAAATCGCGTACTTCGCTCGATGAAGTTCTCTCGTCTGGCTCGCAGTGGTTTCCCATCCAGATAACGTTGCAAATCTTCAGCCAGATGTTGAGCGGTGTCATACCGATCAGCCGGATCCTTCATCATGCTTTTGAGAACAATGGTCTCAAGATCGCGAGGGATAGCCGACGAAACTCGCCGCGGTGGCAAGGCCTCGCTATGCATGATTTGAGAAAGGACTTGAGTCGAAGTTCCTTGAAAGGGAAGTTGTCCGCAGGTCATTTGGTACAGCAAGACGCCGATACTGTAGACATCACAACGACCATCGGTCAGCAGGCTGTTGCCAGTCTGCTCGGGGGACATGTAGGCGGGCGTGCCAATAATGTCGCCAACCAGTGTCAATCGGGATTGTTCACTATCGATCAACGCCAATCCAAAATCGATCAACAGGGGATGATTCTCCTCCATGAGGATGTTCGCCGGCTTGATATCGCGATGAATGACCCTCATCTGATGAGCGTGATGAACGGCCAGAGCAAGCTCGCGGGCAATTTCAGCGGCTTGCCGTTCATTGAAACGCTGTTCCGACAACCGTTCTTGAAGTGATGGGCCGAGGATACGTCGGCTAACGATATAATCGATTCCGTTCCAGATCCCCACGGCATAAATAGGCACAATCCCGGGGTGATCCAGAGCTGCTACCGCCATCGCCTCGCGCAACATTCGTTTCCGCAGATTTTGGTTCTCGGAGAAGGTGTTGTTCAGAAATTTGATGGCCACAACGCGTTTAAGAATCGTGTCGGTCGCTTCGTAAACGGTTGAGAACGAGCCTTTACCCAGTTGTTCACCTAATACAAATTGATCGACAACCAGTCCAGGCTGGAGCGGTGCCTGAGTATTTGAAGCAGCGATCGATGATGAGAGACTGGATCGCGACGCGCTTGCGGGAACCTCATTCACTTGCTGTTCCGTCAGCCGATCGAGATGTTTGCAGATGGCATCACGATTTGTCTGATCGGTATACAATTCGGGAAAGGAACGAAAGTAATCGTCAATCTCTACGTGGATTCCGCGATGGCGACGGCGTTCGATGTCAATACAGCACAGCTCGACCATCACATCCGTCGGCGGGGTTACAGCCAGTTCGTCAATGAAGTCAACCAGGACCGGCGGATCGCCCGATCGCCATCGCTGTTCAAATTTCAGCAGAATCCTTTCCTGCGATAGCAATCGCTCTAACGACATGGGGGTTGGTGGGTTGCGGTTTGGCCAACGTAACAACGAACATTACGACCAACGGACAACGGTCCCAAGTTGCCAGCAATCCTGGAGTTGGGAGATGGTGGCTCAGCCAAGTGCCATCACAAAACGACTTGCTCCGATTTCTCGCGGTCTTGATTTAGTTTATCAGACTTATCTCCCGTTGGGTTGATTCCGATTTCGCTCAACGAAAATTCGATGTCGGAGAGGACGGTCATCAGGTTGCGAACGATGTCGTGATGGCCGGAGACGTTGATGACGGTGCCCTGAATTTCGACACGGCCGCAGGTCTTTTCCTGTACGACCAAGGGTAATTCGACGTGCCATTGGCGACTCTCGATTTGTTTCTTTTTGTCGGTCAGATTGCGCGTGGCATGGAATGACTCGTGCAGCCACGGGGCATTGATGTCCAGCGTCAGTTTCGAAAGCTGATTCTCTTCCGCAAATTGATACAACAGTCGCCAGACTTCTTTCCAGTTCCGATTTCCCTGGACATGGACGGAACCCTGCATGAAATCCGGTACGGGACGCCCCAGCCGAAAAAAGGAGTTGGCTAGAATTTGGGCGCGGCGCGTTACCAGTTGATATTCAGCCCATCCAAAGATCCGGCAGGTAATCATCACGAACAAAACCAGCACGATCGATAGCAGGGCGAACTCGGCGTGGCGGTAAACCAGCGACAATACAGCGCCCGCCGCTGTCGTGGCCGTGAGCATCGCGACCCATAACAGGCTGACGCGCGGGCTGTAACCTCTTTTCAATAAGGCATGGTGCAAATGTCCCCGGTCCACCGCAAAGATGCTTCGGCCAGTCAATCGACGGCGAATGATCGCCGCGGATGTGTCGATGAACGGAATCGCCAGCAGGGCCAGCGGTGCCAGGAACGCATACGCAGCACTGTATTTGAACATGCAGCGTATCGACATAGCGCTCAGCAACAATCCGATCAGCATGCTGCCGGCGTCACCGAGGTAGGCTTTGGCGGGAGGAAAATTGTATCTCAGGAATCCGAGCAGGGTTCCGGCAATGGCGGCCGCGATGACGGCATCGACCAACTTTCCCAGATAGAGCGCCATCGCGCAGATACTTACGCTCATGATCAAGCCGATCGTTCCCGCGACCCCATCTGCTCCGTCGAGCAGATTGACGGAGTTGATGGCTGCCAGAACCCAAAGATAAATGACCATCGCCGATAGAATTCCGAAGTCGATACGAACTCCCAAGATGTGAAAATGTTCAAATTGGTAGCCAGCCATGATCAGGATCGTGACGGACAGGATTTGCCCCACCAGTTTCTGGCGTCCTCGGATGTTGAATCGATCATCGACCGCACCGACGAGAAACAGGATCGCTGCCGCGATGAAAAGTCCAACGAATTCACGGATATCTTCAGCCGTGATCTCGATATTCGTCAGCAGTGCCCGGCGCGGAAGCCATGAAAGGAACCGTTGTGAAAGATCAGAAATGAAATCGGGATAGAGCAGACCGCAGTACACCGCCAGCAATACCGCGGCGGGAACAATGGTCATCAAAACCATGCCGCCGACCATCGGAATCTCGTCGCCATGCAGTTTACGGTGTTTGTCCGGACGATCGACCAGGCCCACGCGCCTTGCGAGACGGGAAAAAAGCGGAATCAACACCAGCGCCAATAACAACGCGGTAATAAAAGCGATAAAGTTCAGAATCATGCGACCTCAATCAATCTCGACGTTTCTGTGGAAACGCCATACCAGGGAAGTCGGAAGAGGGAGGAGGAAGGCACGGTCATGGCTGCCGCGACAGGGCTTTCTGCTTGATTTCAGATTCGATCTTGTGCAGCAGTTGATTATAGCCTCGATGGACCCCATTGGCACGTACCAAATGTCGAGCCTCTTCGAGGGCTTTTTCATGTTCGTTTTCCTGTAACAGCAAATTTGCCAGGCGAAACCGGATGTTTTCATCAAGCGGATTCCCGTTCAAAATGGACTGCATGGTTTCAATCGCCAGCTTGGTTTCGCCTTTGAGCAAGTAGATGTTGGCTTTCAGTTTTAGCTTACCCATCTCGGGCATATCCATCGTGGCGACGACCGCTTCGGTCTTATTCAGAGCAAGCTGTTGTGTTTCCGGATCGGACTCACACCAGTTCTTTGAGAACTCGAACATGAGGTTGGCATCGTCGGGCAGCATGGATTCAAAAATTTCCCGAGGCGAAACCTGCCAGGAGTTGGCGGGGGTGCGACCGTAAAGCAACTCGAAGGTCCTTTTGTAGTTACCGGGAGCCAGTTCAAGATGCATTTTGATATGGGGAGCCGCTCCGGCTACATTTCCGCTTTGCAAATAGAACACGGCACCGACGAGTCGATACTCGGGATTGCCAGGAGCCAGCTCAATGGCCTTTTCAACTTCGGCTTCTCCAGGCCGATCCGTGGGCGACCAGGAGGCAACGCCGTTGAGCTGGCCCAGCCTCATGTGAACGACCGGTTGCAGCGGAGCACTACTGCGGCTCAAGGCAAAACTCCGATAGGCTTCGGGAACATTTTCGGCAATAAATGGCTCTCGGGTGACCGCCTGGGCGCGGAGTTGGGACCAGGTTCTTCCCAGATCCTGGATATAGTCGCGGGTAGGTTCCAGACGAGTCAGGCTCCACGCGTCTTCTTTCAATCGCCTTTTCTCCGAGTCGCTTTTGGTCAACGCAATCGCATTGAGATACTCAGGTGCGTTCTCCAGTACCTCCAGACCCATGAGTCTGAATCGGTGAATCCAGAGATCTCCCAGATGATTCAGCCCTGCAATTGATCGGCAGTTGCGGAGCAACAAGGTCATCTCCTCGATCCGTCGCGTAGTCTGGGGCAGGCCCAGTTGATCATAATCCCATTCGCCAGACGCCCTTTTGGCCATTCGCAGATCCTTCTTGATCGCCGTATCGATCCTGGATTGCCGGTAGAGATCGAGTGTCGTTGCGGTCAAACCTCCAAAGAGTATCAACAGACCGATTTGAGTCAGGCGATTGGAAACCGGAAATCTCAACCAATGTTTCTTTTTGAGTTTGCCCGCAAATGCCTGCGATTGATACGATAACATGCCCACCAGTACAGCCATCAGCAGTAAGTTAGCAGGGATGTAGAGCCCGAAGTCAAATAAGGAGGCGACTGCCTGCGAGGTCAACAGGAAAATTCCCATAGTACCGATTCCAACTGTGGAATCCGATTGCCCACGGTTGATGAGTAAAAAGGCAGAACGAAACGCAAGCCCCCACGCTAACAAGAACAGAATCAGGCCAGGCCATCCAGCTTCGACCAGAGACTGATAAAACTGGTTTTCCGCGTACTCGTAGATCCCGCTTTCATTGCGGAAGTTATAGAGCCGATGGACATGGGAATAGGTACCTAACCCGGAACCCAACACGCCCATCTCCTGAGTCGCTGGCCAGGTGTCTCGCCAATGTTCCAGTCGAATGTCCATTTGTGAGACCTCAACTAGTTCGGTCTTCTGCCATCGCGCCAGCAGTCTGTCGCCGAAACCGACCCACACGGAAAACAGGAGAATGGTCACGACCACCGGGAACATCACAATACTCAGGTTTCGCGGACGGCGAGCCAATCCATAGGCAAAGAACGTTACCGATCCGGCGATCAGCAAAGCGGTACTGCCGCCGCGCGATGTGGATGCGATCACACCCGATGCGACCAATACCGTGCCAAGCAACACAACCAGTTTTGCCGTATTGAGTTCGGCGAATAGAAAGCTGAAATATTGTCCCAGTTGTCGCCAGTAAGGCATTTCGCGGCTAATCAAGAGAGGCGGCCCGGTTGTCACCCGAACCGGCAAGACTATCGGGAGCAGACCCACACAGCAGCTTAACGTCATCAAGAGGTACCCCGCTCCGTTGTTTCGATTGACGAACGAAGCGAACGCTTGGGGGAATTCGCTATAAGTCCAGAGCATGTCGGCTGACGACAGTTTCTGGGCCATGCCGATGAAGGCCAATAAAGCCCCATTGACTCCCACGACCGCCAGCAGCGTTACCACTTCTTTGGTGGTCCGGAAATAGCGGCTTGCCAGGAGCAGGCTGGAGATCGCGATTAACAACAACTGGATGTGATGCCTGGTTCCTTCGGTGAACAGAGAGATTCTGGGAGCCATGGGAGGCTCACCCGTGAACGTCTGGTAGATTTCCGGTTGTCGCCCAAGCAGCAGTCCGCTCAGGAATGCCGGTAGCGGCAACATCTGAAACAAACCAATCATAATACCGCCGGCAACCAACAGCGTGATGTACGGAATCAGTTGCTTTTTGTCCGAATTGAGCGCTGTTTCAAACCACCAGATCATCATTCCAATCATGAGGGCGATGACGATCAGGTTCTGGCTCCAATAGTAAACAGAAGCCAGCATCCAGGGGGAAAGTAGCACAACGATCAGCAGGGACCAGCGCGCGATGGCAGCGAAGACATCGGAGAGTATCTCATTGCTGGACCGTTTTTTTTCAAGCGATCCGCCAAGAGTCATACTAGCGGGTGGGTTCATTAGGAGTCATGCTCGCCATGAAGGGAGCGGATTAACAGTTCGAAGAGGATTGCATGAGGGAGCGGGAGCTGATTTCATCGGCGCGCAGCAGGGTGACCCCTACCCCGCAAGCCTCAAGATTATCAGTTGAAAATACAAAAGAACAGACCGGACCCCTACCGCGTCCCGAACCATCCCAAGAAACGACTATTTGAGTATGGTTTGCAGCTCAGGTTTAGGAAGCGGTTCCGGCCGTTTTGAAGCCAACAAGATCGCGTTTGCAAATAAACAGGCTGTACAATCGCTAGAAACGGAACCTATCAGAAGTTGCTTCGGTAAAGAAGCGTGCCGCTGACGTAGAACGGAATTCATTCCGCTTCCCAAGGCAAGGTAGAACCTGGCATTGAATCACGAACCAGACTGATTTCGGTACAAAGAATGTGTATAGAGCGTGACAATCGTACCGGCAGCAATGAGACTCCACGGCATCCACTCTTCCGTCTTGAAGTAGGAACTGGAGAGCTGGGGGGTTCTCTGTCCGTTATTTGCAGAGGGAAGATTGAAAGGACTAGCACCCTGGGTTGGGATTGAACCCGAAGCAACCTGAAACGGGTTGTTATTGAAACGAGAAGGGCCATACTGAGATGCGTGGCCATATCCGCCGCTCTGGCCAAAGCCGCCGTTCGGAGCGTTCAAAGCATAGTCGGACGGTGCCGGTTGCTCTGGAGAATAGCTGGTGAACCAGGGTTGTTTGATGAACTGCGGCAAACTCGATTCCGGTGAAAAAGCAAAACGGGCGACCGCCACACATTCGATGCCGAGAATGATGAGCATGATGCCGGAAGCATAAAAGAAGGATCGCCACATTTCAGTTTACCAGTGGTTGAGTTGTCAATTGCCAGCAGGCATCTTGGGGGGGAGGGACTCCCCTGCCCTGCCGATTTTGATTCCTTTTTACAACATCGCCCAGTGGACGCTAGCAAGCACACTTTTTTGGACGCTTGACCAGTAAATGGGATGACGTCCGGTCGGTTCATTCGTGTTAAACCAATTTCAATGACGCTGACAGGATTGACCGCTAGGGGCGCCGTAATTAGATTAATGAGCTGATTTCAGCTTTTATCATCTCTACTTATGTCTCTCAGCGAATCTGCGACTGCAAAACCAGTGACCGAGCAAAAGGCCTTTCATGTCCTGATTGTGGATGACGATCCAGAAGTGGTTGATTCGATTCGCTATGCCGTTTCTCAGGAAGGCTATGAGGTTTCGACGGCGCGCGACGGAAATCAGGCACTGGCTTATGTCGAGGTTAAGGCACCCGATTTGATTATCCTCGACCTGATGATGCCGCGTCGCAGTGGATTTCTGGTACTCGAGCGGCTCTGTCAAATGACGGATTCCCCGATTCCGGTCATTGTCATTACGGCAAACGAAGGCAACCGGCATCGCGAATACGCAAAGATGCTCGGCGCTCGTGAATACATTACCAAGCCGTTCGTAATGGAACGGCTGGTCGAAAGCGTGGCCCATCACTTGAAATGAAAGCCATGGCAAAGGAAGCTATTTTCCGATGTCTCGGGTTTCCGACGGGCCAAGACGGCTCGCCTTCTGGTTTTCCCGTTTGATGGCGTCATAAACTTCCTGACGATGCACGGGGATTTCCTGGGGTGCATCGATTCCTAGACGGACTTTGTCCCCACGAATATCCACGACGGTGATTCTGACATTATCACCAATCATGATGCTTTCATCTCGATGTCGCGACAAAACCAGCATGGCTGGCTCCTTTTAAACGTTGATTGACTGCCTTGGTTGATTTAGAGGATGAGAATTACGTGGTTCCCACAAACTCCTCTTGCATTGGTATGCCGGCAATCCCTTGCCGCGATCGTTTGAGCCAGATCGCTTTGCTCGCCTCCCCCATCGTTTGTTTGACGAAGCTTTTTACTCGCTAGCAATCGTGGCTTTTGACGTTATCGTCAGCCAAATTGCAATTTCACTACTGAAGCACGACAGATACAGATCGTATCGGTTCGAGCAGTTTTTCAGGCAACTTGAACGGAGAAGTCAGAAGTCAGAAGTCAGAAGTCAGAAGTCAGAAGTCAGAAGTCAGAAGTCAGA
>CAYPXY010000052.1:0-26569 GCA_964414815.1 uncultured Pirellulaceae bacterium | reverse complement strand
ATGAGGGATGAGGGATGAGGGATGAGGGATGAGGGATGAGGGATGAGGGATGAGTCGTTCCGCCTCGCTGCAACGGCAGGCAGCTTCTGCAGTTCAAATGGGCAGCTCTCAAAAGTGTCTTGTTTGATGGCGAGCCTTGTCGTCTGTTAGGAATATCTAAATTTCAGTCTAAAAGTCTCGAATTGTCGCGATGAGCGAACTTTGTCGAGTGGTCGGGTGCCGTTTTCTCTGGACTCAGTCTGCGGATGGCCAACAATTTTCGCGACCGTTCACAAATTCACCGGTCGGGAGTTTTCTCTCAATCTGACTGGGTGTGTTGCACACCCTACCTCTGACCTCCGACCTCCGACCTCCGACCTCCGACCTCTGACCAAATGGAACAAGACTCTCGACTGCCCACGGGCGAATGGAATGGCTTCTATCTTGAATCGCATCAACCGCGAAAGGGTTGGATGCATTTGTACCTTGCGTTCACCGATGGCAAGATCACCGGCGAAGGCACGGATTACATCGGCCCCTGGAACGCCAGCGGGACTTATGACGTAGACACGGGCGTATGTCGCTGGATCAAGCAGTATCTTGGCAAGCACCAGGTCCACTATCAGGGCAAGGTCGGCCAACAAGGCATTCAAGGCGAGTGGACGATCAGCTACTTGACGGGCCCGTTTCATATCTGGCCCAAATCCCAAAACTATCTCAATGAGCTTTATATGCAAGAAGAACTCAATGTTCCTGTTCCCAGCATTGAGCTTGGTCTCGTGCCGGCACAATCGGATTTTGTGTGACGATGAACGGTCTGTGAGGTTGCCTTCCACGGAAAATCGACGATAATACCGTTTTCATTTTTCGAACGATTTTCTTGACCGTTCTTGTAAGTTATTGGAGGAAACCAAGATGAGTATTTACGGAAACAGGCAGCCGAACGATCCGTACCAAGCGATGCGGGGCGGTGACCGGCCAAGTATGCTCAACGGCTTGAAGCTAAGGCTGCTGATCGGCGGCGCGATTGTTCTTTTTGCGGCCATCTCCTACATCAGCAGTAGTACCCAGCGCAATCCGGTGACGGACAAGGAAGAACGGGTCGGTTTGTCGATCAACGATGAGATCAAGCTGGGGCTGCAACATGCCGGACAGATGGGCCAGCTTTCGCGGGATTATCGGACTCAACAACGGGTCGTCCAGATCGGTGATCGACTGGTGACGGGATTCGAGAAAGCACTGTCGCTACAGAACAAAACCAATCCCTACCGATTTGAATTCAATCTGCTGGCCGACCGAAAAACCATCAACGCGTTCGCACTGCCCGGTGGGCAGATTTTTATTACGGAAGGGCTTTTGCATCGGCTCAAACATGATGGCGAAGTCGCCGGGGTGCTGGCTCATGAGATGGGCCATGTGATTGAACGCCACAGCTCTAAACAAATGGCCAAGTCGGGACTGATCAGTGGTGTGGCCGGGGCGGCAGGCGTGTTGCTCGGAGGAGATCAACGAAGCTCTCAAATGGGGGCCGCGCTTGGAAACATCGCATCGATGCGGTTCAGTCGCGACGCAGAATTTGAAGCCGATAAATGGGGGGCCGAGATCTGCATTTTGGCGGGGTATAACCCCAAACATCTTTTGGGGGTAATGGACACACTCGCTCAAGCCGGAGGAGGCCAAGGTCCACCCGAATTTTTTAGCACGCATCCCAAAACCGAAAGCCGTGTGGAAGCCATTAACGAAGTCATCAGCCGATATGAAAAGGATTTTCATTCGTTCGAAGGGTTTGAATAGTTGATGCGAAAAATCCTGACGATTGCGCTGCGAGAGTATCGGGCCATGGTGGCCACCAAGGCGTTTCTGATTTCGATCGTGATGATGCCTCTGTTGATGCTCGGCGGGTTGTTCGCAATGGAGTATCTGCAGGAAGCCCAATCGGTTACCGAACGCAAGATCGCGGTGTTCGATCCCGACGGCAGCTATTTCGCGGCACTCGAAGCGGCCGCAGTTGCCATGAACGCAATGAATGCCGATGTTGCAACGGAAACGCCTGAATCTGAAACGCCCCCGTCGTCTGATCTGGCCGACGCCAGCCAAGCCGATGCCTCTCATGTTCAAGCTGAGGCCGAACATTCTTCTGCCCAAAAGGCCAATCAACGCCGCAATCGTCGTACGCAACAAATGCCCGGCGTTGCACGTGAGCAATATCAGTTTGAACGAATTCAGGCGCCTGAATTTACCGATGAACTTGGATTGGAGCTTTCACGCAAAATTCAGGCCCAGGAATACTACGCCTTTCTGGTGATTCCAGAGGAGGTCGACCGCGTTGTCCAGCTCGATCAGTTGGTTGAAAAGGGGGTCAACTCAGGACCTAAAATTCTGTTTCATTCGCAGGATGCGAGCCTGTCCGATGCTCGGATCTGGATTTCGGAAGTTCTCAATGGAGTCATTCGAACTCGCCGTTTTCTCAACGCGAAAATGGACCCACTCAAAATTCAGGAACTGAGTATTCCCGTTCCGATCGTGGGCATGGGCATGGTCAGCAAGACGGCCGATGGTTCGGTGGCCGCCAAGGAGGAAAACAATCCGCTGACCGCCATCTTTCTGCCGATGGGCGTGATGATGTTGATGTTCATGGTTATTTTCATGGCGGCCCAGCCCATGCTTGAAAGCGTCCTGGAAGAAAAATCGCAGAGGATCGCCGAGGTGCTGTTGGGAAGTGCCAGCCCGTTCCAGTTGATGACGGGAAAATTGTTGGGCACCGTCGCCGGTTCGCTGACGGTGTTTCTGATCTATCTGGCGGGTGCCTGGACGATGGCCAGCTATCGGGAGTGGACCGACTATGTGCCGCTGTCGCTGATTCCCTGGTTCGTTTTGTTCCAGGTACTGGGCGTCCTGTTCTATGCAGCGATCTTTTTGGCCGTGGGCGCATCGGTTTCGCAATTGAAAGAGGCTCAGTCATTGTTGTTGCCCGTCTGGATGTTGATGATGAGCCCGATGTTTATTTGGATCTTTATCGTCCGCGACCCCTTGGGAGATATTGCAACCTGGTTTTCGATGTTTCCTCCGGCCACCCCCGTGACCATGATGCTTCGTCTGGCGACGGGGCAGTCCATTCCAATTTGGCAACCGCTGGTGGGCGCATTGATACTGGTGGTAGCAACATTTCTGACCGTTGTACTGGCCGCCCGTATTTTCCGTGTGGGAATTTTGTGGCAAGGCAAGACGCCGAAGGTCATTGATATTCTGAAATGGGCTTTTACCGGTTAAAGTAGCATGGAACTGATTTTCACTAGGTCCAGTCCTTGACTCGGAATCCGTTGTATACCAGTACTTGGCTCTTGTTTGATATGTTAATTTTTTAACAAAACTAGTATCGTTCCGTGCTGCCCATGCCACTCAAAGAAATCAGTCGTCTGGAAATTGCAAAAGACTGGCTTCCGCGTTACACCGGAATGCCCATCGACCAGTTCGGCGACTACATCTTGTTGACCAACTTCGACTATTACCTTCGTCAGTTTTCCGAACGGTTCAACTGCGAAATCCGGGGAATGGGCAAGCCGATGCAGGCGGCGACGAATTCGGATGGCCTGAGTATTGTCAACTTCGGCATTGGTTCGGCGAACGCGGCAACGATCATGGATTTGCTGAGCGCCCGCCGGCCCAAAGCGGTTTTGTTTCTCGGTAAATGTGGCGGACTGAAAGATTCATCTGAAATTGGTCACTTCATTCTGCCGATTGCGGCCATTCGTGGGGAAGGAACCAGTATGGACTATTATCCTCCCGAAGTTCCCGCACTTCCGTCCTTCAAATTGCACAAGTTTGTCTCCGAATCGCTGGTTCAGCGGGAGCTGGAGTATCGAACCGGCGTGATCTACACGACGAACCGGCGATTGTGGGAACACGATCACGCGTTTCGAACCAAGCTTCAGCAGATGACCTGTATCGGCATCGACATGGAAACAGCCACGCTCTTTATTGTGGGGCACTACAACGAAATTTCGCGCGGAGCATTGTTGCTGGTGTCCGATGTGCCGATGACGCCCGAAGGAATCAAGACATCTTCTTCCGACGCGGAAGTGACCCAAACCTGGGTGGACGTCCATCTGGAAATCGGTATCGAAGCGATGCAGGGCCTTGGACTCCGGGGCGAAGCGATCCGGCACTTCAAGTATTGAAATTCGGCTACGCCAGAAAATCCAGAATGTGCCGGGCAATGTCTACCTGGAGGACCGATGAGATTCCTCGCCAGGAGGGCGCTGAATTGACTTCCAGGACGTAGGGTTGTCCACTCGTCTCGTCGATAACCAGGTCCACTCCGGCAATTTGGGTTTCCACAGCTCGCGCGGCCTCAATGGCCAACTCAGTCTCTTGTTCTGTTGGCTGATAAGGACAGCCAGTTGCACCTTGAGCCAGGTTGTGAATCCACTGATTCGGGTTGACCCGTTTCATTGCGAAAACCTGTTCACCGATCACCATCAGCCGCAAATCAAAATCGCGATGCGGAATAAACTTTTGCTGGTAGATGACTTCATGATTGGCAACCAGCTCGGCGAATCGCAACTCTGCCGTGACTGGGGAATGGATTCGCTGCAAGCCACGTCCCATGCTGCCGAATAGAGGCTTGAGGACTACGTCGCCTCCCAGCCTTTCAAAGTGAACCATCGCCTCGGAAACCTGCTGGCTGACGGCGGACGGGGGGGAGGGAATGTTCGCTTCCTGGAAACGGGTCAGCGAAAGATATTTATCAACCGCCATTTCAATCGCTCGCGGTGGATTGATGACGGACAGTCCCCGCCGTTCCAGTTTCAGCAGCACATCCATTCGAAATACCACTTGCTGAAGCGAGCCTGCTGGCATCGCACGGGTCAAGAGGCAATCAAATCGCTCCAGTGGATGAGTGATGTTTGGCGAAGCGTGCGGCGAAGCATCCGGCAGAAAGTCGGCCAGGGATTCAAAGGGCCTGCACGAGATCTGTTCCGTTTTCCGTGCGGCCCGTTTCAGGTCGTGAAAGTGCCAGGAGTCCGCTGCGGACAAAACGCAAAGGTTCATATCAAAGATGGAATGACGTTCTCAGGATATCGAAACGAGTCGCACCGTAGGACGTGATCCGTCCTGTGTCCCCATTGTTGATCCAGACGTTTGCGGGACTGAAAAGGTGTTTGTCGATCTTGTAAAAATCCCGCTCGTACCGATTGAAGATGTTCAAAAACGGCTCACCAAAGTCGGGGGAACTGGAGCTTGGAAGCCGATCGGCCACGGCATCCACCGATCCGTCGGAAGTGTTTACGAGCAGCGTGACCGTCGATCCATAGAGAATCGCATCGTTCGTCCAGCCGAGTGCCGTCAAATCATCGTCGGGGATGGGGGGAACAGGAGCGGTTCCGAGCGACAGCCCAATCGTGCGCAAATCAAATTGTAACTCGTGGAGTTTGTGCAGTGTCGTTTCAACGCTGCGCGCGACCACTTGAATCGAGCCGGGGAAACTGGCCGTGCGGGCGACGCACAGGATCACTTCTTGCGGCGAGACGTGACATTCCTCAGCGAAGGCATTGATTTCCGCTAAGCCTGGCAACTGATGGGTTTCAAAGATTCCGATGGCGGGAGAGAAGCGGCCTGTCAGATGGTAATCACTGAGAATCGGTTCCTTTCCCCGGTTGACGCGGGCCGGTCCGCTACACATTGCAAAGTACTTGCCGACCGAAAAAGGCCAGCCCGCATATTGAGAGGCGATACACGCTATCAGCGGAGCCTCCATCGTGACTCGAACAAACGGCAGCGAGAAATCCTCGTTCAATCCGGGGTTCCATTCTACCTTGGCCAGATCCGAAAGACAGATTTCGGCCAGCCGAATACCGGCGGCAATCGTTCCGATCCGGTCGGTTGCAAAATCCAGCACCGTTGCACCGCCGATGGAATGGACCTGAACTCCCAAGGCGTCTGCTTCCAGGATCGTCTGCTCACAAAGACGCTGAGCATTGGCCACCATGCGTTCGAGTAGTTCGTGGGAGTCAGAAAGGTTCACAGTAACGCCTCGCTTGAGGCAGACTCATCACGAGGAAAATATTCGTCGACGACCTGGTAAAATTCTTTTGCAGAACTGACCTTGGCGACGTGGGTTCGAAAATGCCGAGCACCATAGCGGCCTTGCGCATAACAACAGGCGTAACGGCGCATCAATTGCGCGCCTTTGTCTTCGCCGAATCGCTGGGCGATCAAGTCAAAGTGCCGCAGCAGGCATTGACGCTGCTGGTCGAGCGTAGGGTCCGGCGGCACAGGCTCGCCCCGCAGGGCTGCGGCGGCCTGGGCAAAAAGCCAGGGACGTCCCAGGCAGGCTCTGGCAATCATGACTCCATCGACATCGTAATTCCGGAATGCATTCAGTACTGCGTCGGCACTATCCAGATCCCCGTTTCCGATCAGTGGGATCTTTTTCAGATAGGGTTTAATTTGCGAAATTAGATCCCAGTCTGCGGAGCCTCGAAACATGTCCTGAGCCGTTCGGCCGTGGACTGTGAGAGCCGCCGCCCCTGCCCCTTCGACCACTTGGGCTACGTCGATGGCGTTGATCTTGTCGCGCGTGCAGCCCAATCGAATTTTGGCCGTCACAGGCACTGGCGCGCATGCCGCAACGACCCGCTCAATAATCTGGCCAACGCGTTCGGGGCATCGCAACAAGTAGCTGCCGCTGTGAGCTTTTTCAGTCACCTGCTTGACGGGGCAACCAAAGTTGATATCCACGACGCTCACTTGATATTCTTCGGCCAGCCGTCGACCTACCTTGGCCATGGTTTCGGGCTGATTATCCCAAATCTGGACTGCCAAGGGCCTGAATTCGTCGCGAACTCCCCAAAGTCGATCGGGATGTTCGGCTTCATGTTCGTCGAGCCAGACGAATCCGCGCGCATTGACCATCTCGGTCGCCTGTAATCCGGCGCCTCCATATTCGCGCACGATTTGACGGAAGGCGTAGTTGGTAAAGCCAGCCATCGGTGCTTGAAAAATCGGAGGATCGATCACGACATCGCCGATCTGGACGGGTTTTATTTTTGGCAGCACGTAACGGGACTGAACATCCGGCTCGGATGATTCTGCTGGATGGTCCCGATTCTCGGCTGGCAAAGTGGCTTGGCTCATTCCCATCCCTTCTAGAAGTTTTCAAATGCTTCGTTCAGACATGCCAGCGCCCGCTCTCCGTCGCGGGCATCCACGACGACGTTGACACGAACTTCGCTGGTACTGATGGTTTCGACATTGATACCTGCCAGGGCCAGGGCTTTGAACATTCCAAATCCAACCTCGGTATGACTTCTCAGTCCGATTCCCGAAACGGCCAGTTTCGCAATCTCTGCTTTGGCCTCGACGATGTGGGCTCCCAATTCCGATTCGATGGTTTGGGCAATCTGAACGGCGGCTTCAAACTGGGTTCGCGGCAGTGAAAAGGACAGATCGGCAAAGTCATCGCACCGGAAACTTTGAACAATCAGGTCGATGAGGATGTTGGCTTGAGCCAGCTTTCCAAAAATTCCTGCGACGACACCCGGTCGATTGGGGATTTGTGACAAGGTAATTCTCGACTGCGATTGATCCAGGGCAATATCATGAATCGTGAGGCCTTCCATGCCCTTGCCTCGCAGCATTTCGATCACTTCGGCGGGCGCGGCGGCGGGTGTCAGGCCGTTGAAATGATGCGTCTCTCGGGAGACCATTTCTTCAATCGCATTGAGGTTAAACTCTGCGTGAACCACACGCAGCGCATCGAGCGCCTCGTGTCGATCCACGAGTACAGAGATTTTGATTTCACTGGTGGTGATCAACTGCAAATTGACATTGACGCTGGCCAGTGCCTGAAACATCCGGTGAGCAACACCCGTTTGTTCTGCCATTCCGATTCCGACGGCCGAAACCTTGGTCACATTTTCATCGCTCTTACCGAGTCGTCCACCCATTTCGTCGAGCGTTCTTCCCAATGCGTCCATGATGTCGGCGACCTCGGAACGCGGCATGGTAAAGCTGATATTGGCGAATCCAGGTCGAGATAGGTTTTGCACGATCATATCCACCGCAATTTTACGTTCGGCGATCAGCGAAAAAATCTGGTAGATCGTTCCGGGCACATCGGGAACATCGAGCAAGGTCACCATCGCTTCGTCCTTGGTGATCGCCATTCCGCTAACCGGCAGTTTCTCGGTCGGCGAACGTTTGACAATCATTGAACCGGGATTGTCACTGAAGCTGCTGCGGACGCAGATGGGAACGCCAAACTTTTGGCCAAACTCGATCGACCGACTGTGCATGACCCCGGCACCCAAGCTGGCCAGTTCCAGCATTTCCTCATAGCAGACGGACGGAATGAGGCTGGCCTCTGGAAGCGCTCGCGGATCGGTGGTGTAGACCCCGTCAACATCCGTATAGATTTCACAGGTGTCCGCATTGAGGACAGCGGCCAACGCCACAGCGGTCGTATCGCTTCCCCCACGTCCGAGCGTGGTAATATTGAAATTCTCATCCATTCCCTGGAAGCCAGCCGCGATCACAATGTTTCCTTCGGCCAGCAGAGCCTTGATGCGATCGGTTGAAATCGACAGGATTCGGGCCTTGGTATGTGAGCTGTCCGTTTTGATTCCGATTTGGGCGCCGGTCAGACTGACGGCCTTGTAACCCAGCGAATGAACGGCCATGGCCATCAGAGCCACGCTTACCTGCTCTCCGGTGGCCAGCAACATGTCCATTTCGCGGGCGGAAGGTCGTTCATTGACTTGATGAGCCAGTTCGATCAAAGCGTCTGTGTTTTTCCCCATCGCACTGACCACCATGACGACCTGGTTCCCGTTTTGGTGAGCCCGAATTGCTTTGCGGGCTGCGGCCAGGATTTTTTCGCTATCGGCGACGCTGGTTCCGCCGAATTTTTGAACGATTAAAGACATCGACTGCGTGGGTACACCAATAAAAATGGCTGGTTACCATCGAATCCAGGGGGCAGTACTGGAACTCGATTTGACCAGGATTTACAAAAGGTAGTTGCAAAAATTGCAACCTGTAAATAAAAAGATCGCCATCGATTGATGGCGATCTTAATTTATCAAAGTTGCAGAAAACTGGCTATTGGCCGTTGGCGTCAGAGATCGATACGGGGAGTCGATCATTGATGGCAATCATCCGCTCATAAACACCGTAATCAGCAGCAACCAGAGGAACGTCTGTGACCGCGCCAATCGTTCGATTCGTATACCAGCTTTGTACCGAATCACGAATCGAGTGAGCCGAAGCATCTCCCATCGTAAACTGGCTAACGCCAGGGTGGCGACTGGAAACACCCATATAAGCCCGGCCATAGGTGGCTGTGGCGGCTGCAGTCAGCATCAGATTGACTCCCCCTTGACCGGCTGCAAGGGTGTCGTGGACACCTGGAGCAAATTCTGCTGGCTTGCCAGCCTGACCAACTGGAGGGTGGCCAAGACCACGAATGACCCAAGCCAGAGCACCGCCTGAACGTTGGGTATTTCGAGCTGGCATAAGCGTATCGTAAATACGTTCGCCAAACATCAGGGTATTGGAGGTACCGTCTACAAAGCCACCGATGTTAATGGATCGCATGGATGAGAAAGTACCATTTGGAGGTCCAAAACCGGTAAAAATTTCACCGTGCGTAACCCCGGTGTTATTCATCCCAACGTAGTTGGCAATTGAAACTCCGTTGGCTTCGAGCGTTGTTGGATTTCCGGTAGCAGGCAACAACTGTTTACGGAAACCATTTGACGGCTGAGTCGTGTCTGAAGGACACAGCATCGGGGAAACTCTTCCAGTAATAACGGTTCGGAAGTTAGCTTCATCCGGCGTTACTCCGACTACCGCGTTGTACCGAGCAAGCGCAGTCTGATTTTGTGGTCTCAAAATGTCGTACTGGGTGTTCATTTCAATTTGGTTTGAAATTTGGGTAAACCAGTTAAACAACATGGTGGACTGGTTAGCTGAGTTAAGCGGATCAAAACCAGTCTTTGGGTAATCAACACCACGAGGCAACTTCATAAAGGTTCCTTCGTAGTTATGTGCAGCAATACCCAATTGCCGCAAATTGTTTTGGCACTGTGAGCGCCGAGCTGCTTCACGGACTTGTTGCACTGCGGGCAGCAGCATCGCAATCAAGATTCCAATGATGGCAATCACGACCAGTAGCTCAACCAGCGTGAAAGCGTTTCGAGAAATTTTCGACATAACAATGTCTCCTTAAGGAAAAAAAGAAAAATGGGATAGTCGTGAGGGCTTCAAAGGCAGAATAACGGTATGAGTATGATAGGGTATCGCCTCAATACAAAGTCCTTCACAGTACTGTACACGGGTTTCATTATACAAGCTCATGGGGTGGAATCAACAGTCAGCCATCTAAAAAACTCAAATCAAATCCAGTAAAATTGTATCTTTTCTGAACCTGTTTTCATTTCAATTTGATCCTGAAATCTCAACTTGAGACTCTGAGCTGAACGTCCGATAATCCCGTAACTCGCATGAAAACCTGTATTAACAACGTAACGGCATATCTGGCAAATGCCGTGCCTAACCTGCAAAAAACGTCTATCCTGATCGACAACGGCAAAATCGTTGCCATCGACGTGCCACCTCAGACTGCCGCCGATGTCGCGATCGACGGCACGGGGCTGTACCTCATTCCGGGCATCATCGACGATCAGGTTCATTTCCGCCAACCCGGATTGACCCACAAGGAAGATTTAGCTCACGCTTCGCGAGCCTGTGCCGCAGGGGGGATCACCAGTTTCCTTGAAATGCCCAATACGGTCCCCAACACAACCAGTCAGCAGCGACTCAATGAAAAACTGGAGCTTGGCCGTCAACACAGCCTCGTCAACTACGGGTTCTTTATCGGAGCCACTACCGGCAATCTCGCTGACTTGAAACACGCCATCCGGACACCCGGTATCAAAATCTTCATCGGCTCCAGTACCGGAGACCTGTTGGTCGACGATCAGGAGTCACTTGAGCGAATCTTTGCGGAAACCTCACTGCCCATTTGTGCTCACTGCGAAGATGAAACCACGGTGAGAAACCAATCCGTCCAGTACCAAGGCTCCACGGATGTCGCCGATCATTCGCGAATCCGCAACGCTCAAGCCGCCCGGATCGCGACGCAACGAGCCATCGATTTGGCAACCCGGCATCGCCATCCGTTTCATGTCCTGCACGTATCGACGGCTGACGAAATACCATTGATTGCCGAAGCTCCCGAATGGGTAACGGCTGAAGTGTGCCCTCACCATCTTTTTTTCTCGGTTGACGATTATCCTCGACTCGGCTCCCTCATCAAAATGAACCCTTCGGTCAAAACGAAGCAAGACTGTAGCCAGCTTTTTCAAGCCCTACTCGATGGGATCATTACCGTCATTGCTACCGACCATGCCCCTCACACACTCGATGAAAAAAAGGAACCGTTCCCGCACTGCCCTTCAGGGCTGCCGGCGGTGGAGAATTCACTGGCGCTGATGCTCAATCAGGTGGCGCTCGGACATTGCACGCTCGAACAAGTCGTGACCTGGATGAGCGCTGAGCCCGCTCGCATCTGGAATCTCAAAGGCAAAGGAGTGATTGAAGTCGGTGCCGATGCGGACCTGGTACTCATCGACCTCCATCAAACACGAACGATCCGAAATGATCAGCAATTTACGAAATGCAAGTGGAGTCCATGGGACGGCACAACGCTCACCGGCTGGCCGGTTGCAACCTGGGTGATGGGCCAGCAGGTGTTTGACGCGCTCGATGGCGTCCCCAAGTTCGACGAATCGAGAAAAGGAATGGAGTTGGTTTTTGGATAGTGGTCAGTGGTTGTTGTTTACCAACTTGGCCACCGAATCCGGATCGACCAACATGCCGATTGCCAGATGAATTTCGAACGAACCTCCTGGAGCAACTTCGACGACCCGGCCCGCCCGTTCTTCGACGCTTCGCGGATTGGGATAGTTTGTCCCGGGTTCCATTCCAACCACATATCCATCGTTGAGCCCTTGCAGATTCTTCCACCATGTAAAGCAGGGAAGTTGCGTCACGTTGAATCGGACATAGGCACCGAGATTCTGTGCTTGATTGGTCAGCAACGCAGTGCATTGGTCGTCCTGATCGGCTACTGGCTCTGCAAAATAGACGACTTCGCTAAAATCGGCGGTTGGCGGCTCAACGGTGTTCCACTGATGGATACTTTTCTCGCAATGGCTGTCTCGCGCGCGGAGGCTTTGGGTCTGGATGAAAATTTGGGATCCCGATTCCAGCACCGGTGGTCCAAAATTGCAATGATACAGCAACTGAAATGAGTTTCGTCGATCCGACAGATTTCGAACCCGATCGACGACCTGGATCTCATTGGAATCCGCGTCGAGTGAAATCGTCGTTTTCAGTTCCCAGCGATGAAACAGGAACCGGGATTCGGTGACCGTCCCCGAAACGGAAATATGGCGCTGATCCGAATCCATCGCCACGCGCACGTCCCGGGCCGGCAGATTTGCGATCCGGCCATGGAGCGGCGATTTCAATCGATGGTTTTCGTCGAACTCGGGCGCGCCATTGCTGCAAAGCCCACAGCGAACCATCAGTTCATCGAAACCCTCAAGCCATCCCAATCCACTGGGCGCCTCGAGCGGCACAAAAGACGGGTGAACCGGTCCGTCCACCGGTGAATGCCAGCCAAACCGAATGCCACGATGATGGGCCTGCCAGATTCCCATTCCGCGAGTCGGAAGCACGTCGACCGACTTGTCACCGCATCGTAGCGTCAACATCTGAACTCCGCAACTCTTGCCCTCCACCAGCTCGTGAAGTTCAAATCCTGACTGGTCCGTTCCCATGCAGATCGACTGCTTCGTTCGGCCTTTCATCAGATTTGAAATCAGATCTGAAATGAGAAACTGTTCAGCCGCCATGAATACCACCCTCCCCAATCATTGTTGAAAAGTTCTCTACGCAGCAGGGCGATCCGATTTACCTCGAAGCTTGTCCTGGTAGAGTTTGCGTGCCTGCCCTTGCCAGTTTTCCCGATAGATGCGTTCCTTGAAACGCAGCAGTCTTCCGAATTCCTCGACCGCTTCAGGTGTCCATTCCATGATCTGCTTGAAAGTGTAGATCCCGTGATCGTTGAGCCTTGCCTCCAGTACTTCGGCGACTCCAGAAATCAGTTTGAGGTCATCGCGAAACTCGGGCTCTTCGACATACACCAACCCGCGCACCGGGTCTTTCTGAGTCGTGCCTCCATACTCGGAATCGTAGGCCGCTCGCTTGCGCGCTTCGAGGGCCTCATTGAACGACAGGATCATGGAGTCCGAATCACTGATCTTGCGGTAGTTTGCCAACCGGGCCATCACCGCCGCTCTTTCTCGTCGCAGCTTTCGGATGGTTTCTTCGCCGGTCTTCAATCGCTGCCGCAGCGAACTCATCTGGGCTTCGTGATCACGGCGGAGGTTTGTCAAATCGGCGGACTCGCAGGTTTGCTTTTCGAGAGTCTTTCGTTGTTTCAGCACCTCAGTCTTTGTCTGTTCCAGTTCACTTTTCAGGCGGTTTTGTTCGGCCACCGCTGCATCGCGCCGCTGATTCGCATTCGTTAGTTCTTGCGACTGCCGATCCCGTTGCAACTTGATTCGGTCTACTTCTTGCAATAGCTCTGATCGGGACTCTTTTGCGTGATACTCCGCATTTCTCTGCTGAGCCTGAAAGCGATCTTCCAAGGACCGACAGCGTTCTTCGTAGGCCGTTTCCAATTCGGATCGCAACTGAATTTCGTATTTAAGTTTCTCAAGGGCGTCTCGATGCTGATCACGCAACCGCTGGATGGTTGACTCCTGATTGCTCAGCCGAGTCTGCAATCCTTCTCCGACGGTCCGCACCGAATCTTCATTTTTCAATGCTTCGTTCCGTTGCCGACCCAGCAACTCGATCTGCGATTGCGCATCGGCCAGGCTTTGCCGAAGCGATGACCGTTCCTGGTCTGACGCCTGCTGACCTCGCAGATGTTGCCGCAATCCATCGGCTTCCAGCTTCAACGCCTGATGTTGCTCCCTTAACTCTGTCAACGACTGCTCGGCGAGTTGCCTTTCCGAAACCGCTGCCGCCGTTTCGCCGCGCGAGCGTTTGAGCAAGTCATGGTTTTCCTTCAGCGATGTCTCGAGCGAGACATATTCCTGCTTTAATCCGCTGACATTCTTCGTGGCGGTTTCCAGCAAATTTCGGTTCGTCGCGATTTCAGATCGGAGTTCGGCCTGTTTCGATTCCGATTGGTGCAGCAATTTTGCCAGCCGTTCGTTTTCCTTTTTTACCAGCTCCAATTCATTCTTTCGCTGGTTCAAACTGGATTCGACCGACAAGTATTTCTTTTGCCACGACTGTTCGATTTGATTCGCTTGCTGGAGATTTTCCTGCATTTGCAAATGAACTTGTTCCTCGAGTTCGATTTGTCGGGATTTCAAACGCTGAATTTCTGAAGTGGCATCGTCATGCTTTCTTCGCTTGTCTTCGACTTCAATCGCCAGCATCGCTCGGTCGCGTTCCGACTGTTCGCGACTTTGTGACCAGTCCTCGCAAAGTTGCTGCAGAACACTCATCTGGCCTTTTTGACGTACCAGACGCTCCTCGAATTCCAATCGGGATTGCTGCGACAACGCCAGCCCATTGCGCAATTCTGCGGCTTCATGTTCCAGCAAGGCGAACTGTCGTTCTTCCTCCGAGCGATCGCGGTACCACAGAAAGTACCCGATCAACATCCCTGCAAAAACCAAAAAGAATCCCGTCAAATAAGTCATGGCTGCTCCAGCCCGTTTGCTAGCTCATTTGTAAAAACAACAACGCCTGATCGTTGGAATCGACAAAACCGGACCCGTGCCTTCAGCCGATTCCTCCTGATCGTCAAGATTTACCACGATTAACTGGCTTTCGGAGCCTCATCCCTCAGTTTGGTCGGTTTGCAGAGATGAGATTTGTCGTTGGCTGCTCGGCAGCATTCGGTGCAAACGAATTTTGGCTTTTTAACGATCTCTGCAATTTCCAGGATATGTTTGGCAACATCCTTCTTGCTCAGCTTGCAGAGTTTCTTGATTTTCATGGAGTCAGGTTTCAGCTTTAGTAGGGTGTGTGAAGCGGTTAGCCAACCGCTCGCAAACGATAGCTAAACTGAGTAAGCGGAAAGAAGGTTGATTGCAAAAAAAGTTGACCGCGTAACACACCAGCCGCAGTGGTGTGTTACGCGGTCAATAAACCCGGTAGAGAATTGGAATGCCATGATATTGTTTAATCTTGGCGATCTTTCTCGGCAACTCTGACCGCTGCACACACCCTACGCTGGGACCGGTCTGTGTTTCGTTGATACTCCTCCATAATACTCCCCACCAACGGATACGATTATTTCTTTTTCCGTTTTCCGCTTTTCTTCTTCACCGGTCCGCCTGTACGCCGCGCGGCTTTCTTCTTTCCCGGTTGGGTTTCTGGGCTGGCTTTTTTCTTGCGGTCGGTGGATGGCTCCGGAGCGGCCTCGCGGCGTTTGCTCTTATCGGAACCCTTGCTCGGTGCAAAACGCTTGCCCTTTTCAGAACCCTTGCTTCGCGACTCACCATCGGCCGATTCTGGGCGGCGTCCGGAATCCTGCGGCCTTCTCTTGCCTCGTGAGGGTTGGGGGCGGCCTGTCGATGGTGCCGCCGGTCCGGCGATCAATTCGAATTCCAGAATACGGCGGTCGGGATTGACGAAGGAGACCTTGATTTCAATCAAGTCGCCCAGCCGGAACCGATTGTCCTTCTTGAAACCGGTCAATGTCCTGGCCGCTCGATCGTATTGATAGTTGTCGATCGGCAGTTTTGCCAGCGGGATCAATCCTTCGGCTGGAATTTCTACGCCCTGAGCAAAGACCCCAAACGACTCGACTCCCGTAATCCGGGCGTGCATTTTCTGGCCGATCTTGTCGACCAGAAAATTCATCAGTTTCAACTTGACCAGTTCACGCTCCGCATCGGCGGCTCGCTTCTCGCGCTGGCTGCAGTGCTTGCCAACTGCGACCAGTCGATCAAAGTTCGAATCGGGTTTCTTGCGGTCCAGCAAGTCTCCTACCATTCGGTGAATCACCAAGTCGGGGTATCGGCGAATCGGCGACGTGAAATGGCAATAGAGATCGGCGTTCAAGGCGTAGTGTCCCAGATCTTCCGGGCTGTAAACGGCCTTGGCCATGCTGCGCAGCACGGCGTAGTGAAGGGCATGTTGTTGCGGCGAATCTTCCGACTGCTCAACGATTCGTTTCAGCTCAAACCGATTCTGTAGATTGTCGACTTTCAGGCCCAGCCCTTTGACAAACTCGGTCAACTCGGACAACTTCGTCTCACCGGGCGTTGGATGGACCCGCCTCAATAAGTTCAGTTTTTGATCGGCCAGCCATCGAGCCACCGCGATATTCGCTGCCAGCATGAACTCCTCGATGACCTGGTGGCTTTCAGTGTTTTCCTCGGCATGGGCTCCGGCGACCCGACCGTTTTCATCGAGATCGATTCGGACTTCGGGCAGCACCAGATTGATGGCGCCACCGTCGAGCCGTCGCTTGCGAATGTTCATCGCCAGGCTGTGCATGTTGCGAACCAGCTCAAATACGGCCGGTGTCAGCTTCTTCTTCCAGGGCCGATCATTGGCAAGATAATCATCCACTTCTTCGTAAGTAAAACGGTGGACACTCTTGATGACTCCGCGATGCAACTCGGTGTGGATCGGCATTCCGTGAGCATTGAGTTCCATCAACGCCGACATCGTGTACCGCAGTCGATTCGGCTGAAGACTTGCCAGATTGTTCGAGATAATTTCTGGCAGCATCGGGATCACGCGGTCGGGCAGATAAACGCTCGTCGCCCGCTGGTAAGCTTCATCATCGAGTTTTGATTTGCGAGGGACGAAGTGTGAAACGTCGGCGATATGGACTCCCAACAGCCAGTGCCCATTGTCCAGTCGCTCGAGCGAAATCGCATCATCGAAATCGCGAGCGGTTTCGGGGTCAATCGTGACCACCGTCTTGCCGGTAAAATCAGTGCGGCCCTCGGGGATATGGTCATCGCGGAACTTGGCCGCTTGTCCGCGAGATTCAACGAGGACCTCGGCGGGAAACTCCATCGGCAACCCATATTGATGAATTACGCTCAGTGTATCGACGCCTGCCTTGCCGCGATCGCCGAGGATTTCGACGATGACGGCTTCGCCTTTCTGCCAAGCCGCGGGAAAGTGGACCATTTCAATGACGACCTTGTCGCCGACCCGGCAGTTCTTGGCTCCCGCGTCGCCCACTTGAATCGGTGCGTCAAATATGTCGCCATCGACATAGACCAATCCTTCTTCAAAGCGCTCACGATAGGTGCCGACAAAGCGGTTCGTATTTCGGTCGATGACTTCGATGATCTGGCCATTGCGTTTTTGCGAATCGGCTGTGCCCCGCCGTCCCCCTCGCTGACTGGTCGAAAGCCGAACCCGGACGCGATCCATGTCGGCCGCATCGACGGTTTTGGATTTGGGGATGAAAATGTCGTCAAGGCGTCCGCGTCCGGATGACAGATCGGGCGTCACAAATCCAAACCCGGCCGAATTGCGGCGGAAAGTTCCGATGATTTCGTTCGATCGCTCCGAGCGCCGATCCGATGTCGATTTCTTTTTCCCGGACGAACGCTCTGCTTCTGGTTTTGCCGCCCCCGCCTTTTTGGTTGCCCCCTGTTTCGCCGAAGCCTCTTTCGCCGAACCCTCTTTCGCAGAAGCCTCTTTCTGATTATTCGGGAGGCTTGTATCGGTTCGAATCCGCTGGACGAGATGCTTGGCGCCAAAAGCAATTTTCTTTTGTCGAACGAGTTGCTTGAGCGCTCTCCTCAGCTCTTTCAGTTCGTCAACGCGGTCCAGTTTTCGGGCAATGACCTGCAGTTTGACAGGTTGGTAGTTGGGACGATTAACGAAATCCAGTATCAGTTGTTGATATTCGGGCATTACTTTTTGTAGATCTTTCTCCCAAGATTCGCGTGGTAGACGGTCCAGTTACTGGCCGGGTTGACATCATCTTCGATCAGTTGGTGAAAATTGTGGATACGAGCGTCGAGGGTATCGAGCAAATTCAAGGCAACGGCTTCAAGCGTCATGGGCAACTTGGGGCTGCCGAATTCGTACTCACCGTGGTGGGACACAATCAGATGCCTCAGTTTAACGGCCAGCGCGGGTGGAAAGGGCTCGGATGTGTGTTTTTCGGTTTCCCGAATGGCGTCGTCGAGAATCGAAACGCCCAGCACCATGTGTCCGATCAACTGCCCTTCGTCGCTGTAACCGAGATCGGGATCATAGGTGAGTTCACGAATTTTTCCGACATCGTGCAAAAAGGCTCCGATCAGCAACAGGTCGCCGTCGAGCACCGGATAGCGAGGCGCTACCAATTGGGCGACTTCCATCAGCGACAGAACATGTTCGAGCAATCCGCCTTGATAGGCATGGTGATTCTTGACCGCAGCCGGTGCGGATCGAAAGGCCTGCATGAATGTCTCATTGCTGAGAAACGTTTCGGCCAGATTGCGCAGGCTGTCGTTGTGCATGGATCGCAACAGCTCGGCGACACGGGCAACCATCTTTTCGACATCGAGCAATGATAACGTCTCAAAATCGGCGAGATCAATTTCGTCGCTCGATGGTGCCACTTCCTTGCACAGAATCTGCATGCCACCATTGTACAGTTGGGCGGTACCTTTAACACGCAGAAAGTCGCCATTGGAAAAACTGTCGTAATGCCGCTGGTTTGCATTCCACAGCATGGCCGTCAACGAACCCGTCCGATCGCTGAGGCGGACTTGCAGGTACAAATTTCCGTTTCGGTTCGTCCGAAGCTGCTTTTCCGAGGCGCGAAAAACCTGATCGATGGCATCTCCATCACGCAGTTCAGTAACATATTGGCGGCTCATGGTCTCCTTTCAAGAGGTGTCATTGGTTGTTCCCCAAGATTTTAGTAGCCAGCCCCTAAAATAGACAGGGGTTGCGGACATCGGTCCCCCACTCGAAACAACCCCTCCAAAAAACTAGAATGCGAACCTTCCAGCTTTCGCAGGAATCGGATATTCCGAAACCTCATTGAATTCATCCTTTAACTCATTTTCTGATCCCCGTCATGGCAAAAACTGCAATCACGCCCACCCGTTCCGAAGACTACCCTGAGTGGTATCAGCAAGTGATCAAGGCCGCCGATCTCGCCGAAAACTCACCTGTGCGGGGGTGCATGGTGATCAAGCCGTGGGGCTACGGCATCTGGGAGAACATGCAGAAGGGCCTGGATACGCTTTTCAAGGACACCGGCCACGAGAATGCCTATTTTCCGTTGTTCATTCCGATCAGCTTTCTGGAAAAGGAAGCCGAACACGTTGAAGGCTTTGCCAAGGAATGCGCTGTGGTGACGCATCATCGGCTTGAGCCAGGCCCCGACGGCGGGCTGGTTCCGGCCGGACCACTGGAAGAACCGCTGATTGTGCGTCCCACCAGTGAAACGATTATCGGAGCGATGTTTGCCAAGTGGATTCAATCGTGGCGCGATTTGCCGCTGAAGATCAATCAGTGGGCCAATGTGGTCCGGTGGGAAATGCGAACGCGGTTGTTCCTGCGAACCGCCGAGTTCTTGTGGCAAGAAGGGCACACCGCACACGCGACGGCGGAGGAAGCTCAACTCGAAACGCATACCATGCTCGATGTATACGCCGATTTCATCGAGAACCAGATGGCGGTGCCCGTCATCAAGGGTGAAAAGACGGCGGGCGAACGCTTCCCTGGCGCAGATATGACGTTGTGCGTGGAAGCGATGATGCAGGATCGTAAAGCCCTCCAAGCCGGCACGTCTCATTTTCTCGGCCAGAATTTTTCCCGCGCCCAGGACATTAAGTTTCAGGACAAAAATGGGGTGGAATCATTGGCCTGGACCACATCCTGGGGGGTCTCGACGCGACTGGTCGGTGCCCTGATCATGACGCACAGTGATGACGATGGTCTGGTGCTGCCGCCACGCCTGGCACCGCAGCAGGTGGTGATCCTGCCGATCTTCCGAAACGATGAAGAAGAATCCGCAGTGCTGGAATACTGCCGTTCCCTACAGCAAGAGGTCAACCAGCAAACCTACGCGGGCGAGTCCGTGCGAGTTTTCATCGACCGGCGAGACACCCGCGGCGGCGAGAAGAAGTGGTTCCATGTCAAGCGGGGTGTGCCGGTTCGGGTGGAGGTCGGTCCTCGCGACATCGAATCCAACAGCGTTTTTGTGGGACGCCGGGATCAACCCAAATCCAGCGGCATGAACCGCGCCGAGTTCGTTTCAAGCCTGCCAGAAATGCTGGCCGACATGCAGGCCGCACTGTTTGAACGAGCCAAGAAACTTCAAGAGGAAAATACTCGCACCATCGAATCACTTGAGGAATTCAAAGCCTGGTTTACTCCAAAGAGTGAAGATCGCCCTGAAATTCACGGAGGTTTTGCAATCTGTCACTTTGTGGATTGCCCTGAAACCGACGAAATTTTGAAGCCGCTTAAGGTCACGCCACGCTGCCTGCCGCTGGACTGGGAAAAGATTCCGGGAACGTGTTTGTTCACCGGACGACCCACCGTGACGCGAGCCATTTTCGCCAAGAGTTATTAATAGATGGGTGAACCCACACGACACTATCCCGTCTTGCTGATCGCTGCGATTTCCAGTCGCTACTCGGAGGGTTTGACCTGGTCGATGGAAAGGGCGCCGCAGGCTTGGGGACCGCTCGTTTTACAAAGCCCTGTCTTTGATTTTACGGAGACGGGCTACTACGAGTCCACGATGGGAACCGACCTCAAGAAAATTCTGGTCGCGTTCGAAACGTTGATCGATCCGGCGATGATGGCGGACATCAAGCACGCATCCAATCAATGGGAAATAGAGTTTCAGCAGCAGAACCAATATCCTGAGCCTCGGCCGATCAATATCGATCCCGGCTATATCACGGAAGCCAAGTTGATTCTGGCCACGACCAAGGACCGCGATCACCGAATTTATTTGCGAGACGGAATCTATGCGGAAGTGACCCTTCACTACCGCGGGAAGGGATGGGAAGCGAGTCGCTGGACGTATCCCGACTATTTGCGAACCGATTATCAGGATTTTTTCAGCCAGTGCCGAAAATGGCTGCGCGACAAGCGAAAGGGCGGTTAAAGATAGCTGGTTGTGCTACTGACATGGGATTCTTTCAGTACCGCCTTGATGGCAAACCGCAAATCATTGAGTTCAAACGGCTTTGAGACCACGTGTGAGACTTTCCAGGAGACCAGATTGCCGACCTCCGTCAGCCGAGGAAAATTGGCTATCGCAATCACGGGCACATTTTCGAACGTCTCACGGATCCAGCGAACACGCTGCTGCAATTCCTCGTCCAGGTGATTGGCATCGATACAAATCAGGCAGTAGGACCGGTGCCCCTCGGTTTCCATGGACAGCTCGATCCACTCGGAGTTAAAACCAAGATGTTCAAACGTATCTTTGAGCATATCAAATGTCTGAGCATTGTAGGCGCTGACTCCAATCACTCGGCGCGCCGAATGCAACACGGAGTGAGGCGGATCGCTGCGAAGGATCCGGTCGACAACCGCATTGGCCACCGAACGAAACTCACTCGGTTGGTTCCGTTGGGGCGAACGTTGGGGTGATCGATATTCGCGGGGCGGGATCGAATCGAAATTGCTTGATGGCTCGGGCGTGATGTCATTGGCGGGCTGGGGCTGAAACATCTTCGTAGCCGCCTGCCCCACGGCGGTACACTTCAATAGGCGGTCTCCGACAGTCGCAATCCGTGGCTCGTGCCAGGAGGAATAGCCAGTGGACTCCAGTTGTTGTTCAAACAGATCCAATCGGCCTTGCCATTGATGCCAGTAAACCCGGACGACTCCCGGCCACGGATTTCCAGATCGCGATTCGCCTTCACACCATGATCCAAGCAGTGCAACGACCGGAGTGAGCGGGTATTTTGCTTGCAACGCCTCGATCTCGTCGGCGGTGAATTGATCAGGGTGCGACTGAGCGACAACAATCAAGTCATAATCCGACTCATCATGAGTTTCGATCCGCCGTAGGGGAACCAGAGTCACATTGGAGATTCCTCCAATCAAGCCTCGAAATTCTGCATGACAATAGTCGCCGGTGGTGAGAATTTTTCGATCCATGATACTCAGTCCGTTGGTTTGGAGGATTGTGTCGCATCAACTATCTACTTGCGTATCACAATCGGCCACAATTTGCCATACCGATTTGGGTGTTTGCCCCGAACGGACCTGGTCGAGAAACCCCGGCCAGTGTAACAGCCGGCTCAGCCGAGCGAGCAAACGCAGGTGAAAACCTTCGTTGATGGACCCGATTAGAAAGAAAACGTCTGTCATGTTGCCTCTCGGACCGCCGAACGGAATTCCCGACGAATGAACCGCCAAGCTCAGAAACGGCTCAGCCATGATGTTGGGGTTGGGGCGTCTGGGGTGGAGCAGTGCAACCCCGTTTTCCAGGGCGGTCGAATGAAGTTCTTCGCGTAAACGAACCGCATCGGACATCTTGTCGGGTTCCCACAGGACACCTGTCTGAGCGGTCAACTCGCAGATCGAATCGATCACTGAATTCTTGGTGCGAGCCAGAAAAGGAACAAAAATCCGTTCGGGTGTCAGCAAGCTGGCAATCTGGACCGCTTCGATTTCGGTGTGAATCGTCTGCCGTCCCAGTACTTTCTCGACTTCAACCAGTTCCTTGTTGTCCGATGCCCCGATCCGGTCTTCGAACCAGCGATGGATCTCGGCGCGCGAAAACTTCCACTGGCCGCCAATACGACGCCCCGGAATTTTATCGCGTTCGGCCATCTTGCGAACTTGATCGGGGGTCAAGTGCAAAAAAGTCGCCAGCGCTGCAAGATCAAAATCCTCTTCAGACATGATGTCATTGTGCCATTTGGGTGGGCTTTTGGGGAGACGGGGAGGGATTTAAAAAATGCTGTCACTCTCATTCCGTGGTTATTTTTTTCCGGCTTGACCGAAAACCCCGATTGTTGAGAATCAGAAACTGTCAGCAAGAAGCTGCTAAACCCAAAGACCCTAACACCATTTTTCGGCATTCGCCAGGCAGGAGGCCTTGTGAGTTCTCTGGTATCTACCCGACACGGGATTCGTTTAACGGATATTCTTCCCAAAGCCAAATTGTTGGGCGCCGAGGAAGTCTATGTTCAGTCTTGCTGCGGTCAGTGGAATGACTGCGAAGCCGATGATCTGTTTGTCGCCATTGTCGGGCCGGACTCCGATGGTCATGAGTTCGCCCATGAGGCCGTCAGTCGTGGCGCGAAAGCCGTGGTGACGGAGCGGCTGCTGACCGTCAACTGCCCGCAGTGCATCGTCCCCGACAGCCGTGCGGCCTACGGCAGAATCTGTCAGGCCCTCGCCGGCTCACCCGGCCAGCGGCTGTCCAGCATCGCCATCTCCGGATCCGATGGCAAGACCGTGACCAGCCATCTGGTGCGAAGCATTCTCTCCCGAGCGGGTCACAAAACAGGACTGTCCAGCTCGATCGAAGTGGACCTGGGAATGGGGCGACAGTCGGTTCCCGCTCGAGAACTGAATTCACCGATGCTCGGTGATCAACTGTCGCAAATGGTCATGGCCGATTGCGAACATGCAGTGATCGAAGTCTCCAGCGTCTCGCTGGCTCAGCGGGCGCTCGCGGGCGTCGAATTTGATCTGGCCGTGCTGACCAACATTCGTCGTGACCATCTGGATTTCCATGGTTCCACCGAAAACTATCGCCGATCCCAGTTGCGATTGCTCAAGCATTTGAAGCCGCACGGCATGGCCATTCTCAACGCCGACGATCCGACATCACATCAGCTACTGGACCAACTCGAAACGCCCTGTTTGACCTTCGGCATCAAACAGGAGGCTCAGATCACCGCAAAAATTATCGAACGGACCCGCTCGGAACAGACCTTTGTTCTCAACGCAGGTTGCGAATCGATTCCCGTTCGCACGAAAATCATCGGCGACCAACACGTTTACAATTGCTTGGCCGCAACCGCCGTCGGCCTGGCGATGGGGATCGATTTGACGACCATCGCTCAAGCGATTTCCGATGTGCGAGCCTTGCCTGGCCGGCTGGAGCGGATCGAATGTGGTCAGGATTTCGGGGTTTGGGTAGATTCAGCGCGAAGCCATTTCCAGCTCGCCACCGCCATTCGATCAATCAAGCAGGTCACGTCCGGCAAAGTTTGGTGTGTATTGTCGCTTGACGATGAGCAGACTGAGTGGGATCGCCGCCGCTTGGGTGAGATCGCAGATCGGACGGCCGACCGAACCGTTATCACTAAAACGTCCATCAATGCAGAATCCGACTATGAGCCAGCCCATCAAGTGCTCGACGGATTCGCCAAGCCAGCCAATGCAACGATCATTCCGAACCGCTTCCGCGCGATCGAGTGGGCGTTGTCGAATGCCAAACAGGGCGACTGCGTGCTGATCACGGGCTGCGGCGAGCGCCCCTTCGCAATGGTGGGCGAAGAGTGCTGGACCATCACGGACCGCGACGTCGTGCAGGCCTGGCTGTATGATAACGCGTCGCTCATCGGCGACTATCAGGGCGGACAGGAGCCGGATATTTTCAATATTGATGACTATCGGTAGCTTTCGGATTGAGCCTTGTTCCTCGGCAAGGCAACATTCATGTAACCGATCATCATTTCCTCCCAGGTCTGATCACCCCAGCGGACTTCCGCGGTTGGGTCGGGGTTGGCGATGTTGTTCGTTGAATTGTCAAAGTGAGCCTGACAAATGATGCGTGTGCCGGCCGGAAATTTGCGGATCGTCTCCAGCTCGTATCCGTTTTGCCAGTTGAAATCATAGCGAGGGATATCCAACAAAATTTCCTCGTCGCCGTTTGGAAGCCGGGCCGTGTAGCGGAATGATTTTCCCCGCAAATGCATGTGGGGAAACAGGCTGATCAGTTCGGCGTCTCGGTCGAACTTCAGGCTTGCCCGGACCGGATGATTCTCTGAACCGGGTGGAATGACAAAACGGCCATCGGCGGCTTTGACGGTGAGTACTTCGTGCGTGACTTGTTCCGGCTCGATGAACTTCAGGCCGATCGAGCTGAGGTCTTCGGTCGCGACGCCGTTGGGCGTGTAGTGCATTTGGAAAACCAGTTTTGCTCCCGCAGGGATTTTTTTTGCATAGCCTTGGGGCAGAACCATGGGGGGCGAACCGGGGGCCGTCGCCGCAATCCAGTCGGATTGAACCTGATCGTGAACTCCCTGGCCGAAGTCACCTGCTCCGCGAATACCGACAATAATGTGGTGAATCACGGCCCGCTTGTCCGGTCGGCACTCGGCCGCCGAAACCCATTTGTCTTCCTTAAAGCCGGGATCGACCACGAAATATTTGTACTCCACCGTTCCGGTGGCAGGCACCGAGAAGGGCTTGGGGGCCATCGGGATGATTTCGTCCGGCTCACCCATCTGCCAGCCCGATGCAAACGTGGCTGGCGGTGGTAGTTCCGCCAGATCGCCTTCGGGTGCGCCTTGGCTGACCCACTGATTGATCAGCCTGATTTCTGCTTCGGACAGTCGGCAATCGTTACTGAATTTGCCGTGTTCGGGGTTGGCGCTCCAGGGAGGCATCCGCCGCTCGTTGACCACTTCCTGAATCATTGCCGCCCAGCCGACGACTTCGCGATAATCGGTCAACTCGAACGGACCGATTTCGCCAGCTCGGTGGCATGACTGGCAATGTTGTTGCATGATCCGGGAGATTTGGTGGGTCCAAGTGACAGCAGAGTCGCCCGCTTCCGTGGCCACGGCAAATTCGCGACCGATCAGGCAACCGCTGACCGTGGTTTGGGGCGTCGCGATTTCGCGTCCATCGAGCAGACTTTCAATGGCATCGTGCAGGTTCTTTGAAGTCGCTTGAGGACGCTGTCGTCCATAAGTGTATTGATCATCGACGCGGCCGCGATAGCGAATCTTGCGTTCTCGGTCGAGCAGAAAAACTTCCGGTGTTCGGTCGGCCCCAAACTGATCCGCCACTCGATTTCCGGGATCTTTTAGGAGTGGAATCGAAACCTGATTGGCTTTGGCAAACTGCTTCAGTTCGGAAAGCGAATCCTGCTGGTTCGAATTGACCAGCATCCAAGCAACCGAATCCGCCGGAAACTCGTTCCGCAATTCATGCAGCCGAGCAGTATAAAGCCGAGCCAAGGGGCACTCGCATCCGACAAACATAACGACGATGGCCTGGTATTGATCAAGCTTTTGCAGCTCCCATATACGCCCTTCGAAGTCCTTGAGGGAAAAGTCAATGGTGTCGTCCTGCGACCGAGTGAGATTGGGCTCGATCCGCTCGAAAAACTCAGAAACGTTGCTCGCCTGGGCAGGATTGAATCCCGTGGTCCACAGAGGGAGGACAGCCAAGCCCGAAATCAGGCTGAAGCAGACGAGTACTTTTAAAGGTTGGAATCGGAGCATGATAGGGTCCTGTCAGGTGATAGTCATTCAATCATACCGCAAAGTCATGTTCGAGGTTTGTTGCTATCGACTGCTAG
>CAYPXY010000051.1:0-27551 GCA_964414815.1 uncultured Pirellulaceae bacterium | reverse complement strand
GTTAGTAGTTAGTAGTTAGTAGTTAGTAGTTAGTAGTTAGTAGTTAGTAGTTAGTAGTTAGTTGGCAGTGGTCGGTGGTCAGTTGGCAGTGGGCAGTTGTCAGTGGATTGCAACTTGGCAACCGTTCACGACACGCCAAAACGTTTAGCCGCAAGCCGTCGGGGGTTGCCGCCAAAAAAGTACTGCAACTCCGAATACGCTTTATCGGCACCCCCAAAGGCGCGCGGCACACCGGTTTGCAGGTAATTTATTGGTAGGCACGTTGGTTGCGGAGGCTGCCCACGCCCGACGCGCCTGCGCCGACCACCACTAGATGTTCCTGCTTCAATCGGAGGTGGTCGTCTTTTCATAAGGTCGTTGCAAACGAATAACGGTCGGCTTCGGCTTGCGGCTAAACGTTCCATCACTCCGTGAACTGCGCCATTGGCAATCCCCCCAATCTTTACCCTCCGACTTCTGACCTCTGACCTCCGACTTCTGACTTCTGACTTCTGACTTCTGACTTCTGACTTCTGACCTCTACCCGCAGCACCAATGGCGTATCATCTTGGTGAACATTTCGGTTCCCAAGTTCAACTGCTCCAGCGAAATCCACTCGTTGGGGGTGTGGGCCTGCAGGATACTGCCTGGGCCGAAAACGATTTTTTGCTCGATCTCGGAAAAGATCCCGGCATCGGTTCCAAACGAAATCGTTAAGGGTTTCTGACGATGAGCCAGCTTCAACGATTGCTGCACAAAGTCGGAATCGGGATCCACATAGAAGACATTGCCACGCCGCTGGATGGTTAAAGCGATGTTGTAAAGTTTTGCGGCGTCTTCGATCCGGCTAAGAATCGGCCGCTCATCCACCCCTGGCATGGTGCGCAGGTACATCGTGGCGACTGACTCACCCGCGGTAATATTCAAGGCGGGTGAATCGTCCTTGATCCGGATATTCCAGCTCAGACTCGAAGGGTCGAATCGAGGGTCGTGCCATTGTGGGTCGCGCTCGGTTTCATCGTACAGTTCTTTCATCTTTGTCAGGAACGGAATCATGGCCAGATTCGCATTGACTCCTTCATGCGTCCCCGAGTGGCCCGCTTTGCCTTTCGCAACCGCCTTGATCTCGACCGAGCCTTTGTGGGAATAAACAATTTCCAGATTGGTCGGCTCGCCGATGATCGCCCGCGTTCCCTGATCGACCATCTCGCGATAGAATTTGCTTTCCTCGACCACACACTTGGCCCCCGCAAAGCCCACTTCTTCGTCGGCGGTCACTACAATATACAGAGGCTCTTTCAGCTCATCCCAGGAAAAACTCTGGGCGGCGGACAACATGCAGGCGATCGAGCCTTTCATGTCGCAGGAACCGCGTCCGTACAGCCGCTCGCGGGAAATCGTCGGCTCAAATGGACCGAATTGTTTTGAGAACCAGCGCTCCGCAGGGACTACGTCTGAATGGCAGCAGTACGCCATCCCCCCCTGCCCTCCCCCTTTCTTTGCGATCAGGTTCGTTTTGCGTACTTTACGTTCGTCATGGTAGTCGATCTTTTCAACGACAAAGCCATGTTTGGTCAGTTTCATTTCCAGGTACTTGGTCATCATCCGGTTGGACAGATGGCTGACCGTGTTGAAACTTACAAGACGCTTTGCGTAACGAAGTGCTTTCATCGAATTGAGAAGAGTGCGAGTGGAGTGCGTAATCGGGCGTCGGCGAACTGCGGTCGGCGTGGTGCGGTGGTCGCCCTGGATGAATTTCAGTTGATACCTTCGAGAATCTAGCCAACTTGATTATAGTCTAGGTCGGAGGATGGGGGCAGAGGTCGGAGATCAGAAGTCAGAGGTCAGAAGTCGGAGGTCGGAGGGTAAAGATTGGGGGGATTGCCAATGGCGCAGTTCACGGAGTGATGGAACGTTTAGCCGCAAGCCGAAGCCGACCGTTATTCGTTTTTGACGCTCATAGAAAGTTCATTGATTCATGGTTGAAGCTGAAAGATCACTAACAACTAACAACTGACCACCCCCTTGCCTGACAAAATCCATTTCGTGACTGGCCGACTTGCTGAGCCGGCATTGCGCGCGGTGCTGGAGCGGTTGGCCCAGGAGGTCGGGTTTGACTATACGCTTCAGGTCATGCCGATCACGGTGGCTGCCCTGATGACCACCTCATGGATCGCGCCCCGACTGGACATACCGCCGTCGACGACTCGGGTGATTCTGCCGGGCTATTGCAGTGGCGATCCGCTGCCGCTACAAGCCGTGACTCATTTGCCAGTCGAGTTCGGGCCTCGCGATCTAAGGCGGCTCCCCGAATATTTCGGTCAGCGTCCCTCCCAGGAAGATTTTGGAAAATATGACATCGAGATCATTGCCGAGATCAATCATGCTCCACGGCTGGATCGCAAAGCCATCTTGCAACTCGCCCAAGCCTACCGCGATGAAGGAGCCGACATGATCGACATCGGCTGTGAACCCAACGGAAACTGGAGCGGGGTTGCGGATTGCGTTCGAAGCCTGAAAGAGGAAGGTTTCCGAGTGTCGATTGACAGTCTCAATCCGGTCGAAATTTCTGCGGCGACGGCGGCGGGTGCTGAATTGGTGTTGTCTGTGAATTCCAGCAACCGTGAATATGCGGTCGACTGGGGGTGTGAGGTCGTGGTGATCCCCGACGACATTCGAAATCTCGATACGATGTCGGACACGATTGATTTTTTGAGTGAACGGAACGTCGCCATTCGGCTCGATCCGATTCTCGAGCCGATCGGGCTGGATTTTTGGCAAAGCCTGCTTCGCTACTGGGAAGCCCGATGTCGATGGCCGGAAGCCGAACTGATGATGGGGATCGGAAACCTGACGGAACTGACCGACGTCGATTCATCGGGCGTCAACGTGATCTTGCTGGCGATTTGTCAGGAGATCGGAATTCGCAGTGTACTGACCACGCAAGTGATCAATTGGGCCCGGTCGAGCGTTCGGGAGTGCGATCTTGCGAGACGGCTGGTGTACCATGCGGTGCAGCACAAGGTTCCACCCAAACATTTGTCCGATCGACTGGTCGTGCTGCGGGATGCCCGGCTCGATTCGTGGGCAATGGACTATATTGAAGGTCTTGCCGCTCGCATCAAGGACCACAACTACCGGATTCTCAATGATGCCAGTTCGATCCATGTGTTGGGCGGAGGCGAGCGGCAATCCGGTACCGACCCGTTTGCAATTTTTGATGCGTTGATGGAGTCCAATTCTGAAAAAATGGATCCCTCTCATGCGTTTTATCTCGGGTTTGAAATGTGCAAGGCATTGACGGCCCTGCAATTGGGCAAACAATACAACCAGGACGAAGCGCTGGATTGGGGACACTTGACCGTTCCGGAGATGTCGCGTCATCGTTTAAAGAAAAACCGTCGGCAGCCATGACAGACCCCGTGATGCAACCCTTGATTCACGAATTGATTCCTGTTCCTTCCGTCAGTGCGGCTTTCGAACCGTTTTGTTCGTTGCCGGGCGTGTTGTTGCTGGACAGTTCCAGGCAACTTCGCTCCTCCACGGAGCAACCTCTGGGAAGGTATTCGTTCTTGATGGCCGATCCGTTTGACTGGATCGAGGTGTCGGTCGGAACCCCCAATCCGTTTGAATCGCTGCGGGCCAGGCTCCGCGATTTCAAGGTTGATCGCGTGGTTGACTTGCCGCCCATGCAGGGAGGATATGCAGGGGTATTGAGCTACGATCTGAACCGTTCGTTCGAATCGAATTTGGGAACCCTTCGAGGTCCGTCCCGACTTCCTGCCGTCGCACTCGGCGGCTATGACATTGTGCTGGCCTGGGATCATGAACGCGAGCGAGCATGGTTGATCTCGACTGGTTTTCCTGAACGGAATCCCTCCGATCGAACCGAGCGAGCGAAAGCCCGAATCGAAAGCTGGTTGAAATTGCTTTCCGTAGCGGATGCAAGGAGTGGCGATCATGCGAAGTATAAGAAATGTTCGAAGGGTACACGATGCGGCTCCTTGCAAGCGACGGGTGGCACCGTCGTCGGAACCAGAGAGCTGATTGCAAATGGTTCGGACGTGGAAGGCATGAGCAGCAACTTTACGAAGGCCCAGTATCAGACCGCCGTCCAGCAATCGATGGACTACATTTACGCGGGCGACGTATTTCAGGTCAACCTGGCACAACGTTTGGACTGCCCTGCTCGTCAACCTTCGAGTCAGTTGTTTGAATCATTGCGGCATTGCAATCCTGCGCCGTTCAGCGGCTACTTTGATGTCTGCGGTGTCGCGTCCCGTAGCGGGCCTGATTTTCAGATTGTCAGTGCATCGCCCGAACGATTGATTGCGGTTCGCGACCGCCAGGTGGAGACCCGCCCCATCAAGGGAACTCGTCGCCGAACAGGAATTCCGATGGTGGACATTGAGAACGAAGAACAGTTACTGGGCAGCGCCAAGGATCGAGCCGAAAATGTGATGATTGTGGATCTGATGAGGAATGATCTGTCGCGATGTTGTACGGATGATTCGGTTGTGGTGACTCAGTTGTGCGAGTTGGAGCGGTATCAGAGCGTGGTGCATCTGGTGTCCGCCGTTGAAGCCGAACTGCGACCGGATGCCGACTTGGTCGACTTGATCGAGTCCGTTTTTCCCGGGGGATCGATCACCGGCGCACCCAAACATCGCGCGATGCAAATTATCGCCGAACTGGAACCCGATCCAAGGGAAGCCTATTGCGGGTCGCTGGGCTATTTTGGTTTTACCGGCGATGCGGATTTCAATATCCTGATTCGAACGATCATTGCGCTCGACGGACGGTGGTATCTTCATGTGGGCGGCGGGATTGTCAGCAAGTCAAAACCGCAAGAAGAGTACGACGAAACCTGGGTCAAAGCCGCCAGTATGCTCCGTGCCATCCGCTCGGCAAGCGAAACCGTTTAGCCTCTATGGAGTGCGGTACCTTGTACCGCTATCGTTTCTATGGCTTTTGACGTTTTCGGTCACTGATGAAATCCAAAAATCCAAAGCGGTACAGAGGTCCCGCACTCCATAAATAGCCGCAAGCCGAAGCCGACCGTCATTCGTTTGCAACGGCTTTAAGAAAGCGTATCAACCCGCCAGCGATTCAACCGGGGTTTTCACTAACAATCCATAGGCAATTGCCGTCGCGCCCACGATCAGGCAGTAGATGCTGAAGAAAGTCAGCTTAGCTCGCTTGACGAGTTCGATCATCCACTTGCAGGCCAGGCAGCCCGTTAGAAAGGCCGCTACAAATCCTGCCGCCAGTGGAACAAGCTCAGACCTTTGAAACACCAGATCGCCATCGGGAAAGAGCAACTCTTTGGCGACATACCCTAGAATCAACGGCACCACCATCAGAAAGGAAAATCGTGCTGCCTTCTCGCGGTCGATTCCCAAAAAGACAGAGGTTGAAATGGTTGCACCCGATCTCGAGATGCCCGGCAGCAGCGCCACCATTTGAGCCAGCCCCACTACAAACGCATCGAGCCAGCCCATTTCCTTGTTCGTGCTTTTGGCTCGATCGGCGAACAGCAGCAAAATAGCGGTGACGATCAACATCGCACCGACCAGCAGTACGTTCTTGTCGAACAGGGCTTCGAGTTCATCCTTCATCAATACGCCGACGATGGCTGCCGGGATCATCGACAGCACGATCTTCGCGGAAAAAATAAACTCTTGATTCCATTTGAACTGAAAGAGTCCACGGATGATTTCCTGAATCTCTTTGCGGAAAACGACGAGTGTACTCAAGGCGGTCGCAACGTGCAGCACGACAGTGGTTGCCATCGTGATCTTGCCGAACTGATCGTCCTGTAAAATTGCTTTGCCCAGCTCGATGTGCCCACTGCTGCTGATGGGAAGGAACTCGGTGAGCCCCTGAATGATTCCGAGAATGATCAAATTGAAAGTGGACATCAGGCGAAAACAGTAATGGGTTGGGCTGGGAGGCTTCCATTTTAAATGGAGTCGATTCGAAAAGATAATTCTCCGCCCTCGAACTGCTTCAACTGCTTCCAGTTTTTCGCTAGAATGGTGCCGAACCAACTCGGAACTTCCGTAGAAACGTTATACCCGCCGCAACCCGCAACCCACAACCCACTCATGATTGCTTCTTCACCGCGAACCATGTTCGAAAAAATATGGGATCAGCACCTGGTTTATCAGGAACCGGGAAAGCAGGCGATTCTGTATATCGACCTGCACCTGATCCACGAAGTCACCAGTCCCCAGGCGTTTGAAGGATTGCGGCTGGCCGGTCGAAAATTGCGGCGGGCCGATTTGACGGTGGCAACGCAAGATCACAACGTGCCGACCACCGATCGTTCGCTGCCCATTCTCGATCCCATTTCGCGTCAGCAAATTGAAACCTTGCGGGCCAACTGTCAGGAATTTGGCGTTCGGCTTTACGATCTCGACAGTATCAATCAGGGCATCGTGCATATCATCGGTCCTGAGTTGGGATTGACCCAGCCCGGAATGACCATCGTTTGCGGCGATTCGCATACGGCCACTCACGGAGCGTTTGGATCGCTGGCGTTCGGGATCGGTACCAGCGAAGTCGAACATGTGATGGCGACCCAGACGCTGTTGCAAATGAAGCCGAAAACGTATGAGCTGCGCATCGACGGCCAGCTCGCACCCGGCGTGACGTCGAAAGACCTGATTCTGTTTTTGATTGGCAAGCTGACCACTGCCGGCGGAACGGGCTACGTGCTGGAATACACTGGGGACGTGATCCGAAGTCTTTCGATGGAACAGCGAATGACCATTTGCAATATGTCAATCGAGGCGGGGGCTCGCGCCGGGATGATCGCGCCGGATGAAATCACGTTCGAGTACCTGCGGAACCGAGAGTTTGTGCCCAAGGATTTCGATGCAGCGGTCGAGCGATGGAGACAATTGCCTACGGATCCCGGAGCCGTCTATGACAAGGTGGATGTTTTTTCCGGTCGTGAAATTGCTCCCCAAGTGACCTGGGGAACGAACCCCGGACAAGTCATTGCGGTGGATGCCACGGTGCCCTATCCGTCAGATTTTGCGGATGAGTCCGAGCAGAAATCTGCAGCTTCTGCGCTGGAGTACATGGACCTGCGGCCTGGAACACCGATGCAGGAGATTTCAATCGACCGCGTGTTCATCGGCTCGTGTACCAATGCCCGGATCGAGGACTTGCGGGCGGCTGCAAATATCCTGCGAGGGAAAAGGATGCATGCACGGGTCCGCGGCATGGTCGTTCCCGGCAGTGGAGTCGTCAAACAACAGGCGGAGGCAGAAGGACTCGATCAGATTTTTCGAGAGGCAGGCTTCGAGTGGCGGGAGGCGGGTTGCAGCATGTGTCTGGGCATGAATCCAGATCAGCTTGCACCCGGAGAACGCTGCGCATCGACCAGCAATCGAAACTTTGAAGGGCGTCAGGGGCGTGGCGGCCGAACGCATCTCGTTTCTCCGGAAATGGCCGCCGCAGCCGCCATCGAAGGTCACATTGTCGATATCAGGGAGCATAGGTCATGAAACAGTTTGTCAAACATACCGGGCTTGTCGCCACCATGGATCGGTCCAACGTCGATACGGATCAAATCATCCCCAAGCAATTCCTGAAACGAATCGAACGGACAGGATTCGGGCAGTATTTGTTTTTCGACTGGCGGCTGGATTCGTCGGGTGCTCCGAACCCTGATTTCGAGTTGAACCGGCCCCAGTTTGCAAATGCAACGATCCTGGTCGCCCGCAAGAATTTCGGGAATGGCTCAAGTCGCGAGCATGCGGTGTGGGCGCTCGACGACTATGGATTCTGCGCGGTGATTGCCGAGTCGTTTGCAGACATTTTTTATAATAACTGTTCCAAAAACGGGGTCCTGCCTGTGGTACTGACCGCTGAAGAGGTCGAGTCCATTCATCAGAATGTGTCCCGACAACCCGGCTACGAATTGACGGTCGATCTTGCGAACCTGACGGTTACCGACGGTGATTCCTTCAAAGCGAATTTCACGATGGACGATTTCAGGCGTCAGTGTTTTCTCGAGGGGCTGGATCATATTGCGTTGACGCTCAAACACGAGGACAAAATCTCGGCTTACGAGCAAGCTCGGGAAGCCGACCGGGCTCTGGGAACTTGATCGGCGATGGGAATGGAGCATCTGGTCCGCACCGGTTTGATGGGCGTTGTCGGTCGTTTCGATGGGGGTGGCTTTAAACACTATCGCCGTGACGCCCAAGTGATTGTTCGCACCGAACGGGGGCTGGAATTTGGGCATGTGATCTGTCATCTGGACGATGGTCAGCCTTCAGGCTTACCGGTTTCCGGCCAGATTCTTCGCCGGGCGACTTCGGAGGATCGTTTGATGCTCGAGCGGCTGGACCGATATCGCAATCAAGCTTTTGAAGCTTGCGAGCGGTTGATCCAGCAGCGGCGGCTTCGCGGGACCCTGGTGGACGTGGAGCAGACCTTTGATGGCCAGTCTATCTTTTTCTATTTTCTCGGAGAAGTTAGTCCTGAGCTGGAGTCGTTGACCGATGAATTGGGAAAATTGTACGAGCGAAAGGTACGTTTTCGAAAGTTCAGTGAAACCCTGGCCAACGGCTGCGGGCCGAACTGCGGAACCGGCGACAGCGGCTGCGGGAGTAGCGGATGTGGTTCCTGTGCGTCGAGTGGCGGTTGCGGCGTTCGGAAGAAAGTGTGAAATATTTAACAATTAAATTGCAGATCGGGCTGGGCTGGTGGATTTCTCTGCCATCAATGTTGATAATATTTTCGAATCATAACCCGAAGCGTAAGCGAGCGACCGCGTTTTTTCCCTCGCTTACGCTTCGGGTTATGATTTCTACCAGGGTCGGGCTGAGTTTAACGAATCTCACAAAAAAGAAAAAAAAAATTCCAATTTTTTCGAAACCTGATTCCCCGTAAATTGTTTAACAACTCAGCGGCGCAGGACTCTCGCTATCAAATTCTCGCTATGAATGCCATTTCTATCTCGGTTGATGTTTTGGCGACGGGCCTGTTGCCGGGAAATTTCCAAACTAACTTTCAGGAGTGTTTCAATGAAAAATTGTCGTTTGTTTAAGCTGTCACTTGTAGCCACAGCAGGGTTGTTGTTGACGGCCCAAATTGCCCAAGCCCAGCCTGGTCGAGGCGGCGGAGGAGGCGGAGGTGGATTTGGCGGGGGAGGTGGCTTTTTTGGTGCGGCCGCTTCGGGGCTGGGTCTGTTGCAGGATGAAAAAGTCCAAAAAGAACTCGAAATGGATGAAAATCAAATTTCTCGGGCTCGTGAGTTGCAGCAGGAAATGGGTCAGGAAATGCGGGAGATTTTTCAGGGGCGTGATTTTCAGGGCGGCGGAGAAGACATGCGGCGGGAAATTCGCGAAAAGAGCGACGAGATCCGCAAGGAATTCGACGGACTGGCCAACAAGGAATTGTTGCCCCACCAAAAAGATCGTCTGAAACAACTGGTCTATCGCGCTCAGAACCGTCGCGGCGGCGGAGTCACGGGTGGCACCCTGTCGGATGACGTAGCAAAGGAACTGAATGTTACGGACGATCAAAAGAAAGCCTTGGAAGAAAAAGCCAAGTCGGTTCGTGAAGAGATGGAAAAGAAAGTTGCCAATTTGCGACAACAAGCCGAAGATGAAGTGCTGTCGGTTCTCACTAGAGAGCAACGCGAACAGTACAAGGCACTCTTGGGCGAACCGTTCGAATTCAGCCAACCTGAAATGGGTGGCGGTCGCGGTGGCTTCGGCCAAGGCGGCGGTCAAGGCCAAGGTGGCGGTCGTGGTGAAGGTGGCCGTGGTGGCAACCGAGGCGGCGGCGGCGGTGGTGGCGGCGGAGGTCGCGGAGGTCGCGATTTCTAAGACCCACAACCTTCTTTGATAAAAATTGAAAACCAAAGGCCTGATTTCAACATCAGGCCTTTGTCTTTTTCACGGAGCGATAGAACGTTTAGCCGCAAGCCGAAGCCGACCGCAAGTGGTTTGCAGCAACCTTGCGTTAACGTTAAGTCAATGGATTGAAGCTCGAAGATCGAGAGTTGGTCGGCGCAGGCGCGACGGCAGGGTGCAGCCTCCGTAATCAACCCGCCTCCCAGCAAGATACTGCAACCCAGTGCTCCACGCGCCTTTGGGGAGCTGGTGGAACGACTTCGGCATTGCAGTAGTTTTTGGCAGCCCCCCGACGGCTTGCGGCTAAACGATTTCCAGTGAACGGTTACTTTTTTGTTACTGCTCGATCAAATTACAGCATTTGCAATAGGCGATCAACGCAAAACTGGTGGCAAGCAACTCGTCGTCTTCAAACATTCGCGGCTGTTCGTTTTTCCAGCCGCCCGATGTGAGTTGCTCGGACTCCAAAATGCCCGTGATGGCTGTGGCCAGTTTCTTTGCCAGTTCGGCGGAAAGGTGCTTCAGCGACTTTGACAAGGAAAAGCGATAGTAGAAACGCAGCCCTTCTTGCCAATCGCCACCGCTGTCTTGCTGCCGAAACCCCGGAACGAACTTGACTTCAGGATGTTGTTCGATCCAGCGAATCGCCGACTTGACACGCTCGTCTGTTTCCTCCGCGCCGGTGTAAAACAACGCTCGCAATCCGTCGCAAGTCGCCGAACCGTAGGATACAGCCGTACCCTTTTCGGTATCTGAAGCAGAATTTGCTTTGTTGCCGGAGTGGGAACGCAAAGCATGAAAAATGAAGCCGCCGTCCGGATTCTGACACTGCTCGATCCACTTTCGACCACGTTTGATCGCCGCAGCGGCCGAATCAATCTCGAAACCTGATAACATCTCTAGACAAAAAGTGGTCAGCGATATATTCGTCCCTTGGAGGACTTCTCCGGTTGCCCCGCTTTCTGCTTCGTTGTCCCAACCGCCATGGTGAATACTGTTTGCGGGCACCTCGAGTTCTTCCGTCAGTTGCAATCCAAGTACATAGTCAAAAAGCGTTTGTTTTTCTTTCTCGGTCGCATGAAGCCTCAACGAATCGATGCTCATCCGTGTGAGCGCAGAAGCGTAAGTTGGATAGTCGAGCGTTCCGTCCGGCGCGGCGACGCAACCACGTTTCTCAATGCCAGGCCGAAGAAAATCGAACGCTTTTTGCAACCTTCCTTGCAGTGATTCCCGAAATTTCGGCGGGACATGTTTCATGGCGTAGAGTACCAGTGAAGTCGTCGCTGCTCCCTGCCCGAGCGCACCATAGGTCGTCGACAGAAAACCTCCGTGGTCGGATTGCTGCTCCATCAGAAATTGGACGGCATTCTGGATGGTTTGCATGCGAGACACTACTCCATGTTTGTTGCGAACGAATGGGGGTCGGCTTCGGCTTGCGGCTAAACGTTCTTTCACTCCGTGAAACGGTTCATTTCATGAATTACTACGACTGCGAGATCGGCAAATACCGGTTCGGGGCGCTCAGCACGAGGATCGCTGCTGCCGTACAGAACGTTCGGCTGGTAATGCAGTGGCGGCCGGTCCAGCTTCCGTCCTTGTTTTGAACCTGAATCATCTTATCGCGGCACGTCGGAAACCACTTGGCCCAATCTTCTCCTCCCCTTTGCAGCATCGTTTCCGTGATGAGATGGAATGCAAGAAACTCTTCACCACCAGCTTGAGAAAACGGGGTATTATCTTTCGTAATCAGGCTCAGTGCATCACCGAACGCCTTCTTTGCGATTGGTTCGCTGTCCATTCCCATCGCGGACAATACACGAACGCCGGTTGCATTTTTGTAAAGCGTATGCATCCAGTTTCCTCTCCCCGCATGCTGGTTCAGATTTTTTTCCATATCCTCGACCAAGTGCTTGGCCGTATTTTCGGCGCTGGCTTTGACATTGAAGCCCGCAAAATGGGCTCCCCGCAGGCAACTCCACCCCATCACCGTGCCCAGCACCGGTGCCCACGAACTTTGGCCCCATGCGCCGTCGTCACTCTGGGTTTTACATACGGTTTCCACAAGCTTTGTCAGTGCTTCTCGGGCTCGGTTTGGCTCAACCCCTTGGCCAAGCACCTGGCTTAAAAACAGAGTCGCAAAAAAAGTATGTGCATGTCGCCCGATTTTTTGCTGAAGCTGCGAGTTTCGTTCGGACGTAATATCGTCCTCCGGCATTCGTTCGACGCATTTAAGCAAGTAATAGGTCAGCTCTCGAAGTTGCCGTGATCTCGGCCCGTTGACCAGCGTGTTTCCCTGAGTAATGAACGCCATGCCAACCATCGCCGTGCATCCGATATCCGAGTTTTCGCCGATGTCCACACCACAACCTCCATCGGGACGAATCGTCTTGATCAGCCATTCCAAGCCCTTTCGGATCGCGGAGTTAGATTCGTTGGTGAACTCGGAAAAATGGGTGGCCCGAGGCTGGGTTTCGTCGAGATTTCGAGATGCTGAATCAACGGCATCTGCTGAATCAATGGCGTATGAAAGGCTGGGAAGCCTATCCCACAAACCGGCCGCCAGAACAAGCGGGCCGGTGGTGAAGAAAAATTTTCGTCTTGAGATCGTTTTCATGGTTTATCTCAGCGCTCAATCCTCCGGTGGAACAAAAACGTAGGTCCCTTTTGACTCTTTCGCGATCTGGGTCAGTACGGGTTGGCTGGTCAGATCTTCGAATCCGATGGTGTTGATCGGGCAGCGTTTGACATTGTGCTTGACCGCCAATTCCGACGCCCGGATTCGAGGGTGGAAGCGGCTGTTGCGATTCAGTTCGCCGTTAAATTCCCCATCGGACAACAGAAAAACGCAGGTGGGCTTGGCATCGAGCGCCCATACGATGGCTTCACGAGGATCTGTTCCCGATGTTGAAATCTCGACGGTTCTCAGCTCCTTTTCCAATTTGGCTTTGTTCTCGTCGGTCGCTCTTGAAAAATGACCGGAGCGATCAATCTGAACCTTGGTCGTCGTGTAGGAAAACAGGATGACGTAAAACTTTTGATGAGGCTCAAGCATATTGACCGACCGAACCACTTCCGCCATGGCCCGCTCAAGCCTTGTTTGGTACTTGCCAATCCCCATACTTGGAGAGATGTCAATGATGTAGACAATTCGATCTCCCTTGGTTCCGATTCCAAAGAACTGTGAATTGGAGGACGATGAACTTCCTTCGATTCCTTCGCCGTCGCCCATGGTGCTGGTCAAACCATTCAGTGCGGCACTACCGAGAATATTTCCAAACTCGATATCGGATGACCGAATGGGATCCTGTTGCGGATGAGCGGTCAAATCCTCGATGAGACTTAGCTCGGGTTGATCAAGCGGTTCAATTTCTGAGTCGAGTACGGAAGTGTCGAGTGAAAGATCAAACGACACCGACAATTCGTCTCCCACATCGACGTCTGAACCCCGACCTGCTTCCAGACTGACTCTCGAAGTCGTCTGACCGGCCAGCCAGTAGCACGAAAACAGGATCAGCAGAACCAAATGCACCAGCAACGACGACAGAAACGACGTCACCGAATGATAAAACTGCCTTGGATGGGCTGGAGCGACCTGGCTATCTGGCCCAGTCGGGTTGCCGTGGTCGGAAATAATAATTTCCATGATACATTCGAGGGTAAAGGACTTTTTCTTGCATTTCGTATTGGCCAGCATATCGGCGGAACCACCATGACAACCCGTTAGACGGCCCGGATGTCGCTGGATCACAAACGGATGCTTGCACTTCAACAAAAGACGGCTGAGTAGTCGGAGTGAAAAACGAAGGCTGGAATGGAACGACTTGCCCCGAGGCTGATTCTGTAAGAGGGACGAATAGACAAGCCAATCCGAATAACTTCAACCCAATAAACAGGATTCTATACAGCGTCGTGCTCTTGAACATTATTTTTTTCCTATGCTTACCTATAGTTTAGTCTCGCGATACTCGTTGTCGAGACTCACATGACGCTCTCGATTGCCTTTTTGCTCCCAATAGCGAGCTTCATTCCAGATCGATTGGGCCTTGGCTTCGTGATTTCCCTCCGCCTCAAAAAGGCTGCGGGCTGACTTTAGCCTTTGCAGGCCACGCATCTCGTCGCCGACCATCAAATAGGCCAGTCCAAGATTGGCTTCGGCCTGCGAGTGGCCTGGCCACTGGATTTCCGACTGCAAGGCTCGTTCCAGCAACGCAATTCCCTGTGGCGTCAGTCCCTGCTGCAATTTGATCGAACCCAGCTCTGCCGTTGCTGCCAGCGTCATGGGGGATCGCAACTCACCGGATGCTTGAGGCATCAAAATCGCGATCGCGGAAGGAGTCTGCTGCAAAGCTGCCAAGGCACGTGCCTGACCCAGTCGCAACCATTCGGATGTGTCACTGCCTTTTGTCGCCCTTCCTTCTGCTTGCTTAAAGGCGATCAAACTTTCCTGAGGTTCGCCGCGTTGCAAACGCATGTAGCCAATAGAAGCCAGGATCGTCAACGACTCATCGCGCTGAGCGGACGGAATCAACGGTTGCCGGGCAATGGGTTGGACAGATTGCAAACCTGGAGGTAACCGTTCCGAACGGGCTAACAGGTCCGTTACGGATACCGGCCAGACAACCCCTGAAGGTTGAAGCTCGAGGACTTGATCCCACAGCGTCGGATCCGCAACCGGGTTGGGACGGGTGAGAAGTTGGGCGGCCATGCTCACGGCTTCTGTCCAGGCGACGCGGGACGATTCGTGATGATCGGCCCGCCGAGCAGCATCGCTCAACATCAGCAACATCAATGCGGCCTGATGATCGTCGAACGACTTGGCAAGCCTCACGGCCTGATCGAGTGAATCAACCGCTGCCAAACCCTCACCGGCGACGATTTGGGCAATGCCAACCAAACGGTAGGCATCCATCGACACGGCAGGATGTTGTACGTCGGAAGCGGCTTTGATCAGTTTGTCAGCATCGGACTGACTCCAATGACCAAGCTGGATTTGTTGCAGTAGTTTAGCCCTGGCCTGGCGGTACGAAGCGAGCCGTTGTGATTGATTGGATTGTGAAAAGAAGGCCGTCCATCCGACGTTGGCATCCCGCGGCGGACAGTGGTTGTCCCGAATCTGAGCAAGTGTCATCAGGTTTGGCTTGAGGCTTTCCTCTCCGGCTGCATGATAGAGAACTTCCAACGTCAAATCGGGATGTCGTTCCGCCCAAAGGCGTGCGGCGTCCAGACGCTGCTCCTGAATCAGGGAATCAAAATGGCGTTCGAATTTTTGACGCCGAGCAACTTCCTCGTCCGACTGACCGGAAGAAATGGCTTTGCCATCGACGATGATCTTTCTTGCTCCGGACGACGGTGGATCTGCGTTTTTCTTTCCCAGCGGAATCGCCTTGTCCAGCTTCGATGATGAACTCGGAGTCACACAACCCGAGTTCACAACCAGCACCCCACCGGCCAGCCAGATCAATGCCATCCATCGCTTCGACCCACAAATGATTTGAATCATCCAAGTCCCCTGTTAGTAAATTTTTGGATCGACACTGTGAAAACGGAAAATGGTTTGCAGCGGACTCTGGGGTGGATCAGGCCGAGCGACTTCATGCGGGCCGAAGGTTCCGAGTGTGCCGATGCCATCCGGTGCATTCGGATGCAGGCTCAGGATGTCCAGCAACTCGCGGCTGGTGCAGGCGGACTCACTGGGCGTATTGAAAACGTAAGGTCGGATCATGACGACCAATTCCGTTCGCTGGCGGCCCGTGTTCTGACCGCGAAAGAAAAAGCCTGCCACAGGCAGTTTTCCCAAAACAGGAACCTGCGTTCGGTTATCGCTGACCGTCTCTTGAATCAAGCCGCCGATCGCAACCGCCAGGCCATCCTGGGCGACAATGGTTCCACTGACCGTTCGTGCCCGTACCGTATCGATTCGGCGCGGTTCAAATCCGGTATCGGTCGGGACAAGAACTTCGGCTCCGGCTTGCGTGACTTGGGATGTCTCTTGCAGTATCCGCAAGGTCACCGTGCGATCTGCATTGATACTGGGAGTGACCAGGAGCGTTGTCCCCACCGGCCGAAATTCGATGGCGGTCGAACCCGACGTAAAAGTCGGCGTACCGATGCCAGTATTGTTGATCACCTGCGGACCGCTAAAACTCCGGTTGATGGGAACTTCCTCACCCACAAATATCCGGCTGACCTCATTGTTGGAGGTCAGCAGCAGTGGCGTCGCGAGTTCGGTAATTCGGTTTTTCGATTCCAGGAGTTGCATTCGAAACCGAAAATTGTCATTGACAGTTTGAAAAAGTAGATTTCCTTCCGGGATGGAAAGTAAATTCCCGCCCTCAATCGCCAGGTTTGCCAATTGATTGGCGCTTGTGGTCGAATCGACATGTTCCCAATCGAAGGACGACTTGAAACCATCCTCAAGGACGACCTCCATGATTTTCACTTCCAGCATCACCATCGGAGTCGGCACATCGAGCATGGAAATCAGTTGTGCAATTTGCTGCATGGTTTCCTGGTCGCTGGTGCGAACCACGATTTGATTTTGCCGGCGCATCACCGTGACAAAAATCGACGCTTGTTGCATCTGCAACAACTGTTGGATGACTTCCTGATCAACTCGACCCTGCTGCGATGCCGCCAACGCTTGAATTTGTTCCGGCGTCAGCTTGCTGGTGTCAATCTGGTCTTCAGGCCTCAGCGCCGCGCCTTCGCGATCGAGATACTGTCGATCGGCACGGGCGTCCCGCAGCAAGTCGCTTCGTCGCGATCCACCAAAACCACCCATCCCGCCCATTCCACCCCGACCACCTCCGCCAAAGCCCCCCATTCCCCCGCCAAAGCCGCCGCCGAATCCTCCGCCAAAGCCGCCCATTCCACCCCCACCGAAACCACCCATTCCACCGCCAAAGAGACCGATTCCCTGACTTCGGCCATCGACCATATCAAAGCGATCAAATCGCTCCGCCAAATCTTCAAACACATCCCCAGAAGGTGTGCCATAGTTGAGCACCACTCGACTGCCGTAGATATCTGCGACGGCTTGGGCTGCGTCATAGGCGTTGGGATAGAGCAACGTGAAAACCTGGGTTTGTTCTTCACGAAAGCTTCGCAGGTTTCCTTCAAACTCCTGATTCGTAAAGATCGTGACGATCCCCGAGCTTGTATCTTCGCGATGAAATAAATTGTGGGTTCGGGTCAACGTGTCAAGAGCCGCTTTCGAGGAGACATTGCGCAGGCTCAGTGAAACCGGAACATTTGCAGCTTCCGCCGATGCGACGACATTGATACCCGTTCGCTCGGAAAGTTTTTGCAGCGCCACACGCAGCGGCAATTGATGAAAGTCGATTGCCGTGATACGACCAACGCCATCGACTTGAACGTTTCCTTCGAACTCTTGGCTGGTGTAGATCGTGATGATACTCGATTCAGGGTCTTCGCGAAAAAGCAAACCGTGGGCCTTTGCCATTGCATCGAGCGCCGCGCGAGCGTTGACATTTCTCAAATGCAGCGAGATGGGAACTTGGGAAGCTTGAGCCGACGCGACGACATTGATTCCTGTTTGCTTAGCAAAAATTTCGAGGACGTCCCGCAGCGGAACTTCGCTGAACTCAATGACTTCAACGCGTTGATCGTCCTGGAAAGAAAACTCCAGCTTGTCCTGGGCGATCGCCCCTTGAGCGGCAGAACCCGACATCAGCATGACAAACGCCACGAATGCAGTGACTGCAACGGTTACAAACGGCCGTACACTCCAACATGTTCTGGATGTAAAAGATTCTTCCATGATTTGACTCGCTTTGGATGTCCTATCCAATTTTTTTTGGGGGGGCTAACGAAGCTGAATCGTTTGATCCAGTTCCTTGATTTCCAGAACAACTTCACTTGCAGAAAATTTGGCAATGTGAACGGTCAACGGCAAACCTTCTGCAGTGGCCGCGTTGATGATCTTTCCGCGATCGACCAAGTAACGTTGATTTGCGATTTCGAGGATGCCGATGGTTGCTCCACCGTTCATGGCCATTCGGGCACGTAGCTTAATTTCCGGAAGCTGGCGATGAAGGCGGGGCTGATTGGCCGGTGTATTGAGTAATGCTCGCAAGTCGACATCGGCGACAGTGGGGTCGCGTTGCGGCTGGTCTTGTCGTTGGGGTGTGGGAAGTGCTTCGAACGGCAGTTCGTGATGTTTCAGTTTGGGCGGTGGATCGTCGTCGAGCTGGTAGTATTCGGAGGAGTTTTTAAGGGAGGCAGGGGAAGCAGGCTTTAGTTTTTGACCCGTATTTTGAGCGTCTTGAGCAGACACGTTGCCCACGCATGCGGCCAGCGCAAACAGGCTCAATGCACCAACGGATCGCCGAGCAAATTTCGATGTCATGGCAAGATTCACAGATTGACCTCTCCTGTCCAAATTATGTATGGCGACAGACTGTAGCAGTTGATCGAAATGGCGGAAATAGCGGTTTTTGTTGGGTGGAAGGGTGGTTTTTCAGGTTAGGAATTGTCGTGAAACAACTTCCGTAAGTTCATCGTAACCCGAAGCGTAAGCGAGGGACTACTCCTGCTTGGCCTGCCGTCCCTCGCTTACGCTTCGGGTTAGGATTGAGATTGATAATCCAAAATTTATATTCCTTCGAGGATCGCAAAAGCTCCCAAGCTATACGAGCTTGGGAGACTTTTCGCTATCATTTTCATACACACGCAAAGTTGTGCGTGTTCAGGCAAAACTAGCCTTGGCGACCACCATCAGGCAGCGATTCGTTGAATTGCTGGATTGAATAGTCTGCGTGACGACCGTAGCAATCAATAACACCTACCAATGTAGGCCTTTCTCCATTGGCATAGAGTTTAAATACGGCAACATATCGCCCATAATAACTGCCATCACAACCTGGATAGATTGGTGCGTTGGTCACCGTCTTGCTGATAGCACCATTGCGGTGTCCAAAACCAAGTGCGACGAGCTTGCCTCCGTCTGGCAAAGTAGTTCCCGAGGTAGCGGTGCCGAAGCCTCCAGGGACAAGCCGTTCCGCCAAGATTCTTCCTTGCGTTGTTGCGGCAGTGACTACTGCTGCGGCATTGGCACCAGCCGGTGGCGTAGTGGCAGTACTATAGTACCGGGGAGTAGGGCTGGTTGCAGTGTTTGAGCTGCGACCTTCCAGGCTCAAAGCGACATATGCGGTAGGCGTTAAATGATCAAACGTCCACTCGAAACCACCGCGAGTAAAAGACCGCAAGAAGCCACCACCTGTATTGGTAAGCGTTTCGGCGACAAGGGCCCGACGCAAATCTACACCACCCCCTCCGTTTACCGGCAAACCACCAACCTGCAAAGACTCAGTTGTCGTGGCGGTCCCAGACGCATCGAAAGGTCCCCAAAGTGCCCCCGTAGTGTCCAATAGCGAATCCATTCCCTGAGGATATCTCTTTTGAAGAACAAAGAACAATTGAATATTGTTCGCCAAATCAGATTGCGTTTTGGCGCTGACGGCCATATCGGTTGATCGGCCAAGCATGGCAACTTGCGGAACGACTAGACCTGCCAGCGCTGCGATGATTAGCAACACAATGACCAGTTCGATCAACGTAAAGCCTACTCGGCGTTTTGAATCAGTTCGCTTGGAACCACGGTTAAATAACGTCATTGGGGGGGACCTTTTCTCTAAAATTAAAAAGTTAAAATTGAAGACGAGTGTTTCGGTTGGAGCAGGCGTCTTGTTGGTCAAGCCGGTTACCACGTTGAGACCAGAATGAACGTTCAAACTGCTCCCCAGTTCGCTCGCGCGCACTTTCGCTTATGTTTCTGATGGATACCTTCCGCAAACGATATGCCAACCATAACGATTTTTCGGATAAGTCAAAATCAATTGGTATTTCGCAATTTGATTTTTACTTGAGTTCGATCGAGCGCTGTTTCATTCGACATCAGTGGCGATTAGTTGTCAAACGCAGATCGATGGATTGGAGATGTTGACTTCGCCTGCCAGCAATCCAAATTCAGTTGGCGAGGCTGGGGTGTCACTTGAATCGACACGCATGTCGAAATGCGCGTCATCAAGTTGAATTGAAGATTCGCCCTTCAATAGAAACACAACAACAAATCGTTTGCCGTTCTCGAAGTTTCGGTTATAAAAGAACGGCTTGGATTTTGCAGCAAAGTAGTGTGAATCGGAGCAAGGTAGGGTGAAAGGAAAGTAGGTGTGTGAAGCGGTCGGCATCACGGATGGAGATTTTCAACGAGCAAACTGTATTGTGGTATTCCAGCAACTAATAGTGTGATCGACCGCGTAACACACCACGCGCGCCGGTGGTGTGTTACGCGGTCGCTTTGGGGTGGCTGACCGTACTCGAATAGAAGCTGCAATTCCGGGGCGACAAGTGAATTTGAATGGCCACGGCGACCGCTCCACACACCCTACTTGAAAGCCGCACGACGTCCTAATCCGACACCCTACTTGAAAGCCGCACGACGTCCTAAACCGGCACGGGTGCTAAATGGTAAACTTATACGTACCGCTCGCTTAACATGCTTGAAAACTCAAACGATCGAGTCGACCAACGTTCGAACCGCAGCGGCTTTACGCTGATCGAGCTGGGGATCGTATTGATGATACTTGCCGCATTGGCGATGGTTGCGATGCACTTGGTCGATTCGAACATCGAACATGCGGAGGAAGCTGCGACACGAGCGACAATGGAGGCTATTCGTGGCGCAATCCTGGGTAATGGAACAATGGGCGGGTACTACGATGACATGGCTGACCGTCCGATGTTAATCAATGCCAACGCGGACGATGGCCAACTCTCACTATCAGTAAGTCGCGTTCCGCGCACCGTGTGTGATTTGCTTCTGAATCCTGATGGTAACGGTGTAAATGAGTTTAATCCTTCAACTCAATTAGGTTGGCGAAAGAACGGCTACTTGCGAGATTTGGGTGCGAAGTATGTGGTTCGAGACGGCCTGGGTTTCAAAGCCCGATATGGATCGGCCGGGTTGCCGACGATCAACGATTCGTTTCGGAACATCAACTTAGAACGATCAGGGATGCCCATTATTATCCAGTGGCCGATTGTAGGCGGTTACTACGAACCTCAATACGCCCGGCTAGTATCCGCAGGTCCTGACAACATTATTCAAACACCCTTCGAAGATGACGATCCAGACAGTGCGAAGTTCCCATTAAAGAAAGATTGTGGAGACGATATTGTGGTTTATCTATTCGTCGCGGATGAACGCCAGTGACTATCAGTTTTTCGCAATTCAACCCAACTAAAAAATTTATGACACACAGAGGCACAGAGAACACAGAGTGTAATGCGCGATATCGAATCTCTGTGTTCTCAGTGCCTCTGTGTGTTCAAATTGGACATGAAATGATCGAATCTCGCTTTTCTCAAATCGGTCAAAATCTTGGCCGACATCGACCTGCGTTTCGACGCGCGATGACCTTGATCGAATTGGTCGTCGTCCTCACGATCCTGGTGATCCTCGCCGGCGTCGCACTCCAAATGACCGCCGGCCGAATGGATCAGGCGAGGTACGAAGCAACGAAGCGAATTTTAGACGAAGTACAGGCTGCTATTGTCGGAGAACAAGCAGTTTTATCGAGAAGTCATGACCATGCAGTTAAATGTTTTGTTGCGGACATCGGACGTCCACCAGCCGCATGGGAAGAGTTGTTTCAACCAGCGCAGAATTTCAAGCCGTTCGAAATTGTCAAAGTAAATTACGCTGGAGTTGTCATTCCCCCTACAAGTGTCGATTACAATGTTCTCGACTTCTACCCAGTGGCAACTATTATGCGAGGATGGAGAGGACCCTATATTCAGATGCCTGTTGGTGACAACTCTCTTGTAGCGCGAGATGGATGGGGAAGAGATTTGATTCCCGAAATGCAAAATGGGTGGCTTCAACGAATAGTCAGTTATGGTTCCGATGGCATTCCGGACGAGCCAGGTGAAATACATACTTTAGATGTTTTTAAGACCGATTTAGATGTCGATTTACCTGGTTTAGGGACATGGATTGAAGGAAATGTGTGGCTGGAGATTCTTGGCTCTTCCATAGATAAATCGCACGTCAAGCGAGTTTACGTTCGATACTTTCTGCCCAATCCCGATCTCAGCCCTTCTAACGAATTTGAGTTGATAGATTTCAATGTATTTGATGAGCATGATGCTCGTACTGATTTATTTCTAGAATCAGGCAGGTTGCGAGGGGCCTTCGATAGCAACAGCTTGGTCAACAATCCGTTCATTCCGCCAGAAAAATTGACGGTTGGTCCCAGAGCAATGGTTGCCTTCGTAGTATATGACGATGGAAGTGGTCCGAAAGTGAGGTGTAGCCAGACGAAGTATATCATCGTGCGTTCTGAACAGTCCAATCCAGTTGTCGAAATTTCAATCGACTTTTCGTCAGCAAGAAATGTTTTTGATTACCCATTCTAACTTTCGTTGCTTCTGGTGGAATCCGGAGGTTTATTCGCATGATGCTAAACCATTTATAACCTTTACAAACTTGATCGTTTAACCGCGCCCCAGAGTAGTTCGCCGTGAGTCGCTATGATGTGCGAAAAAACTATTTCGGCGAACTACGGCGGCAAGCGGTTGCAGCACGAGAAAACTGTCTTTCGGCAACACCCATGGGCAGCCTTGCTCCAATGCAACCGCTTGGCGACGCAGATTGGGCGAAACAATTGAACCAGGGTACATTCATTTATCTTCGCCCAATCTGCTCTGCGGCGCGGTTAAACGAACTTTATTCGACTGAACAATATTCTAACTTTTCCAGTGGAACTGGAGCTTCCCTTCGCATGATGCTAAACAACTTTCCCTTGCATCATGTTATCTCATCGAACCTCCATTCTTTTTCTCGGACGCGACCGGTTGGTGCGGGCGGATTTTAGTTCGCCTCGGGCACAGCGGCCTTCTCTCGTGATCCAGCGGGAACGTCCCGAATCGGATGATCCAGTGTTGCTGATCTCCGCGCTCACCGGTGACGGTGCGCCTCGCTTGCAACGGGTGTTTATCCTGACCACCGATTGCTGGACCAACGTATTCGAGATTGCGGCTTCGACGACTTCCGGCATGAGTGATGACGCATTGGGCAAAACGCTCAGCTACGAAGCCGAACCGCTTTCCAGCATCTCGGCCTTCGACAGCGCCGGAGCCGTGCGCGATATCGGAAACGAAGCTGCAAAACGACGTTTCTGGTTTACCCAGTTGCCGGGCTACCTGCGCGAACAGTTCGATTACGCTGTATCAAGCCATGGCGGAAAGCTGGCAGGCATTTCGCATCCGGGTGGACTGCCGTCCGCGCTGGCAAACGCTGACGCACGCCAAGTCAATCGCCCATCGTGGCAGCGAATTGAATTCTGGAACACCGCCACGATCTATCAAGCCTGGCGCGACGGGCATTTAACCCATTTTCGGACGACGCTCGGCCGCCAATCGGTGGCGACTCAGGAAATCGTCATCGAACAATGGCGAAACCTTACGGCTGCTGTTTCGCCCGTCGAGGTCCTGCTCCCCGATCAAGCGGCCGAACACGCGGACGATCAGAAGATACCGTTTTCATTGCTCGATGAAACGACGCTGGCCGATTGGCTGACGCGATGGAATCAGATTTTTGGCAAATCCAGACCTGTCGTGCCCATCATTCCCCGGCTGGTTCGGCCGGTTTCGGATCGGACGCGCGGACTCGTGGCGGCGGCTCTGGGTGTGATGATGGGAATCGGATGCTACACGCACCACAACTGGACGAAAACCACGATCAAGCAGTTTTCCGACGAGCAGGTCGCTATCGAAAAAGTCAACGACGAATTAAGACTACGAGATGAAGACATCAAGAAGGCAAACGCATCGCTGACAACCACCCAACAGGAACTGACAAAACTTGAAACCAATGTTGCTCAGGCCGAATCGACCCTTACCGCACGACGCAAAAGGTTGTCGGAGCTATTGGAACAACTTGCCTCATCGTCAACCGATGGCTGGGTGTTACAACGAGTCGAAAGCCAGGCTGATCGGCTTGTTTTACACGGAACCACGATTCATCCCAACCGCATTAATGCGCTGACGGGTGAACTTGCCGAAGGGCTGGGTTCGCTTGGCTGGAACGTGATTCCGCCCAAGCAAACGGCTCAATACCGGATGGCCAACGGTGCCCCGTGGGTGTTTGAGTTGACGCTGGTGGACACGATTACGCCGGTTCAGCGGAAAGCAGTACCGGCCCGGTCCGATTCGATTGCCTCGACCGCCAACAACCCGCAATTGGCATCGAGCGAGGTAATTCAATGAACGGACAAACTCGTGATCGGTGGTTCGCTATTTTGATTCCGGCATTGCTGTTGCTGGTTGCGTACCTGTTTTTTTTCAATCGCCACCGCGACGTCAATCGCGCACGTCTGCAACTGGAAAGAGCCAGGGAGTCCAAGGTCAGCCAACAGGATTTGGACGCCAGACAAATGGAACTTGATGCCATCAATCAGGACATTCGGCGTCTGTCGGATTTGAAGAGTCAGACTCAGCGTCACTGGAACTTGCTGCAACCGACGATGGAACGTAGCTCTGTGGAACGTGTCAGGACCTTTGCAAAATTTTCGCAAGTCCTTTGGTCGCATGAACTGTTTACACTGGATGAAGCGTTGGCGGACGGAGGAACTCAGTTGCCACGATCGCTTCTGGATGTCTTGAACAAGCCCGGAACAACCACCCCTGCGAGTCGTCCAGCGAGCGACGACAACGACGATTCACCCATTCAAACAACGTCGCGAACGTCCAATGATTCCCGCGTCTGGAAAGTCGAGTTCGTGGGACGATACGGACAAGTCCGGTCGATGCTGAAGCGATTGGCCGATGATGAGTCATCCGAATTGATTCCGCTGAGTATCAGCATGTCGGAGGCGTTTCCCGAAACGGACTGGCGACGCTGGACGTTGTTGATCTATTTTTAGGCCATGCTAACCAACACTCTCAACCAACTCACCGCCGAAAATAACGCAACCCTTTTCGCGTTGCTGGAGCGTTGTATCGCCGAAGACGCTTCCGATTTGCATCTTGCGCCCTGGCTGCCACCGTATCTTCGCGTTCACGGCATTCTCAGGCCGATTGCAGATCATGCTCCGATCGAGGGCCAGGCACTTGAGCGAATGGCGGAAGTTTTATGCCAGAACATCGGCATGACAGGGCTTTCGACAACCGGCTCGGTGGATGGAGCTTGTACGGTAAACGGCATACGATTTCGTTTCAACGTCTTCCGCCGGCAAGGCGAGCTTTCAATCGCTCTGCGACAACTCGAAGAGCGATTTCGTTCGCTGTCTGAATTGGGAATGCCGGACTCGCTTTACGAGCTTTGTAAACTGCCCGATGGACTGGTGGTCGTTGCTGGTCCGACCGGGGCGGGAAAAAGTACGACATTGGCAACGTTGATTGACCGAATCAATCGGACTCGCGAAGCCCACATCGTGACGATTGAAGACCCGGTGGAGTATCTGCATCATCCGATCAAATGTTTGATCAACCAGCGGCAAGTCGGAACGGACACGGCCAGTTTCAACGATGCGTTGGTCGCGTCGTTGCGGCAAGACCCGGATGTGATTCTCGTCGGCGAGATTCGCGATCTGGCAACGATCCGTACGGCGATTACAGCAGCAGAAACCGGTCATCTGGTTTTCACCACCGTCCACGCAGGGGATTGCGTCGGAGCGATTGAGCGGTTGGTGTCTGTCTTTCCAGCCGATGAACAAATCGGTATTCGTAAACAGTTGGCCCTCGTGTTGCGAGCCATTATCGCCCAGCACTTGCTGGTCGTTGATGGCAAACGAGCCAACGACGAACAAACAGAACACACTGTTCGGCGGCATCGGGTGGCTCAGGCTGAAATTCTGTTGATGAACGGGGCCATTGGGAATCTGATCGCATCCGGAAAAAGCGCACAGATTTACTCGGTGATCGAATCAAGTGGTTCGCAAGGAATGCAAACTTCCGATGAGCATTTGGCACGGCTTTGGGCGTCGGGCTATTTGTCAGAGCAATCCGCAGTCACCGCATCGCGAAATCCAACGATTGTGCGCGAACGGTGGGCGAAACTGGTCGGATCGGGCAATGGAAAACGGAGTAATGGAGAGCTCTGATGAACGATAACCCTACCAACGGCTTACTCAACATGCACGATGTCCGGATTGACCCGGCGTGGGCGCTTCGGATTTCGAGGACGCTGGCGTTGCGGCATTTGGTGCTGCCGTTTGCAGCGGTCGATGGAGAAGTCTACGTTGCCTGTGCCGATTGCGACAACACGATTGCGTTGGAAGCTGTCCAGCGTGCGGTTGAGTTGCCGGTGAAGCCGACTGCAGCCGACGCCGATACGTTGCGGCAAGTGATTCAGCGGGTCTTTGCAAACGGTACGGCTTCCGCAAACACATCCGTTCTTTCACCGCGCCGACCGGCAGCTTATGGCTCGCGACCGGCGAGTGACGATGATTTTCGGGATTCAACAGGACTTTGTGACGAGATCCTGCATGCTGCCATCGTCCGCGAAGCATCGGACGTGCATATTGACCCGTCCGAAAATCATGTGCAAATTCGCTTTCGCGTGGATGGGGTGCTGGAGCGGTTTCGGCAGTTGCCGATCGCGATGCACCACGGGCTGGTCAGCCGTTTCAAAGTCCTCTCCGAAATGGACATCGCGGAAAAACGCGCGCCGCAGGATGGCCGTTTCAGTCATCGCAGCGGACCAAAATCGCCACCCATCGACGTCCGTGTGGCGACGCTTCCAACGACCTATGGTGAACGGATGACGCTGCGCTTGTTGGCGTTGCAGACCGAGTTGCTGACGCTGGAACGACTGGGCATGTTGCCGAACGATTTGGCGTTGTTTGAGGACGCTATCGGCAAGCCACACGGAATGATTTTGTTGACTGGCCCAACGGGAAGCGGAAAAACAACGACACTTTACGCGGCGCTGCGTCGGCTGATTGCTCAGGATGAATGGAACATCGTCACGATTGAAGACCCGATCGAGTACCGGATTTCCGGTGTGGCTCAAGTCGAAGTCGATTCAGCCGACAAAGTCAGTTTCAGCAAAGCATTACGCAGCGTCCTGCGTCATGATCCCGACATTGTCATGATCGGCGAGATTCGCGATCTGGAAACAGCCGACGTTGCCGTGAAGGCGTCTCTGACAGGCCACCTGGTGCTCAGTACGCTGCACACCAACTCGGCTGCGAGTGTGATTACCCGTCTGACGGATATGGGAGTTGAACGTTATCTGACGGCGGCCACCATGCGGCTGGCGGTGGCGCAGCGACTTGTTCGGCAACTTTGCGTTGCCTGCCGAAAGCCGCGAGAGTTGACTCCCCAGGAAGCGATCATGTTTGATCGACCGAATGCCGCAGGTGCAACTGTGTTTGAGCCAGGCGGATGTCTGTATTGTGCGAACCGAGGCTACCGAGGCCGAATCGGTTTGTTCGAGTTGCTGCCGGTAAACGAATCGCTGGCCCGGCAGATTGCCAATGGCGCGGAAGAAGCTGAGATCATTGGGACCATTCGTGAACATAACATCGCCCGGCTGGTCGATGATGCGTTCGAGAAAGTAACCCAAGGCGTCACGACCGTTCGCGACGCCATGACGGCTGTGACGGTATGGTGATTGAAGGGATGAGGGATGAGGGATGAGGGATGAGGGATGAGGGATGAGGGATGAGG
>CAYPXY010000050.1:0-27646 GCA_964414815.1 uncultured Pirellulaceae bacterium | reverse complement strand
CACCACCCATACCGCCGCCGATTCCTTGGCCACCCATCATGCCACCTTGTCCCATTCCACCTTGACCGCCTCCACCCAAACCACCCCCCCCTGGGCCGCCTCCAGCGCCCATCCCTATCTGACGCATGGCAGGAACCGCCGAGAAGGTTGCAGGCATCTGAATGGACAGTGGGCGGTCTGATTTGTTCTCAACAATCAAACGCGACTCGTGAGCATTCTTGGGAATAATACGGACTTGGATGTCTCCTTTTTCAATTGCCGAGAACATTTCCACGGAATCAAAACCTTCCACGGTTTCTACCGTGCGACTGATGCGACTCAGGCGAGCATCTGCCTTGTCGTTAGCGTCTTTTTCTTTCTTCTTGTCTTCAGCCATTGCGACTGAGGAGATCACCGCAAACGCCGTGAGGATGGCGAACTTCGCCCCTGGATGGTTCATCAATTTCATTTCAAGGTCCTTTTCATAGGTCCGATTTTACTTGCCCGCATCGGAACACCCGTATTTGTCAATTTTAGGCTGGCTGCCGTGCAATGGCCACCCTGTTACTAGGATAATCCGAAACTTGAGTTTAGCCAAATTTTTTCTGACAACCGAAAAATTTCGTGAATTTTCCAGGATCTATTCCCATTCCAGCGTTTGAATGGGCCGGTAAGGTCAAAAACGATCAAAGAATTGGCGGTAAACTGGCGGAATCGGCGCCGTCTTTGCGTACCCTTGTGATTATCGGATGCTTGGCCACCCGCCACAGCATTCCCTCAAGAATTTCAGGAATTCAATGAATAGACCGGATTTAGCGAAAGTGGGCGGCCGCCCCACCCGCTGCTTGGCCTCCTATTTGCACAGCGGCAAGAACGGTGCGATCACCACCGCCACAATGCTCATCAGTTTGAGCAGAATGTTCAGCGACGGGCCTGAAGTGTCCTTAAACGGGTCGCCCACCGTATCACCCACCACGGCAGCCTTATGGGCGTCGCTTCCCTTCTTCAGGAGTTGCCCCTCGTGTTCGAACCCTTCTTCGATCATTTTCTTGGCATTGTCCCAAGCGCCTCCAGCGTTGGCCTGGAACAGTGCAAACACGACTCCGGTTACCGTCACCCCGGCCAGCAAACCGCCGAGCATCGCCGCGTTGGAGTTGGGAGCAATACCCGTCAAACCCAGCATTGAAAAGTAAGGCGGAAGAAATCCAAAGGCCACGGGAACGGCCACGGCAATGATTCCCGGCGCGATCATTTCGCGAATCGCAGCTCGCGTCGAAATCGAAACGCACTTGGCATATTCGGCCTTGTCATTGGCGGCTTCAAATACGGATTGATCCTGCTTGGACCAATGTTCGAACTCCTTACCATCGTTTCGCTGCATGGTACTCAGAGCAGCTTTCAGTTCGGGAATATCGCGGAACTGGCGCCGGACTTCGTTGATCATCGCGTTCGCGGCTCGGCCCACCGCATTGATGGCCAGTGCAGAAAACAGAAACGGCAACATCGCACCGATGAACAATCCGGCAACCACATAGGGGTCCGTGATGCTGATTGAACTCAATTCATATTGAGCGTCATGGGTCTGGTTGTAAGCCGTTTTGTAGGCGGCGAACAAGGCCAGCGCCGTCAAGGCTGCCGACCCGATCGAGAAGCCCTTGCCCACCGCGGCGGTTGTATTTCCGACCGCATCCAGCTTGTCCGTTCGCTCACGGACTTCCGGAGGCAAGTTCGCCATTTGGGCAATCCCCCCTGCATTGTCCGAGATCGGGCCATAGGCATCGACCGCCAGTTGAATCCCCAGATTGGCCAGCATCCCGACCGCCGAGATGGCAATTCCGTAAAGACCGGCAAAGGAATAGGCTCCAACGATAGCAACCGCCAACACCAGAATCGGCAGGGCGGTTGATATCATCCCCACACCGAGTCCGCTGATAATATTGGTCGCCGGACCGGTGAGCGATTGGCGAACGATCAATTTAACGGGACGGGTTCCCGTTCCTGTGTAATGTTCGGTAATCTTGCCGATCAACAAACCGGCCACCAATCCAAAAACAATTGCGTAGAAAACACCGGTATTGGTGTGCTCAACACCGTGGTCTATCCACTTGTTCGGCAGCATCCAGTGAATGATGAACCACGACAAGATCAGCAAAATGATGGACGAGCCAAATCCGCCCAGATTCAAGCCGGTTTGCGGGTTTCCGCCTTCTTTGACTTTGACAAAGAAGGTGCCAATGATCGATGTGACGATCCCTGCACCGCACAAAACGAAGGGCAATAGCAGCGGTGACAGGCCATTAAAACCATCACCTTGAAACTCAGCGAGAGCCACCAGCGGAACCGCCAGTACCAACGTACCGAGAATGGAACTGACGTAGGACTCAAACAAGTCCGCTCCCATCCCTGCGACGTCACCCACATTGTCGCCCACATTGTCCGCAATGGTTGCCGGGTTCAGTGGATGGTCTTCTGGAATTCCGGCTTCCACCTTGCCGACCAGGTCCGAGCCGACGTCTGCCGCCTTGGTGTAGATCCCACCTCCCACTCTCGCGAACAGGGCAAGTGTCGAAGTTCCAAATCCGAATCCCACCAGAACACTGATGACATCATTCAATTGCTTCTGGCTATCCATGCCGATCACCTGTCCGTAGACCAGCAACAGCACGCTCAGCCCAATAATTCCGAGGCCGACCACTCCCATGCCCATCACGCTTCCGCCGGCGAAGGCCACATTCAGGCCATCGCTCAGGCTTTTTCGAGCCGCTGCTGCCGTTCGAACGTTCGCCTTGGTCGCAACTCGCATACCGATAAAACCGGCCAGTGCCGTGCAAAACGCACCGACAAGGTAGGACACCGCCACCAGATAGCCGTGCTCGGTACGCATCGATTCGTCCACATTGACAGCCAGATAATAAAGCGCTGCCGCTACGGCAATCGCAAACACGGCCAAGATGGAATACTCGGTCTTGAGGAACGACATCGCACCCTGCTCAATATTCCTGGCGATCAAGGCCATTTTTTCATTGCCAACTTCCTGTGCCTTGACCCAAGCCGTTTTCCAGCCGACATAGATGAGCCCCAGCAAGCCAGAAACCGGAATCAGATAGAACAACCAGTGCAGTCCGGTTTTTCCTGATTCCGCTGACGCCGAAGTTGCGGCTGGTTTCGACATCGTTTCCTCCGTCGCGGCGGGACTGTCCGGTTGTTGGTCCGAAGCAGGAGTCAAACCTGAGTCCTGAGCGAAACAGATGGCTTCTGAAGCCATCTGCACCACCAGGATGGTAGCCAACAACGCGAAAACAGCGCGAAACATTCGAGGAATAGTGCGAAACATCATTTTGCCGGAGACTGAAGGGTATTGAGAGAGTTAATTTTGTTGAACGTATAACGAATGGAGTACGTTGGGCAGCGTTATTAAACTTTCTAAATGCGTTTTTTGGAAGGGTAATAGCCAAAAAAACGCGATTAACGGTTTTGAATGGACAGAATGTCGCGATTGTGCCCGGATACCCGGAAGGAGTCTGATTTACCGATTTCCCCGTTCGTCAATTTTTCCTAAAATGATTTTCACCAGCCCCCCTTTTTTTGAATCCCTTGAATTCCTTCAAAACCACCAACGGATAACTCGCAGGTCTATGAGAAACATAATAACAATGATTGGGTTAAGAATTTCAACCGTTTCTCTCGCTTGGCTTCTGGTCGTGGCGACAGGATTGGCCCAGGATTATGCGGGAAATGGGGATCTCGATGAGGCGTTCGACCAGAAGATCAAAGCCCAGTCGACACGCGATCTGGAAAATGTAGTCAAACTGTGCAAGTCCGCCATTGAAAAAGGCCTCGACGAAGACGGGGTCGCTCAAGCCAAAAAACTGGCGGCGTCTGCATCCATGGAACATGCGGAACAACTTGCCCGGAGGATTTTTGGACAGTCGCCGCCCGACCCACGCTGGCAGAAATTTCGCTCGGAGGCAATCTCGCGGCTTGAACAAGCAACGGAATTTCAGCCTGACATGGTTGCGGGCTGGTTGATGATCGCCCGGCTCAACGTCGAATTGCCCAATGGAAATCATGAAGCGGCTCGTGCGGCGATTGACAAAGCGATCGAGAACGCCGGTGAAGACCGAAATCAACTTTCCAGTGCATTGCTTTTCCGTGCCAGAATCTCTGAAGACAAAGAATCGCAACTTGCCGACATCAACCAGGCCATTAAAATCAACCCTGAGAATCTCGATGCGATCCGATTTCGTTCAGTTTTTCATTTCAGCAACAACGAACCCCAAAAAGGTTTGGAGGATATGAATGTCTGGTTGAGCGCAGAAACGGTCACCCCCGATCAGTTCATCGAATCCATCGTATTGCTTCGCGCTCTCGGCGAGAAGTTCGACGAGGAACTACAAACCGAAGCGCTGGAAATGATCGAGCGTGGCATCCAATTGGCGCCGGACGACATCCGGTTTTATGACCAGAAAGTTCAGATCCATATTCTGCGGAATGAACTGGAGCAAGCGGTCGCGAGCATCAACCGGTTGATCGAACTGGATCAAGAAAAGAACGGAAAAAGCGGGAACTATTACAATTTCTTGTTGCTGCGAGCCCAGCTTCAATCGTCGCAAGATAACTGGGACGAAGCCATTGCGGACTGCGATGAAATCCTGGAGGCCAATCCGGATACGACCGTGATGCGCATTCGGGCTTCGGCACTGGCCGGCAAAGGCGATTTTGCCGAGGCGATCAAGGAGTTGCAGAAGATACAACGACGTACCGGTGCGGGAGACATCAGTCTGAAGCGACGGATTGGATTGCTCCACACCGCCATTGATGAGCCGAGTAAGGCAATCAAGATTTACGATGAAGTGCTCGAATTTCTCGACCAGAGAGAGAAAGAGCTTGACAATCCCTCCGAAGAAGTTCAGCGTGGAATCAACCTGGAACGGCAGGAGACATGGCGATTCCGTGGCGATGCGTGGCTGAGCGTGGGTGAGCACCAAAAGGCCGTGGAAGATTATGAACGGGTACTTGAGTCCCACAACACGCTTCAGGAATTGGTCAAAGAAAGCGGTGGTGAGCTACCTGACGACGAGCACACGCTCAATAATTTCGCTTGGTTGCTTGCGACCTCCACCATCGACGAATTGCGTGATGGCCAGCGAGCCGTCGAACTGGCCACCCGTGCTGCCGAAGTCACCGAATACAAGGAAGCTTACATCTTGAGTACCTTGGCCTCCGGATACGCCGAGACCGGCGATTTCGAAACCGCCATCAAGTGGATGACCAAGGCCATCGAAATCAATGAAGAGGAAATCGCCAAAAAAGAAACCGAGCAGAATTTGAAGCGGCGGGACAGCTTGCAAAAAGAGCATGAGAGCTACCTTCGCAATGAACCCTGGCGGGAGATGGAAAACGTAGAAAAGGAAAAGGCAGAACGCGAGAAGGCCGAGCAGGAAAAAGCTGAAAGCGAAAAGGCTGAAAGCGAAAAGGCCGAGAACGAAAAGGCCGAGAACGAAAAGGCCGAGAACGAAAAGGCCGAGAACGAAAAGGCGGAGGAACCTCAACAAGAGGAGGATTCCGACGAGTCGAAAGGCGGCGAGTCGAAATAGCCATGGAACTTCAAAACGCCGAAACCCTGACCACCAAAAAATGCGTTCCCTGTGAAGGCGGAGTGGATGCCTGTCCCCTGCCCTTCGTTCAGGAGCAGCTCGAACGTTTGCCGGGCTGGTATCTGACCCACGGCAACCAGCGAATCCGCAAGGACTGGCAGGTCAAGAACTTCATGGCCGGGCTTCATTTCTTTCAGAAAGTGGCCGAGCTTGCGGAAGCCGAAGCCCATCATCCCGATTTGCATCTGGAAGAATATCGTAAGGTATCGATCGAACTATGGACCCACGCTATCGGCGGTCTGAGCGAGAACGATTTCATTCTTGCCGCGAAGATCGATCAGATCGAAATACAGTAGCATTCCAATCAGGCAATGAGCAGCCCCGCCAGTGATTGCGTTCTGGCCGCTGAACTCTCAAGAGGAACAGAACATTGGTTATTGAAAAGCCGCTGTCCAATACATTCAGGAGATTTTTTGACTCCAAGAAAGTGGCAGGTGGCCTGCTGCTGATTGCAACAGCGGTTTCGATGGCGGTTGCCAATTCGACGTATGGAGCAACCTACGATGGATGGTGGCATGTCCATTTGGCCGGATTAAGTATGCAACACTGGGTGAATGATGCCCTGATGTCCATCTTCTTTCTGTTGATCGGGCTGGAGGTAGAGCGAGAGATTTACAACGGTGAGCTGTCACATTTCAGAAATGCTCTGTTGCCATTGGTTGCTGCGATAGGTGGCATCGTTGCCCCCGCAGCGATCCACTATTCATTCAACGCTGGCACGCCTTACCAAGCCGGATTTGGAATTCCAATGGCCACCGATATCGCATTCGCCTTGGCGGCGCTAGCCTTGCTGGGCAGGCGAGTTCCAGCATCCTTGAAAGTATTTTTGGTAGCATTGGCCGTGATCGACGACTTGGGGGCGATTGTTGTCATCGCAACCTTTTATTCCAGCCAGTTGTCATTGGTGTATTTGGGCGCTGCGGTATTGCTTTACGCAGCGTTGATCTACTTGAATAAGTTCAAGCGAGAGATGTCACTGGCTCCGTATCTCATCGGAGGAGTTCTGTTGTGGTATCTGTTTTTGCAGTCAGGAATTCATGCCACGCTGGCAGGGGTTTTGCTGGCGTTTGCAATTCCTTTTACTCACATTCAGGATGATGTAGACTCGCCCTCTCATCGCCTGGAGCATTTTTTACACCGGCCCGTTTCCTGGTTGATTCTGCCCGTCTTTGCGCTGGCCAATACGGGAATCGAGATTCCTGATGACTGGATGCAGAACCTGTTCAGCACTAACAGTCTGGGTATCTTTGTGGGGCTGGTGTTTGGCAAACCGATCGGCATTTTCATCGCGAGTTTTGTGGCCGTTGCAATCGGAATTTGTCGCTTGCCGCTGGATTTGAACTGGAGACACGTCCTGGGTGGCGGCATGTTAGGCGGCATCGGTTTCACGATGTCGATATTTATCTCAAACCTTGCTTTCGAGACAGACGCTGCGGCGATCAACGCTTCGAAGATTGCCATCTTGTTGGCATCCTCTATTGCGTGTGGCATTGGAGTCGTATGGCTTAGGATTTTTGGAGCGAGGAACCCGCTGGATCATGATCCAGACACGATGGATCTGGAAGAGGTTTGAAGCCTGTTTCAGCGTTTATTTTGAATCGCTCGCTTCATCGCCTGTCCCATATCGGCGGGGCTTTGGGCGACTTCGATTCCGGCGGCTTCCAGAGCGGCTATTTTTTCACCGGCCGTTCCCTTGCCTCCACTGATGATGGCTCCGGCGTGCCCCATCCGCTTCCCCGGAGGTGCGGTGCGGCCCGCGATGAAGGCAGCGACGGGCTTGGTCACATACTCTTTCACATACGCGGCGGCCTCTTCTTCGGCCGATCCACCAATTTCACCAATCATTAATATGGCTTCGGTTTCATCATCGTCCTGAAACCACTTCAGACAGTCGATAAACGAGGTGCCGACGATCGGATCGCCCCCCAAGCCGACGCAGGTGGTCTGGCCGAGGCCCAGATTCGAGGTTTGCCAGACCGCTTCGTAGGTCAGCGTTCCCGAGCGGCTCATGATGCCGACCTTTCCCTTCTGGTGGATGTAGCCCGGCATAATGCCGATTTTGCATTCCTCGGCCGTGATGACACCGGGGCAGTTCGGGCCAACGAGAACACTGTCCGATGCCCTGGCGGCTTGAGCCACGCGAACCATGTCCAGCACAGGGATGCCTTCGGTCACCGCAATAATGACTTCGACCTTGGCGTCAATCGCTTCCAGGATCGCATCGGCGGCAAACGGTGGCGGAACGAAGATCATGGTTGCGTTGGCGCCCGTTTCGCGAACCGCGTCCGCAACGGTTTCAAACACCGGTAAGCCGAGTACTTTCTGCCCGCCCTTGCCGGGCGTCACGCCGCCGACCATTTTCGTACCGTAGTCCAGGCAGCCTTTGGTGTGAAACTCGCCGACGCTACCGGTGATCCCCTGGCAAAGGACTTTTGTATTTTTATCAATGAGGATGCTCATTTGTATTTGCAGCTTGTTAGGGAGTTATTGATCGTCGAACGGAATTTATTCCATTTCAGATTCAGGGGCAGATTCTACTTTGTTACAGATGTTGAGAACAGAATGGATTCTGTTCGACGTCAGGCCAGTGTGGCGACCACTTTCTCGGCCGCGTCGGTCAAATCAGTGGCCGTAATCAAGTTGATCCCCGACTGTTCCAGAATTTTACGACCGGCTTCGACTTCGGTGCCTTCGAGCCGAACGACCAGCGGTACCGAAAAACCAACCAGTTTCGCGGCGCCGACGATGGCTTCGGCAATCGTCGTACACTTCATGATGCCGCCGAAAATATTGACCAGCACGGCCTTTACATTGGGATCGGACAGAATGATACGGAACGCTTCAGTGACTTGTTCCTCGTTGGCACCACCGCCGACATCCAGGAAGTTTGCTGGCTCGCCGCCGTGCAGCTTGATGATGTCCATCGTGCTCATCGCAAGCCCAGCGCCATTGACCAGGCAGCCGATATTGCCGTCAAGCTTGATGTAGCTCAATCCTGAGTTGGCAGCGCGGACTTCCGATTCTTCTTCCTCCGACAGATCTCGCATTTCCTTGACATCCGGATGGCGGAACAACGCATTGGAATCAAAATTGATCTTGGCATCGAGCGCGACGAGATCGCCATCGCCTGTGACTACCAGCGGATTGATCTCGAGCAGGCTGCAGTCGAGATCGACATACAAACGGCACAGCGCCTTAAAAAACTTATCCGCCGCGCGAACGGTCTTACCGCTCAGCCCGAGCAACTGGCACAATTTACGAACCTGATAGCTTTCGATGCCTTGAGCCGGATCGAAATGCTCCTTGAAAATTTTCTCGGGCGTTTCGTGGGCCACTTTTTCAATGTCCACTCCCCCTTCTTGCGAACACATCACAACGGGAGTCTGTGTCGAACGATCCAGCACGATGCCCATGTAAAGTTCTCGGGCAATGTCGCATCCCGATTCGACCATCACCTGGTTGACGGCCTTCCCCTCGGGGCCGGTCTGGATGGTTACGAGGTGACGCCCCAACATGTTGGCGGCCACTTTCTTGGCATCTTCCGGGGACCGAACCAGTTGCACGCCATGCTGTTCGGGGCTTTCGATAAAAGTCCCCTTCCCTCGCCCACCGGCATGGATTTGAGATTTGACAACCGCAACCGGCCCTCCAAGATCTTTAAAGGCCTGGAATGCTTCGTCGGCCGAGCGACAGACGCGATTTTCAAGTACGTTGACGCCAAACTGTTTGAACAACAGCTTTCCTTGGTATTCGTGAATCTTCATGGATGGTTGGGGCAGAAAGGAGCAAATTTAAGTCTGCGATTATAGAAGTTCCGCTTTCGGTCGGTCAACCGGTTGACGAAACGCCGCAGTTGCCACACTCAGGCGAACGGCGGATATCAATAAACGTAACCGTTCCCGCCAAACCCGCATATCCGCAAGCTGACTGCAAGTGAACCGTTTAGCCGCAAGCCGAAGCCGACTGCAAGTGGTTTGCAGCTACCTTACGTAGCCGATCAGCCAATGATGGATGAGGGAAGATTGAGAGATGGTCGGCGCAGGCGCGTCGGCAGGGTGCCGTTTCTGAATTCAACCTGCCTACCAATAAAATACCTGCAACCCGGTGGCCGACGCGCCTTTGGGGGTTGCTGATGGAGCGATCTCGGTACTACTGAACGTTTTTGGCAGCAACCCCCGACGGCTTGCGGCTAAACGGTTCCATTCCCTTGAACGGTTCAACAGAAACGACTCCCGACCCCTTCCGGTTTGCCAATACGAAAGCCGCACGACCTCCGGCTAATCCGGGTTGTTCTCTGCCTGCAATACAAGCCGCTGATCCTGCTGTTCAAGCTGAAGTCGCAGATCGTTGTAGGGGACTTCCTGTACGGCAATATCCCTGTTGATGGCGATGGAAGCCGCCGTGCCACAGGAATGCCCGAGGACCATGAAAACCGGCTCCATGCGAATCGAGCCAAACGCGATATGGGTGGCCGACAATGACCAGGGCACCAGCAGATTGTCACATTCCTGCTGGCGTGGAACGACCGCCCGGTAGGAGATGCCATAAGGTTTTGAAATTCGAAGCTGAATATCGCCTTCATTTTTCACTTGGCCGGCTTCGACGAAGCGCTGAACGTTATGCGAATCAAGCGTATATGCCCCCATACCTATCGATTCCGGCACTTCGATCTGGCAACGACAGTGTTGTTCATTCATGACAAAGTCGGAGACCATCCGCCGGAGTTCCCGGATGTAAAGGTTATGGGGCCAGTTGCCATTGTCGACGAATTCGTCCTTTGCCAGCCCCCATCGTGACATGTTTTCGCGAATTTTTTCGGGTACACGAGGATGGTTCTGCAGCGCCCAAAGCAGTCCCAGTTGCCAGTCGCGATGCCGGGCGGCATTTTCTTCGCGCTGCTCGTAGGTCAGCGTTGTCCAGTTCCAGTCGGGGCCATAATTGCCACCAATCAAGTCGCACGAAATTCCGCTCGCGTTGTTTCCGTCGGTCTTGCGATTGGGCATCCAGTCCGTCTTGAAAAACCGATTGGTTTGTCCTGCCTCAATGGCACGGAAAAGGATTTCATAGTCGAGCTCGCGGTAGTTGGCTGGCTTTGTAATCGTGACCCGATTGGAAGCGACATCTGTCAGTACCATGCGATAACAGTAGGCCTGGATTCGATGGTCACTCGCCCCCAGCGGGCCGTCGAGAGACCGGTTGACGTACGGCAGCAGTCCGCTGTCAGATTCACCCACTTTCACATAGGGATCGATCCCATCGGGAAGCTGGTTTCCGTCTAGTGGACCCGTAATTCCATTGCCCTGCTCTCCGTATTGAGAATTGGCTTCACGACCCGTCGTGAATGAAACCCCTGCTGCCGCGAGCAAGTCCCCTTCGTAGGACGCGTCCATAAAAACCCGCCCCTTCAATGTGCGTCCATCTTCGAGTTTCATCGAAACGATACGGCTTCCCTGTTTGGTTACGCCATCATTGAGATCGATACGGCCTTTGACGATTTGTACGCCAGCTTCCTCAACCAACTCATCGAAAACTTTTTCGGCAACGCTTGGCTCGAACGTGGATGCCAGCCGGGTTCGATCGTCAAAGGCAGGAACTCCTTGACCTCGGTTACCGTACTCTGACCGTTTCTCAATACGCCAGGCTTCTTCGTTTTGATAGTGCAGGTAAACCCGGTGGTAAAACTCGCGGGCGATACCTCCCAGAATCGAAGTGTTTCCGATATCGGTCCACCCCAGACCGCTGCTGGTCATCCCGCCCAAGTGACCGTACTGCGAAACCAAAATGACTTTCTTGCCCATGCGAGACGCCTGGACGGCGGCGGCGACACCACCGCTTGTGTCGCCGTAGACGATGACCTCGGCGGAAAGGTCTATATTATCAACGGTCAGAATTTCAGCAGTCCCCCGTTCGGCAAACATCATCGCCAGGAACAGACTCAGAACAGACAACAGAAGCATGGAGATGGTTTTTTTCATCAATTCAGTGAAGAGGTTCCACCGGGATCTCTGGGACAAGGCGAACACAGTGCCTTCACCTATCGGGTTGGAGGTTTGTAAGCTTGGCTGGAGAGCAACGCGGCCCTTTAATCGCTACAATCGTTCGCCGGCTCAATCTGGATGTCGGGTTTTCCGAATTTACGACTATCCGTTTTTCTTTGGTTTCTCCTTGAAGAGTTTTGACCCAGGCGTGGGATGAAGGCCGATTTGACAACCCGCAGTTCGAATTTTGGTAACGATCCGTATGTTGCGGTTGGGGCCATTGAAAGAACGGTGCCTCGATCGGTGGACGAGATCCTCTCGGCCTTGAATGGCTATGAATCACGGGCCACACAAATGCCGTCCAACGATTCGCGCTCTTCCAGGATGGGGGCCGGCTCATGCAACACTCACTCGCATATGGTTCTTGATCCCGCTTGTCACTCGACCGCCGATTCAGAGTTGCTGCTTGAGTCGCTCGGTGACCTGGAGCGGTTGATGATCGCGTTTTCCGATCCTTCTGAAGTGGAGCCAGTGCCCGAAGCACGCCCCGAACCGATTCAGGGAAGCTTTGATTGCGATCCCGACTACTTTGATCTGCACTCATCGAGGCAATGCGCGAATCAACCGCTGGCAATGCCATCCCTCGATGCCCAGCGGCCGACCTGCGGCCCACCTCCGTCTTCTGCGATCGCAGACGAAATTTCAGCGAGCGATCAAATCGGTGTGATCTGGGCCAAGGAAAACGAACTCATCCATGTCGATGGCAAGGACGGCTACGAATATATCGACTTGACTTGTTTTGATTTACTTCAAGCCTCCTTCGAAGCCAACCGCATTCGTATCCGAACCCAAAGCCACCATTTCGAAGTCGAATACCGAAACGTGTCGTACGCCGTTTTTGCGGGCGGACAGCAAGTCGAGCTGGCCGCGTTTGAAATGGGTTTTGTGCCGTTGCCTACTCCCGTAGCTTAGCAATACTCTCCTTCATCACCGACAAGTAGTCGCCTTGCGTGGGCCGAACGTCAAGTTTGTCGATCACAACGACCGTAATTTCGTTTTCCTCAAGCAAGGTTTTCAACTCGCCCGGAAATTCATAAGTCGAAATCATCAGCGTCTTGTCGCTTCGCTTGACCAACGTTTCCGTAGAGACCTTGTCGAGCTTTTCCTTCAATTCGCTCTTGAACGTGTCCGCATCCGGCGCGGTGAACCATTTGAGGTGAACGTCATTCCAGTTGCACGCTCGCGTCAGGAATTTCAATTCAGGATTGGCGGTCAGCACGGTCGCTTTCTCGGTATCGGCCGATGGGGCCATCTTGTCAAACTCGGCTTTCAGTTCGTTCAGATCGTTTGAAAGTGCAGCGAATCGACCCGCAAATGCTTCCGCCTGATCAGGATATCGCCTGGCCAATTCCTCGTGAATGAATTTGGACTGCTTCAAGGCCATCTCGGGATGGAGCCACGTATAAGCACAGTTCGTCGGGTGTGAATGGACCGGGCCGTCGCCGTGCGAATGGGTGTAAACCACATCTTCGATCTCGATGAAATCGGTGAGAGACAGGCCTTTGTAGGCTGAGTTGAGAACCTTGTTGGCCGGAATCGAAGCCAACTCAAGCCATTTCGCGAACCGGGCTCCCCGCCCGTTGGCAACCACCAGCTCCGCAGATTGCATGGTTTGAATATCGTTTCGACCCGGCTTCCATTCACTGGCCGATTGATTCGCAGGAACCGGGCAGCGAACCTCGAATGCGTCGCCTGCAATCCGCTGAGTTAAATACTCCAGCGGATACGAAACCGCAATGATCAACGGCTTGTCTGACTTCTTTTCGTTGCTCTCACCCGGTTCTGAGCCGTTCTCCGAACGACAGCCGGAAAACAAGATCAGAAAGCAAGACGAAAATAAAATGAATGGTCGGATCATGATCTTTTGGGGGGGTGATAGTTTACTGGGTTGTCAGTTGGTTTTTGGTTTTTAAAATCCCGAACCCCAATTCCTTCATTTTTCTGCGTTCGATCTTTTTGCCGCCACGTTTTCATCCCTCATCCCTCATCCCCCATCCCTATTTTCCAACGAGCATCGATTCCACCACCGCGCCCGCGATCCGCTCCAGCCCCGGCACCGCAATCAACAGCAACCCCATCGCGACCGAAAAAATAATCGCCAGTTCCCAAAACTGTAACATCACAATCGTTCCCTTGCTACAGCCGATTCGAACCATGGTCTGCATTTCACGCTGTCGCAGGCGAAGCGACAACAGTACCACCAGCGTCAGCAGTAGGATCGTCGAGATGGAAACTAGAATCGTGTTTGCGTCGAAGAACATTTTGATGCGAAAAACCATATTCATCAGCTCATCAACGCGCTCGGCAGGAACCACAAACTGAAACGGGGTCTCGCTGGTATCGTATTGCCCCTCAAGAAGTGTATTAAATTTCACATTATGAGGCACGGCAATAATGGCTGTTAGAGGAAAGGTTTCCATCTCGCCGTGAAAATGAAACGAGTCGATATTTTCGTCGGTGACTTCGGTATAAGGCAAAATCGCAGCACTGGCGACGATGTTGGTGTCGCTTCGGCTCAGAAGTTTGGCATCATCGGCGGTCGAAACGTCTTCATGGCCATGCCCCAAACCGCCAATCACCCAAACCGTTTTCAGATCGACGAACACGGCCCCATCATCCGACGAACGCGAGGGGGCCAGCACGCCAACGACTTTCATCTTTAACGGATATAGGCCCGCAATGTCGATCACGTTTTCCCGGTCCGACATCAGTGAATCGCCGACTGACAACCCCAATGTTTTCGCAACCTCCGAGCCAAGCACGCATTCGCCCAAAATGACAAAGGGTGAACCTGCGGCCAGTTCCAGTTTGCGAAACGAAAAATAATCAACCGACGTTCCGACAATCGGATACTTTCGAGCGCGAAATTGGGCGTGGATTGGAATAGGATCGGCCAATCCTGTCTCGCGAATGCGAGTGGCTTCGCTGAGCGGAATGGTTCCTGGGGTTTCGGATTTGAAATAGAGTGCATGCAGCGTCAAATCGAGCGGGCTTCCCTTGGCTCCGATCACCACCGGAGTCGCCTCGGCGCGGGCCATGATTTTTTCATTGAACTCATTTAGCAGTCGCTTGATCGCAAACGGCAACAAGGCAGTCAAAAAAATACAGCCGACCAGAATCAGCGACTTCAGCTTGTTGTACAAGATATATTCAATGGCAAGTCGCAACGGCCCCATGGCTTGTTTCCTAAATCCTCTTCGTCATTAGTGTTGATTAGTAAAGATTAGCGTTCCCTTTCAGGACAACTCCCTGGTTCACTTTCTCCATAGGTCGCAACACACAGCTTCTCAAAATCAATTGTTCGATCAAAACCTTTCAAGATTCCCAGATCGTGGGTTACCACGATCAGCGTCTGACGATTCAAGGTTGCTTGTTCAAACAGCAGGTCCAGAATCCGTTGTTTATTGGTCGGATCCAGGTTGCCGGTGGGTTCGTCCGCCAAAATAATTTCAGGCCGATTGACCAACGCACGACAGATGGCCACTCGTTGCTGTTCACCCTGCGAGAGTTTCCCCGGCCGCCGGTCGAGTTTATCTCCAAGCCCCATCGCTTGAGCACGCGCAAACGATTCTTTGCGAATTTCGTCAGTCAAAGTCAACGTGTGATTGATCGAGTAGGGCAACAAAATATTGTCGCGTGCGGTCAGATATTCAATCAGTTCAAACTGCTGAAACACCAGACCTATTTGGGTGATCCGAAAATTCCGTCGTTGGGCGTCGGTCATCTGAGCCAGCTCGTTGTCGCCGATTCGGATTCGGCCCGAATCCGGAACCGAAATTCCGGCCAGCAGATTGAGCAACGTCGTTTTACCGCTGCCGCTTGGCCCGATGATGGCAACCTTATCGCCGCGTGCAATCGCCAGTTCGTCGATCACCAACTCAAAATCAGATTGGGGATAGCGAAATCGCAATCGATCAATGGAAATCATGCTGTGCTTCTATCGTCGTCCAATATTCCGGCTGATGAAATCGGCTTTCTGCTGTACGTCGGGACTGCCGTTGGGATCGATCGACCGGCGAGCGAGGATACGGCGTTCGGCTTCTGCCATGACCGCAGCATCCACTTCCGACGTCAGAAAAATTCGCGCATGAAGCGTTGCATTCCCCGCAGAATATGAACCGCCAAAGGCTCTGTTTTGAAACAGGGGGCCAACTCCAAGCATCGGCACACTGGATGAACGGATGCCTGAGGCGCCGCGGTTGATGCCACCTAAATGGATCATGCCCCCATCCGGAACACTGACGACGGTATTTACCCGGAACTGGCTGACCGACGGTAGTTGAACGGTGGTCGTTTGGGCGATGCAGGGATTCTCGTGTACCAAGATCCCATAGGCGAGAAAGCAAATCGCTGAAACGAAGAGCCGGAATGTGGATGGTATGGATGAAGGTGTCATGGTGGTTTGTTTATTTGTACCCGTCATACGTGATCGACTCGTCGATGTCATTCTATACCAGCCGATTCAGCCGCTACAACCCAACCCGGTAGCCGTTCACGGAGTGAAAGAACGTTTAGACGCAAGCCGAAGCCGACCGCCATTGATTTGCAACGATCTTAAAAAAAGCAGGTCGACTCATGGTTGAAGCAGAAAGGTCGAAGATGGGTCGGCGCAGGCGCGACGGCAGGGTGCAGTCTCGGTAGTCAACCTGCCTGCCAACAAAATACTCACACCCGATGAACCGCGCGCCTTTGGGGGTTGCCGATATAGCGATTTTGAGATGGTGGCATTTTCGCGGCAACCCCCGACGGCTTGCGGCTAAACGTTTTGGACCGTCGTGAACGGTTACCCCAACCCGAATCAGGACCGTTCTGGTGGGTCGTATCAATTTTGCCGTCTGGGGAAAATCAAACTGTCCGCGGGCAGACCGGTTTCTGCTCAAACTACAACATGATGACCTAAATAAACATAGCCGAGCGAACTCGCTCAATATGGGGAGGCATTCACGTGGGATAGACGTCCCCGTCTGTCATTCCAATCGAATTCTAAAAACTCGCCCCCAACATGAACTCGCCCACATCGCCAAAGAAATCAAACCAGCCGCCAACCAACCCTCACCACATTCTGATTGTTGACGACGATCAGCATTTGCTTCAGTCGATGGGGTTGTGGCTACAGGACTTGGGCTTCAAAACGTCGTTGGCGGCCAATCTACAAACCGCCGAAAAGCATCTAGCGAAACAGCCCATTGATCTGGCGCTCGTCGATCTTCGGCTGGGCTCAGGAGACGGCTTTGACGTTCTTCGGTTCTGCAAACAGCACTATCCGAACGTCGTCGTACTGCTGATGACGGGTTACGCAACCGTCGAAACCGGTGTCGAAGCGATTCGCGAAGGAGCGTTTGATCTATTGACTAAACCGCTGATCGACGACGAGATTTTGCTGGCCTTTGAACGGGCTTTGTCGCAGCAAAAAGTCATCGAAGAGAACGAACAACTCAAATCGCAGCTTGACGAACGCTTTGGCCGCCACAGCATTGTCGGCAACGACATGCGGATGCAGCGAATCTACGAGATGGTCGACAATATCGCCGACACCAAGGCTACCGTGTTGATTACCGGCCAAAGCGGAACGGGAAAGTCACTGATCGCTCGGGCGATCCACCAGCGTTCAAGTCGCCGCAAAGGACCTTTTGTGGAAGTCGCCTGCGGTGCACTGCCAGAGAATCTGTTGGAAAGCGAGCTTTTTGGCCATGTCGCCGGCGCGTTTACGGGAGCGACCGGGAACAAGATTGGCAAATTCAAACAGGCATGTGGTGGCACGATCTTTCTGGACGAAATCGGAACGGCTTCGCCCGCCATGCAGGTGAAGCTGCTGCGAGTGTTGCAGGAACTGATGTTCGAGCAAGTCGGCGGCGTCGAAACGTTCAAGGTTGACACACGCATCATCCTGGCGACCAACGAAAACCTATCGAAAGCGGTCGCCGAAGGAAAATTTCGTGAAGACCTGTACTACCGGATCAACGTCATCAATATCGAACTTCCAGGGCTTCGTCAGCGTGCGTCGGATATCCCGATGCTGGTGCAACATTTCTTGCATAAAATCTGTGAAGAAGAATCGAAGTCCATTGATGGGTTTGATTCGGCAGCCATGTTGGCCCTGTCGTCGTATCATTGGCCAGGCAACGTTCGGGAATTGCAAAACATTGTTGAACGAGCGGTACTGCTCGGCAAAGGCCCCGTACTAGGTGTTCATGATCTGCCGAACCATATCAACACTTGCATTTCGGGCGATCTTCCCATCGCAACGCAAACCAAGCTTCGCCAAACCCTGAAGGAGGCACTGGAAGGCCCCGAACGTCAGATCATTTTGCAATGCCTGCGCGAGAACGACTGGAACCGGAACGAAACAGCGGATCAACTGGGCGTCAATCGAACGACACTGTACAAGAAAATGAAAAAACTCGGACTGGAAGATCCGAAGGCCGTGGAAATATAGCTGCTTGATTCTTTATTCGTCAAGTTGTCCCACTAACTGGTTCTGTTCGGCATCTATGATTTCAACATGGACCAGATCGTCTTCCTGAACGCTTCCTTGCGGAAAGCGGACGGGGGCGTATCGACATGAGGTTCCCATCGCTTCGAGGTGGTCGGCCTTTTCGACGAGGACTTGCAGTCGCTGCCCTACCAATTGCTGGAAATACTGCTGACGCAATTCCGTTTCCAGTTCCGCAAGTTTTGCACCCCGCTCGGCTTTCAATGCCGGAGAGATTTGATCGCCCATTTCAGCGGCCGGCGTTCCTCGTCGTGGGCTAAAAGGGAAAATGTGAATCTTTGAAAAACCAATCTCTCGGCACGCCGCAAGCGTATCCTCGAAGTCCGCATCCGTTTCTCCGGGAAAGCCGACGATGACATCGGTTGAAAAAGCCGGCAGATGAAGTTTTTCTTTCACCAGTTCGCAGCGGTCGATGATGTGCTTTCGTGTCCAGCGGCGTTTCATCGCGCGCAGGATTCGATCACTTCCGCTTTGCACACAAACGTGGAGATGCGGGCAGACCTGCGAATCGAATTCCAGCATGACGTCGATCAGTTCGCGTGTTACTTCGGTTGCCTCGATACTGGAGAGCCGCACGCGAAGTTCGGGAGTCGCCTGACAAATCGCTTTCACCAAACCGGCCAGCCGAGTCCACTCCGATTTTGGTTTGCCGCGATTAAAGTCGACTCCATAATGTCCCAGGTGGATCCCCGTCAGCACGACTTCACGAAACCCGTTGTCGCGCAGCCGTTTCACTTCGTCGAGAATTTCTGCGACGGGGCGGCTGAACATGTCGGGCCGCACATGGGGAATGATACAGTAACTGCATCGCAGCAGACAACCGTCCTGAACTTTGACATAGGCGCGGTGGCGATTGTTCAAGCCGGAGATTCCGGTCGGTATGTCGATCACACCGAACCGGCCCAGCAAGTCGGGTAACTCGCGTTTATCAGTAATGACCTCGGCGACGCCCGGTAGCTCTGCAACGGCATCCGGCTCGCGCGTCGCGTAACAGCCCATCACGACGATTCGCGCGTCAGGATTTTCACGATGAAGTCGCCGAATGATCTGACGGCTTTTGGCGTCGCCTTCGTTGGTAATGGTGCAGGTGTTGACAATGCAGAGATCGGCAGACTGCGACTCGGAGGCATCCTCGAATCCGATACCGAGCAGCCCTTCGCGCACGAATTGCGTTTCGTACTGGTTGACCTTGCAGCCGAGCGTGACGGTTTTGAGCCGGGCTGTCTTCATTCCACTGCTTCAATCGTGGCGGACATAGATCCCTTGCAGCGGTCGATCAGCATGTCCCGTCCGAACGATTGAATCTGTTCCCGCTTCAGTTCAGCGTGTTCCCTCGTCGTCGTGAGGCAAATGCATCTTCCGACCGAATCGACCATTTGGGCGATTTCCAGTCCCCTCGAATACGAAAAGCCGAAAATCTGGCGCATCATGATCACGACGTACTCGTAGGAGTGATCGTTATCGTCCCATAGAATGACGTTGTATCGGGGTTGCTTTTTGCGTTTCGAATCACGTTTCGGAGTGCGTTTGGTTTGGCGAGCGGTTCTGACGACCGGCTCACGCTCCAAGGTTGTCAATCCTTCTTCTGACATTTGAACTTACCTATGACCGATGACCTGTTATACTGGCGGCGCTCCCATTTTAATCATTGCCCCCTAAAACTCAAAAGGGGCAATTTCTGGCGAAGTCCCAATTCATGAACTTTCTTCCCCCATGCTAGATCGAAAATTTTTACTGGAGAATCTCGAAGCCGTCCTGCAGAACTGCACGAACCGGAACGTGAACGTTGATCTGGATCGTCTGACTGCGCTGGAAACGGAACGCAAAGCAAAACTACAGCAGGTTCAGGAGCTCAACACGGCTGCGAATGCGACCTCGAAGTCTATTGGCTCGGCAAAAGACGCTGCAGAACGCGAGCACCTGAAGGAGGAGGGCCGCCGACTGCGCGAGCAGAAAGACGCCGCCCAGGCCGCTCATGATGAGCTGGAATCGCAGGCGGTGGCGATCCAGATCACGATCCCGAACATGACGCATCCCGATTCCCCGATTGGAAACGACGATCAATCGAATCTGGAAATCCGGCAGGGCAAACACAAGCCGCGTTCGTTTGATTTTCAGCCGCTCGATCACCTGACACTTGGTGAAAAAAAGGGCTGGATCGATTTTGAGGGCGGAGCAAGAACGTCCGGCAACGGATTTTATTTTCTGTTGGGCGATCTGGTGTTGCTGGATTTGGCGATCCAGCAATTTGCACTTCGCGAGTTGGTCCGCCGAGGATTCAAGCCGGTCATCACGCCCGATCTGGCCCGCGATTCGGTTCTGGAAGGGATCGGATTCATGCCGCGCGGACCGGAGACACAGATTTACAGCATTGAGGATTCCGATTTGTCATTGATCGGAACGTCGGAGATTACGCTGGGCGGGTTATATAGTGGCAAAACGCTCAGCGACAGCGAATTACCCATTCGCCTGGCGGGAATCAGTCACTGTTATCGCACGGAAGCCGGTGCCGCCGGTCGGGCCTCTCGCGGACTTTATCGCGTCCATCAATTTACCAAGGTTGAAATGTTCGTGTTTTGTCTGCCCGAGGAGAGCGACGCCATTCATCAGGAGCTATGTCAGATCGAATGCGACTTGTTTGACGCAATCGAGATCCCTTATCGAGTGGTTGATATTGCAACAGGTGATCTGGGGGGGCCCGCCTATCGCAAGTTTGATCTTGAAGCCTGGATGCCGGGGCGCGGCGAGTCGGGTGAATGGGGCGAAGTGACCAGTACGTCGAATTGCACGGACTATCAGTCGCGGCGATTGAATATTCGCTACAAGGAGAAAGATAAAAAGGGAACGAATTTCGTTCACACGCTCAACGGCACCGCATTCGCTCTCAGCCGCGCGCTGATCGCGATTCTGGAGAACCATCAGAATCAAAACGGCTCGGTGAATATTCCGCAGGTGTTACGCCCGTTGATGGGAAAGGATGTTTTGGAGTAGGATTTAGCAATGGTTCAGATGTTTCAGAATTCGGCACAGTACAGCCGCAGGTGATCCGAGCGGATCGACCCTTGCGATGATTTCGGGTGGATAGCAGGCCAAGACCGGTTCGGACATCTCGCGATAAATGTCAAACCGTCGCCGAATGACGGACTCGTCCGCATCATCAATCCGGCTTTCGCAAGTCGCTCGCTTGCGAAGCCGCTCGACCATGTCTTCTGGGTCTCCACAGTCCAGGTGAATAATTGCCTGAATGTCGAGGTAGTCCTTGATTAGCTCTGCCTGAGCAACATTTCGCGGCATTCCGTCCGAGACCAGAATGTCGGTACTCGGCTTGTACCTGCCAGCCACGACTTCGGTTGACAGTGCGTTTTCCCAAACCCGTATCGTTACATCGTCCGGTACGAAATGGCCTTGCGAAGTGTACTGGTTGACCTCAAGCCCGATCGGCGAATGACAGTTGAGCGACCGAAAAACATCTCCCATCGACAGATGGATGAAGCCCGGGATGGTGCCGAGAATTTTCCCCTGAGTCCCCTTACCAACGCCCGGCGGACCAAACAACAGAATCGAACGAAGCGGGTTGCTAAAGGGCATGAAAGTACTCAATGGATTAAGGCGATCGGCAGATAAAAACGTACCCTAGTGTAGGCGAGCCGCTCCGCGACTCGCAACTCAGTGTCTGGGAAACACAATACTGCTTGAGTAAACTTTTACCTGCCGGTCACCTAACTGACAACGGAATGCTGTCAACGGACAAAACCACTATTTTGGCATGAACCTGTCCGGCAATCAATTTGTAAGGGACTCAAAGTTTCCCAAAAAAATCCTTTTTGGCGGTAAACCTTGTCGATTGGTAACACGTCAGCCAAATGAAGTCGCTGACTTCAGCCGTTGTGGGATCGACCTCCCGGTCTGTCAAAAACGTACTTGACAGGCCGGGAGGCCTATCCCACGTTCCATTCGGCTGCCGATTGTTATTGACGTTCATGGGATAACGACGAAAATATCGCTTCGAACTCGACCGTACCTCAACCAGAAAAATCCTTTGACCAAACAGAACCAGCGGCACGTCCGAACCCGCAAAGATCATCAAACGGAAACGGCCGAAGACTACGTCGAAGCGGTTGCCGACTTGATTCGTGAGAAATCGGTTTGCCGCGTGGTTGATCTGGCGCAGTTTTTTGCGGTCAGCCATGTGACGGTTTCCAAAATCGTGTCCCGTCTGAAAAACGAAGGTTTTCTGCGCAGCCAGCCCTACGGTCCGATCGAGTTAACTCCCCAAGGCGAGAAACTGGCCAGCGATTGTAAGGCCCGTCATAAAATCGTACTCGACTTTCTGCTGGCATTGGGCGTTTCTACCACCACCGCAGAAGTCGATGCCGAAGGCATGGAGCATCACGTCAGCGACGAGACCCTGCGGAAGTTTGATCAGTTCACGCGTAGCAAGTAGTTGAATTTTATCGACCATACAATCCGCACGAGCGGCATCCTTTCCGATGAGCTAAACCTCGCTAGCACCGGAGACGATCTTCGTTGTGATAAGGCATTATCACGGTCTCAGGGAATGAGATTTTCGGCTATGCGCAACACGGAACGGATTCCGCGCGACATCCAGTACATTGCGGTTCTCCATGGATCGACGCAAAATTCGAAACGATATTGTGGCCGTTGGCTTGCTGACGCTGATCGTCTTTCTGGTTGCAGCCTTGGGGACTTATGATCCTGCGGACCCGGCCTACGAATCTTCGGGTTGGCTGTCCGCCGTCTACCAACCCGATCAACTGGTCTATCCGTCCAACTCGAAATTCACCAATGCCTGCGGGCGGCTGGGGGCGTGGACGGCGGACATGCTGCTGCACTCGTTGGGGATGGGGGCCTACTATCTGGTGATCGGCCTAATCGCGATGGAGGTCGCTCTCTTTCGGCGACAAGCCGTCATCTCACCGTGGGTCAAAACCGCAGGCTGGGCAATCAGCTTGATTGGACTGACGACGCTCTGCAGTTTCTTGCTGCCGCCCGCAGCCGTTCGACCGGTGGTTGGGCCGGGCGGCTATCTGGGGCTGTTAACCAAGTCGATTGCGCTTGGAAACATCGGATGGGTCGGCGGGTTGATTATCGCGGGCAGTACCTTTCTGGTCGGCATGATGATGTGGACGGAGTACCTGGTCTTCAAAGCCGGACGATTAGTGTTTGCTCCGGCGTTCATGGCGGTGACGAAGATGATGCCGTTCGGCCTGATCTACGGCTTCGCAACCTGGTTCAACGGGTTGTCCGCCCGGCGAGGATTGCGCCGCCGAACCGACGATCTTCCCGATCGCATCGTGGAGGATGAGGAGGACGAAGAGGATTCCACCGAGCCGAAACTCCGCCGCGATGCGGGGCATGACGACTTACTGGGGCCGCGGACGATCAAGTTCCGACGCCGCGATATGGAAATCGAGGAGGACGAAGATGCCGAAGTGTCCGACGAGTTCGAAGATCTGGTGGATGAAGAGGAGGACGAAGAAGCCGAAGCTCACGAATACGAAACCATTGTTGAAGAGCCGGCCGTACTGAGCATCGAAACCAAGGCACCCGATCCTACGCTGACGAATGTGGAAGCGGCATCTGAGATCGCTCAGACCTCACTGCCGATTCCCAAGCCACATTTCAAGATGAAAAAGCTCAAAGAGCGTCAGCAGCTTGATCGCGACTCCGTGATCAGTGCGCTCAACGAAGCCGACGATTCGGATGCGGTTTCGAATTACGAGCTTCCCAACATGGAAATGCTTTCGTACGGCAAGGCGGTCTCGTTCGAGGAACAAAAACGGGATGCGGAGCGGAATGCAATCATTCTGGAAAAGACCTGCAAGGAGTTTGGCTACGATGTCAAAGTCGTCGAGATCGAAATCGGGCCGGTGATTTCACAATACGAGATCGACCTAGCTCCCGGATTGCGGTTGCAGAAAATCGTAGCACTGGCCGACGACATTGCTATCCAAATGCGGGTCCCGAGCGTTCGTATCGTCGCGCCGATTCCGGGCAAGAACTCGGTCGGTGTGGAAGTTCCCAACAAAACCCGCCAGTTCGTGACGCTGCGGCAGTTGATGGAGCAGTCGCAATCGCAAATCGACTCGATGAAGATTCCATTGTTCCTCGGTGCCGATGCAGTGGGTGCGCCGCTGGTGGCCGATCTGGCCTCGCTGCCGCACTTGTTGATTGCCGGTCGAACGGGAACGGGAAAATCGGTTTGCTTGAACGCCATCATTACGTCCATTCTGATGACGCGGCGGCCCGACGAAGTCCGGATGCTGATGATCGACCCTAAAATGGTCGAGCTGAGTGGCTACGCGCGATTGCCGCACTTGATGCACCCCGTCGTGACCGATATGCGAAAGGCCGAAGCAATTCTGGCTTGGGCCGTCGATAAAATGGAGGAGCGATATGCGCTGCTGGCCCGCGCCGGTGTTCGTCACGTGACTTCGTACAACCAGTTGGGCATCGAAGAGATTTATGAACGTTTGCAGCCGCAATCTCAGGAAGAGGAAGATGCGATTCCGACCAATCTGCCGTTCATCGTGATCATCGCCGACGAGATGGCAGACTTAATGATGACGGCGGGTAAGGAAGTTGAGGCTCACATCATTCGGCTGGCTCAGAAAAGTCGGGCGGTGGGGATTCACCTGATTCTTGCCACTCAAAAGCCGACGGTGGATGTGATTACGGGGCTGATCAAGTCGAACTTGCCGGCGAGAATCGCGTTCCAGGTTGCGTCCAAGGTCGACAGCCGCGTGGTGCTCGATGAGGGCGGTGCTGACAAGCTGCTGGGTATGGGGGACATGTTGTTCCTCGCACCTGGAACGAGCATGTTGTTGCGCGGTCAGGGAACCTTCCTGTCGGACAAAGAGATCGAGCTGATTACAAACACGGTCAGTACCGGCGAGCAGAACTTTGTTCATGAGCTGGTCAACATCAAGATTCGTGAAGAGGAAGAAGAATCGGACGGTCCGAAGAAACTGGAGAACCGCGACAAGCTTTACGAAGAAGCGGTGACGCTGGTGGTTCGCGAACAACGCGGCAGCACCTCGATGTTGCAGCAAAAAATGGGAATCGGCTATGGTCGCGCGGCGCGTTTGATCGACTTCATGGCGGAAGACGGCTATCTCGGACCCTACAATGGTTCGAAAGCGCGCGAAGTGTTGCTCTCCGAAGCCCAATGGGCGGCAATCCGCAGCGGAGATACCGATCCGCAGATTGATGAAGATGAAATGCCAACGCCGCGAAGCAGTGCGTCGGGAATGACATCGGATACCACCCGGAATGAGCGTCACGATGATCAGCAAACCGAGTCCGGTCCAAGCTGGCAACCCAAGCGTCCACGCAAGCCGATGACGCCGGCCGAGAATCTAACCGGGCGCACCAGCAGTCTGTCGGCCAGCACTTCGTTTCCTCAGGCCGATCCGGCTCGGAAGAAGCCCGTTTCAACGGACGATGAAGAGGTGGACGACTTCGATGAGGAGGATGATTTGCTCGAAGAGGACGATGAACACGACATCGAGAACGAGTTCGTCAATGACTTTGGCAGCGACGATCATGGTGATGAGGCTGACTCAGACGATGACGACTTGATGGACGAGGAAGATGGGGCCTACGAAGTCGAGTCAGCCGCCGACGAATACGACGGCGAAGAGGACTACGATTACGATGACGCAGAAGAAGACGACTACGAATACGAAGACGCCGACGACTATGAAGACGTCGACGATGAGGAGTTGTAGACGGTCGTGGTTCCCAACCGATGGACCGTTTAGCCACAAGCCGTCGGGGCCAAAAAAAAAATACTACAACACCGAAATCGCTCAATCGGCCCCCCAAAGGCGTGGGGCACCGGGTGCGGGTTGCCTTTGGGAAGGCATATAACACCATTTTCAAAATTTTTCCTAAAATCTTCCTAATATCACTATGATATCATACGAATATCAGTTCGATTGAGGGCTGTCCTGTCGGGCCGCACCGGCAATCGAGCCAACTTAGGACAAGAAAGAGGAGCCATGACCGCAAAACCAAACGAAAAATCCAGAACCAGGGAAATCGGAATTCAGACTCCTTCAGGATGGGGAATGTTGGGCGTTACTCTCATCGCCCCATTCGTTGTCGGAGTGATCGCCTACTTCTTCGCGATGTCCGTGATGGCAGCGGAAAAAAGCGGTGGCCTGCCGAACTTTTGGTTGCTGGCACTTGCCATTGTACTGACGCTGGCCTGGCTGATCGGCATGAACGGTTTTTTCAAGCTCGAGCCCAACGAAGGCTGTGCTTTGACGCTCTTTGGCAACTATGTCGGAACCGAACGGCGGAGCGGTTTGCACTACACCAATCCGTTCAATTCGAAGAAGAAAGTCTCGCTGAGGGCGAGAAATTTCAACACGCCCAAGCTGAAAGTCAACGACCTTCGCGGAAACCCGATCGAGATTGGAGCGGTGGTCGTCTGGCGAGTTTACGACACGGCAGAAGCCCTGTTCGATGTCAACAACTACGAGGAGTTCGTCTCGGTCCAGAGTGAATCAGCGGTGCGAAGTCTGGCCAGCCGGTATCCTTACGATCACGGCGAAGAGGGAGAGATCACGCTTCGGTGCAGCGTCGATGAGATTTCGCTGGGCTTGCAAACGGAACTGCAATCACGGCTCGAAGCGGCCGGAGTGGTGATCGAGGAAGCTCGGCTAATCCACCTGGCTTACGCTCCGGAAATCGCTCACTCGATGCTGCGACGGCAGCAAGCCGAAGCAATCATTTCGGCTCGCCAAAAAATCGTCCACGGTGCGGTGTCGATGGTGGAGATGGCACTGAACGAACTGGCAGAAAAAGAGATGATTCATCTCGACGATGAACGCAAGGCTGCGATGATCAGTAACCTGCTGGTGGTGTTGTGTAGCGAATCCGATACGCAACCGGTGATTAATACAGGATCGCTGTACTCGTAGATACGGCTTTTGCGAACCCGACGCGGAACGGTGCGAGATCTTTCGCCCGCGCGTCGGGTTACTTGTTTTACCTGTCTTCAATCTGATCCATGACCCGTGAGCGATTGAATGTCTGATTCAAAATCCAAGAAAGCGTTTCCCTTGCGCATCCCAGAGCGACTGTTTGAGCAGATCCGAAAATGGGCCGAAGATGATCTGCGCAGTGTCAACGGTCAAATCGAGTTCCTGCTCAACGAAGCGGTGAAAAAACGGTTTGAGAAGAAGCGAAGTGACAGCAAATCGGATCCGGAGAAGATGCCGTAGTCGTCGTAGGGTGTGTGGAGCGGTCAGCGTGACGTTGGCAGACGGCCAGAAGAGAATCGTATCATGGAGTTTCAGGCTACCACTGAGTTCATTGACCGCGTAACACACCACGCGCCGGTTAGTGTGTTGCGCGGTCACTCAACTCCATGAGAGACACCCAACACCATGACGCTCTTTTGGCAACCGGCAGATAAAGGTTTACCCAAGCAGTATTGTGTTTACCAG
>CAYPXY010000049.1:0-29348 GCA_964414815.1 uncultured Pirellulaceae bacterium | reverse complement strand
CATAGAAATCACTGACCAGCGTCCCGGCAAACGTCTTGCCCAGCGCCTTGACGAGCACGTCGTGGCTGCGGTGGCGGTCGATCAGGAACAGAGCCAGTTGAGGATCACGAAAGCACGAAGGAAGTCCGCGAAGGGTTGCCGAATTGTGCTAGCAACTAAAACGGTCTATGCTGGTGTTTGTTTGGTGTGCGTTGGGATTCGGAGGGCAAAGCCCGACAATTTTTCGTAGACTCTTTTTTATCAATGCGCATGCGAACATGGAATGGACTCGGTCTCAATCCGATCTCGAATCGTATCGACCGGTGCTCGACGGCATGGAAACCATCGCCCGTATTCCTCATCTGCCTGAGATCGACTCGAACCCACCCGCCTTGCAACAGGCCCGGGCCCAGCAGGCCATCATCTATGCCACCTATCTGGCAAACCGAACGGCCAACTACTGGACTTACTTCAACAGCCTGCAATCCGCTCGGGACAACTGGACCGACCAGTTGCTGCAAGCCTCGAAAGCGAACCGGATCGCCTGGACCAACACCGCCCGCATCTATGACGATGGTGTTACGGAAGCCAAGGCGACCCGGGACACCGCGATTGCCAACGCCTGCCAATCAGGCCGACTCTCCGACCTCAACGCCGATATTGACTACCGCCTGGCACAACTGGATTCGGCAGTGGAAGGTTGGCAATCCTTGGTCGATCAATCTGGCGGTTCGGAAGCGACCAGCGGCTTGAGCCAGGCCAATCAGACGCGATTATGGAACAGTATCGCCCTGGAAGACATTCGCGATGAAGGTGAGCTTTTCTATCTTGATTACTGGGATGGAGAGCAAGCCCGCATCCTGACCGACCGAGCGACAGAACTGGCTCAAACGGATCTGTTGTTTGAATCATTGATCACCAGTTCCTTTGCCATGCCGGCTCCCGATGATCCGCTGCCCTCGATTACAGCGCCCGAACCGCTGCATGTTCAGTGGCTGCCTCAGTTCAGCCAGCCCTATGTGGGCCATTTCCAGTTGGCCCATCATGCCATTCACAACCTGACACTCTACATCGAGCCTGCAGGGTCGGTGATCCCGGAAATCTCAGGAGAGATCACCCAGGATTCTCTAGGGGCATGGATGCAGTCTCATCTCATTTTCTGGGGGACGCTGCCCAACGCCCTTTCCAATATCCTGATCACCGAGGCCACCCATTTCTACAACAATCCGGGCAACTACTTGTGGAACGACGGACTGGATCACATTACCAATTTCTTTGCGGGGTTTGGTGACGCTCTTACTTTTGGACTGACCGGGAAGCTGCGTCATGCCTTGGGGCAGGATGCCTTTGTTAATACGAATTCAGCCATCTACGTCGTCGGTGGGTTATCGGGGACCGCCTTGGGGATCGGCATCACGCTGGGCGCCGGCAGTACCCTGTTGGCGGGCAGGGCGGGTTTGAGCGGAGTGATCGGCTTGTCGAGCGGGACAAGTGCGCTCCAGATGGGGGCACGATCCTACGCGGTGACGCAATCCATCTATGACATATCCGTGACAGGCTTGAAGACCTATAATTGGGCCGCTGATTCCAATGCGCAGGAGGTCGGCAAGCTGACCGCTTGGGATTCCTTGCTGCTGGTACCTGTTATAGGGGCCGCCGGGCGTAACTTGAGCAAGCTGGGAAGCGGAATGTTCAAGGCTGGAGCACCCCTGCAAAAAACAAGCCTGGTCGCAAGCAAGGCCGATGATGCTGCCGCCTTGGGAAGGCAGGCTGCCAGAAAAGGAGAGCTGCCCGTTATCCAGCAATGGTGCTTTGCGCCAGATACATTGGTCGCGACTCCCCAAGGAAAGCGGCGAATTGCTGATATTGCAGAAGGCCAAAAAGTGTTCGCTTTCGATTTCAGCACGGGTCATTGGGTTGCTCGTACGGTGCTTCAGCGGCACGACAGTCGCTATCGAGGAGCGATAGTTACCGTGCGGACTTCCGAAGGCGAGGTCACTGCGACGGCCTATCACCCGTTCTGGGTGATGGAAGGTCATGAGTTGGCAAATCGTCCTCAGCCCAAGGAACTGGCCGAGCATGAAGATGAACATCAGAGCCTGGCAGGCCGCTGGGTCAATTCGCACGATCTGTTTGCAGGCGACTTGCTGTACACGCACGACGGTCATCAAGTGCGCGTCCTCAGCATTGAGCAACATTATGAAGACGAATCCCGGGTCTGCAACCTGACCATCGACCACAACCACTGTTTTGCCGTTGGCAATCACTGCCTGCTCGTTCATAACACGGCAGGATGCAGCGGTGCACAAAGTAATGGTTTGCGTTTGTCTGAAGAAGCACGACAGTTGTATCAAAAAGGAGGGCGTAAGGACGTTTCTCAAGCATTAGACATTCACTACGAAGATTTGGTTAGACAACGGACGGGTGGGGCCCGTCAGATAGTCAATGGTAGAGAGATTGACTCCGTAACCTCAGACGCGCTAATTCAGGTTAAGCGATCCTATACAGCAATCGACAACCCGCACAACTTTCTCAATAAGTCAACACGAAAGCAAATCAAGGCGACTGTGGAAGCCGCAGAATCCCAACTGAAACGTGCAGAGTTCTGGTTCAAGTATGGGGTTCATCCTAGTGTGTCTAGGTACATTACAGAACATGGTGGAATTGTAAGAATAGGTCTAGGTGGATGATGGCAAAATACTTCACAATCAGGTGTTTCATCGACTGTGATGAAGAAGAGCAATTGGAAATCCGGAAGCTTGTCACGCAGCTTGGAGGGGAGAATAAACTAGGAGTTGATTGCGAACGGGCAAGATTGTATCGGGAAGGATGGTGCTTTCGAGATAAGGTCATGAACTGGATGCAACACGCATTTTACGGTGGCTCAGTCCGGTCAGACGGAAAATCACTAGTCATGGAAGACATCGCGAGAATTGCAAAGGAGCTTCCCGAAATTGAGGGTATGATTGTAATCGATGATGACGAGGGTGACTTTCATGAAGAGTGGGACATTGCAAATGGCCAGCTAACAGCAAGAGCAAGACCGACTGTTGATTAAGACGAATCCGCAAAGAACAAAGGGCTACCGGATTGTGCTAGCAACTTAAACGATCTATGCTGGTGTTTTTGGTATGTGTTGGGATTCGGAGGGCAAAGCCCGGAAACTCTTCGCTGACTCTTTTTCCTGCCATTGACAACCTGACACTCTACATCGAGCCTGCGGGGTCGGTGATCCCGGAAATCTCAGGGAAGATCACCCAGGATTCTCTTGGGGCATGGATGCAGTCCCATCTCATTTTCTGGGGGACGCTGCCCAATACCCTTTCCAATATCCTGATCACCGAGGCCACCCATTTCTACAACAATCCTGGCAATTACTTGTGGAACGACGGACTGGATCACGCCACCAATTTCTTTGCGGGGTTTGCTGACATTATCACGCTCAATACCACCGCAGGGCTGCGTCGTTTCTTGGGTCAGGATGCCTTTGTCGACACCAGCTCGGCCGCCTATGTTATCGGAGGGTTCACGGGGGGCGCCTTGGCGGTCGGCATCACACTGGGCGCCGGCAGCACCCTGTTGGCGGGCAGGGCGGGGCTGAGCGGACTGATCGGTTTGTCGAGCGGGACAAGTGCACTCCAGATGACTGCACAAGTCTACGCGGTGACACAATCCATCTATGGCATATCGTTGGCGGGTTTGAAAACGTATAATTGGGCTAACAATTCCAATGTACTCGGTGTCGGCAGTCTTACGACTTGGGATGCGTTGCTGTTTGCACCGGCTGTAGGCGCCACCGGACGTGGCTTGAGCAAGCTGGGAAGCAGTCTGTTCAAAGCAGGAGCGCCCCTGCAAAAAACAAGCCTGGTCGCAAGCAAGGCCGATGATGCTGCAGGGGTGGCGAAGCAGGCCACAATTAAAGGGGCGGACGATATTGCGTTCATGGGTAAAGGGAATTGGGAGTATGTTCCTGATTTGACCCACGTGACGGGAAAAACAGCGGCGAGCAGGAATCGAGCGATTGGCACACTTATTAAGGAAGATCTCACTAACCTTCGACTAACGCATCAACCAAGGTACAGCCCGTTTATTCCACGAGGCTTGGCAAAGAAGGATATGGGAACACAGATTGGGTACAAAAGCTTTTCGTCTCGCGACGATCTTCGCCGAGTGATTGTTCACGAAGAGTTGCACCACAGGTGGTTCAATCGTGGCATTCCTGGGCCTAAGCATCATTCAAGTGACTTTGTCCCTGACGAGAAATTTTATCGCGTGGTTGAGCGGTATTTCAGAATGCGTGGATGGGATTAATTATGGCAAATGTAAATTGTAAATGCAGTACTTGTGGCAATCTCGTGAAGGTGACTGTTTCGCAACATGTCGACCGGACGTACCTTCTTTGGAATGGAAGCTATAGATGTTCACACTGTGGTGCAGACGTGACGTTTGACGATGATGGTTTCCCTCCTGAAGACGTCCGTAAGGAGATCCTTGCAGAAGGTGGAAGTTGGGAACTGCTTGTTGAAAGCTCGATCGATACCCTTAAAATTGCATTGTGCATCAATGATGCATTGGGGCAGCCTCGTAAAAGCGCAATTCAGTTACGAAAAATGTTGCCAGGCCCAATTTCTCAAGGTACGAAAGCAGAAATGCATTGGCTAAGAAATGTCCTTGCAAAAGCTGGCTATGAATCTAAGGTCGTTATGAGTTCGAAAATTCCGAACGTACAATAGTTTCGTAATTTGCTCTTTGACAATTTGGTTTGCTGACAGCTGAGAGACTGGAGTGTCGGCCACGGTCACTTCGCCAGCTTTCGATTTCAGCACAGGTGATTGGGTTGCTCGTACGGTGCTTCAGCGGCACGACAGTCGCTATCGAGGAGCGATAGTTACCGTGCGGACTTCCGAAGGCGAGGTCACTGCGACGGCCTATCACCCATTTTGGGTGATGGAAGGTCATGAGTTGGCGGATCGTCCTCAGCCCAAGGAACTGGCCGAGCATGAAGATGAACATCAGAGGATGCAGTCCGAATGCTGCAAGTGGAAGTTTTGCCACCAGCCGACATTGTGTCTCTAACGGGACGAACGGGGATTGGGACGGATCGGTTGCTCGATCCCAGGTTCCAGCGTTTCGGGCAATTGGATTTCTTCGGATTCAATCGACGCGACGGGAAAAGAACAGTAGTCTGCTGCGAACCAGGCACTGGGATGATGATTGCCGCTAAGCCCACAGCCGCCAAATGGAAGCTTGCCGCTGGCGCCCGTTGTTTGACGGTTCCAGTTCACTATCCCGGCCCGAATGTGGTGGATGAACTGCTCGTATAATGACCGGCTGTCACTGAGCAAACCGGCTGACAATCCGTAGGCCGTTCGATTGGCTTCTTCGATGGCCGCCTCAAAGCTGCTGACGCGAACCAGGTTCAGCAGCGGACCAAACAATTCTTCGTCACTTCGCTGCTGGACCTGAGTGACATCGATCAGTCCCGGAGTAATCAACGCATCGCAGTCTCGCAAAGATCTCATTTTGACCAACGGAACGCCCCCCTGTTCAACGAGCGCCGTTTGGGCCGAGAGAATTTTTCGGCCCATTGCTGCGCTGATCACGGTTCCCATAAACGGCTGGGGATCGTCGTTGTAAAACCCGACCGAAATCCGGCCAATCATTTCGACCAGGGCATCAAGAAACGGCTGACACTGGTCATCATCGACCAGAATCAATCGGCGTGCGCAGGTGCAGCGCTGCCCGGATGTGAAATAGGCAGACAGGATGGTCGCATAAGCCGCCGCCTGAAGGTTCGAAACCTGATGGACGACCAGCGGATTGTTTCCTCCCATTTCTAGCGCCAGGATTTTCTGGGGAAACTTGGCAAACGCCCGATGCAGAGCTTGGCCGGCCCCCGACGAACCGGTAAAAAACAAACCGTCGAGTTCGGGGTGAAGGGCAACGGATTCACCGACTTCACGACCGCCCTGTACCAGGTTGAGAACGCCGGGAGGGAGGTCAGCCTCCATCCATCGCTGGACCATCCACGCTCCAACCGCTGGGGTGATTTCGCTGGGCTTGAACACCATCGTGTTGCCGGCAATCAATGCAGGAACCAAATGACCGTTGGGCAGGTGGGCCGGGAAATTGAACGGCCCGAGAACGGCGCAAACGCCATGCGGTTTGTATCGGGTCACGGCATTGGCTCCGCCCATCTCAAAGGACGTGGTATCGCGACGCGTACGAAAGGACTCAATGGACAGGTTGATCTTACCCACCACTGCCGCCACTTCCGTTTTGGATTCCCAGATTGGTTTGCCGGTTTCGCGGGCGATCAGCGCCGCCAGTTCATCGCTCTTTTTAGATACCTGCTCCGCGAAGCGCTGGCAGGCCGCGATTCGCTGATCCGCCGTCCGTTTCCACCAATCGGGAAATGCCTTGCGAGCGGCGGCAAAGGCATCGTCCACGTCGCTTGCGTGGGCACTACGTCCCTCCCAGACCACGGATTCGTCGATTGGGCAAGTAGAAATCAGGTTTTTACCCGAGCCGGGTTTCCACTGACCGTTGATAAGCAATGAGTTTGGCATTACAAATTTCCGCTATCAAAAAACTGCATTCACCCCAACCGTGCGCTTTTTTGGGAATGATCAGAAAAATCCGCAAGTTCGGCACAGATTAACACGATACAAAGGCATAAGAGTGCTTATACCACAAAGGAAATTTCGATGTTAGTCAAAAAGTTATCCATCGCTCTCGCGTTGCTGGTCGCCACCATGATCTTGCTCCCTTCGACGGGCTGCTTTTACAGCCAAGGGCCGACGTTGGGCATTCTCAGCGTGCCGATTCCAGTTTCGCCTCACTGGCAAAAGAATCAAGAGGATAAATACCATATCTACAAACGCTATGCGAGAGTGCCGATCATGGGGCCGATCTCTCAAGGTGGCCCTGTAACAGCACTCGATCCGCCATCGGATGACGAAGTCTGGTGGGCGATGGAGCGAGCCAGCTCCACGCAAGGCGGGTTTCCGTTCCTGCACGAGGTCCAACGAAACAACATGGTATTCGTCAAGGAAAAAATTGCTGACTACATCGATCCGCCTCGATTTGTTCCTTTGATCGGGCCGGCTCAGTTGCACCATGCTCACTACAAATGCACGATTTACTACACCGAACGCAAAATCGTCGGATGGCCTATTCCGCACACGCTGATCAACGAAGATGCCGTTGAAGTGGTCTACATCGACCACAACCACTTCCACATCGTCGGCGACGTCGATCTGGGCCCCAACAATACGCATTATTGATACAGATCGGCAATTCAATCCACCAAGAACGCGAAGAGAGACGCTCGATGAGGGCGTCTTTTTTCGTTTTACCCCTGCGTCAATCCGACCGTTGACGATCAGCGCTGGTTGGCAGTACGATTACAGGAAACAGAATTCGTGCTGCAAAGGAAGCTCCGTTGTTGACCCAGGCTGATCAAAACGATGAATCAAATTTTGACCGTGATCGAAAATCCGGTCGCGGAATCTTTGCACGATTGGCGTGGCCGATTCTGGCCATCGCCCTGTTGACGCTGCCGATTGCTTTCTACGGAGCCGCCAAGGCACTCGTTGTCGCGAAGTCGGACATCCGGGAGTGGCTTCCCTCCGGTTTCGAAGAAGCCATCGCCTATGAAAAATTTGTCGATACATTCGGCATTGATGAGATGGCGGTCATCAGTTGGGAAGGAGCCTCGCTGGACGACTCGCGTGTGGAAGCGCTGCAGTCGATGTTGTTGGAGCAAACCATCGATGGACGACCGATGTTTTCCCGTGTGATGAGTGGCCCTGATCTACTGAATCAGGTCATTGCCGCACACGTCAAGCGAGACACGGCCCTGTCTCGTGTGGCAGGGTTGACCGTCGGGCTGGACCGAAAGACGACTTGTTTGATCGCCTACCCGAATCCTCGGCTGGAAAAAGGGAGACCTGTGGTCGACCGTATTCCGGTGATGGAACGCATTTACGCCACAGCGGCCAGCGACCCGGTCAATATTTCAGCCGAGGATCTAAAGCTGGGCGGCCCCACGATCGACGGCGCCGTGATGGATATTGAAACCCGTAAGTCACTGCAGCGGTACCTGGGTCTGACGGTTGCCGTGGTGTTTCTCGTCTGTTTTTTGAGGTTTCGTGATTTGCCGCTGGCTGTTGTGGCCGTGATGTTTTCGTTGCTGGCGATGGTCTACTCGCTGGCCATTCTGCATTTCTGCGGCGGCGAGATGAACATCACCATGATCTTGCTGCCGACGCTCTGTTTCATCCTTGGAATTTCCGGTTGCGTACACATGGTAAATTACTACCGCAACGCGATCGCGGAAGGCCATCTGGAAGACGCCGCCGACTCGGCGTTTCGCTCGGCGATCAAGCCCTGCTTTACGGCCAATTTTACGACTTCGATCGGCATGTTTTCGCTGGGCGTCAGCAAAATCGCCCCGATTCGCTCGTTCGGTTTCTTTTCGGGGTTGGGAGTCCTGGCAGGGTTGATTGTGATCTTGTTGATCTTGCCGGCGACGCTGCACCTCTTTGGAGAGCGGCTTGCCCGGTCAACGCGACAGGCGGCGGCCCCCTCAGCGACCAAGGCCAGACGGGCGAGTCGGCGGATGTCGAGTTATATCAACTGGGTTTGCCAGGAACACGCCTTGATTGTGGTGCTGTTTCTGATTGGCACTGCCGTTATTTCTGCAGGACTGTTCTGGATGCAGTCGTCGGTCAAATTACAAAGCCGATTTGCTGAACGAGTCAAGATTCTTCAGGACTACGAGTGGCTTGAGGAACACTTGGGGCCGCTGGTTCCGATGGAGGTATTGATTCATTTCACGCCGGAAAATCAATTGACCCACTGGCAGAAGTTGATGCTGGTCAAGCGTGTTCAGGATTCGATCCGCCGGACGACAGCCATTCGCGCGGCATTGTCGGCGGCAACGTTTGCTCCGGTGGTACCCAAAAGTGGTGGGGGATTGGTTCAGGAAGCCGAACGAAGAAGCATCCTCAATCGTTGGGAAAAGGAAATCGAACGCTTGGAAGAGGGAAAGCTGGTCAAGTTCAATGGCGAATCGTCTTCCTGGCGAATCAGTACGCGTGTGCCGGCGATGAACGATCTGGACTATGGCGTACTGATTGAGAAACTGCGAGACAATATCGATCACCAAATCGAGGACTTTGATCAGCCAGGTATTTCGGCGTCGGTGACCGGAGCCATTCCGCTGCTATACAAGGCTCAGCATCAAATTCTCAAAGACTTGACTTGGAGTTTTATTACCGCGTTTGTGTTTATTGCGCTCTCGATGGCGCTGCTGCTGCGAAGTATCGGAGCGGGACTGGTTTCGATGTTGCCGAATATTTTTGCACCCGTCATTGTGTTCGGTGTGATGGGCTGGTTTGGCAAGAAAGTCGAAATCGGTTCGGTGCTGACCGCAAGTATCGCCTTGGGAATTGCAGTGGATGACACCATCCATTTTCTGAACTGGTATCGCAATTCGATCAAGCTAGGAGCTTCGAGATACCGCGCGATTCGCGAAGCCTTCAACCACAGTTCGAGGGCGATGATTGATACTTCGCTGATTTGTTCCTTTGGCGTATTGCCGTTTTTATTCAGCTCCTACATGCCCAGTTTCAATTTTGCGTTGTTGCTCATTGCGATGTTGCTGGCGGCATCCTGGGGAGCGTTGATGTTATTGCCGGCGCTGCTGGCGGGGCCGCTGGGGAACCTGTTCAAGCCGAAGATTCAACCGTTATCAACACCAGTTCCGGTCGAGAGCCAACCCGAATCGGTTCGTCTCCTGAAACACCGCGCGTGACAAACATCAACGTTTTGTCGAATTGAAATGCGCCACAAGCCCATTTGACGCCCTGTCGGCTGGGGCAGATCACGGGACCAATCACCGGAAATGCAATCTGTCCTCCGTGGCAATGCCCGGCCAGCACCAGATCAAAATCGTAGGGACGCGCCCAGGAAATCTGATCCGGCGAGTGCGTCAGCAAGACTCGAAATTCTCGTTCCGATTTTTTTCCTGGGTTCGGCAATGATTCGGCGCCGGAGTACCACGGCAGTTCATTGCCAGCGATCTGAAGGGTTGCGTTGCCTATTGAAATGCTCGTCCAGCCCTGGTCGACGCGAACGCATCCGTGGACGGCCAGCGTTTGTAGATATTTTTGCTGATCGACGACAAAAAGGTCGTGGTTTCCAAGTATGAAGTAGCAACCGTGTTTGGCCTTCAATCGGCCAAACGTACTCTCGATCCAGTCGATACAGCGATCGGTATCCAGTAGGTCGCCGGTGATGAAAACGATATCCGGTTCGAACTCATTGGCCAGTTCCACCAACCGCTGAAAGTAGGCAATGTCGATTTGTCCGGTGAAATGCAGGTCGGAGATATGGCAGATCTTCAGTCCGTTCCATTCGGGCGAAAGATCAAGAGCAAACGTCAACCGGCGAACTCCGATCTGCAACACCTGATTGAACGGCAGCCACCCCAGTGCGATGGGGAACCAGCCGTGAAGTAGGGGCGGATCTGTCTCCGATTGAGCATGAACGACCGACACTTCATCGGAAACCACGGCCGCGGGGGTTCGCCAAGTAGATTTTCGCCAGCCCCAGCGGACGATGAAAAAAATGCCGGCCAGCACCGCGATCCATCCGTAGAACCGGACGATGGGCCACAGACCTGGTACCGCCTCCAATCGCTTTGCCAAATCCAGTTCCATTGGCAGGCCCAGCCGATTCCAGGGAATAACGTCGATGAACCCGATGGCAACGGGCAGCAACGCAACCAGCAGGATGATTTTTTCGGACAGCTTGCGTGACGAGCGGGGGACACTCGTCGCGTGAATCTGGTTGAAAATCGCCGCCCAGATTCCGAGATGACCGACGGTCGCAATGAACCAGAAAAGGCCACTCATGGGTTGGATCAAACGACGTTTTGAACCGCCTGATCGACGGTTGCTTCGACGGTATCGAGAAGCTGCTTCAGGCGGAAAGGCTTAAACAGTAATGCGTTGGGTCGCAATCCGGCTTGGCGAGCTTTCACAATGGAATGGCCGGGGTCATAACCATAACCCGTCATCAGAATCAACGGCGGCTCTTCGGCAAACGACTTCAATTGCAGGAGTAGTTCATAGCCCTTGATGTCGGGCAGGCGGATGTCGGCGATAATGACGTCGTAGGCTTCGGTCAATCCGCTGTTCTTGATCATCAGAATAGCCTCTCTTCCGGCATGAGCGGTTTCGACAATGCAGCCATAGCGTTCCAGCAGATTGTGTGCGGAGGTTCGAATTTCCTCGTCGGCGTCGATCACCAGAATTTTTTTGTCTTTCAGCTTGGGACGCTCGTCGGCGGGTGAGACGGCCGAGGTTTGGCTGCTGGCAACCATCTGTTCACCGACACGCTGAATGACCTGCTTGATCTCCCGGGCATTGCGAAGAATGTCTTGGAGCCGCCCGATGACATCCAGGTTGCTTCCTTGGTAGGCGTCGATTGCGTGTACGGTATCGTTGAGAATATCGTCGATCGGCCGAACCACTCGCGTGTGGATGGCTTCGACGCTCTGGATCGCTGCATTGGCTTGCTGTGCGGTCAGCAAATTCAGCGTGTTGAGCGCGACGGCCACATCCCGGGCAAAGGTTTCGACAAACTTTTGATCGCTCTCGGAAAAAGCGTTGATCAGTGGACTTTCGATGTTGAACGTTCCAATGACTTTATCGTGGTAGATCAGCGGAACCGTCAGTGAGCTTTTCGCACCAATCAATCCTTTGACATACAGTGGATCGTTGGTAGTGTCTTCGCAAAGATAGCTCTTGCCTTTGGCCGCCACAAACCCCGTAACCCCATTGCCCGAATCCTTGGCGAACAACGGAACCTTGGATTGATCGGCATCAATACCGACCGACAGCAGCGGTTCGAGTCGGCTATTTTCCTGGATCAAGCGGATTTCGATGACGTCGAAATTCAGCAAGTCCTTCGTGTAATGCAGGATGTTGTCCTTCAGCAGATCCGTTCGCTGTTCGAAATCCATCTCAGAAATTTCTTCCGGACGAAGATCGGCCAGGGCGGCACCGGCCTGATGGAGGGCTTCAAGCTTTTGACGCTCTTGAACCGCGTCCGTCGAGTCGATGAGCGACACCATCCGCTGAAGGCAGCGTCCCTCGCGATCGAGCAAAGGAATGGCGTGCATGCCAAAGCTTCGATCGCCCACCTGGATGGCAGAAAAACATCCGGTTTTGTTGGCCGCAATCGAAGCCAGTGGGCTCAGCTCCGGACCGAGGATCGTGGGATTTCCCAAGGCCACATAAAAGTTAAGGCCGGTCAAATCCAGGTTGGGAAACCAGGCGACCAGCCTTTGATTGGCAGCTATGATACGGTTATCAGCGTCCAGAATGGCGATTCCCGTCGGTAGCAGGTCGAACACCGACCAACACTGATGCCAGGAATGGACCAATTGAGCCGGCATCAGGACAGGGACGTCGGAGCCGGGTTCGGCAGCATGCAGACGGCGGATCGCCTCAACCGCCGACTCCAATCCGTCGACGTGGCGCACTTCTACAGATGGCTGAAACAGGGCCTGGGTTTCCGCAGGAGATTGTTGGATACAAACGACTTTAGCCACTGGATTGCTCGTGGAGTCAGGGAACAACGGTACAGTTTCGTCATCGACATTTCATTGTAGCGAGTTTACTCCGATTGTGGCGACATTGCACGACAGGTTTCTGGTTTTCCAGTCGCAAAAACGTCCGATGGAGCTTGTCAAAGCCTTGCAGGATGAGTTGGCCAGGATTCATGCCGATCTCTTTTTGAAGGTCACAATCTGCATCGAGCTGGCAATGTGAAACGAAGCAACCTTGAAATCAGTTACAGGCCATCAAAGCAACTTCAGCATGCATTCCGTATCAGAGCAATGGTGAGCAGCGATTCGCGGTTGGCAAAGTGAACCATCCACTGGAGTTTCAAGCATGGGTAAAAAAATTTGAAAGTTGGCGACGAAAGAGCGGTCGGATTGGCGACAGTTGATTTTCGGTAACGGTTCCATTCGGAAGGGCAATCGGTAAAAGGACTGTTCAATTCCCCCCCTTTCATGTACGATTTAGCCTTTAAACCCCGCAAAAGCTGCGGACTTTTGTCGATTACCGAAACCCACCCCCCACGACCAGGATCCACTCGTCCATGTTCGAATCCCTCCAAGACGGTCTCAAAGGCGCGTTTAAATCCCTGCGGGGACAAGGCAAGCTGACCGAAGCGAATATGCGCGAGGGGTTAAAGCTGGTTGAAAACTCGCTGCTTGAAGCCGACGTCAGCATTGACGTGATTCGTGATTTCATGGATCGCGTGACCGAACAGGCGACGGGCGAGAAGGTTCTGCTGTCGCTTCGGCCCGGCGAGCAAGTCGTCTCGATCGTTCGGGATGAGTTGATCAACTTGCTCGGACCGGTGGACGATGGATTGCGGCTGACCAAGGAGACCAACGTCATCATGATGTGTGGTCTGCAAGGGTCGGGTAAGACAACGACTTGCGGTAAGCTGGCGAAATTATTGCAGCGGCAAAAGCTTACACCGTTACTGGTGGCCGCCGACCTGCAGCGGCCTGCCGCGATCGACCAATTGCATATTCTCGGCGAGCAGCTCGGGCTGCCCGTTTTCAGTGATCGCAATGAAAAAGACCCTGTCAAGGTCTGCCGCGCCGCGATTGCTCAGGCAAAGGCCAACGGCAATCAGATTGTAATTCTCGATACCGCTGGCCGGCTGGCGATTGACGAAGAATTGATGAATCAGCTCAAGCAGGTTGATCGCGACGTTCAGCCCGATTTCGTATTTCTGGTCGTGGACGGTATGACCGGTCAAGACGCCGTTCGCAGTGCCAAAGCCTTCCATGAGGCACTGGAACTCAATGGCGTGATCATGACCAAGCTCGATGGCGATGCCCGAGGCGGGGCTTTGTTGTCCGTCAAACACGTCACAGGCGTGCCGATTCGGTTCATCGGAACGGGCGAACATCTCGATAATCTCGAGTATTTTCGTCCGGATGGGATGGCCAGCCGTATTCTGGGGATGGGGGACGTGCTGGCGCTCGTCGACGAAGCCCAGAAGTTGGTCGATGAAAAAGAACAATTGAGGTTGCAAGAAGCGTTAGAAAAGGGAAAATTCACACTTGACGATTTTCGCAACCATATCGCGAAAATGGCCAAACCGGGTTTGCTGCAGCGAATGATGGGGCTGCTGCCGGGCATGCCCAACATGAGCGAAGTACTCGGCAACGAGGATACGACCAAGCAAATGCGGCAGATGGTCGGGATCATCGACAGTATGACGCCTGCCGAACGCCGTGACCCATCGGTCATTCAGGTCACACGCCGTCAGCGGATTGCCGATGGTGCGGGTGTTAATCCCAAGCAAGTCAACGAATTGGTAAAGCAGTTCGAGATGATGAAGCCCATGTTGACCGGCATGGCGGGCAAGGGGATGTCGGAGCGAGTCAAGGAGATGCAGGAAATGCAGCAGGCCATGATGGATCCCTCCCGTGGGCTGAAAAAGTCCAAGGAAAGTACCGGTAAACGGTTGACCGCTGCAGAAAAGAAACAATTTGCCAAAGATCGTGAAAAGCGTTTAAGGCAAATGAGGCGAAAGGGTAAGTAAAGGCAAGTAGAGCGGAATGAATCCCGTTCTACAACTCGCATCAGCGAGTTCATCTTCCCAGTTGAAGAGGTTGGCGGGGCTCAATGTCAGCAAGGTCAATCAAAACAAAAGTTAATCAAAATTTTTTACAATGGGCGATTCGCCTGTGAAAGGTAGTATTTGTGGCAGTTAAAATACGATTGAAAAAAATGGGGCGCACCCACCGTCCATTCTTCCGCGTCTGCGCGATGGATGCCAAAGCACCTCGCGACGGTCGGGTGATCGAGGAGTTGGGAAGCTATGACCCCATGGTTCCCGATTCCGACGCGCGGGCGATTCTCAACGGCGATCGAATCGCTTATTGGTTGAGTGTCGGTGCGATTCCGACTCCCAAGGTCGGTACGTTGATCAAAAAATACGGCAAAGACGGCAGTCACCTGCAAGCCCAAGCTGAAGCCATTTCAAAACTTTCGGCTCGCCGAGCCGCCTCCATCACCAAGGCCCGTGACGCTGCGATCAGTCGCGAAATGCCAGTGAAGGAAGAACCTCAACCCGCTCCTGCCGACGAGGTGACCGAGTCTACAGAATCAGGCGAATCCTCGGAGTCAACTGAAACTGTGGCTGACGGTGCGTCCGAAGAAGCAACCGCCGAAGCGACTGAATCCTAGTCGCGTGGATGATGGCCGATGCGTTTTGATGTTCTGACACTTTTTCCGGAAATGTTTCCCGGATATCTGGGGCAGAGCATTCTGAACAAATCGATTGAACGCGGGTTGGTCGAGATTCATGTTCACAACCTGCGGGACTGGACCGAGGGAAGACACAAACAAATCGATGACGCTCCCTATGGGGGCGGGCCGGGAATGATCCTGATGGTCGAACCGGTCGTTCGGTGTGTTCGCGAAGTCCAGGCACTGACTCCAGAACCTTCGCAAGTGATCCTGTTGACGCCGCAAGGTCGGCGACTCGATCAGACACTGGTTGAGGATCTGGCGACCGCTCATCAACGATTCATTGTGTTGTGTGGTCGATACGAGGGTTTTGATCAGCGAATCATCGACATTTTGAACCCATTTGAACTGTCGATTGGAGATTACATATTGAATGGCGGCGAAGTCGCTGCTATGGTTTTGGTAGACTCCTTGGTCCGCCTGGTTCCCGGTGTGCTGGGGGATGAGCAAAGCCACATCGATGATTCCTTTTCGCGAGGAAATCGATTGCTGGAATATCCTCAGTACACCCGGCCGCGGGAATTTGAGGGGCACGAAGTGCCGGAAATCCTGCTCAGCGGCAATCACGCTGCGATCGAGCGGTGGCGAAGGGAACAGAGCCTCGAGAAAACGAAAACTCGCCGAATCGATTTGTTGCAGCCATCCGAGTTGAGCAATCACGACCAGGCAATTACCATATTAAACAACAAAACAAATTTAGAAATTCAGAAATAAAGGTCCATCCCATGTCCAGAAAATTGATTGAACTGGTAGAAAAATCCAGCCTCAAGGAAAACGTTCCCCAGTTCGAAGTCGGCGACACCGTGGACGTGCATTGCCGAATCCACGAAGGCAATAAAACCCGAACCCAAATTTTCAGCGGCACCGTGATCGCCCGCAATGGGGGCGGCGTCAATGAATTCTTTACCGTTCGCCGGATTGTGGCAGGGCAGGGGGTAGAACGAAAATTTCCGCTTCACTCACCGCGAATTGACAAAGTCGAAGTCAAACGATCTGCCCAAGTTCGCCGCGCAAAACTCTACTACCTCCGTGACCGTATCGGCAAAGCGGTCCGCCTGAAGGAACGCCGTACCGGTGGCGAGACCACTAAATAACTGACTGACCAAAAGAAACGACTCCCTGGCCGCCGTCAAACTCCAGTACCGTTCCCTCGACGGCAAACTGGCGACGAATGTAGCCTAAACCAATGATGCCGTCAGGCGTGAGAATAATCGATGTCATGCGGCCGATATTCTTCCCGTTGTCGACAAAGGTCGTTCCAACGGCGGGAACCGCTTCCGAATTGATCTTAAAACCGATTAGAATCTGGTTCACATGGCCCAGTGCGTCGATGCGGGCGACGGTTTCCTGTCCCAAATAACATCCCTTGTTGAATGAAATCGCCTTGCCGTCACGATTGACTTCCTGCGGCAGGTTCGATTCATCAATGTCTTTGCCATACCGGGGTATCCGGCTTTCAATCCGAACCCATTCAAGAGTTTCTACTGAACAAGCCTGCAGCCCGCAGCCGTTGAGTAATTTTTCGATCGTTTCGGTCAGCGATGGATCGACAAGCAAGAAATACCCCCAACCAGCGATTTCACAATTCGCAACCACCAAGGTGTCGTCTGAAATATCGTTTTGAAGTTTCAATGCGATCGCTTCATTTTGACTTGGAAGCTCGAAGCCGTACTCTCCCAATAATTCTCCAACCGCTTGCATCAATTTTCGCTGCGAATCCGAACCTGCGACAAAAAACGAAACGCAGGACTTTGACAAGTCCTCGATCTGCACATCCTCTCGAATAACGTATTGGTCGAGATGGGCACGAATTCGTTCGCCAAAATTACCATGGCCGCACAGCAACAGTGCGTCCGGCAACGACCACACCAGCCCATGCCAAAGGACTTTCCCTTTGTCGTTGAGAATGAACGCTTCAGTGATCGCGCCGTCGCGAAGCTGCTTGATTTCGGCGGTACAGAAACTATGAAGCAGCCGATGCCGGTCCTTGCCGGTCAGCCGAATGACGTTTCGGTCGCCCAGCAGAACGTAGCCACCGGATTGGATAAGGGCTTGATGTTCTGATTTCATGACTCGATTTTCTGATTCCCTTTTCTGGTTCTGCATTGGTGAGCGTCACGGATCAAGATTCGTTTGTTGCCCTTCTCGGCAATTCGGTTGACGTCGGCGGCCCCCTCGACGAATCCGATTCCCAGTTCTTCGACTTCATTTCGTTCGAGTCGGGACTTCAGGTAGACGGGGTGACGCTGGAGGACATCCACAAAGTGTTCCAGCTCCGCCCATTTCTTCTTTCGCGTACCGCTGTCATCAAACAGCGAAAGCAGGGCATTGCGAATTTGACGGCCCGGTGGCTCATCCAGCTCCGTCCACAACACAATGGAGGAACCTTCCTGTGACAACTGATCCGCGCAAATCACGGCGCGGATTACATCATTCCAGTCCGTTTTACCGGTGGTGGTCTCAATCGTGGCGACGATGATGTCGCTGTCCGCCGGACAATCAAGCTCCCAAATCGCTGTCGCCAGTCGTGTGGATTCATGAGCCACCTCCTTGCGTTCGCCGTAGAGGATCCTCTCGATCGAACCTCCGGGGCCTGCGACGATCTGAATTGAGAAAAAAGCACCCAAAGCATCGTTGGCCAGTTCAATTTCCGCTAGGTTGGTCTTACGATTCGATTCGACGAACCGCTGTTGCACCTCCGTGGAACTGAATTCAGGGTAGACACCGTCTGTGATGGCGTTCGTCGCGGCGCCTGATGAAAATCTAATGGGCAGGATCACATCCGCATCGACGATCTGTCGGTTGATGTAAATGGGATCACCGGCTTGATTGGCGGCGATGTAGGCGAGTTGGCTCTGCTTGGTGGCATCGTGGATCTTTACGGCCACCGTAGCATTGCCCAGCGTCCTCATGATGGTTTTGGATTCATCGTCCTCTTGATGGCTTGAGGCGTGGCTGATTTCATCCTGGGTCATTCCAAGTTCCGTGGCCAAGTCCGGATTAACAATGACCGTAATGTCGTCCGGCCCAATCCCATACTGAGTCAAACGTTCAACAAGACACCTGACGATTTCGTGGGCATGCGGAAGCCCTGATTGAAGCGAGATCGCGATTCGATCGCCCGCAAAAACAGTTTCCGCCAGCGATGGGAAATTCAGCGGATTCGTCAGAGCGTGAGTCAGTTGATCACCCACATCGGAGACAGAACAATCGCGGCCGAATTGCTGTGGCCTGGCAAACCACTCGTTTGACAAATGGGCCAGCAATTGACTTTCGATACCGGAAGATGTTGCAATTTTCAAAACCATAACGGGGCGGACACGAGCATCCTTTGAAGCTGGAGACGAGAACATTGTAGAACAATTGACCTCCATTGTTCTACCATCATCAGGAGTATTTTTAAATCGTATCCGTTCCTTGGTTGCATTTGCATGGCAGACGGACTAAATTCTCTAATGGCCGGGAAAGTGCATCGCAACGCGAACGAACCCGAAATTCCGCAAAGTTCATAACTGAAACCCAATCCTTCACCGCAAAAGAGCCTATCGTGAACGAAAAACAATCCAACACAGTGTCTCGCAGAACGTTTATCGAAACCAGCAGCAAAACGGCCGCAGCCGCTGCGGTGGCTGGGAGTCTCATGCCGGGTTTGTCGCTGGCTCGCTCGGCTCATGTTTTTGGTTCAGACACCATTCGGATCGGGCTCATCGGTGCCGGAGGACGGGGCGCCAGTGCCGCCGCTCAGGCGATGAACAACAAGAGCATGAACGTGGAGCTGACTGCGGTTGCAGATGCTTTCGAGCATCGCGTGAATACGAGTCTGGAAGCGCTCAGCCACGAACCTCGCTACAAAGACAAAATCCATGTTACCGATGACACCCGCTTCGTCGGACTGGATGCTTACAAGAAACTTCTCGATTCCAACTGTAATATGGTGATCCTGGCAACGCCGCCTGGTTTCCGTCCGTTACACTTCGAAGCGGCGGTCAACGCGGGCAAGCATGTGTTTATGGAAAAACCTGTCGCCGTGGATGCGCCCGGCGTCCGGCGGGTGCTGGCGGCAGGCGAACTGGCCACGCAAAAGGGGTTGGTCGTTCAAGTCGGTTTGCAACGGCGGCACGAAGAGGGATACCGAAACATGATCTCGGAACTGCAAAACGGAATCATCGGCGACCTGATCTACAGCCGTGTTTACTGGAACAATCCAGGCGTCTGGGTCAATCCGCGCCGCGAGGGGGATACGGAAATGCTTTACCAGATGCGAAACTGGTATTACTTTAACTGGCTTTGTGGCGACCATATCGTGGAGCAACATATCCACAACATCGATGTCATTAACTGGCTGCTCAACGACTACCCCGTTTCAGCCCAAGGCCAGGGGGGACGCCAAGTCCGAACCGGTCCGGATTCAGGACAGATTTACGATCACCATTTTGTGGAATTTACCTTTGCCAATGGCCACAAAATGTTCAGCCAATGTCGTCATATTCCCGATTGCTGGAACCCAGTCGATGAATACGTCCATGGCTCAAACGGTTGGGCTCACATCGGTGGCGGACGAATTTACGACAAAGAAGGATCCGAAATTTTCCGTGCTCGCGGATTCAATCATGGCCACCAACAGGAGCACCACAATATGTTCGCCGATATCCTGGACGGCAAGATTCCCAATGAAGCAGAATATGGTGCGAAAAGCACGATGACGGCGATCCTCGGACGCTTGGCGACGTATTCTGGTGTTCAGGTTGAATGGGACAAAGCGATCAATTCGAAGATTTCCCTGGGGGATGTGGACAGCTTCCATTCGTTCGACGATGAACCGCCTGTCAAACCGGATGCCAACGGCAGATACCCGATCGCGGTTCCCGGAGCGGGAAAAAAAGATGTGATCGAGCTTGGCTAATCTTCTCCCGTCTGTGGGACGCTTCCTTCATACTCATAGAGTGCGAAGATGAAGTGCACCACCAGCACGAACAGCGTTGACCACAGAATCGTAGATGTCACGGATCGACTGACGTCGGACGAAGAGTATTTGGGCGAAACCCCTTGAAAATACGAAATCAACCCGATTCCGAAACCGCAGACCACCAGTTTCGAAATCAGCCAGTGCGAGCCGCGGAAGATGAACTGATCGACCGCGATCAATCCTTTGTGAAAATAGAGGTGCCAAAAATCGGGCCCGCGCAAGGGATCGGCGAGCGTGAACGTGATCAAGCTGGTCCACCGAGCAACAAAAAAGGAAACCATGCACAGCAGCGGAGTTCCAATCAAAAACGCCCAGAGAATTGGCGACAGCAAATAGTAACGAGGATGGGCGTCAAAGGTGCGAAGCGCATCGATCTGGTTGCCATACTCCCGCCCGCCAATATCTGCCGTGACGGCAGCTCCGCATCGCGCGGCGACGAGGATACATGCCAACACGGGCACGACGATGCGGTAGAGAATGAACCCCAGCACCGTCAACAGATCTTCGATCAGCAGCGGTTCGGTGTACGCTGAATACGGCAGGAATTCAAACGTGAAATAGGTGGATACGAATCCGGCGATAATTCCCGCCGCGCCCAAATATAGCCAGGCCGTCGGCCCAAACACCAGCCTTGCAAAATGTGCAAAAAATCGCATTCCCCAAAACGGGTTTTTCCACAGAGGAATCAGGCTGAGCAAACCCGTGAATACGGAAACGATGGCATAGGTCGTGTTGGCAAAAAAATGCGATGCAGCGGACTTGGCCATTGCCGCAATCGTCGGTCGGGCGGTGGTCTCGCCTTTTTGAACAGTGGCCGAAGCCATCGGCACCAGCTTTTCAGGGATACTGTCCCATTCCGCAGGTGGGACCTCAACCAGGTTTCGCTCCAACGGGTCGAGCAGAAAAATTCGGTCGGCGATTGGCATCAGCGAATGATAATCGTGAGTCACGATGACGGAAGTCTTGCCGAACTGCTGATGAGTTTGCCGGATCAGCTCGGCAACCTGCTGTCCGGTGGACGGATCAAGCCCCGATGTCGGCTCATCAAACAGAATGGTGGACGGGTTGTAAGCCAGCGTGCGGGCAATGGCCAGCCGCTGACGCTGTCCCCCGCTCAGCCGTGAGGTTGGGACATGCGTTGGAACACGTAACTGATGCAACAGCTCGTCGTTCGGCACGGGACTGGCGTGGTCACGGCCGCTGGCGCGAGCGAACTCTAGATTCTCCAGCGGACTCAGTTCATCAAAAAGCGCAAAGGCCTGGAACACGACACCGGCTTGGCCGTTTCGGGCAGGCTTGCCATCGATCAGAATTGCTCCGCTGACTCGCAGGCTTTCGCTTTCGTCCGCGATGCCAGCAATCGACTTGAGCAGGATGGACTTTCCGACACCGCTCGGGCCGACAATCAAGGTGATTTCACCTGGCAGAAACTGCGCGTTTCCGTTTTCCAACAGCTTTCGGTTCCCCGCCGAAACGGTCACATCGCGCAGTACAATTCCCGCTGACTCGGAGGGCTTGGGCGTCTTCGCCGGTGTCGTCATTAAAAATTAGTTATCGGTTTGGACATGGTGGGTGTGTGCCGAGGTCGTGTTGGCGGTTGCTACGGGATTGCGATCAGGCGGCAGGTTCCAGTTTCAGCGTCATCCGGAGTTCATTCCCGGTTTCATTAAACTGAATTTCGCTCATGAAATTCCTGATCAATGACAACCCGCGGCCGCCGGACCCTGCGAACGAACCCAGTTCATCTTTCGAACCGGATCGCGACTCCACATCGAATCCCTTGCCGTCGTCGCGGACAATAATTTTTACATCGCGACGAGAAAACTCGATGGCAACGCGAATACGGCGTACACTGATGGCTGGATCAGCCAGTTGTTCTTTGACCGCATCGCAAACGAATCCGTCGTGGATTGCTCGTCGCGCTTCCTGGACCGAAATCGAGTTCAGCTCCAGATTGCCGTGGAACATTGCGTTCAGTAGTGCTTCTTCGATTGCTAATGCACAATGACGGCGGTCCGAGGCATCCCCCAGTTCCAGCCGTTCCATATTGGATTTGGCGAAATCGACCAGCATCGCGATCAGGGCCGGATCATTGTCGATGGCAAATTGATAGCGGGTACTGGTGTTATACTTCTGGAGAAAATCGCGTGACTTGAGATGCTGTGACAGTGCCAGAACCTGTTCAACGGTTTCCAGCAGCGAAACCGCAAGTGCACTTTTGGGCACATAGCTGGCGGCACCAGCGGCAAGCGCTTCGACCGCCAGCTCTTCACTTCCCTTGCCCGTGATTAACACAATGGGAACCAGCGGATACTTTGCTTTGGCCTCAGCACATAATTCGATGCCGTTCATTTCCGGCATCTGAATATCCGTGATGACGACATCGGGAAAGATCTCATCGATCATTTTAAGCCCTTGAGTACCGTTCTCGGCAAACTCAACGAGCCAGTCGAGCTTGGGCTTGAGCAGTCCATCGATCAGTTTTCGGTCAACCGGCGAATCGTCAACAACAAGTACAATCGGCATAATCTTCTCCGGGTTTGGAAGGAGACAGAAGGGATAATTAAGTCGCTGCTCATCACTTTAATCGAAAACCGGATCAAAATCGATAGAAATGCCAGGAATTCTCAGGGGGGACGCTACACTAGACCGGCTTTCACTAGCAATCCGCCGTCGAGCGGATTTCCGGAATTTGAATCAGCAAATCTTTCACTTGCTCTACGGAAAGTTGCTGCGTTCGATCCGATGAATAATCCAGCATGGAATTGAGATCCGGATCCCCCTCGTCCAGATACTTCGAGTAATCCAGATCTCGCTGGTCCATCTTGACACGATAGAACTCACCCAGGTCATCGCTGCGGCGTAGCTCTTCTGCACTGACTAGTACTTCATGGATTTTCTCTCCGTGCCGATTTCCGATCCTTCGTAGAGGAGCATCGCTGCGGAACAGACTCTTGAGTGCCTGTGTCAGCGTTTCAATCGTACAGGCAGGAGCTTTCTTCACGAACAGGTCGCCCTGTTTCGCATGAGTAAACGCGTAATGAACCAGTTCGATCGACTGAGGAAGTGGAAGCATAAAACGGGTCATCCGCGAATCCGTAATCGTCAATGGTCTGGATTCAACGATCTGTCTTACAAACAGCGGAATCACCGATCCGCGGGAATACATCACGTTGCCATAACGAACCATGCAGATTCGGGTTTCCGACTCGGAAAGACGTCGGGCGGTCGCCTGAGCCACCTTTTCCATCAACGCTTTGGTCATCCCCATCGCATTGACGGGGTAGACGGCTTTGTCGGTGCTGAGACAAACGCAACATTCAACTTCGTTGGCAATCGCCGACTCAAAAACATTGCAGCTCCCCGATACGTTGGTATCCACGGCTTGCATGGGAAAGAATTCACAGGAAGGAACCTGTTTCATGGCGGCTGCATGAAACACCAGATCGACTCCCTTCATCGCTTGGTTGACACTGGCAAACGCTCGCACGTCGCCAATGTAGAACTTGACGTTGGGATTGGCCAGACGGATTCGCATCTCCTCCTGTTTCAGTTCATCCCGGCTGAAGATACGAATCTCTGAACAGCCTCTAGCCAGAAGATAGTTCACCATCGTCATACCGAACGATCCGGTCCCACCCGTGATCAGGACGGTTTTCCCAAGCAGTGATTTTAGATCAGAAACAGCCATTGCGATCCTTCGGTTAAAAGAAACCCGATTATCGGGCTAACTTCCCGGAAGGGCAAGGCGGGAGCTTTTGATGATGTCGGTCCCGTTAGGGACACCGTTAGGGACACCGTTAGGGACAGAAAAAGTTCAGGACCCGTTTACGAGAATTTCAACTTTTGTTCTTCTGCAGTTGAAACGTCCCCGAGAGACTACTTTCCACACCGGAGAACATCGTCATCGAAGCCACTTCGTCGGCCAGCGCAATCAACTTTTCCAGCCCCATCTCGTCCGGTTGATGATCGGGTAGCAGCACGTTTTCCGGAACGGAGTCTTCGGGTGGTTGATACCGATCATAGACATCGTATGGCCGCAGCAGCGCAGGCTCCATCACCTGACGTGGTCGCAACCGTCCGGCTTCGACGTAATTCATCAGCGCTGACACCACTTCCCGTGAAAACTGGCCGGGGGTGTTTTTCTGCAACTCGGAAAGTGCATCACTCGACGTCTTCGCACGCCGATAGACAGAATCCGAGGTCATCGAGTCAAACGCATCGCAAACATACAAAATCTGTGCGATCACTGATTGCTTGCTGTCCCTGGTTTCGGAAGTGGCTTTCGGATGATTGCGAAGCGTAAAATAGTGTTGGATCGTTTCCGTAAGCGGGGCGCAAGAGAAGGAGCTTTCGACGATCGCAATTCCGATTTCTTCATGCCGCTTCATCACTTCCCATTCGCTTCCTGTCAGTTGGGCGGGCTTGTTCAAGACCGAATCCGGTACACCGATCTTGCCGATATCATGCATGAGCGCAGCGATTTCCAAGTAGTACAATTCCCGGCCGGATAGAAACTCTCTACCAATATCCACCGCCAAGTCGGCCACGCGAATCGAATGCTCCGCCGTCTCACTGCTTCGATACGATAGTGCCGAGAGCAACCCTGTCACCGCACTGTACTCGATCTCCCCGACTTTGTGAACAAACGCACATTCCCGCTGGGAGGACGATGGCTCGTTGATGGGTGTTTCTGATGGCGAAGCAGAAGGGGTTGCGGCATTCGGGTACTGATCCATCTGATCAAACCTCACCACCTGATTGCGCCCATTTCGTTTGGCCACATAGAGACATTGGTCGGCCTGATCGAGCATGGTTTGCGGATCGACCGCCCCGAGTGTTTGATTGGAAATACCGATACTGGTGGTCACGTTGAGCCCGGCAATCGGTTCTCGCTCGATCGCGACTCGGACTTCTTCTGCCAGGGCACAACAAGACTTGAAGTCCCTATCGGGAAGTAAACAAGTAAACTCCTCGCCCCCATACCGGCATACAGTTCCACGATCACCAATTGTATCGTGTAGCCGTTGGCCAAGGGTGCGCAACACTTCGTCGCCGGTGGCGTGGCCATGATTATCATTGATCTTTTTGAAGTAGTCGATGTCCATGATCATCACGGTCAACGGATGCTTGAGCGCTCGCCCCCAGAGCCGTTCGAACTCCATGTAGAACGATCGACGGTTCATACATCGAGTCAACGAGTCGTAGTTGGCCAGGAAGTTGAGCTGCTCATTTTGCCGCTGAACTTCATCTCGCGACTGTCGGACGGTCTGGATAATCTTGGCCAGCTCAGCTTTTTTGGCTTCCAGTGCCGTCACGTCTTCGAAACTGACCAGCATCCCGCGCAGTTGCCCGCTTGCATTGCAGATGGGAGTCGAGTTGACCATGTATTTTTGGGCGACACCGCTGTGAAATCTGGCTTCAACCACTTCCCCCGATATAGCTTCTTTGAATCGCCGAGTACGATCCCAAGGCAGTTCATTCGGAATATCGTTTTCCAGCGCCCAGTCAAACGCATCGATTTTCTGCCCCACCACGCCATCGGGATCCTGACGAACAATTTTCCCAAATGCCTTGTTGGCGTGAGCGATTTCGCCCGTCGGTGTAATCATGGCCAGACCGCTCGCAATCGAATCGAGTGCGGACCGAACGCGGTCAGGAACAATCGTGGACGGATTCAAATAACGGAAAGTGCGGTGCAGCACGTACCAGGTTGCCAGCGTCACCGTTGAACAAAGAAAGGCAATGAGCGAACCCGGGAATCCAAGTAGAGACCGACTTGACTGCTGGCCGCCTTGCTGGAATACCATTTCCAGTTCGCCCCACTTCTGGTTGTTGCAGAAAATTTCAACCGAAACATGGTCAAGTGCCGAATGGTCTTGAGACGTTCCTTTCCAGCTTTCCACATGTGGACCGGCGGTGAAGGGATCGCCTTGCTTTCGCTTCAGCCCCAACGACTTCAGCCTCGGCTCAACCGTAACCATTCGGTCCAGCAATCGCTGTAGATCGGTGGAGCGATTGTGTTCGGCATAGGTTGAAACACAGGTTGCCATGGACCGGACAATACTCACCCGCTTGTCAGCCTCGGCTTCGCGCGGATCGGGAATCAGGTTCAGGCCCATTGCCAGACAGATCAACGACAGGCTAACAAAGCCGATCGTGATTGCCAGGCGGGCTGCTGGTTTGATTCGAAACATGAGAATGGGTTGTCGAGAATTTTATGAAATGGCGCCATGATCCATTCGGCAAAGACTGCGAAAATCTAGCTTTAAACAACCGACCGCACTTCGAAAAGTGCACAAACGCAAGTTTTTTGCAGCCGGCACATTCGTTACAACCGGTTCAGATACAGAAATTCGACCCTTCCCTGCCCTACTCAAACATCTGATCCAGATCATCTACCTGTTCCTGCCCCGTTGCAATCGCGTATTGATCCAGCACCGGCAGCGGGTCGATGAATCTCCACTGGGGTGTTTGAGCGATGGCGGCCGTCGCCAGCACTCCGCTCTTTAATGACCAGAGCAAATAACCGATGGTTCCCAGGCTGATGGCGGTCGAGAACTTGACTTCCATCGAGTTCCAGTTGATCGAAACCATGTCGTTGGCCATTTCCTCCAGTCGGGCAACTTCCCAGAGAGTTTTGTCATAGACATACTGGGGCGTCATCAGCTTGAAGTGAGGCCCCTTCTGGCTCTCTCGGTCGAACGCCGCCCGGTCACTGGCCAGATAGCTGGACTGATACCAAAGGGCCGTATCCGAAAACGCAGGGTCGTCGAGTTCCTTATGGATGGCCAAAACGCCGTTCTTACTGCGCCGATCATTTGAATTTTCAGAATCACTGCCATCATGGATACCTACTCGACCGGATCCGGATGACGATCCTTGTTGATCATCTCCTACACCGAACCGACCGGCTTCCCGTCCAACTCCCTGAGGCGACTGGTTGGTTGGAACATTGGAAACCGTGCCTTTGTCCTGGGAGTCTCTCGGTGAATCCGACCCACTGTCCGTTGGACCGCTATCCCCCTTGGGGCTGGAGCCAGAACCGGAGCCAGAACCGGAGCCAGAACCGGAGCCAGAACCGGAGCCCCCGCCGGTCGAGGTCCCCGGAAGCGATACTCCCGGATCGACCTGGATCGTGACCCATGTCAGGTTGCCGGTCGATGCCGCATCGTGAGGGGTGTAGCTGAAACTATCGGTTCCTACAAACCCCAAAAACGGTTGGTAAGTAAACGTGCCATCCGAATGGAACTGGATGATCCCGCGGGTGGGACCGGAGACCAGGGTGGCCGTCATTGGATCGGAGTTCGGATCCAAATCGTTAGCCAGCACACTGGTCGTGGCATTTAGTAGGGTACCGCTGTATATCGTATACAGATCGGGTGTTCCCACGGGAGCTTCGTTGACGGTTGCGACCACAATCTGGAATTGCGAGACCGTACTCGTCCCCGCACCGTCGTCAACCGAGAACACGAACTCGTCGGAAGTCGAAAAGCTGTTGTCATGTTGGTAGGTGACCCGCCCGGCATTGATGTCGGCTTGGGTAAAGCTGGTTGCAGGTTGCCCATCGACCTGAATCACGCCATGAACCGGTTGGCTCAAGATCGTATACACCAGTTTCACTGGAGTATTGTCCTGGTCCGTTGTCAACAACAGGGCACTATTGATCGTGGCATGGGCGCCGCGGTTGAGCGACAACGGCAAGTTGCGAATCAGTTCCTGTTCGTCGTTAACATCGTTGAGGAAAATGGTGAAAACCGAATCCGCCACCGAGCCGTCTTGTGAGGTAGCCCGAACGGTGATCTGATGAACGGACTGAGCCTCATAGTCCAGCAAGTTGCCGTTGGCAACCGTGACCATGCCAGTGTTCGCGTCGATCGTAAATCGTCCACCCGCATTGTCGATCAGCAAATACGTCACTTGGTTTTGAGTCGCGTCTGCATCTTCCGCGTAGGCTGTAATTCCAACGTAGGTACCGTTGCCGGTGTCTTCATTGACATTATTGGCGGCTGGGTTGACGTCCACAGGAGCAGTCACACCCCATTCGTTGACGTCGGTGACATGGATGGTAAACGTCTCGGTCGAGGACGAACCGTCCTGACTGGTGGCTCGGACGATGATATTGTGGCTGGTCGCCGTTTCATAATCCAGTGCGCCTGCAACGGTTACCACACCTGTAGTTGCATGGATCGTGAACAGACCGCCGGCACTATCATCGAGCGTATAGGTGATCTGGTTGTTGGTCGCGTCCAGGTCTTCGGCAAACGCTGTGATTCCGACTTCTGCTCCAATTGCGGCGTCTTCAGCCACGGTATTGGCTCCGGCATTGATATCGGTGACAGCCCCCACATCGAACTCATCCACATCGCCAATTTCAATCGTGAACGTGCGCGTGGTGTGTGAACCGTCCGTCGATGTCGCGCGAACCGTGATATCGAGCGTTGATCCGCTTGTTTCTCGATCGATGGCGCCCGCTACCGTGATTTCTCCCGTCGTGGCATCGATGGCGAACAGACCACCGGAACTATCGTCAAGCGAATACGATACCGAATCGGTTCCGTCCGGATCGTCAGCGAAGGCAACGACCCCAATCGTGGTTCCGATCAAACTGTTTTCCATCACGAAATCAGGATCGGCATCGGTATCACTGACCGGACCAACACCCGCTTCATTGACGTCGGTGACATTGATGGTAAACGTCTCGGTCGAGGACGAACCGTCCTGACTGGTGGCTCGGACGATGATATTGTGGCTGGTCGCCGTTTCGTAATCCAGTGCGCCTGCAACGGTGACCACCCCGGTGGTTGCATGGATCGCGAACAGACCACCCGCACTATCATCGAGAATGTAGGTAATGGCATTCGTCGTTGCGTCGAGGTCTTGAGCAAAGGCCGTGATACCGACTTCTGTTCCAATTGCGGCGTCTTCAGCCACGGTATTGGCTCCGGCATTGGTATCGGTGACTGCCCCCACATCGAACTCATCCACATCACCGATTTCAATCGTGAATGTGCGCGTGGTGTGTGAACCGTCGGTCGAAGTGGCAC
>CAYPXY010000048.1:0-29535 GCA_964414815.1 uncultured Pirellulaceae bacterium | reverse complement strand
CAACAGTATGGCCAAAATTTCAAAAATCAGGAAAGAGCAATTACTTAACAGTTACCGTATTTTTAGCAATCATATTTACTTCCACCAAAATACTTTCACAACTTTAACTGCCAAGGCATTCCACACAGACTCGCCTATGCGACACATCAACAAGTCACTAGGATCCAAGTTGATCCCACCGTCAAATAAAGCGACTTGAGATTTGTCACTAGTTAAAAAAAACGGTGGCGCAGGCAACGAGTCTCCACTGATTTGCCACCGCAAACCAACTTCGTTCATCAAACTAAGTAGAACATGCCTGACTCCAATTGATTTTGTCGTATTGTCGTCAAGTATAAACAGTTCTCCTTCCCACTCAGCTTCATCATTCTCGATGCCAGTCGTGGTGATTAATGGTTCAGCTACAAGAAACACTTTGCTATCAATTACTTCTTGTGTCGTTACATAAATTAACATTTTCAGCATTCGTTCGAATTTTTTGACTCCATGGTCTTAGAAAAACTTCGAAGACGATTATTGATTCTCTCAACCTCTTCGTCAGGCATCGGTTCACCGATTAGGAATGGTTCCCACCGTAAAGACCCCGTTCCAATATCTCTCAAGCGACGGTTGACCTCTTCTTCAATCTGGCCTGACAGACGATCGTAGATGTTGTGGGGAAATTGTGCTTCGACAAGTATCAACAAGATGCTTGCAGCCGCCTCCCCTGCAGTAATCAATCCCCGTTTTTCGTTCTTCAAAAGTTTTTCAAATCGTTGTTCAGTTGTGTCCATTGCTGGGCTCTCCAAATGGTTGAATGGGATTTCAGTCTCTCAATCGTCAAGAACCAAATTGCCAAAGAGTATTTTCAACGACTAACAAGCCGTTTGAATTTTTTGACTCTACGGCCCTAAGCCGTCTATTCATCTGGAGCTAAACCGGTACATACTCCGTTTATGATTTGAAAAGGTGTCGATGACGTATAGTTAATTGGGCCATGTGTGTCAGACCAGTCGTATTCCCATATTTTACCAGCATCGTTGTCTTTGACACGATTGGGCTTTCCAATAATTCGCTCGATTTCGCCAGCTGAGAATTCGCGACCTTTGCAAAGAATTGCCAAGGCTCCGACAGCATCTAAAAAAATTCGTGTTTTCCCCGTTCGTCGCCAAGTTCTGCGATTTCTGCACTTGCTCTAGCGAGGTCAAACATTTGGAAGCATTGTTTGTCTTTAATCATCTAGTCGTAATCTTATCTCAATCAATGGCAAGTTGGAACTGGCGCTCGAAGAAGAATGCCCGGTTTTCAAGCGACAGAACGTGTTCTTCCAATTGAACATTCAGGCTCGGCAGGAATTCATCGCTTTCAAATATTGTCGAATCAAATATGCAAGACGAACGGAACTTGATTTTATCGAAAGTCACCGTGCTCTTTTTCAACGTGTCATCTACTTCAGAAAGCAAATTGAGAATAAAGCGAGAGATAACATCGGTAAATCTATTTCAGTGGAATCATCTCTGGAAAGGGGTGCTCTCCGATGAAGTTGATGTGACCGGGCGCTGATGCTGACCCGTGATTAGGCTTGGCCATCAATTACCTCAATCGTTCTATGCCTGACGGTTCGTTCACGCGAGCGCGATGCCGTCGGGTGTGACAGCGAAGAGGCGGTCTGAGAGAGGGCGATCGGTCGTTTTGTAGTCTTCCTGGACTGCCGCCAAAATTCGCGAACGATCGTGATCGCCTCCTGAAAAAATCACCAGTGCATCGCGCGATGGAATCGCCACCTGAATTTCGCGACCCAGGTGCGGTGACAGGAACTGGAAGAAATCAGGAAGCAGCACATAACTACTTGCCACTCCATTGTGGGGTTGCAGCATCGCAAAACCCGGCATCCGTTCGCCCCCGATCGCGCCGCCGATAAGATCGGGTCGCGGCCCATGGCTCAAATTCTCGATCGCGACCGAATGCAATTCATCCACATCGATGTTCCAACGCTGTAAATCATAATGATTGATCAGCCGGAAGGTATGTTCGCCATCGATCGCATAGCAAATACGGAGGTCGACCAGCCAACTGGTACTCACCAAGTCGCTCAACGGATGACGTTCGCCGTCCGGCGGCGTTTGCATCACAGCGCCGTTCTGTTGCTCAATGTCCTGATCGGACTTGATCAGCGGCAGGATGCAAGTGCGTACTTCTTCCCATGGCTCCTGACCCAACTTTGTTTTGCGGTGGACGGCGGAAAAAATGCCCTGGCAGAATTCTTCTACCAACGCATCCATCGATTCCGGGTTTCGCTTTACGACATGAAGCAAATTGCCGATCGACACTTCGGCATTGCCAAATTTCAATGTCAACCCCGCCGATTCCATCGGTTCGTTGGGCCGGAGTTCGGCCACATGTTGTTTGACTTTGGACATCAAGCGAACCGCCAGTTGATGGTCTTCCCGATGCACCCGTAGCGACGACAATACCCGGTCAAAAATGGGTTCCCAAATTTGCTGCTGGCCATCCGGAAAATTGGTCGAGGCACACAAAATCAGATCGTTGGCCAGCATAAACCATCGTCGCCCGCCTTGACCTTCTTCAGGTCGGTCGGCGGTATAGTTTGGGTAAATGATCGTCGGATCGTGGCGGACATTTTTTCCTGTGCCCGTGCTTTCGAACATTCCCGTTGCAATTTCCTCCCAATGACCGGAATCCTGGATGATCTGGGTATCGACCTGAAGTTGCATCCGAAAAATATCCATCCCCAGTAGCGGGTCCATGCTGGGGTGGGTGATGGAGATCGACCCGTCTTTCTTGTCGACGGAAAGTTTCCAGTGAGCGGGATAGTCGATCTCGAACAACTGTTGGGGATGCTTCCACGAAAAATAATGCGGAGCATCGTCCGTCGAGTGCTTCTGTTTCCTTGCATCGAGCCTTTTTCGGTGCCGTCTCAGTTCGGCGTTTCGGTCGCTGTTCTTTTTCATCGGATTTGAGCTTTGTTTGAGTCGGAATTGAAACCGCCCGTTGCCAGGATGACGCTCCCTGATTTTATAGCTGCTCAATGAAAATGCTCGTCGTGGGAAATGAGGCGTCTAAATTCCTGGGTGATGGATACTGGAAACTCATCCAATTCCTCTGCGTCGCAGTTAAACGATGCGAGTTCGTGAACGGTTACGTCTCCCATAGCGTGCAACTTCAGTTCCTGGCATTATAACACAATCAAACAGAGAGAGGGTGCTGCGGGCGAAGCCGCGGTGGAAAGCAAGACGCGCATCGTGGTCATTGACGAAGTCGTAGCATCAAAGAACTCACAACCTCTTCGCGATTGTGGGATCGGGACGATTATCGTCCCGATCCGCCACATGCGAACGCTCAAGACGAGCGACTTCGGCCGTGTTCTACTTGGCTTTCTCGGATGATTCAGGATCGTTCTTTCCGAGTGTTCGCAGCAGGAACTGTTCGTACTTGCGGTAGCGGTTGAGCCGTTTGACATCGCCGCCCAAGCCGTGGCCGCCGGTTGGATCGATGAACAGTTCGACGTTCGTTTCCTTACCGGCCTGGAGTAGATCCCGATAAATGTTGACGGTGTCCTGGAACAGAACGTTCGTGTCTTCGACTCCGTGGATCAGCAGCAATTGCCCCTTGAGATTTTTCGCCAGGGGACGGAGCGAATATTTTTTCTGATCGGGAACTCCCTTGCGAGAGGGGCCGACCGTTCCGGTGGTGTACCACGAGTTGTAGTTCTCCCACTCGGTAGGCCCGGCACCGGCGATTCCCACCTGGAAGACATCCGGTTCCGTGTACAGACACATCTGAGTTTGGAAACCGCCAAAACTCCAGCCGTACACACCGACGCGTTCCGGATCGGCTCCGGCATGCTTGGCCAGGTATTTGACGCCGTCGACCAGGTCTTCGACTTGGGGTTTTCCGACCTCCTCGTAATTGGCCTTCTCAAACAACGCCCCGTAACCGGATTGTCCGCGCGGATCGATGACAACCGTTACATAGTTGTGCTGACGTGCCATGTAGGAATTGAAAAAATAACCATCGGAGCTATAGCTTCCATCGTTGACGGAATGGCGAGTGCCCAGCGGTCCTCCGTAGACATAGATCAACAACGGATATTTTTTGGACTTGTCCCATCCTTCGGGCTTGAACATCTTGCCGTAGATCTTCTGGCCATGACGGTTCTTATATTCAAAGAATTCTGGCGTGGCTTCGGTAAGCTTTTTCGCCTTTTCAGGGTGCGAATCCGTGAGGGCTTTCAACTCCTCTCCTTCAAACGCATAAAACTCGACCAGCTGACCAAACTTGACGAAGGTGGTCAGCATTCTCTGACCGTCATCGCTCACCGCAACAGCCCCGTAATCACCGGATTCCGGGCTGAGCTGTTTCATCTCTCCGCTGGGAATATCCACTTGGTAAACCATCGAGCGAGAAGGGTGATCCTTGGTCGAGGTTACAAATAGAGTCTTGTGATCTTTAGAGATATGAAATGGATAGACTTCAAAGTTCCCGCTGGTCAACTGGGTGACGGACTCGTACACGGTCTCCAGTAAATGCAATTGGCGGAACCCAGAAATCTCACTGACAAAAATAATCGATTTGCTGTCCGGGCCAAATTGCGGCGACACCATTCCGGGAGTATTGGGGCCTCCAAAGTGCCGGAAATGGTAGACAATCCGCGCTGGGCTTTTCTCAATCGAGTCAGGAGTTCCCTCCGCAGCTTCTTTGGGGGCTTCCTTCGTGTCCTTGGCCGCATCCTTTTTCTTGTCGGGTAGCTTACCCACCAGAATCTGAACGTCGGAGGTCGCTTGATCAAAAAAGCAAAAGGTGACCGCCTTACTATCGAGTGACCATTCGGGATTGCTGATGATGTCACGTGGACCGTTGACTTGCTTGACGAAGAGTTCGATCAGTTTGGCCTCTTCGGTTTTTGCCTTGGAAACCTCAAACAAGTAGACGTAGGTATTGTAGGGTTTGACTTCGTCATCTGAAACGGTTCGCGAAATGGAATCCGATTTGGCAAACCGGTCTCGGTAGCGAATGATATCCACTTTTCGATCTGCTCCGGATGCCGCAGGCTGAGTGCGAGACACCAGCACCATTTTCTTGCCGTCCGGACTCAGTTTGAAATTGTGAAGGGACTGGCCGGAGGGAAGGCGTGGGTTGAGTTGCTCGATGTAGTGTCGCCCGAACAGAACCCTGTAGACGACATTGTTGGAAGAGTACAAAAACCCGTTCCCTTTCGGCAGGTAGGCGACCTGGGATTCCGACGCTTCGGTACGACAAAGCCGGGTGATCATATCTTTTTCTACGTCGAGTTCGTACACATCGCCGGCAGAGACGAACAGCATACGGTGTTCGGTCGGATGCCAGACGAAGGAAGAAATGCCGCCATAGCGAGGGGCTCGCTGGGCATCCGCATCGTCATCGGTGACCGTGTCACCCGATTCATCGATCCCTGATTTTCCTTTGGTCTTTTCGTCCTGTTTCTTGTCTTGCTGTTTCTTTTCTTCCTCTTCGTCATCTCCATCCTCATCGTCTCCATCTCCGTCATCTCCATCCTCGTCATCTCCGTCCTCACCGTCTCCGTCCTCATCATCTCCATCTCCATCTTCATCGTCTCCGTCCTCATCATCTCCATCTCCATCTTCATCGTCTCCATCCTCATCGTCTCCATCCTCATCGTCTCCATCCTCATCGTCTCCATCTTCATCGTCTCCGTCGCCGTCCTCCTCATCTTTCTCATCGTCGTCTTTTTTTGCGTCTTCTTTCTTTTTCTCGTCGTTCGCCTTCGACGCGTCCGACTTGGCAGGTTCAGCCTTGGCTTTCTTCTTCAGACGTTCGATGCGATCATTTTTTACTTTGCGAGTGTTTTCCTGGAATTCAACCAACTTGGAGACGGAGGTCAGTCGTTTGGTTGATCCATCTTCGAAATCGTAGACCCAGATGTCGACGCCATGCCGACGTTCGGCATAGGGGTGATAGAGATAGGCGCCGTATCGACCGTCAGCGGAAAATGCGGAACTCCTGGCGGTGGGACCAAAATAGCCCTTTTCAGAGAAAATATTTTCGAGAGTGAACGCAAATTCGTCTTTCGCTTTGTCGCCCTTCCCTTTCTCGTCCTTGCCCTTTTCATCCTTGCCTTTCTCATCTTGTTTCTTTGTGTCGCCCTGCTTCTTCGCGTCACCTTGTTTTTTCGTATCGTCCTGCTTCTTGGTATCGTCCTTTTTTACCTCGCCCTGCTTCTTCTTGGTCGAATCCTGTTTCTTTACTTCGTCCTGTTGATCGACCTCGACTTGTTTCTTGGTCTTGTCTTGTTTCTTGGCTTTGTCCTGCTTTTTGGTCTCGTCCTGCTTCAGTTGTTTCTGACTTTCTTTTTTCTGGGACTGAAGGGGGGCTGCCTGCAAGGCGGGTGAGAGGGCAAAGAGACAAACAATGGCAATGCCAACAACGCTTTTCATCATGTCAGGTCTTCTCCAGAGGAACAGAGGAACTTCAGCACGAGGGCTAAAATGAAACAAGGGATGGATGGGATAACGGATTTTTCAATTTTGCTATGGTAACCAGCGAGTGGACCCGATTCAACATTTTTCGTTGATTTGGTCAAATAATTCGGATTGATTGGCCACAGCGAGGGTGGCGCAATAGAGCTGCCACCTAAACAGGCGGACTAAACTTAGTTGGCTTTTTTACAACGGAGTCAGCTTTTCGACCGAAAGTGTTTGCCATCGAGGAACTTCACCCATTCTCCATCGTCGGTTAACATCTCGCTGGTAAACAGCCAAGTATCTGCGTCGATGAGTTCGATCGTGTCACGGTACTGCCCTATTCCGGTGCCGTCGAACTTGGGGCCTTCCGATGAGAGCGGCAGTCTTTTTCCCGATTCGTCCACCACGCCACGATAGTACCAGATGTTGTCCATCATCGAACCGACGAAAGTCCCCACATACTGATTTTGAGCTGGGTCAAATCCAAGCGTCATGATCGAGGACCACGAATCTCCTTCTTCCGATTCGTGGCCACTTTCGCAAATCAGCCACAAGCCGCCGAGTGAATGGCAAGTCATTTTTCCAGGCGTGGATGACTGGCTGCCATCGGGCATCGTGCAACAGTGCTCGAAATCCCAATTGCCGACAAGTTGATTGAGCCAATGATGTTCTGGTTTAGGTTTTGCAAACATGGTTTTTGCTCCTGCGTTTTGGGTCTGAGTTTTATATGAACCGGATACTGGTCGAATGCCAATCGAGCCAATCGACAAAATAACATTCGTATTTCCATCATAACCCGAAGCGTAAGCGAGGGACGGCATATCCAACTTGGAGCGGTCCCTCGCTTACGCTTCGGGTTATGATTGACTTTGAGGCCGGGAATTTACTTCGGGACAATTCCTTACATCCTCTTGCGAACCAACGGGACTCGCACCGGACGTTCTCGGCGCGCGTTGTACAGGACCACCGCAATCGGGGCAACGAAATTTTCCAAAACGTCCCAACAAACGTTTCCGCTTTTCGGCTCGCCCGCAGTCCAGACAGGTCCACGGACCGAGATCTGTCTGCGGCAGCAAGTTCGAGCGACTGACACGAGTCGCTTGCTGGGCGTTGCGACGGGAATGGAATTTCATCTGTTCAGTTTTGTTAAATATTTAACATTTGATTGCGTTTAGGAGTAACGACATCTGAAAATTGTGAGTACGATTGATTTTAACTTCCTTGCGAGTCTTCGAGCAACAAATACTCCGAGATTTTTTTTCAGGCTATCACATCTTTGATCGTTAATCAGGCTTGTTGGATGCGATGGCCCAAACGGGTGCGCAGCTAGCCAGCGACTGACTGGTCGAGGATAATTGATTAACAAAAGACATCGAAAGAAATGTCGATTTACTTGAACACAGGAATCAACAAGATGCACGGGTCAGTTTCATTCACGGGATTCTTGGTTTTTACATTCGTTGGAATTTCAGCGAACGCTCTTTTTGCTCAGGACAGTCAGGCGAAAGATCCGCAGGCTGACCATCGCCTCATCGAGTCGCCGCCAAAACAAAACGAGCAAGATGAGCAAGACAAACAAAACGAGCAAGACGAAGAGTTTTCCGGGCCGCAAGTGGGTGAAACGCTGCCGGAATTTCCGTTGGTCTCGGCAACTATGCCGGACGGTGGTGAGGTGCGACTTCCTTCGAACAAAGACAAGCCGCTGGTGTTGGTGTTCGTTCACGAAGTGACACGCCCTGCCTTTGGTTTGATTCGCACGGTCGATTTGTATTCAGGTTCTCAGCGGGAACATTTTGACACCGCAATGGTGTTACTGACCGATGATATGACGGAGACACGACGCTGGGCGCGTTCCGCAGTTGGATCCCTTCCAGCAATGCTGCTGGCGATGTCCCCCGAAGGTCGCGAAGGCAACGGAGCGCTGGGTCTGAACCGCAAGATGACGCTGACCGTGTTGGTGGTCAAAAACGGCAAAGTGACTGCCAATTTTGCGTTGGTCCAGCCCAGCGATCAGAGCGACGCACCGAAAATCTGCAAAGCGATGGCCGAAGCGGCCGGAATTGAACCTCCCACCGACGAGGCCATTGCCAGACTGAGGGGCCCCGAGCGTCGGCCGATGGCGTCCGAAGAAGTCAATCTGCGTCCCTTACTCGCGCCCGTGATTCGCAAGGAATCGACCGAACAGGAAATCGAAGAGGCCGCTAAAAAAGTAGTTGCCCAAGCGGAAGCTAATCCAGCGTTTCGTCGTCGATTGGGTCAAGCATGCAAGGCAATCGTCGACGGAGGAGTGCTTGAGAATTACGGAAACCAATACAGCCAGACCTGGTTGAAACAATGGGCCGAGAATTACCACGGGCAATAGCCGCAAAGTTCTTTGCCGCGGCGAGCAAGGCGATCGTTCGCGCCTGGCAAAGGAAGCGGTGCGATTCCATTGCATGTGTCTTGAATTGCAAGCGTTTGCAACCGAGCCATGGGGTACTCAGTGTCATTCTGTTTGGCTTGGTTACTTTTTGCGGAACGGCGATTACATTTGCCACTCCCGTGATTTCATCTCAAAGCGACGAGCCGCAACGCGCTGTTCACGCCGATGAGTCGCGAGTCGATTTTGATACCCAGGTGATGGCGGTCTTCACTCGCTACGGATGCAATGCGGCTCAGTGCCATGGTGCGGCCAGCGGTCAGAACGGGTTTCGGTTATCGCTCTTTGGTGGCGATGCCGAATTCGACTATCGTACCATCGCTCAGGAAGGGAAAGGCCGGCGTGTCTATCCTGCCAAACCAGATCGAAGTTTGCTGGTTCAAAAAGCGATGGGAGAAATGGCGCACGGTGGTGGCGAGCTAATCTCTTCCGATTCCGAAGCGTATCATGTTTTGACGACCTGGATTCGCCAGGGAGCCGACCGCAACTCCGGCCACACGTTGGTTGAAATTCAGCCCCGGCTTACGAACGAAACGACTTTGAAAGTGGGAGATCGATCCGGATTATCGGTCACGGCAAGTTTCCGCCGCTTTACGGATGGTAATTTCGATGGCAATTTTGTCGGCAACGATGGCGAGTCCCAAGTTGATCGAGAGAAGGAAGTGCATGAAGTCGATGTTTCGGCGTGGGCCGTCGCTCAGTCTTTGGACGAATCAGCGATTGAGCTTTCGCCTGGCGGTTCTCAGCTAACGGTGCATCGACCAGGAACGCACTTTGTTCTGGTTCGCTATCTGACTCAGACGAATTTGTTGCAGATCGATGTTCCCTTTGGTCCGGCGGTGGATCGAGAATCCTGGGACGAGTTTAACTGGATTGATGTCCCCATTCATGCGAGCTGGAGCCAGATGGGATTGGTGCCGCCGCCGTTGGCCCGCGATGAGACGTTGTTTCGGCGATTGCATCTGACGTTGACCGGACGGCTGCCGGATCCAGATTCGGCTGCAAACTACATCGCTGATTCGACTCCTGACAAATACGTTCGCCTGGTCGATGAGTTGTTGGCCAGTGAAGCCTTTGTCGATTTGTGGTCGGCTCATATCTCGGATTGGTTTCGGGTCGGTGTCGCCAACGATGTCGCGATGGCGGCTCCCTTTCATGACTGGATTCGAGAACAAGTGAGGCAGGATACGCCTCTTGATCAGATGGCGGAACGTATGCTGATGGCGCTCGGCAGTGTCGATGACAATCCCGCCGTGGCGTTCTATTCGGCATCGACCGACCCTCGACGTCAGGCCGAACAATTTGGACAAGTGTGGCTGTCGGTTCGCTTGCGATGCGCCGAGTGCCACAACCATCCGCTGGATCGGTGGACGCAAGATGACTATTACTCTTTGGCGGCCATGTTTGACAAACTGGATTACAGGCGACCCTTGGGGATGAATCAAGTGGGCGGGCTGATCAATCCGCGAACGGGCCAGAAAGCGATTCCTCGAATTGAATCGGAAGAAGTGTCGGTATCTTCTCCGGACCCTCGTGTAGAATTAGCACGATGGCTGACATCGGAGGACAATCCGTACTTTGCCGACAGCATTGTCAATCGCGTGTTTGGTCTGGCGATGGGGCGGGCGTTTTTTGAACCGGTGGACGATTTTCGCCGCACCAATCCATCGGCCCAAGCAGATCTCAAGCGACAGATGGCCACCAAGTTCCGCAAGGGAGAATACCGTTTGCGACCCTTGATGCGTGAAATTGTATTGTCAGCGACTTGGCAACGCTCTACGGAGATCGACATGAATGATCCTCAGTCGCCTTGGTTGCTGAGATTCCACGAGCATCGGCTGCCCGCAGTGGTTCTGCTGGATGCGATTTGTCGTGTGACGGGAACGCCGCTGGAACGGGAGGCCTTGAAGGACGAGAAGGATCGCGTGGAGCGAGCGGTTCGCCTGGTGTTGCCGCAAACGGAACAAGAAGTCGTTGCGTTGGGAGGCTGCGACCGCAGCGAAGGATGTGACGCAGTGAATCGGGAGCCGGCACTGACGACTGCGGCGGCGCTAGAGTTGATCAACGGTCAGTGGATCAACCAGCGACTGCTGGATCCAGACGGGCGATTGGCAAAGTGGTTGAACGAAGGCTGGGACGATGAGTCAATGCTCGAGCAGATATACCGATTGGCGTATGCGCGTTCGCCGCGCGCGGTAGAGAATGAATATTGGTTAGCCGTACTTCAAGAAGCAACAAGCGAAGAGGATCGTCGTCAAATGTGGCAAGATTTGGTATGGAGCATTTTGGCAAGCCGTGAGTTTGTGACCAATCACTGAGAGTCTATCCGAAAAGGGGGCTGACCCTCTCCAGCGAGGCCTAAACCCAATAAAACCGACTCGCCTCCAAAGGGTCTGACCCCTTTTCGGATAGACTGAGAAAACAAAGGAACCAGAAAGGGATCGCAATGTCCGATAGACATCAATCGTTCGAACGCGGAGTACCGCGATGCGACAGCATACCGAGACGACACTTCGTGGGTATTGGGCTGTTGACGGCCTTGGGTATCACCGCCTGGAATTCTCAAGTATTTGCTCGATGGCAGGCGGCCCGCAGGCGACGGCGCTGCATTCTGGTCTGGCTCGACGGCGGTCCCAGCCATTTGGAGACGTTTGACCCCAAGCCGAATGCGGCGACCGAAATCCGGGGGCCGATGCAAACGATTGCCACTTCCATTGCAGGTATTCGGATCAACGAATGTTTGCCACAACTGGCCAAGCGGCTGGATCGGATGGCGTTGATTCGCAGCATGACTTCGCCGCTGGGAGAACACAATCTGGCGACACAATATCTACTGACGGGCTATCGGCCTTCGCCGGCGTTGGAATACCCCGTGTTGGGAAGTGCCGTCGCGCATGTGGGAGGCCGCGAATCCAACTTGCCTTCATTCGTCGCCATTCCCAATCACCGCGTTGGAGGTGGCAAGTTTTCAACGGCTGGATATCTCCCGATGTCGGCACTTCCTTACGAAACGGGTGGTAACCCCAAACATCGTGATTTTCAGGTCGAAAGTTTGCAGTTCTATCCAGGCTTGAATGCACAGCGATTGGAACGGCGGCAAGATTTTCTGAGTCGACTGGATGGGTTTCGTCGGGAAGCCGATCAAACGGGGGTCGCTGCCGACCATCGGGCCTGGCAAGATGCGGTCGAGCTGGTGTCTGATCCTCAAGTGAGAAAGGCGTTCACTTTGGAAGAGGAGCCCGATCAGGTTCGGCAAACGTACGGCTGGACGACGCCGGGGCAAAGTTGCTTGCTTGCCCGGCGTTTGGTAGAGCGTGGCGTTTCATTTGTGACCGTGAATTTTCCGGGATGGGATACTCACGATCGGGCGTACCTGCGGCTCAAGGAAGGCTACACGGGTGCCACCAAGCCAGTCGGTTTGATTCCCCAGTTGGATCAAGCGGTGAGCGGGCTGGTCGATGATCTGGCCGATCGCGGACTACTGGACGATACGCTGGTGGTCGTCATGGGCGAATTCGGCAGGACGCCCAAGTTGAATACGATGGACGGACGAGACCATTGGCCGCGAGCGTTCAGTGTGCTGGTGGCCGGAGGGGGAACACCTCAAGGAATCGTCATCGGGAAGACCGATGCACAGGGCCGCGAGCCGACCGACCAGCCGCTGACTCCAGAAGATTTGGCGGCGACAATTTACAGACAGCTTGGTGTCGATCCCGGACTGGAATTGCAAACCGCCGATGGCCGCCCGATTCGATTGAACGCCAACGGAAAAATAATCACTGAGTTGGTTGGAGATGGTTAGGAATCCAGGGACCAAAACATTGCGATTAACTGCAAGCCCGCCCCTAGTTGGATGGTTGTTCGCGTGGTTATTTCTAACGTTGCAGGCCTGCGGTCAGCAGGTAGACGATACCGTCGAGAAACTGACCCGCTTGAAAGGTTCGATCAATGCACTGACGCTATCGCCCGATCGCGCGACGTTGGTGATCGCGGCGCAGGATACACTGCATCTTTATCACTGGCCCGATTTCAAGGTGGTTCGCCAACTGGAAGTCAGCTTTGACCAAATCACCTGTCTTTCGTTTGCGTCGCAGGGTGAACATGAGAGCCGTTTGTTGGTCGGAGGCGGCAATCCTGGAGACTGTGGCATCGTCGTCGAACTGGCTTGGCCGGGGCTGGAGGAAAAGCAACGCTGGGAAGTTCACGACGATGTCGTCTGGAGCATGAGCCTTTCGCCGGACGGTCGCTTGTTGGCATCGGCGGGTCACGATCAGAAGATGGTTTTGTCGGATCGAATTTCAGGTGAAGCAAAGATGTGCGTTGGCCATACGGGATCGGTACGCGGTATTCAATTTCTCAATCAGGACACGCTGGTCAGTTGCAGTGAAGATCACAGCATTCGCACTTGGCAAGTCACCCCCTGGACGCCGCGAAGAACGATGGAGCAACACGGCGATGGGGTGTTGGGGTTGATCCAATTATCACTTGAGCCGTCGGAGGCCTGGCAGGAGACCATGGGTCGCGATGCGTGTTTTTCGTTTTCCCAGGATCGCACCGTGCGATATTGGCAACCGCTTCGCGGGAGAATGGTTCGTTTTGTGAGACTCGGATCAATACCTTTGTGCGGCGCGGCGCTGGAGGATCCGCTACAGTTCGTGATTGGGGACGATCAAGGACAGATCCACTGGCTTGACATGAACTCAGCGCAGGTGGTTCGAAGCCAACCCATCGGCCAGGACTGGATCGAGTCATTACTCTATGACTCGGTGACGCGAACCCTGTTAATCGGTTCCCGGCGGGGCGAACTATTTCGGCTTGCGGATAAACCGTTTAGGCGAGCGGCAGATAGGAATCTACCCGAAAAGTAGGCGAGTCTCTCCGAGACTCGCGAGGTCGCCGTCTCGGAGAGACGCCGCTACATGGTGAGTTTTTATCTGCCGCTCGCCTTATCGATCCGTGAGCGATTCATTGTCCGCAGGGTCGCGCACCGCCTGGTCGTACCATAGCTCCAGGCCGTCTCGGGACCGAAAAGCCTCCGGGCCGATGAAGATAAGCCGGGTCAACAAGGGCAACATCTGCCAGAACGATGTCTGATTGAGTTTTCTTGCGGACGTGATGATGGTGGCGTTAGGGATAAAGAATTGGCCCCATCGCTTGATGTCACTGACAAAAGCGAGGTCTTCCGCTGCAAAATATCGCTCGTTGAATCCGCCTGTTTTCTCAAACGTCCCGCGCCTGCAAAACAGACACGCTCCCCCCGTAATTTTGAGCCGGCGGCAAAGTGCATTGACAAACGGGATTGTCAAACTGGCATACCAGGGGATCGCTTCCTCAAGCCGCACCAGACAACCGCCGCCAACATATCGTTGCTGCATGGCCGCTAGGGCTTCGGCAACGCAAGCCGAGTTGATTTTCGTGTCGGCATCGACAAAGAAAAAGTAATTGCCCTTCGCCGCTCGTCCTCCGGAGTTCCGTGTGGCAGCAATATGTCGATGACAGACATTGACTACTCGGACGCCGCTTTCGATGGCAATGGACTCCGTACGGTCATTCGAATCGTCGTTAACCAGAATGATTTCGGCTTGCAGACTCTGTTCTGCAATCACGTTCCGAATTGCTGCAAGCGTCGCTGGCAGACGGTACTCTTCATTGTGAGCCGGAATAATGAAGGAAACCATGGTGAGCGACGCAACCGGTGTTAGGTGGGAATTACAAAAGGCGGAATCGGATCAGGTGGATGTCGCCTGGCGGGGTAGTACCGTTAAAGTTTTCGTTAGCCGTGCCGCAGAGCAAATGGGGCGTTGATGCAGACTGCCCTTTTGTTGATGCCCGTCCCGTTAGGGACACAATGTCGGTAGCAATCAGAATCGATCCAACTCGTATCCGTCCCGTTAGGGACGAAATGTTTGTAGAACAATCAAAATCATCCGTTACCGACATTGTGTCCCTAACGGGACAATTTTGCAAGGAAATGTTCTACAATGTCTGACAGCTACGACTTTCGTTTTCTGCCTGGCCGTTGCCTGGGTTCGGCGGATGGATCATCTCGATGGAGAAATAAAAATGACAACTTCAGGAAACCGAGTGTGCCTTTGGTTCGATGGCGATGCCGAAGAAGCCGCACAGTTCTACGCCACAACTTTTCCCGATTCCTCTGTCGGTGCCGTGTTTCGTGCTCCCATGGACTTTCCATCGGGAAAACAGGGTGACGTGTTGACCATCGAATTTACCGTGATGGGAATTCCCTGTCTGGGCCTCAACGGCGGACCGATGTTCAAGCACAGCGAAGCGTTTTCGTTTCAGGTGGCTACCGCCGATCAGGCCGAGACCGATCGCTACTGGAATGCGATCGTTGGTAACGGCGGTCAGGAAAGTGCATGCGGCTGGTGCAAGGACAAGTGGGGATTGTCATGGCAGATCACTCCGATCGTGCTGACGGAGGCCATCGCAGATCCCGATCCGGAGGTGGTCCGACGCGCGTTTGGGGCAATGATGCAAATGACCAAGATTGATGTTGCGGCCATCGAAGCGGCTCGTCGCGGTTGAAAAGGAAATTCCGCTCCCTTGAATCAAGCATGAGAATGTCCTGCCAGGGCGACCCCTGGTCAGGACTCTCATTCATCAATCTTCCAGCTCGATATCCCAGTACACTTCGCTGATGAACTTGGCCCAGCTCTTGAAACGGGTAACGTGCTGTGAGTAAATCGGATTCCACGATGGGTGTTTGGGAATCGTGCGAAGCCGCATGCCGGCCTTTTCAGGCGTTCGGTTTGCCTTGCTGTGGTTGCAGCGAACGCAGGCCAGTACGCAGTTCTCCCAATTCGATTTACCACCCTGCGAACGAGGAACCACATGGTCGATCGTCAACTCATCGCTGCGCGGACGGCAACCGCAGTACTGGCACATCATCCGGTCTCGTTTGAAGAGGTTGCGCCGGCTGAACGCGACCGTGGTGGCCGGCACCCGGTTGAAGCTGTTGAGCGTGATGATTTCCGGAACCCGGATTCGCTGTGAGACCGCTTGAATGAACGGTTGATCATGGTCGGGAACCAGCGTCGACCAGTCGCTCCAGTCATACAATTGGTAGTCCTTGGGATCAACGACGCGAGCCGTATCACTCCAGACCAACACCAGCGCCCGCGCCACCGTTGCGACGTTGACTGGCTGCCAGCTTCGGTTAAGAACCAGAGTCGGTCGATGGAGAACTTCAGAAACCATTATCCATTTACTCCCTACTTGCTAAGGCGTGGAAAACTTGAGGTTGACTTCCCTATTTGAAATTATGTTCCAAATCGGGTTGTTTGGGAACAGAAGTTTCCGGCACCGATTGTTGTTTTGCCCATGATTCGAGTCGCGCGTGCCCCCGAAGGACGCATCGCCGAATGGAATCTGGGCACTTCATCTCACTTCATCTGTTAGACCCCGATATCTACTTGCGGTTCACTTGGACTCCTGATATCCACTTATTTTTCAGATGTTTTCTGGCAGGGAATACCATTGGAAGGCGATTCCAAGTACATTGGATTGACGCAAAAACGACTGGAATCGGCATGGGTGCGTCGTCCCACTCGAAACACTTCCCTGTTAAAATTTGTTAACCTTGGCGAAATGAACTTATGAGTCCAATAGCCCGTATTTTGTTGTTTGCAGGTCTCGGCTTGGCCGTCGTTCTTGCAGGTCTGTGGATTTCCGGTGGAAAAAAAGAAAATTATTCGGCCAGTATCAGCATTCAGGCTCACCCCAAACAAGTTTTCCGGTATCTGACCGACCCGGAGAAACTCAAGACCTGGATGGTAGGCCTCGAATCTGTCGATGAACCGATTCCACCGAAAACAGGAGAAGGTACCGAATTCGATGTCCCGCCGGACCTGGTTCGTACGTTCGTCACGCCCAGCGGCAAACACGTTCGCTTCAATGACAAGGTGATTCGATACACGGAAGACCAGTTCCTGACCGTTCAATCGAGCAACGCAAGTACGACCCGCACGGCTATCTTCCAGTTGGAGCCTATCGGGCGAACAGGCACTCAAGTCTCGTACGAGATCCGGGTGGCTCACTCAGGTTTGGGACGACTGATGTCGCCGCTCCAGTCCTCCTCGCTTCAGGATCAAATCAATACGGAAATTCGAAATCTGAAAGAACAAGTGGAGAAGAACGAACCCGAGTACCAGTGGCCTGACGAAACGGAGACCGAAGGCGCTGATCCTGATGAAAAGGCCAATGAACGGTCGTCCGATGATCCCGTGGATGTTTCCGGAGAAGATTAAATGCCCGCCCAATTGCTTGATGGAAAACGGATTGCCCGGGAGATTCAATCGGAGACGCGCGACGCGGTTGCACAGTGGACCCGTGCAGGGCATCCCGCGCCGACGCTGGCTGCGGTTCTGGTCGGCGACGATCCCGCGAGCCAGGTTTACGTCGGAAATAAAGAGCGGGCATGTCATCGCGTGGGAATAAACAGCCGGCTTATTCGACTGCCTGCAAGCTCCACGACCTCGGAAGTGGTCAACCTGGTCGAACAACTCAATCAAGATCCTGCCATCAGCGGAATTCTGGTTCAGCTTCCGCTGCCTCGGCAGTGCGACACTCAGGCCGTCCTGGATACGGTCAGCCCCAACAAGGATGTCGATGCGTTTCACCCCCACAACGTCGGCCTGATTTCACAAGGGCGGCCGAGATTTCTGCCCTGCACACCTCACGGCGTCGTCCAGTTGCTCAAGCGATACGGTCTTACGACGTCCGGCAAACACGTGTGCGTGATCGGACGAAGCGATATTGTCGGCAAGCCGATGGCGTTGATGCTGGCTCAAAAAGATTATGGACTGGGGCCGGACATGGCCAACGCCACCGTCACGATCTGTCACAGTCGAACCGCAAATCTGAAATCGTTTACGCAAGAAGCCGATTTTGTTATCGCGGCCATTGGCAGCCCCAAATTCGTCACCGGAGATTTGATCAAGCCCGGTGCCGTTGTCGTGGATGTCGGCATCAATCGAACTGATGCTGGTCTGGTAGGCGATGTCGATTTCGACAGCGTGCAAAACGTTGCCGGCTATCTCACCCCCGTACCAGGAGGCGTCGGTCCATTGACCGTAACGATGCTGCTGGAAAATACGCTGTCGGCTGCAAAGCAAATGTCGGTCGCCAACTAGTTGCGAAGCAGCGACAATCAGTAGCCTTGTGGCGTCAGCCCAACGGTGGAGAGTCGCCATACCCCTCCTCTCAATTATTGATCGAACAATCCTTGCGGGGCATTGAACTCCTCTTCTCGCTTATCCCGGCTCACAAATGCGTAGGCGTTGTGGTTGTGGATCGACTCGTAATTTTCTGAATAGCATTCATACCAGACAATGCGGTCATCCGTATTCAATACCACGGCCATGTCGCGGACGATATCTTCAACGAACTTGGGATTCTCATAGGCCCGTTCCGTAACCCATTTTTCATCGGGCCGCTTGAGTACTGAAAAAACCTGGGTCGAGGCACATTGCTCGACCATTGCAAACAACTCCTCGATCCACAACGTCACGCCTTCGCGAAGTCGAACGCGAACCGTCATTTCACAGCGTTGATTGTGGGCACCGTACTTAGAAATCTCTTTCGAACACGGGCACAGACTGGTGGCCGGCACCTTGATTCCCATCACGAAATCATCGGCACCGTTGCTGGTCATCTCAAACGAAACGTCAATGTCCAGTTTTCCCGGCTGGCCCGTTACCGGGGCTTTTTTGTCGATGAAGTACGGGAAATGCAATTCTAGATGTGCCTCCGCAGCCTTGAGTCGCTCCTTCATCGAATGACAGACATCGCCCAGGATCGTCGAGCTGAGCGATTCATGATATTCGTTCAGGACTTCCAGAAACCGGGACATATGCGTCCCCTTCTCCTCCGCCGACAACGAAACATACATGTTGATCGTGGCCACGGTCGTCATCGTTCCCGATCCACCTCCCGGAGTTCGAAGGGTAATGGGATAACGTACCCCTTTTACGCCGACCCGATTGATCGGAACATTCCGACGGTCCTTAGTGGATTGAATATCGGGAAGCGTTGTCGGTGATGGAGATCGCTTATTGGTGGTAGAATCGGTGGTAGAAGCCATGATGAATTGTAGGTCGTGGAACGGAATTTACTCCGTTGGATAAGAATAGGTTGTGAACGGTTACTATCTGGTTTGAGTTGTCTCCGGCGAAATATGCGGCGTGTGATTCGATTTCCCGGAGGTGATTGAAAAATCGACAATCGGCAACTGGTTGAAGTACTCAATCGTTTCATCGACTACATCGGCCTGAATCAGAATCAATTCCTCTGGCATCACCGTGCTCAGGGCGTGGGTAACACTTTCTCGCCACGATGAAAACCATTGTTTTTCTCTCACCCGCGCCCCCAGTGCCAGCCCTTCGCGGAATAGCTGCACAATATCCCCCGGTTTTCGACCGCGGCTATAACTTCCTTCGTAAAGGATGACGCGATCAAAGTGATGGCCCAGCAACTGACCCTGACGAATCATGTCGCTGTCCTGCCGGTCGCCAGCCGCCGAGTAGACCGCCGACCGCCGCGAGTTTGGAAAACTGGCCAGTGCATCGAGCATACTCTTGAGGGACGATGAATTGTGGCCGTAGTCAATAATCAGGGTGCATTGTTGGTACTGCACGATATTAAATCGAGTCGGCGAGCCGGACGACGAGGGACTGAACGATTCCAGACCAGCACGAATTACTTCCACAGGCACACCCATCGCCCATACGGCACCGACGGCAGCCATCACATTCTCGATCTGGAACTTGATTTTCCCGTTGTGGGTCAGAGGAATCCGGTCGCAAGGCAATACCACGAACTCGCTTCTTCCATGCGCCGCGACGATGGCTCCATCGCGCGTGAAAACCGCTCGCTGGTTTTCAGCCAGTGCACTGAGTACCAGCGGATGTTCCGGCTTGTGAGCAAAGTACATGACGTTGCCCTTGCAATGCTGGGCCATGGCAGCCACCATTGGATCCTCCGCATTCAATACAGCTGTCCCCGTCGGAGTTACGACGTCGACGATGCAGCGTTTCACCTTCGCCAGTTGCTCGATCGTATTGATATGGTTCATCCCCAAATGATCACCTTCGCCGATATTGGTGACCACCCCCACATCGCACAGATCGAACGCCAGTCCTTCGCGAATCATTCCGCCTCGAGCCGTCTCCAGGATGGCCGCATCAATGTTCGGGTTCATCAACACTCGTCTTGCACTTTTCGGACCGCTGCAATCCCCGTCATCGACACGGCGCCCGTTGAGATAGACGCCATCGGTGCTGGTCATACCAATGCGCTTGCCCGACAGATGAACGATGTGCGCGATCAACCGTGTTACGGTTGTCTTGCCGTTGACACCGGTAACGGCAATGATCGGAATTCGGCCAGGATTGCCTTGCGGGAACAGCATGTTGACGATGGCTTCGCAAACGGGTTGGGCTTTTCCTTCGCTGGGCTGAATATGCATCCGCAAACCTGGACCTGCATTGACTTCGACGATGCCGGCATTCTGATCTTCCAGCGGAATCGAAATATCCTTGGCGACCACATCAATTCCCGCGATATCGAGTCCTATCATCTGAGCCGCCTCGACCACGCGTGCGGCAACTTGCGGATGAACCTGTTCTGTCACATCGGTGGCCGTTCCACCGCTGCTGAGATTGGCGTTGCGGCGGATGTACACGATTTGCTGAGCTTCGGGTACTGAGTCGACGGTATAATTTTGCTGGGCCAGCACGGCGACCGACACTTCGTCCAGCGGAATATGGCTCATCACTGTCGAATGTCCGTCGCTGCGGCGCGGGTCCTGGTTGACTTGATCTACCAGTTGCCGAATCGTCGAGATACCATCGCCCACGACTTGGGCCGGTTGGCGACTGGCGGCCGCAACCAGCCGATTGCCGATCACCAGCATCCGATAATCGGAGCCTTCGAGATACTTCTCCACCATCACGGTCGATTCTTCGAGATACGCATTTTCAAAAGCCGTTTCAACTTCCTGTTGCGTGTATAGATTGGTCGTCACGCCGCGACCATGATTGCCGTATTGCGGTTTGACCACGACCGGCAATCCAATATCCTGCGCGATCTCCCAAGCTTCCTCCCGGCTCGATACAAGCTGTCCGGCGGGAACCGGAATTCCGATGGTCTGCAGCAACTTGCGGGTCAGGTTTTTGTCCTGTGCGATCGTTTCGGCGATAGCACTGGTCCGGTCGGTCTCGGCCGTCCAGATTCGCCGCTGGCGGGAACCGTAGCCGAGCTGCACAAAACTTCCATCGTTGAGCCGTATACTGGGAATACCTCGCTCCTTGGCCGCCGAGACGATTCCTTGGGTGCTTGGTCCCAGGCAGTGTTCGTGGATCAGGTCCCGCAGGTGGGCCACTTCCGCCTGAATGTCGATCGCCGTGTCGTTGACGGCCGCCAGCACCACTCGTCGACCTGCTTCCACGGCCGCAACCCCCACCGTTTCATTGTGGTACTCGATGGCGACTCGATAGACACCGTCTTCATCGAGTTCCCGCGCGCGGCCAAAGCCGACTTCGTTGCCGGCCAGATTCTGTAGCTCGAGCGTAACATGTTCCAGAATGTGAGCCATGTACGTTCCGCGGTCCAGCCGCTGAAAGAAACCGCCGCGCTCGCCCACGCTGCAGCGATGTTCGATCATGGTCGGCAGCCACGACTTCAGCCGCTCGTTGAACCCCCCAATCATTTCCGACGACGTGTCGCGAAGTTCTGCAAGATCGACCAGGACTTCGATGACCGGAAAATTCGCCCAAACATTGGGACCGCGCAGAATATTGATTTTTCGGAACGTTAACGGTTCGACGTGAGTAGGCTCAGACATACACAAAAATTTTTTCAGTCAATTCATCGGGCAGTTGCAGGGTCGCGATCGGAACCCATGATCGATCAATCTGGACAATTATCGTGACTTTTCCCTTTAAAGCTATAGTTGACCGCCGATTGAAACGTATTTTGATATGTAATTTTGCCCCATGGAGTTGGCGGTTGCCGGTTTCGAAGATAGCATTTCTCACGTTCCATGCGACCTGATCCGAAAAGGAGGCCCCCTTGAAACCGGATAACGTGCCGGTTGCCCCCATACCGTATTTTTCTGCTTGCAAACGAACTACTTCATAAAGAATAATGAACATTCAATGGTAAGCAGACTTGAAAGTGCCGACATTCCGGCGGAAGTTCGACAACAGATCCAAAACGTTCTCCTGCCGGATGAACGATTGCTTGCCTTTGTCATTCTCGATATCAACCAGGAGCGACTGTTCGAAAACGTGCTGCTGGTGCTGACCGACAGTCAATTGATCGAGCACAAGGGAACTTCTGGACCGGTTCGATCATGGAAGTTGCACGAAAATCATGCGCTCCGTTCAACCGTTTTTTCAGGGCTGGGCAACCTGAGTCTGATCGATGGCAATCAAACGCTGGCCAAGTGGAGTTTTACAGCGGCCAAGGCCAATGATGTCAGCCGATTTGTGGTCATGGCCAACGCGACCGCTCATCGGCTTTATGACTATCACGGTCTCGAATCGGTTGATCCGAATTCCGGAACGCTGGTCGCTCCGGCGCCGACTCTCAGTTTGCTGCGTCTGACGCGATTCACTCGGAACCGGATCGGGCTGGTGTTGGCGGGGTTTGCGCTGACACTTTCGGCGACTGCGGCGGGACTGATCTGGCCGTATCTCACCATGCCGCTGATCGATGACGTGCTGATCCCGTGGCAAAACTCCACCGAGGATATCGAGCGCAGTGCCTTTCTTGCAAGGCTATCGCCCTATCTGTTCGGTTTGATCGGAGCCGCTCTGTTGGCCTGGGTTTTGGGATGGGCGCGGACCTATGTGATGAGCTATCTCAGTGAACAGATCAGTTGCGATCTGCGAAATGCGACCTACAAACATCTGCAGCAAATGTCGCTGGACTTTTACGGCAGCAAGCGGACGGGCGATTTGATTTCGCGGATCAGCAACGACTCCGACCGGATTTGCAATTTTTTATCGAGCCACTTGCTGGATTTCTGTACGGACATCCTGATGATCACGCTGACGTCGATCATTCTGATGCAGCTCGACATGTGGCTGGCGCTGGTGGCGCTCCTTCCGTTTCCGATCATCGCCTGGTTGACGCAGCGCGTTCGGCTTCGCTTGCGGCATGGGTTTGCTCGCTCGGGACACGCCTGGGGTGAAATGGTCAGTGTTTTGGCCGATGCGATACCTGGCGTTCGCGTCGTCAAGGCGTTTGCTCAGGAAACACGTGAGGTCCAGCGTTTCGAGGCCGCCAACCGGCACGTGCTCGATTCCAATCTGCGGATCAACAAGCTGTGGTCATTTTTCGGCCCCACGGTCACGCTGCTGACGGAAGCCGGTCTGTTGTTGATCTGGGTTTTTGGTGCCTGGCAGGTGGCGCATTCGACATTGACGGTCGGGAAACTGACATTATTTATTACGTACATTAGTCGATTCTACGTCCGCCTCGATTCGATGAGCCGAATGCTGGCCCAAACCCAGCGAGCTGCCGCCGCCGCGTTTCGGGTGTTCGAAGTTCTCGACCAGCGACCGAGCGTGATGGAGCCGCAAGATCCGGTTGATCCCGGAAAGCTGCGCGGAAAAGTGGAGCTGCGCGATATTCGATTTCGCTACGGCAACCGCGAGGTAATTAGCGGGGTCACGTTCACCGTCGAACCGGGTGAACTGATCGGACTGGTGGGGCCGAGCGGCTCAGGAAAAAGTACGCTGGTCAATCTTGTCTGCCGGTTTTACGATGTGACCGAAGGCACGATTCTGGTCGATGGCCACGACATTCGCTCGTTTCCCATCGAGCAGTTTCGCAGCAACATCGGAATCGTGTTGCAGGAGCCGTATTTGTTTTTTGGTACCATCGCCGAGAACATCGCTTACGGACGGCCTCATGCATCGCCTGCCGAGATCATCGCCGCCGCCCGAGCCGCCAACGCACACGGTTTTATCAGCAAGCTGCCCGACGGCTATGATTCGCTGGTCGGGGAACGGGGACAAGGTCTTTCGGGTGGCGAGCGACAACGGATTTCGATTGCTCGGGCGATTCTGACGGATCCGCGTTTGCTGATTCTCGACGAAGCGACTTCGGCCGTCGACAATGAGACGGAACGCGAGATCCAGTCCGCACTGGACAATCTGGTCAAAGGCCGAACAACGATTGCAATCGCCCATCGTTTGAGTACATTGCGAAACGCGGACCGAATTGTGGTGATGGAAAATGGTGCCGTAGTGGAGGTTGGCAAACATGATGAGTTGCTCAAACTCGGCGGCGTTTACACCCGATTACACGAAGCACAGTTGGCCGTAGAGAGATGATTTTTCAACAAGAAGAAACCGCGATCTCGCGACCATACAAAAGTTAGGGGTAGAAGTAGTTAAACGCTAATCAGCACTAATCAACACTAATTTTTTTTACGGATTAGTGGAGATTAGCGAAGATTAGTGTTCCAAGCTTTTTTGTAACCACTGCTGAATTTCATCGCGTGAACGGGTACGGTTTTGATTTTTTGGCTTTTAGGTAGTAGTTTCATCCCTCATCCCTCATCCCTAAAAAATGAATTCCCTTCTCAATCCCAATCCGCTCATTGATCTGGATACCCTTTCCTTTCTGGTTGACCCGCTCGGTAATCTGGGCGTTTGCGATGGTGCGGGAAATCATTTTGAAAATGTTTCGCCCGTCCGATTGTTTCCGCTTTCCTGGCCGGAGAAATGGATTTCGATTGTGGACAGTGCTTCCGGCAAAGAACTGATCTGCTTCGAAGATATTCGCGAACTGCCTGCCGACCAATACAGGATTCTGGAAACCGAACTTTCACGGCGTGAGTTCGTTCCGATCATCAAACGGGTTCTGTCTACCTCGGGAAAATCCGAACCCTGCGAATGGAAAGTCGAAACGGATCGAGGCCCCACCAGTTTCATACTCAAACACGAGGACGACGTCCGCCGATTGGGAGAATCAGGCGTTCTGGTCGTCGATTCGTTCGGGATTCGCTATTTCATTCCTGACAGAAACACACTGGATCTGACCAGCCGACGGATTATCGAGTGGTATGTTTGATCATGGACCGAAAGAATTGACTGATCGACTGACGGCCGGCGTTTTTGAAAGATTGGCGATCGGCACCGCGATCGGGATCGGAAAGATCAGCGTAAAGCAGGTTCCTTTTCCGAGGCTGCTTTCGACTCGGATTCTTCCGCCGTGCTGTTCCATAATCGATTTGCAGGTCGATAATCCGATTCCGCTTCCGCCCTTGCCAGACTCATCTGGACCACTCTTGGTGGTGTACCAGGGGTCGAAGACTCTCGGCAGTTTCTCCTGTGCGATTCCACATCCAAAATCGCGAACACTCAGTTCAACCGTTTGCTGGCCGGTGTTGTGTTTCAGACGGATGATGAGTCGCCCTCCATTGAGCATTGCTTGGCGGGCGTTAATCAGCAGATTCATCAGCACTTGCTGGACATCATTACCGATGGCATGAACTTTCGGCAGATTCTCATCCATCTCGATCTCGACCGAGATGCGATACTTCTGTAACTCCCGCTCCAGCAGAATCATCGCATGTTCGACAATCGTCGCCAGACTGGTCGGCTCGAACGTTTCGCTTCGATTGCGGGCGACCCCCAGCACGGATTTGGTGATCGTGGCGGCTCGCTGACTTGCCAGATGGATTTTCTCGAAAGCCTTGTCGCGAGTCATCTTGTCATCGTGCCGCATCCCCATCTTTGCGTAGTTGAGGATCGTCATCAGGATATTGTTGAACTCGTGAGTGGTGGTGCTGACCAGTTCACCCAAGGTGGTCATGCGCTGCGCGCGGTGAAGTTGCCGCTGGAGGGTTTCCACCTGTTGCTCCAGCTCTTTCAATCGACTGATCTCCGATTGGGTTGGGGTCACGCTTGCCTTTCCTGTGATGACATGTTCGATACCTGTTCCTTTGGTATCGTCCATCTACTGGTGAAAAGTAAACCGGATCAATCATTTACTTCAGGTAGAATTGTGTTTCTCAGGCACTCAGTTGCGAGTCTCGGAGAGACTCGCCTACACTATCTCATCCTGACGCTTGCCGCATTCGGCCCAACTTGCGGCGTTGTACCAGGTGAATCGAAAATGAGTAAACCGCACAAGAAGCACAAACAAGGCAAGATGGGAAAGAAGAGAAAGTTCATGTTGACAGCAAATGCCGATTGGCTCATGATTTGGCCCTTTGAAGCAAGGACAGTGAACACGATAAACACGACAAGGACGGACGCCGTGAGCGGACTTGAGCAACTTGAAGAGCTGATCGAAATCGCGCAGCAGTTGGGCTATCGGGTCAGATATGATTACTTTGGAGGCACCGGCGGCGGGCTTTGTCAGGTCAACGGTGCAAAGTGGTTATTTCTTGACCTGGCTTTGACGACTCAGGATCAGATTGACCATCTGCAGAAAGCACTGGAAAACGAGCCGCTGTGCCCGCTGTTACCTTCCGGCAAAGTGGTGACCTGGCACAAGCACGCGGCTTGAGTGGTATAGCTTAAACCTCGATCGTCTGCCGGTCGAAGGCTGCTTCGATGGCGGGGAAAATATCTTTCGCGGAACTCAAGTCCAGCGGGGGCTCTTGTTCATTGAGCGGGTTGATGTGTACCAGATAGCATTGCTTTGCACCGGCCGCGCGGGCAACTTCAGCGACAGGGGTTAAACAACTATGCCCGGTCAATGCTGCCAGCTCTTCCCAGCCGTCGGGGAAATAACATTCATGGATCAATGTATCGACTCCTTCGATGAACTTTACATAGGGAGCGTTCAAATCGGCGGTGGTGTCGGTAACGTAAGCAAGGCTTCGGTTTTCGGGCAATCCGTCAATTCGAAACGCCAGACAGCCTCCAGGATGCTCGACAGGGAAGGACGAGAGTTCAGCGGAGCCGTTGAGTTTCATTTTTTCTCGGTGAGGGATGGCTTTGATTTCAAAGCGGGGCGGAACCGGAAACAGTGGGTCGGCAAACAAGTGCCGCTCAATGGCATCGATTTTATCTTCTGAAATATGGACCGTTACGCGATCCACCGATTTTTCATACAGGATGCCCAGCAGAAACGTCAGTCCGATCGAGTGATCCAGATGTGCGTGGGTTAAAAACAGATCGAGCGACGAAGTTTGAATCAGATCGCGAGCGCGAAAGATTCCGGTTCCAGCGTCCAGAATCAAACCCAGTTCCGGAATCATCAGGCAAGCGGTTTGCCGATGATTGTTGGGGTGATAGCCCGTTGTGCCCAGGAAGTGAAGTTTCATCGATCTACTCTCCCCACCGTTTTACTAGCTCGTGTTCAACCTGCAGATGATCCAGTATCCTCGCGACGACAAAATGAACCAGGTCATCGACGGACGAACTTCCATGATAGAAGCCTGGATTGGCGGGCAGCAAGGTCGCTCCGGCGGCACAGGCGGTTCGATAATTTTCGATCTGAATCAACGACAGCGGGGTCTCGCGCGGCACAAGAATCAACGGACGCCGCTCCTTGAGATGCACATCGGCCGCTCGCAGAACCAGATTGCGGCTGTCACCTATCGCGATACCGGACAGCGTGCTGCCTGAACAGGGGCAAACCACCATTCCGCGTGTTCGGTATGAGCCGCTGGCAATCGGCGACATGAAATCGCTGTAATGTTCGTATTTTATATAGCGGCTGGCCTGATCGAGATCGAAATCGGCGTCTGGAAAAATCTGATCCAGCGAAAATCGTTCGAGGTTGATGGCCAGATTCAATTCATGCAGTGCCACCAGTCGCCCTGAATCGCTGATCGTCAGGTGGACTTGCTGTTCCGCTTGCAGTAGGTATTTCAGCAGTCGCTGTCCATAGATCGCACCGCTGGCGCCGGTAATCGCCAGGACGATCGGCAGTGGGTTCGGTGAACGGATGCTCATGCGATTACTTGGTTCCGATATACAACGTCGCAATGCCGCCGGTCAGCGGTTTGAAAGTCGCGGCCGAGCATCCGGCGTCCTTCATCCGCTGAGTCAGGGCCTCATAGCAGGGGAATTCGCCGACGCTTTCGGGAAGATAGTTATAGGCACTGGAACGGTTGCGAGCAAACAGTTGTCCGATTTTCGGCAGCACATTCCTGAAATACCAGCCATAGATGCCCTTGATCGGTTGCCGGCGCGGCACGGAAAATTCCAGAATGGCGATTTTTCCCTTGGGGCGACAAACGCGAACCATCTCCCGCAAACCACGGTCTGTATCTTCGACATTGCGAAGCCCAAAGGCGACAGAAACGATCTGGAAGTAGTGATCCTCGAAGGGCAGGTTCAGTGTATCGGCTTCGACGAATTCCACGTTTCGGCCGCCCCGTTTTGCTTTTTCGATTCCGATTTCCAGCATCGGTTTACAGAAATCGGCTCCAATGATCGGGGCTTTCCCATTCGTATAACGATGGAACGCAAACGCCAGATCCCCGGTCCCGGTGCAGACGTCCAGAATCGGCTCGGTCAGGTTCGGTTTGAGCATGCGCACCGTCCGCCATCGCCAGTATCGATCGACGTTCATCGACAGCAGATGATTCATCTGGTCGTATTTCGGTGCGATCTCGCTGAACATGGTGCGGACGCGGTCGTGGGATTTGTCAACAGTCATCAAGGAAATGGTTCGTACTCCGATTTGAAAATCAGAATGGCAAAACTGAGCCTTTCAGGATACATTAGTCGATTCGTTTTGTAACGGGATGCAGGAAGAAACGACCTATGCCATTGGCGGAATTACTCAAAATTGAACCCCGACGTATCGACGTCGCCCTGTTGCCGTCGATGGTGCGGCCGGAGCAGCTACAGGGCAGAACCGTGGTTGTTACCGACGTTTTACGCGCAACCACCACGACGATTCAGGCATTGTACAATGGTTGCACCCGGGTCTTTCCTCAGCCCGATATCGAATCGGCAAAGAAATTGAAGGCCCGAATCCCGGATTCGGTTCTCGGAGGCGAACGGGGCGGCCAGATCATACCGGGCTTTGACTGCGGCAACTCGCCGCTGGAGTATACCGCCAGCACGATTTCCGGCAAGTCATTGATCCTGGCGACAACCAACGGAACGGTGGCGATGGAACGGTGCCGACTCGCCCGACGGGTTTTGATCGGCGCGATGATCAATGTGGGGGCCGTTTGTGATCGGATCTCATCCGACGAGCCAGTGACGATCGTTTGTTCGGGAACCGATGGAGAGATTACCAGCGAAGATCTGGCCTTCGCCGGGGCACTGATTGAACGAATGCTGATGGAGCAGTATGGTCAAGGGCAGCCCGAATCGCAGAAGGGGCAGAAGTTGCAGAAGGGGCAGAAGGACGGTTTGGGAGCCGTTCCGGAAACCGGACGCAACCAGCTCAGCGATTCAGCCTGGATTGCGTTGACTCACTGGCAACAGATTTCCCAAGCGATCAGATCCGGCGCCGAGTTAAAAACATTTTTCAAGATTGCTCGCGGGGGAATCAATCTGGTCAAAGTTGGTTTGGCTGACGATATCAACTTCGCGGCCCAGATCGACATCGTATCCCTCGTGCCGGAACTCAATACGGAACAATGGGTTATTTTGAGGGATGAGGGATGAGGGATGAGGGATGAGGGATGAGGGATGAGGGATGAGG
>CAYPXY010000047.1:0-30308 GCA_964414815.1 uncultured Pirellulaceae bacterium | reverse complement strand
GGAGGCTGCACCCTGCCGTCGCGCCTGCGCCGACCATTTCTCAATCTTTCAGCTTGCGGCTAAACATCGTGGCGTCAAAGTTTTGCAGGACCCTGTTTCATAAGTAACTGCCGGAATTTTCTACTTTTCCGGAATATTTTCTCAAGAAGTTGTTTTGATAGAGATTCCCTGATTCATAAATCTCAATCGTAACCCGAAGCGTAAGCGAGGGACGTCATAACCAAGCAGGAGTAATCCCTCGCTTACGCTTCGGGTTATGTTTCCCACTTGGCCACCCTTCGTCTCCCTCATCCCTCATCCCTCATCCCTCATCCCTCAAAAAAACTGCCGTTCTCACAGATTCGCCAAATTGGTATTTTCCAAGCCCATGAAATTTGGCTGCCTGAAATTGACAAGGAACGGTCGTGAGTCGAACGCTGTGTATTGCTAACCAGAAGGGTGGAGTCGGAAAAACGACGACCGCCGTGAATCTGGCTTATGCGCTTGCGGCAGCCAAGCAGCGAACGTTACTCGTCGATCTCGACCCTCAATGCAACGCCACATCGGCGGTTGGAAATCAGCCTACGCCTCGTCATCCGCTCGTGATCGATCAGCCCATTTCGGAATCCGTTAAATCGACCAGCCATAGTCGGCTGCAGTTGCTCGCCGGTAGCCGGTCCTTTCGGGACATCGATCTGCTAGCATCCCCCGACGAGGCGGAATCTGAAATTCTCGCCAGGCACATCGCGAGCTTTTCGCAAGACTACGATTATGTCCTGATCGATTGCCCGCCCTCGCTCGGGCAACTGACGCAAATGGCGTTGTCGGCGTCGGACGAAGTGTTGATGCCAATCCAATGCGAATTTTTTGCGATGGAAGGTTTGACCCAGATGATCGAAGTCATTCGGGCCATTATGAAGCGTCGAGATGGAAAACTGGCCTTCGGCGGAATCCTGTTGACGATGTACGATGACTCGCTTGAACTGACCGCCGAAGTGGATGATCAGGTGCGAGACTTTTTTGGAGAGATCGTCTTCGACACTGTCGTCCCGCGCGATGTCTGTGTGACGGAAGCGCCAAGTCATGGAGTGAGTGTGATTGAATATGCTCCCCGTTCGCGGGGTAGCCGAGCTTATATTGAACTTTGTATGGAGGTACTTGAACGTGACTAGACAAAAACGATTGGGACGCGGGCTTGAAGCGCTGCTCAACACGACTGATGAAGCCGTCCGCGGGAACGTAGCGTTTGCGGATGACGTTGATCCTCGCTCGTACGACTATGATTCGAACCGGCTGGTTCATCTCGAAGTGCATGACATTGAACCGAATCCGTTTCAACCGCGAAAGGAATTTAATCCGGCCGAAATTGATTCGCTGGCCGAGAGTCTGAAAGAACACGAGCTGTTGCAGCCCATTCTGGTTCGAATCGTTGACGGACGTTATCAATTGATTAGTGGCGAACGCCGTCTGCGTGCCGCAATCAAGGCCAAATGGGCGACGATCCCGTCACGGATTCGCGAGGCCGACGACCGGATGATGTCCGAACTGGCCATTGTCGAGAACCTTCAGCGGAAAGACCTGAACCCGATTGAAAAAGCACTTTCGTTCAAGAATTACATTGATCAACATCAATGTCGACAAGAGTATTTGGCTCAGCGTTTGAAGATCGATCGCTCGACCATTGCCAATATCATTCGCTTGCTTGAGCTGCCTGAGCCGATTCAAAACTGGTTGGTCGAGGGCAAGCTGACGATTGGCCACGCCCGAACGTTATTGCCGCTCGGTGATGAAAAAATTCAAATCGAGTTCGCCGAGCAGATTATCAAAGAAGGGCTGACGGTCCGCAACGTTGAACAGGCGGTCGGAGAGCTGTTGTCGGCGGAAAAGGACTCTCAAGAGGGAGGCGATGCACTTGGATTTGTCCGGCGGCAGCGAACCCGGAACGCCCAAGTCAGCTCTTTAGAAACAGACTTCCGATTGGCGCTGGGAACGAAAACGAAGATCAAGTACGGTACCAAGCAAAACAACGGCCAGATCGTGATTTATTTCGACAACGACAACGAATTCAAGCGATTAAAAGAGCTCATTACCCGGCAATCCTGATATACAGTGAAATTAGCTGCCGATTCCAGTTGCAGGGAGGGGTCAGATCAGATACGATAACGGGCTTGAGAAACCCACGGAATTGCTTCGCCGTTGGTGATGTAGTTCCCACGTTCGGGGTGTAGCGCAGTCTGGCTAGCGCACCTGCTTTGGGAGCAGGGGGTCGGAGGTTCGAATCCTCTCACCCCGACTTTTTATGGTTTCTTGAATTCATCATACCTGAATTCGTCCTACCTGAGTTACTCATCAGGTTCCTCAGATGCTGTATACATTGTTGTTTACTACTGTATTCGGTGCCATCGTAGATTAACTATTATCGTGCGGATTGCGAATGGATTCTCCACTGCTATTTGACGACATTCCAGTTGGTCGTTGCTGGAGAAGCCCCTCCCGGACCATTACCGAGGCGGATGTGATTAACTTCGCCAATATTACCGGTGATTTCAATCCGCTGCACGTCGATTACAAGTATGCCGCAGAATCTCATTACCGACGTCCGATCGCCCATGGATTGCTGGGCATGTCATGGGTCGCAGGGCTTGGAAGCCACGCCCCCAACGTGAAGACGATTGCATTTACGGGTGTACGAGATTGGCAGTTCACCCGCCCTCTTTTCTTTGGCGATACCGTGCATGTGCGGACGACTTGCGTTGACAAATCGCTCGCGGGAAGAAAAGCGGGACGAGTGGTGTGGCATCGCCAATTGATCAACGATGCAGGACACGTTGTGCAAGAAGGCTACTTCGAAACGCTGGTGGCTCTTTCTCAACCGAATCCGACCAGTGCAAAGCCGCATTTTGTGGATCTGCCCAACGAGGAAGTTGTGGGATAGACGTTCATGGTTGTGGGATAGACGTCCTCGTCTGTCAAAGCTTTGGACGTTTAGATCCGTTCTAGAAATGCATGACAGACGTGGACGTCTATCCCACTTGAAATGCATGGACGTCTATCCCACCTATTCTGGCCAGCGATTCTCTTGCTTCAGTCGCTCCAGTTTTGTCGATCAGCAAACAAACTGAAAAAACTGGTAAAGCAGGAGGTTTTTAACGGTCGATACTCTTTGAAGGACTCTACGGAGAGAGTCTGCACTCACCGACCGCCCGATAGCAGCACGGATGTTCAATAGCGCTGAAATCAGATCGAATCTCTCTACGCAGCGAATGTTGCGAAAGGGGGCGGCGTTCGTCGTCGCGGCGGTGGCAGCGCTATGTTTGCTGTCCATCGGGTGGTCGTTGACGACCACAGGCTATCTCTCCAAAGCCACCATTCCCGTTCGACTGAGCGAACAGCCCGGCATCCGGTTGGAGTTCAATACGCTGCTGGCAAACGCTATTCGAACCTATTTGTCGATACCACTGGTGGCCGAAGCGGTCGATCAAATCCAGCAGCAAAGCGGACTGACCAGCCCTGTCCTAAAGCAAAACGCAGGCCTGATTCGCCAAGCCATGCGGGTTCAAGCAACCCGTGCCTCCGAGCCTGACTTGTATCACATTGAAATCAGTCTGACCGGGAAGGGTTCACCCGATGAACGACGGCTGGTCCAGATCTTGACGGATCAGCTTTCAAATGGGGTCGCAAACTTGATTTCGGAGTCCGGACTCGATGATCAGCTTTGTGTCGAATTGCTGTTTGCCTCACGATACCGGGAACACCTGGAGAAACTGAACTTGTTGGTGGTCAAGGCCGAGCAACATTCACGATCCGCCGGAGAATCGCTTCAAAATAAAATTCTCGACGGAAACCAACCGTTTCGCAGCGCCTCGTACGGCAGCCGGTCGCCTGAGCCAGGTGCCGATACGATTCAGAGGCAATTGGATCATGATTTTGCGGCCCTTCGTCTGGAAATCGACAGCCTGAAACAGGAGATTTCGCGGGGCGCCGGGTTGTCGAAAAGCAATGCAGATGGATTGGCGGTCACGACACCCGTGGGCAGCCCACATCCCAAGCAGTTTTTGATTCTGCTGATTCTTGCGGCCGCCACGGGGCTTTACTTTGCGACGCATTTCCAGCCCTTTGCCGGTCATCAATTTACGGATGTGGCGTCGTTGTCTAAACGCCTGGGTATGACTATTGTGGCGACCATACCGATTAACCAAGGGATCGAAACCGGATCGCGACTGGAGCAACCGCAACGCCGAAAACTACCTTGGGCCAACAAAGTCGTTCAGTTATTGGGCGTATTCCTGATTGCTTTCGGGACGATCGCGGTCGGCCTATGTTTGATCAACGACGAAATTCGGCTCGAGATGCTGAGAAACCCGCTGGATGGATTGACGCGGATGATTCGGTACCTGGTGGGGCGATAGTGCCGCCGAATTAGCTCGAAGTTTGATCAGAAAACATCGCAACATTGCAAACAGGAAGTTGAATGTACGAACAGTATTTTAATCTGAAATCTTGGCCGTTTTCTGCGACGCCTGACGTGGAGAAATTTGTCCCGGCGCATGCGATTCAGAAATCGCTTTCCACCGCGCGGATGTGCATCGACCGCACGGCCGGTCCGGTGATCGTGATTGGCGAACCGGGAACGGGCAAGTCGTTGTTGATGGCGCTGCTGAACGAGCAGTATCGCGCGCAATACAAAATCGCCAACCTGGTTTGTTCGCGGATGGACGGACGGCAGGAACTGCTTCAAAACATCCTGTTCGAATTGCAACTGCCGTATCGAGGGTTGTCGGAGGGCGAGTTGCGGCTGTCACTGACAGAACACCTTCGAAGCGACGCGTCTGGACGGAACGGAGTGTTGTTTCTGATCGACGAAGCTCACAACCTGTCCGTCAGCTTGCTGGAAGAAATTCGGCTGATCTCGAATGTCACTCGCAACGGGCTACCAGCTGCAAAATGCGTGCTCTCTGGTACGATTCGGCTGGAAGAATCGCTGAACGATCCACGTCTGCAGTCATTCAATCAACAAGTTGCCGCAAGATGTTATTTGACAAACTTGCTGCAGTCGGAAACTGCGGAATACGTAACCATCCATGTCGATCGGGCGGGTGGAGACGGCAAGCAACTGTTTAGTTCGTCGAGCGTCGAAAAAATTCACGAGCTGACCGATGGATCGCCCCGCTTGATCAACCAGCTTTGCGATCACGCATTGATTTTGACCATGGCAGATGGACAGAAAAGCATCCAGGAAAAAAACATCCTCGACGCTTGGAGTGAACTGCAAAATCTGCCAGGCACGTTCTGCCTGCCTCACGCATCGTCCGCTTCTTCCTGCGACGGAAGCCGCACCTGCCAAGGTGCCACACCATCTGATTGGACCTTGATCGAGTTTGGTAGCCTTGACGATGATGATCAGGAAAAAATCAACAAGCTTGATTCGTGTTCATCATCAACGGACTGGAATACTGAAAATGTAGCGCACGACCGCGATGTAGACTTCACTCCGAAATCGAGCCAAACCTGGCGGCCTACAATTGAAATCACCGGCGAGTATTTCGAACCGTACTCTCAACCCGATACAGCCGTTCCTGTACCGACTCCGCAAGATCCGGCACCGGCTCCCAAGCCGGTTGCGGCCAATCCGTTTTCAGAAGAATTCGATCAGGTTGATGTTATTCAGGATCGATTTGAGAAGCGGGTTGCTGAGTGCAATCGTGCCGCCATTCGGACTTCATCGGATGATTTGGGTTGCCTGAACAAGCCTGGCCAAGCGGACTCGGCCGAGCCAGAACAGAATCTGGATGGCGCTGATCATTCCGCCGCTTGGAACGCCCCGGTTCACACCGAGTGGCAACCTGCGGAAATTCCTGATCCCGTAAGCCAATATTTGCCTCAACCTTCAGCGACTTTCGATCCTTGGCCATCGAGCGATCAAGAGTCAGGTGAATATACAGCAACTCCTATCGTTCCGCTGATGCGTGCGGGCCTAGATTCAGCGAACCACTCGGCAACGTTCAAGTTCCAACCTACGTTCGATCAATCTTCAACCAAGTTTGCGGCGGCCAGCCTCTCATCATTGCAAGAATCATTGCAAGAATCATTGCAAAATGACTCCGCAGAGATTCCAGAGGCCGATGAATTTCAGTCCCTGAAAGCAAAAATCGAACAGCAAAATCGATTTTCAACTCAGGCCTTCGATCGAATCGTCGTTGAGACCAACTCTCAGGCCCGCAACAGTGGCTGGAAGATCGCTCAAGCTGCACCGGCGGTCAAACCGACCGCGACAAAGCTAGTGGAACTGACGTCCAGCCGCGACGATCGTGACATTCTGATCTGCGAACAGACTTACAGCGCCGACGAGCCCCAGTTCATCAGCCACGATTCGGACGAATTGTTGTTCGCACAAACACCCGTCTCCACGGGTCGTGCGGAGCGAATCGACTACAAACAGCTATTTGATCAACTGAGAGACCTGCCTGAAAATTCCTAGTCATTGATGACCACGATTTCAATCCCCTATTTCGATTTCGATGGCGGAAGTCAGCGCGAGCCCGTGCAAACCACTGGCCCAAGTCCGCTGCCGTCCATTCCTGCGATGACTGGCCAGCCGAACACGGTGCCAAGTGCGAAGGCCAGTACAAATATCAATGTCCCATGGCAGTCGGCATCGCTATCGACTCCAACGGCGGCAACGAGCCTACACGAAACTGCCGCAACGGCTTGCTCGACCGGCGAGCAGGCCATCAACAAGCTGACCAAAGCCATCCTGGGCCGATTTCCATTGGCATCGCCCGCGATTGTCTTGTTCACGGGCTCGGAAGGCAACCCGCATTCGCAGTCAACGTGCAATGCCGTCGCCAAATCGCTGGCCCAACGAAATATCGGCAACATTCTGCTGGTCGATTCGAGTGCCGGATGTGAATTATCTCTGTCCCACGATTTGAAGGGGCATCGTGGGCTTAGCAATCTGCTGGGGCATTCATTTGACTGGCATTCGGCCGTGGTGAATCTGCCCCAAGGCAATCTGTCATTCCTCTGTGCTGGCACGACCCACTGGGAACACATGGGCGCGGAGCAGCGTTTAAGAGAACTGTCAGCCGAACTCAAACGGGAATATCAGTTTATCTTCGTTTCCGTGGGCGACGCGCAGCATTCCAACGCCAAAATGTGGTCCTCGGTATGCGACGGAAGCTACCTGCTCGTCAGCCTCAAAAATGCGAACCCGATGATCACCGAGTCGGCAGTCGCGGAACTGCAATCGTCCGGAGCACGGTTACTCGGATGCATTGTGACGGAATCAGATGCCACGCTGTGAGAATCGCTCCCTCAGCACAAGATGTATAAAATTTAACACTATTATTTCTCAATGCGTGTTCTAGTCACCGGCGGAGCAGGGTACATCGGCAGCCATACTTGTCTCGAGTTGCTCGAAAGCGGACATCAGGTGACGGTGGTCGACAATCTTTCGAACAGTTCACTTGAGTCGCTCAAGCGGGTGGAGCGACTGACCGGACGCGAAATCACGTTCCATCAAGCGGATCTGCTCAATGCCACCGCGATCAACGAGATCGCGGGAAGCGAGCCTTTCGATGCGGTGATCCATTTTGCGGCTCTCAAGGCGGTCGGCGAAAGCGTCTCCAAGCCACTGGAGTATTATCAGAACAATTTGACCGGCACCATCAACCTGTGCGAAGCCGTCGTAAAGCACAATATTCTGAATTTTGTTTTCAGCTCGAGTGCAACGGTCTACGGGCTGCCGAAATCGCTGCCGCTTTCCGAGTCCGCCCCCACGCTGATTCACGAAACCACCAATCCCTATGGCCGCAGCAAGCTGGTCATGGAATTCATCTTGAGAGACCTTCAAGTTGCGTATCCGTCAATGAATATCGCTCTTTTGCGTTATTTCAACCCCGTCGGCGCGCATTCCTCCGGAGAAATTGGCGAAGATCCGTCGGGCCTGCCCAACAATCTACTGCCCTACGTCTCGCAAGTGGCCGTTGGCAAGCTGGAAAAACTGAGCGTGTTCGGCGACGACTACGAGACGCCGGATGGGACCGGAGTTCGCGACTACATCCACGTTGTCGATCTGGCCGTTGGCCATGTGAAGGCACTGGAGAAACTGGCCTCGAATCCGGGTTTGGTGGTATACAATCTGGGGACAGGCAAGGGTTACAGCGTCCTCGAAATCATCGCGGCCTTCGAGAAAGCCAGCGGTCGCGCGGTGCCCTATGCCATGGTGGGACGCCGACCGGGCGACATCGCAGCCTGCTACGCTGACCCAGAATTGGCGACCCGCGAACTCGGTTGGAAAGCAGAACGCGGGATCGAAGAAATGTGTGCCGACAGCTGGCGTTGGCAGTCAAAAAACCCAAACGGGTTCCGCACATCGTAACCATTCACAGAGCGATCGAACGTTTAGCCGCAAGCCGAAGCTGACCATCATTCGTTAAAATGATCAAAATAATGCAGGTTAGCTCATGGTTGAAACTGAAAAATCGAGAGTTGGTCGGCGCAGGCGCGTCGGCGGAGCGCATCCTCTGTATCTAAAAAAAATACCTGCCCCCTGATGCACCGCGCGCCTTTGGGGGTTGCCGGTCGAGTGATTTCGGTATGGCAGTATATTTTTGGCGCCACCCCCGACGGCTTGCGGCTAAACGTTTTGGCTCGTCGTGTAAATCTCCCCCCACTCCCCTGAATTCTGCCAGCAAATCATAGGTACCACTTGTAATCGGCGTTGATCACAGCTATGCTAATTGAGAATCAATCTCAAAAAGCATCGCTGAGCATCGTTGTTCTGGACGATGTTTAATCATAGAGTCAATGAACGCCCCCATCTCCAATTCGTCGCCCGACGAATCCAAACCGAACCCGGACCCTCATCACGAACCAGCGCTCGATAGCCGTGATTACGCTGGAAAATTGCCAAAAATCGTTCCGTTCGATGCACTGGCGCGATGTGGCGACGAAATCTGGATCGAAAACAACGGTCAGATCTATCGCCTGCGCCGGACGAAGCAAGGAAAATTGATCCTGACGAAATAGCTATCGCACATTTCTCAGCTTTGCCGGTGCACCATCCCGGTGGACGACAATCGCGATGGTCTTCATGCGAACATAGGCTTCGGACGCATACAAATAGCCCTGATACGGTCCCATCTCGCCCCAAGAGTTCTTGACGACATAGTACTTGGTCCCATTGGGATCCGTTGCAATCCCGGTGATATGCATCAGATGGTCGTCCGTGGTTTCCTTGCTCATAAATTTCTGCTGACGAGCATCCTGAGTCACCTCCACTTCTTCGCCGGTGGCCCGGAACACATCACTTCGTTTGGGGTTCACAGGCAACACGGCCAGCCCATAGCCTGCAGAAAAACCAGGTTCGCTGACATCGGTATCCCAAGCGACGGAATATCCGCTTTCAATCGCGTGGTCAATCGTCTCGATCACATCGTCAATTGGAATATTGAAGTAGCTGCCATTTGAAAAATTGTCTGGTATTTCCAAGACGAAACTTTCAAAAAACGGATGATGGGAAAACGACGTAATATTCAGATAATCATCGCGACGAAAATCGAGACTTTCCGCAAATTCCTTCGGCGAATAGCTTTTTCCGCGATATGTAAATCGTTCGGGAGCCTCGCCCAAATAGGTTTGCAAAACGCGTTCAAAGGCAACCTCCCATTTGGGCGACAGGTTCGACCGTTTGACGATGCCGTTTAACATTCCTTCCAGTGCCGCCACCATTTCACCGTGATTATGCCGTTCCTCAGGCAACTTGCCGGCGTAAACTTCTTCGGGCACCAATCCGTACCGAGACGCTGCGTTGACGAAGTCGTGCGCCAACGATCCTTCTGAGAAATTGGCCTTACCCTGCCGCAGCACAAAATTTCGAGCCTTGTCGCGGTAAATGTTGTACGCGATAAACATTTCCGAGATATTGTGCTCTCCTTTTCCCTTGCGAATCAGTTCGGCTTCGATGAACGAGGCCGTCGCAAAGCTCCAGCAGGTTCCCGTCGAATCCTGCGATTTCACTGAAGTGTGATCGATATCGTGCAGGATCGTGAAATCGTATTTCGCAGCGGTCGTTTTTGCATTTTTTGCTTTTTCCAGTTCCGCCTCGGGGACTTCGCTGGCGCGGCGGAGATCGTCCTGAGCCGCCAACGGGTTCAAAGCGATGAAGGACAGCAACAAACAGAGGACCGCAAAAACGGATAACCGATCAGTCATGGCGGGAGAGTAAGTTTTCATGGGGGAGAGCTTTCAAGTTGGCTAAGTGAGTCGTGAACGCTTGAAGGAACCGGAATATCTCCCATTCTAGCCACGTCAGACCATTCCCGCAAATCGCAGGGGGATCAAATGAATACTGACCGTTTAGCCTCAAGCCGTCGGGGGGCCGCCAAAGCCGCATTGCAACATCGAAATCACTCTACCGGCCCCCCACAGGCGCGAGGAACACCCGTTTGCTGGTTTCCTTATGGGGAGTTTGACTGGAGAAACTGCACATTGCCGGCGCGCCTACGCCGACTATTACTCGATCTTCTGGCTTCAATCGTAGTTGGATCAGCTTATTGCTGACATTGCAAACGACTGACGGTCGGCTTCGGCTTGCGGCTAAACTTAACGACCAAGCTGGTCGGCCAATTCGTTGGCTCCGTACACGTTTCGGATCGCGTGCCGGATCACTTCGGAATGGACACTGACCGCCCGAGCAACCGTGTCGTCGTACACATAATCTGCGGATAACGACTGGATGTTACCATCAAAAATCAGGCCCACCAGTTCAAGATCCTTGTTGACTACCGGACTACCCGAATTGCCGCCAATAATATCCGTTGTGTTCACGAAATTGAAACTGACATTCAAATCCAACGCCCCCGTCTCCTTTGCATGATGCCAGCTTTCGGGCAGCACATAGTCCGCCTGACCTTGATGGTTGACTTCATGCTCAAAGGCACCGGCAATGTTGGTCATCGGAGGGATCGACTTGCCGTCTTCCTCGTATCCCAGCACCGGCCCGAACGACAATCGCAAACTAAACGTTGCATCGGGATAGACCCCTGTGCCTTCGGCCTTGAATTTGGCTTCAGCGATCTTCGCATAGGCTTGTCGTTCCCGTTCGTCCAGTTCTTCACCCGTCTTTCGATCACTGCGAACTTGCCCATCAAGCATCCGGGCCAATTGAACCAGCGGATCATTACAAGCATCGAGAGCCGCCTGACCGCCTTCGGCCAACTGTTTGCGGTACTCGTGCTGATCGAGCCGGGATTCTCCCACCATTTCAGCCGCTCGTTCGGCTGGGTTCTTTCCATTGAGAATCGCGACACAAACGGGATCGTCCCCCCCTCGCTTCTCGACCAGAAACGAAATCGCATCCGCCAGAATCACTTGTTCCAGATCTTTATAGATCTGTGCCTCGGAAAAAAGTTGCAATTCCAGTGACTGCCGGCCTGCGTCTTGATATTCTTTCAATCGTTCCGAGGATGGTTTTTGATCTTCGGCAGCCAGTTGCACCAGCGTTTGAGCGAAACCATAAAGCTGCGAATTGATTGCAACGCCCTTCCCTTGCAGTCGCGTCCGCTCGGCCACCACGGCTTGAATTTCGGCCCAAGCCGACCCGAACGAACTCAACTCGGGATTCGATCGAACGTACGCTCGCAGTTTCTGCTCGGCGTCGATCTTCGATTGCAGAATCGAGGGCGTTTGCAGTGCCTGAAGTTGCCCCAAGCGAACTTTGCGAGCGTTTTGAATACCGTGCAACTCTTCCAAAGCCTGTCGCTGCTGCTCGGCGCCTCTCAGGCAAAACTGTTGCAGCATAATTTCGCGGCGACGGATGACGTCGAGCGTATAAGGCAATCGGACGTCCCGCAGGAACTTCAGCGCATCGACCGTAAAAATTCGGCTTGTTCGGCCCGGGTTGCCTGACACAAACGTCAGCTCCCCATCGGCAGCACCGTTCTCAGACCATTTCAGGAAATACTCAATCTTTGCCGGCTGATCATTCTCGTATACCCGAAAAATACAAGCGTCGAGGCAAAATCGCGGGTAGCCAAAGTTGTCCGCATCGCCTCCAAAAAATGCAACCGCAGCCTCGGGCGCCCACACCAACCGAACATCGGTATAGCGTTTGAACTGATACAAGTGGTATCGACCGCCGCCGTAAAGCGGGATGACGTTGGATCGCAGACCCGATTCCTCGGTGGCTCCTTTTTCAATTTTCTCGATCGCGGCTCGGCGAGCAAGATTGGCTTCTGCGACTCCAAGCCCCGCAGCGACCGACGCATTCACCTCGGCGGTCACATCCTTGATATGGACTAACTGGTTCAGTTCGAGATCGGGTGCTTTAAGCTCCTCTCCGAGCGTTCTGGCCAGATAGCCGTCCTTGTAGATATTCCGTTCCGGTGTCGACAATTTCTGAAGCGTATCCGAACCGACGTGGTGATTGGTCAGTACCAGCCCATTGCTCGAAACAAAGGAAGCCGACCCGCCGACATTGAACCGAACGGAGGCTTTCATCAGGTGCTCCGACCATTCGGAAGTCGGTTCAAAACCGTATTTCGATTTCAAATGCCCGACCGGAAGATTATTGAACAGCCACATCCCTTCGTCGGCGCGCAAGGTCATGGTGAGTAGGGCTATTAGAATGGCAACAAGGGTGAGACCCGGCATGAAATGTATGTTTTTTAACATTTTTAGGTTGTGGTGTAATATTAATGGTTAGTTGAAATTGTTCACAGAAAACGGACGCTTAGCCGCAAGCCGTCGGGAAGTTAAATTGTTTAGCCGCAAGCCGTCGGGGAGTTAAATTGTTTAGCCGCAAGCCGTCGGGGGTGGCCGCCAAAAACGCTTTGCAATTCCGATTTCACTCAATCGGCAACCCCCAAAGGCGCGCCGGGCAAGCCGTTTGCATGTATCTATCTGTTTTTTCTCCATAGGCAGGCTGGTTACCGAAACTGCACATTGCCGACGCGCCTGCGCCGATCACCACTCAAACTTTCTGCTCCAACCATTGATGATCGGCTATGTACGGTCGCTGCAAACGACTGGTGATCGGCTTCGGCTTGCGGCTAAACATTTTTACTGATCGGCTTCGGCTTGCGGCTAAACATTTTTACTGATCGGCTTCGGCTTGCGGCTAAACATTTTATTTTTACTCTTCCTCTTCTCGTAGTTTCGCGAGGACTGAAAAGTCCTCCAACGTACTTTTGTCGCCTGAGACTTCATTTCCGGCGGCAATATCTCGCAGCAATCGCCGCATGATTTTTCCGCTGCGGGTTTTGGGCAGCGCATCTGTAAACCGAATGTCATCGGGAACCGCCAGTGCCCCGATCTCCTTTCGGACATGTTGTCTCAATTCCTCCCGCAAGTCGTCCCCAGCCGTTGCGTTCTTGATCGTGACAAAGACGGCAATTGCCTGCCCCTTAATATCGTGCGGGCGACCGACGGCCGCACATTCGGCGACATTCGGGTGCGAGACCAGTGAACTTTCGACCTCAATGGTACTCAATCGATGGCCCGCCACATTGATGACATCATCAATTCGGCCCATGATCCAGTAGTAGCCGTCCTGATCAATTCGGGCGTTGTCGCCGGTCAGGTAATGTCCCGGAGCAATGGTCCAGTACTGCTCGATGAAGCGTTCGCGGTCGTTCAAAATACCCCGCAACATACCCGGCCAAGGTTTGGCAAGGCACAACATACCGCCCATGTTGGTTTCGACCGCATGCAGACTTTCGTCAAAAATCGCTGGCACGACTCCGGGCAGCGGTTTCGTGCAACTTCCCGGCTTGGCGGCAATGGCTCCTGGCAGCGGGCTCATCATGATCCCACCCGTTTCGGTTTGCCACCATGTATCGACGATCGGGCATCGCCCACCGCCAATTTTTTTGTGATACCAAACCCACGTTTCGGGATTGATTCCTTCGCCGACCGTGCCGAGCAGCCTCAGGCTGCTCAAGTCGTGCTTATCGACATGGTGGTCTCCCCATTTAACGAACGCCCGAATGGCCGTGGGAGCGGTATAGAGAATGGTGACTTTGTACTTCTCAATGAGCGTCCAAAAGCGATCCTCTGCGGGAAAATTAGGCGCTCCCTCGTACATCAGCAGAGTCGCTCCACTGGCCAGCGGCCCGTAAACGATGTAGCTGTGCCCCGTGATCCAGCCACAATCGGCCGTACACCAGAAAATATCATCCGGCCGCCAGTCGAACACCCATTGAAATGTTTTCTTGACCCAAAGATTGTACCCCGCCGTGGTATGGCAGATTCCTTTCGGTTTGCCGGTCGAGCCGCTGGTGTACAATACAAATGCCAATGCCTCGCTATCGAGCGGTTCGGCGGGACAATCGCTGGCAGCACTTTCAACCACCTCATGCCACCACAAGTCGCGGTCGGCCGTCATCGGAGCATCATTATTGCACCGACGCAACACGATGCAGTGTTCTACCGACGGCGATTTTGCGAGTGCCTCATCGACCGTTTTCTTCAGCTCCAGTAGCTTGCCCCGTCGCCACAAGCCATCGGCCGTCACCTGAATTTTCGCCGACGCATCGTTGTTTCGATCGGCAATCGCTTCGGAAGAAAACCCGGCAAAAATCACCGAGTGGACGGCACCGATCCGCACACAACCCAACATCGCGATCACCAACTCGGGCGTCATCGGCATGTAGATGGAAACCACATCGCCTTGCTCAACGCCAAGCGATTTCAGCACATTTGCAAAACGGCAGACCTCGGCGTGCAGTTCGCCGTAAGTCATCTGGCGTTCATCGCCGGGCTCGCCTTCCCAGATAATCGCGGTTCGGTCAGCCAGTCCTTTGTCTAGATTGGCATCGAGGCAGTTATAGGACAGATTCGTCTTCCCACCGGCAAACCACTGAGTGTCTGGCCCGCTACCGCTGATCACACTGTCAAAAGGTGTAAACCAGTGCAATTCATTCTTCGCCATTTCGCCCCAGAACCGTTCTGGATCGGCCAAGGATTCGCTGTAAAGCTGTTCGTATTGCACAATGGATCCGATGACGGCTTTGGCGGCGAACTCTGCAGGAGGTGGAAACAATCGTTCCTCATGCATGACATGGTCGATCGACAAATTCGCTTGCGACATCCTCAAATCCTGTGGTTGACAGTTTGTACGAATTACCAGAAAACGATTCGGTTCCAGTTTACTGAATCCAGCATTGTAGAACAACATTGCCCCAATGCCTGACCTGCTGATCGTTATCCCAACCTACAACGAGATTGCCAACCTGCCACGGCTGGTGGAATCCTTGTTCGAGCGGGTTCCCGATGCACAGATTTTGATTATAGACGACGATTCACCGGACGGCACAGGCCGCTGGTGCGATGAAGCAGCCCTGATTTGGCCCCAACTTCGCGTCCTGCACCGCCCCAACCGCAGCGGACTGGGCTCCGCAACCTTGAGCGGATTCCGAGCTGCCTTGGAGGAAGGTTTTCAACGAGTGGCGACAATGGATGCCGATTTCAGCCACGACCCGGAACAGTTGAATGACCTGCAGCGGGCGATGGAACAAGCGGGCGAATCGACGGGGGTCGTCATCGGCAGTCGCTATATTGACGGCGGAAAGATCGTTGGATGGCCTTGGCATCGGCGGATCGCTTCTCGGCTGGTCAACCGGTACGCGAAAGTTCTGTTGCGGCTGCCCGTCCGAGACGCGACGGGAGCGTTTCGGGTCTACCGAACGTCGGCCTTGCGGAAAATTGATCTGTCTGAGATCAGGAGCCTCGGATACGGCTATCTGGAAGAAATTCTCTGGCGGCTAACTCGGGCCAGTGTCCAAATGATCGAGGTTCCCATCACTTTTAAAGATCGGCAGCGAGGAAACTCAAAAGCCAGTTTAAAGGAAGGACTCAAAGTCCTGCTGGGCATGACTCGGCTGAGGATGCGGAGTTAATTCAGCTACTCTCTCAGGCAATACCGGGGCGATTGCTCGGGCGCGACGATCACTTCACCGGACACCTTTTGTCCGCCGCGCAAACGGTAGATCGACGTACCGCTTCCTGATTCATCCGGTCCAAAAAAGAACGTTGCAAATCCTTCGCCGATCGCTTCGACCTTGTTTCCACTGACAACGACTCCGGTATTCTCGTCGATGCCCAAACCAATATGGCCTACGTTTTTCTCCAGCACCCCGAGCAATCGTGGAAATCGGCCACGCTGTGAAAAATGTTGATCGACGACCAAGCGGGTGGAAAGCCCCAATCCACGATCGACCTGTGCCTCGTAGTAGGAACCATCGCGAATCATCAACGCGGACAGAATCGAAGCCCCTGCCGAGGTGCCACCGACGACTCCGCCTTTTGCAAACACTTCGTGAATCAGTTTTTCGACCTTGCGGTTTCCGTACCGCTCGGCCAAACGGCCTTGTGCCCCGCCCCCAAACCAGACACCGGTAGCCGTTCTCAGTGGCTGACAGAATTCGTCGCTATCGGCTTCGTCTGGATTGTCTGTGTGCAGATACTCAACCGATTCGACATTGTCCGACAACCAGCTGGAATAACGCTCTTTCACGTACTCAATGCTCTGAACCGGATAGGCGGAGGGAATGACGACAATATGAGCCTCTGCGCCTCCAGCCAGTCGGATGAATTCATCGTAGACGCTGGTCGGGAGCCGCCCCCCGCCCGCGATCACCAGCGAGCCTTCCTTTTCAGACTGCTGCTCGGGCAATCCAAAAAAGTTCCACGCCTGCTCGACCAGCTCTTTCGGGGGATTCGTCGGTAAGTCCCCATCACTGACCAGCGGTATGCTGGGGAACTCCCCCGGAGGTCCGTTGTCCCCGTTGTCCCCGTTGTCCCCGTTGTCCTTGACCGAATCCACTGGCTCCGAGAGAACCCATTCGGAATCAGCAGATCCGGAAAACAGATCCGATGGAGAAAATGTGGAAGCCAACTGAGAAACTGTGGGCTGAAGCATAGAAGCCTGATTCGCCAAGGCCGGATTCGGATTCGAGTGACGGCTGCCCAGCCAGAACGAAAGGGTGCTGGCCACCACGAGAGCTAAACCCATTTGGGACCAGCGAAGGCAACGACTACAAACAGGATGTCGATTCAGGGATTTCATTGAGATTCTTCCTCAATTGCAATAAAGCGGATTCATTCCGTCGGCGATCCCCGCGAACCGAGGTATTCAACCAAGGGTCTCAGGGAATTCAGCCATCAATGACGGCTCAAATGTAATTTAATTACAGAAGAGACACAACACAAGATTGTTGATCTGCAACCGCGACAGACGTGGACGTCTATCCCACCGCTAGTTTGAGCCGAGCAAGCGTTTCAGTTGGTCGAGATTTTTCTGAGCGTCGAAGAAAGCTTCAATGTCGGTTTCAAAACCAGTGATGATTTCGCTTTTGAGTCGTCCGGAAGCCGCTTTGACAGCAAGCCCATATTGGCCGCCAGAGAGCAGATACTGTTCCACAATCCCTCGGTCCGCATCGACGATCCAGTATTCGCCGACTCCATTGACGGCGTAGTCCTCAAATTTGACTCCGCGATCATTTTTTTCGGTGGAGTCGGAAAGAACTTCCACGATGAAATCCGGGATCGGATATTTAAGCGTTTCCGGAGAAATCTGGCTGGCTTTTTCGCTGCCGAAAAAAACAATATTAGGCTCATAGGCGTTGCGTGGAAAAATGACCAGAGATTTTTCGACCCGGAGCTTACCCAAACCGTGCAACTGAACAAACAGATTTAGCAATTGGGCAATCTGTTGCACCACCTCGGTATGACGATCCCTTGCTGGCGAATGCACGATGACTTCTCCTTCAATGAATTCCGCTTTCTGGTCTTCGGTCATGTCGTTGTAGAACTGCTCACGTCGACGCTGCTCGTCGGCCCATTGCTCCTGAAGGAGATTCAGAACCACCGGTAACTGGGGAGAATGGCGAATCGAGTCAATCCACTGATCGAGCGTACTCATGGCCGGTGGTTGATTGGGTTGATATGCGTTCATGTCGATATTGTACACGAAACGTCCCGTTAGAGACACATCCGACAGCAGGAACGGAACACCCCACATTCCTATCCAAACAAATCCGAGTGGATCGGATTGTTGACGATATGATGCGCAATGCGCTCCGAAAGAGCGCCGATCGTCATCAATGGATTGACGCCAAGCGAGGTGGGAATCACCGATGCGTCGGCCACGTAGAGACCGTGATGAATGCCGACGTTTTCATGGAAATCTTGATTGCAACCACCCGTGAAGTCATAAACCTGGCCGAGGTGATTGATCGTGCCGCACAGCGGGTCATCCGACATTCGGCAGCCACCGAGCGGATGGACCGTGACCAGGTTGTCTCCAAACGCTTTCAGCCGTTTGTACCGACCGCCATGAGCGGCCGCCAGTCGTTCGAACTCTTGAAAGACCATTTGCCGGTAGGGACTTTCTTTCATGCCGTCCCACTTGATCTGGTATCGCCCATCCTTTTTCTCGATTCGGCCTTGTTCACCGTCATGCCCCAAACCCAGCATCAACATCGAATGGGTCAACTCGGGATCTCGCAGCAACAACGTGAACAGATTCGCCATGCCGCGTGGAATCGCTGCATCCTGAATCACCAAGCGCTTGGACAGTTCGATCTCTCGATAAAAATTAAGCGACGACTGTACCGTCGGCCCCACCGGCGAACCGTGATGCGGATAGGCTCCATAGCCGCCGATATGGGTTCCTGACGGCAAATCGACCACGAAGCCAATCGTATCCCCATTGGCAGACCAGTACTTGCCAAGCGCGGGAGAAAAGCCAAACGTTTCGTTTTGCGATTCCATCAAGATCGCGGCACTGGCAGGGCTTCCTGCACCGATCACTACCATCTTCGTGTTGATGGCCACCGGATGGCGGGTGATTTTGTTTTCGGTGTCGTCCACATATTCAGCGAGAATACGGTAGTAGCCCGCACGCTTCTCAATTTTCTTGACTTCAATCTGAGTGAACATCTCCGTACCGTTGTGCCGAGCGACCGGGAGATAGTTCATCGCCAACGTATTTTTCGCCCCAATATTGCAACCGGTGGTACAATCTCCACAAAGGGTGCAGGGGCGCTGAATCATGCCCTGTTTGTTCTGTAATTGCTGGTCGAGATGCCGGTAATCGTACATCACGGCCAGCGGCGAACGATCGAGAAAATCAGCATTGGGGCTGATTCGTTCGGCAGCTTCGCGGCGGATTCGGACCTTGGGAGTCAGGTCAAATGGAGTACGCGAAAGACTCAGAGCCGCCGCGACCTGGTCGTAATACGGCCCGAGAACTTCGACGTTTCTCAATGCATACGGCCATTCCGGTCGTTCGAAGACTTCGGGATGCGGCCGCAATGCCACGCTGGCGTTGATCAACGATCCTCCCCCAAGCCCGTTGCCACTGAGGATATTGACCTCGTCGTTCATCTGAATTTCGTACAGACCGAGCGGCTGAATCCGATTCCCCTTGGTCGGTCCGGCAAAGCTGGACGTCATCTGTTTGAAGGTGTCGCCCATTTGATCCGGAAACGTGCCGGGAATCCACTCCTTGCCGCGTTCGAGCATACAGATCCGAGCATCCGGACGGAGCTGTTGAGACAGTCGTGCGGCAACAATCGATGCACCATAGCCCGAACCAATCACCACCACGCCAAAATGAATGCCGTCCTCCCGTTCCGTCGCAGCAAAGAGTTTGCGCGTCGCAGTGGACAACCGTCCACCGTAAGACCGCAGGCTCAATTCGTAATCCAGAGCGGCCTGTTGTTTCAGTGACGAATTACAAGTCTGATTCCGCTGCCGGAGAATCGGCAAGGTTCGACGGCCTTGGTCAGCACGGGCGGAGCCAGTTAAAACGGCAGCAGACAACGTGGCCGCTCCCGTGGCTAAAGCCGTGCGGCGAGTCACGCGCGTGGATCGATCGTTGGGCTGCGATGGATTGGGTTGCGATGGAGTAACCATTGTACAGGTTAATATCGCAATATCAGATCGTCAGGTTGCAGCGAAAGAAAGTATTGCAGCAGTAGCAATCAAAATAGCGTTCGAGGCGTAACGACTGTCTGGATCATTCGGTCAATGCAAAGTTTTCCGGTTGGGGAAGTAAGTAGGCCGGAACAAGGTCGCCAGAAAAGATCCACAAAGTCGCTGTATTTGCCACCGCGACCGCAGTTCCGGCATCGCCACTAGGTTCTTGCCGGAACAGCGCAAACGCTCAAAGACCCTCGGAATGGCTTACTTTTTCGGCGTTTGCTTGTTCCGGCCTACTGCCTTCCGTCCCCATGCCACCGACTAAAACGGCAACTCCCCCACCGTAACCTTCTTGTGAAGTTCCTTACCATCGCGCAACAGCGTCACATCGACCGTTTCCGCCGGCGGCGTGGTTTCCGTCAGCCGAAAAAGTGACTTGAACTCCTTGATTTCAATACCGTTCCAGCTTCGAATCACATCATCGGTTCGAATGCCGGCCAGATGAGCCGGAGAATTCGGTACGACCTGCCTCAGCCGGGCGCCGGACATATCGGGCAATTTCAGGCGTTCTGAATCGTACTGGGTGACATGATCGGGCAGTACTCCCAAATATCCGCGGATCACCTTCCCTTTTTCCTTCAGTTGTTCATAAACAAAACTGACGGTGGCACTGGGAACGGCAAAGCTGATCCCCTGAAAGGTTTCCCCGAATATCGAAGTATTGATCCCGATCACACGGCCCTGCGAGTCGACCAGCGGCCCGCCGCTGTTACCTGGGTTGACCGCAGCGTCGGTTTGAAGCAAATTCTGTTTCATGTTCCCGCCTTCGCCGGGTCGATCCTTGCCGCTGAGAATGCCGCAGGTAACAGTTTGCTCAAAGCCATACGGGCTGCCGATGGCCCAGACAATCGCGCCGACATCAAGCAGATCGCTATCCCCCCATTCGGCGGGCAACAAGTTGGGAGCATCGATTTTCAGCAAAGCCAAATCGCTGAGCTGATCCATGCCGATCAGCGAAGCCTCGTAGTTTCGGCGGTCAAATAATTCTACGATCAGACGTGTAGAATCCGCCACGACGTGGGCGTTGGTGACAATATAGCCGTCGGCCGACATGATCACGCCCGACCCCAGTCCTCCACTTCGACGTTGAGGACGAACGGCATTCACACTGACAACACTCGGGCGCACCTTTCGGGCAACCATCTGATACGCCAGCGAAACACTATGAAGTGGGTCCGATTTGAGCCCCTCAGTCGCCGTCTCATACTCCGCTCGCGTTTTGCCGATGGTGGCGGAGTAGTAGTATTGCTCCACCAGCTTGGGACCGACAAACCAGACGGACAGCACCATCGCCATGGCAGCAGAAAAAACAAACAGGCTCACAAGGTCGGGCCTCTTGCGGCCGGGCGCCTGCATCACCTTGCGTCGATCAACGATATCGTGAAATGAAGAAGTCGGATCAACGTGCGATGTACTCTGCGCAACGACCGCTGAGCTATCGGCGGTTGCCGATTCAGTGGCAGAGATTGGCGTGTTGGGGTCGTTGTCCATCGATTCTTCCTTACTTACTGCCTCAATTTTCACTGACTAGGGCAGGATTGGCAAGTCCGTAAATGGGGATTCCTCCGGAAATGGGTCGACGAAGCCTGTCGGTGCTTCCTGTTTGACCGGAGGCGGATAAACCGTGCGGGCAATCCACCCCAAGGCGACGCCCATCAGGATCAACCCGAACGGCAATCGCAGAATCCAGCTTGCAATTCGCTTGATCATGCTAAAACCGATGGGTCAATTTTTCTGCTCCACCGCTCGAATTCGCTTCGCAAAACACGGTTTTTTCCAGCGGCGCGTTCGGTAGTCTGTCCGGCTCCATCGGGATATTCGATGAAAACGGCCGCCAGAAGTTTCTCTGAAGGGGCAATGCCCAATCGAGCAAAGAGTTCCTTCGAACCGAGCTGTCCACCGCTCGACCAATAGGTCCCCAACCCATCGGCCGTCAACAACAAGAGAAGGCTTTGCACAAACGCAGCCGTTGCAGCCAAATGTTCGTCGTCGATTTCGAGTTGTTTCTCGCGTGGGACGGTCGATTCCGTGTCCGGATTTCCGCCACGGAATTGCGGCAACCAAGTCACCAGTACGAGCCCCCCACAGGCGGACAGCATGGCTGGAATCTTGTTGTTGGGCTTGAGGTCAAACCACTCTCCCAGTTTCTGAGCGATCTGCCGGCAGGCATCACAGTCCAGAAAGTAGGCTCGCCAAGGCTCCGGAACGCCGTCAACGCCTCGCTCAAAATGGAACGGGGCAAGACCTGCGGCTGCAATGGCTTCTTCGACACGCGAATCATATCGACTGCGAGTGGCATCCGAATACACGAGCGGCGACTGAGTGTCGGCCATCACTTTTTCCGTCTTTCGCTCGACGACGGCCTGCCGGACAATATCAAAATGGGTTTGCATCTACTTGAAAATCTCCCTGGATTGGCGTTCACAGATCTCGACCGCATCTCGGGCCAGTTGTCCGGCCAGAATCGATGAAGGGGTTCCGTTTGAAACTGATTTTACGACTTCGGCAATTTCCCGCTCGAACGCACAGGTCGGATCGCCATCGCCCAGTTCTGGGAACAGAACTTTTCCGTCTTCGGTGAAAACCTTCAGCCGATTCAGCTCCGGTGCATTCGGCTCCGCGAGCGAGGCGAACTCGAAGTGAACGGTCGCTCGCTCGAAATGGACTTCGAAGCCATGTGTAAACGGTCTTCCCTGCTGGTTGATGACCCCCATGGTCGACGCAACCGTTGCGTTCGAAGGGTTGAACCCGAAAATCGAATGACAATATTCAACGACTTCGCCTCGCTTTCGACCAACACTGTGGATCGAATCGGGGCGGCCAAAGAGCAGCCGGATGAAATGGGCGTCATGGACATGCAGGTCAAACAGCGGGCCACCCACCACATTCGGATCATAAAACCGGGAAAGCCAGACGGGATCGGAAATCACTCGTTTGAAGTAACCGCCAAGCAATCGGCCATACGGCTGAGATTCGACCAATTGCCGAACGTACTGAAATTCAACAAAAAACGGCAAAACATGACCCACAAACAGCAGTCGGTCGGCGGATTGGGCGGCGGCAATGGCCAGATCGCAGTCGGCAAGACTCAACGCCAGCGGCTTTTCACAAAAAGCATGTTTGCCGGACTCTACGGTGCGAATAATCGCGTCACGATGAAGGGCCGGCGGCAAGCAGATATCGATCAAATCAAGCTCATCATTGGCCAGCATTTCATCGAGCGACGAATAGGTGGCAATCCCGCTGAGGTCGACTTTTTCTCCGGGCGGGCCAAAATTACCCCGAATGGCGGTCCAGTCGCCCTCAAGCCGTTCGGGTTCGGGGGTAGCAATGGCCGCCACCTGAACCCCAGCGATTTTTTGGTAGGCCAGCCAGTGGATCCAGCCCATGAACCCAATTCCTGCGATGCCGACTTTGATCATACCGGATTGATATCTATGATTGGTGTTTGGGAATTGTCTTATTGGGATTTTGCGTTCACGTACCCCATCGTGTTTGCGTTCACCATGGTACTCGAAAAACGACTACCTTGCGATATGACGACCCCAAGCCGTCCTTTTTCAATACTTCAGGATTTTCAAACCAGGAAAATTGTCATGCCCGTTGAAATGCAGCTTGCACGAATCATTATCAGCGAAATCAATGAGAATCAGGTTGTGTTTCTGCGAGAAGTCGGCGGTCCACGCCAGTTTCCGATTCTGATCGGGATTTTTGAAGCGACCAGCATCGACCGGCGAGTCAAACACATTGAGCGACTTCGGCCGCTGACGCATGACTTGCTGGTGGACGTCGTGGAGAAAATGGGCGGCGAGCTGGACAGCGTGATTATCAGCGAGCTCAAGGATGCGACCTACTATGCCAACATTCGCATCAAGTATCAGGGCGAGATCATCGAAATCGACGCCCGGCCATCCGACGCAATCGCCATCGCCGTGACCACCGATCCACCCTTGCCGATTTACGTGGAAGAGAGCGTATTAAACGACGCCACGCAGCAGGGGGGGTGATGGTGGGCTGAAGAAAATTTCAAAAGCAGTGATCAAACGTTTAGCCGCAAGCCGAAGCCGACCGACATCCGTTTGCAACAAACATAAAACGCGGATCGACTCATGGTTGAAGCTCAACGATCTAAAAATGGTCGGCGCAGGCGCGACGGCAGGGTGCAGTTTCTGTATTCAACCTGCCTGCCAATCAAATACCTGCCCCCCAATGCACCTCGCGCCTTTGGGAGTTGCCGAAAAAGTGATTTCGGTTTTGCATTATTTTTCTTCGGCAACTCCCGACGGCTTGCGGCTAAACGTCCAGAAATCCCACCACTTCATTCTCCGGCATCGACCATCGATGCTGGATCGCTGCCGGTGAACTTTTTGTTGTGGGGGTTGTAGTCATCAATGTTGGACACATCGAGTTCAGGGTTAAACTCCACGCCAGGAACCAAAATAATTTCGCTGTGCAAGTCCGACTGCTCGGCAATGACGCCGTGGTGTCGTGTCAATTCCAGCACGGCCAGAAAAATCCCGATCATGGCCGACTTGTGCATGCTCAGATCGAACAACTGGGTGAACGACAGCTTGCCGTGCTGCAAAATTTTTGCATGAATTTGCTGCATGTAGATGTGGATCGGCGTTTCGTCGATCACGATATTTTCACGAAAAACGGGTCGATTCTCGCGTAAAACGCGACCGAAGGCGCTTACCAGGTCCCACAAATGAATTTCTTCCAGGGGCTGGTTGGCAATTTCAATCGTGCGATTGGGAACGTCGTCCGATAGCCGAGCGTACCGGCGCCGCCACTGGATTCCACGATCTTCAAGCACTGAGCCGGCGTCTTTGAACTGCTTGTAAAGTAGCAATCGATGCACCAGATCTTCGCGTGGGTCTTGCTGGTATTCATCCGAATCGGAGTCTTCGACTTCGTTTCTCGGCAGAATCTCGCGGGCTTTGATTTCGACCAGCAGACTGGCGACTTCGATGAAATCCCCGACGCTGTCGATTGAGATTTCCTTGAGTACCTCGAGATGGTCCAGAAATCCCTGCGTCAACTGGGCCAGTCCTATCGAAGTGACTTCGATTTCATGTTTGCGCACGAGGAACAACAGCAGGTCGATCGGCCCTCGAAACTGGTCACTTACTATTTGGAACATAACCCCTACACCTTAGCCATCCAAACCGTCTTGCCGAAACATCAAACATAACCCAATCTGGTCCATTTTTGATTTTGATAGCATTGAATCTTACCGATATTTCCCATGTTGACCTGACAGCTTGCCCATCACTCAGTAGCGGGACGCAGAGGGACGCAGTGAAATGGGCAGCATTGAAAAACTTGACACTTGAAATGCACCAAGAATCCATTGAAATAAGCAACTTTAGACAACTCAGACAATTTGTTTCCAATACATTATGCCATAGAGATAACTTTGAAGAAGGGATCTTTCAGATCACAGAACGCATCCTCAAACGGGGGGGAGAGATTTGCGGAGTACTATTCTGCTTACACGGGCCGAGAAGCGTCAAGCTGACGGCGGTGTGGGAAATGGATGCCAATTCAGTTCTTTTCTACGGATCCAATGGTGAGCGATTTCAGCGCACCAGCCTGTCGGCAAGACTTCAGTTGCCGGCGGTATAAACTCCATTCGAATCAACCTTTTAGATACTTGATAAATTAAGGGACTTGTTATGCTTGTACTTTCCAGGAAGGAAAGCGAACGGATCATGCTAGGTGAATCCATCGTGCTGACCATCGTCAGAATTTCAGGAGATCGCGTTCGGTTGGGGATCGAAGCCCCCTCCGACATGCTGATTTTGCGGGACGAGCTGGAGCCGGAAAAGCGAGCCAAGGCGGACGACTCGAAGGCAGCGTAATCCTGGCGGCGATTCAAAACTTATGTTCCGGTATTCCCAGCAATTCCGGATCATCGGGGTTATCCGCTTCAATTTCAGGGATGGGACGGAAGTCAAACCAGTGATCGAGCAGTATCTCTCCGGACTGGGGAATCAAAACCCGTCCGCCGAGATCATAAATCGAGCCCATCCAGAGGACGGAATCTTCGGAGATTTTGTTTTCGGAATGTTGGCTTTTGGTCAACTCGATTTCGTAGCGGATTCCATAGTGGGCACGCCCCTTCATCCCCTCGAAAACTTGCGCGCCGTAGAAGAGGTAGACCACGCCAGCGGTTCGTCCGTCCTTCCATTGGTGGCTCGATTCGAGCAGAATTTTTGCTTGCCATACCTGGTCCGGTTCAACGACTTCGAAGGGGATTTCCACGGATTCGTCGGATTCCAGGTCCACCGTCAACTCGGTTTCGCGAAATCGCCGCAGCCAGGTTTCCTTGAAAATCCTTTCGGTAAACAACATTGCGGTGGTTTTGGGTGCTCGACGGATCGTCAATTGGATAAAGACTGGCTCGGTCGCGATCAAATCTCCCCAACTCAATCGATCCCCCCGTTCATTTACCAGATAAAGCTCCATCGTTGCAGTGCGATAGAACCCGCCATTGAACAGAGCTTCACTGCGTTCATCGTTGCCGCGGTAGTAGACTCCCCCCAAGCGAGGCGGATGTTGCGGATAGACCGGCATGGTCAGATTTGCACGGTCTAGCGAAAGCGTTTCGGATTTTTGCACGCGAACCGATGATTGGAGCTTGCCCAGCTCTCCGTTGAGTTCATCGATTCGCCCCAACAGCAATGCGATGATGCTGAGGACGATCATTCCGGCAAAAAGTAGGCTCACGGTTCGCCAATTAAGGCAATCCAACGCCCACAAAAAGTATATTTTATCACACCTTTTACGATTATTTTGCTCGTGGACGGCAGCCTGCTCGACCTTGGCGGTCAGTGAACGTTTTTGATATCGGCGCCTTACGATCGTGGCGACGACCAACAACCACCAGGCTCCCATCAGCCACGCAAGATATTTCAGATATTGAAACTGCGGCCGACCCAACACCTGGCCCACTCGAAACAGAAAATCGCCGACTCTGCCACTCAAACTCCGCGATAAATCGCTCGACGGAGTGTTTGTGGCTGGCGGACTGATCACGGGCTCGTGGTCTGGAGAAATAGAAACAACCGCCCCCCAGGAAGCACCTTGCTCAATCCAGCGTTTGATCATTTGGGTCTGTTCAGTGGCCAGCGGTTGGTCACCCTTGGGCATTCGATAGTCAGCATCTGTTGATACAATTCGCTTGTAGAATTCGCTGTCTTCCGGAGTATCGGCAAAGATGGGTTGGCCGGTGTGTCCACCTCGACGAGCAAGTGATTCCGTGGTCAGCCGAAAATCACCGTCCGGATGTTTTTCTCCGTGGCAATCGAGACAATGGGCCTTGAGGATGGGGAGAATTTCAGTTTCAAATTCGACCTTGGTTGCAGACGCTGAGTCCAATACGAACCCCTGGATAGGCTCTGCGAAGGAAGGTTCGCGCGCGACGAGAACGCAGATGATGGCCCGCCAGACAATCCCAAAGAAGAACATTCGTAACACTTCAGGCGAATAAAAGGTTTGATTTTGACATAGAAAAAGCCGGAGTATTTTAGCACTCCGGCTGTTTCGAGTCTCGAATTTAAAAAAATACTAGCAGCAGCGATTTCGGTTGAAACCACGGAACAAGCGGCAGCGTTCTCGTTGAGGCGCTGGACAGCAAACGGGTGCTGGCTTGCAGCGAGGAGCTGGGCAGCATACAGGTGCTGGTTTACAGCAAGTTACCGGTTGAGGACAGCAAACCGGTGCGGGTGCTGGGCAGCAAACGGGAGCTGGAGCAGGTGCTGGGCAGCAAACAGGTGCAGGTGCTGGACAGCAGCTAGGTGCAGGTGCTGGGCAGCAATTTGCACGCGGGCGAACGAAGGAAGTTCGGCAAACGGTTTTGGTTGTGCACGTGGTCACTTTGCAAGCGGGTGCGGATGCACAGCAAGCGTCGTTACCACGGTTGCCAAAGCGACCGAGCAATTGTGCGTCTGCACTTGAGGAAAGGAAGAAGAGGCCCAAGGCCAACGAAAGGGCGATTCGATACATGTGTGTTTCTCCAAAGTCTTGAGGTTTTCAAATCTGCTCTGAATCTGTTGCAAATCAAAGCTGTATAAACTTCCTAAACGCTAAACTTTGACAGACTTGCTGTCAAGCTATCGGGCGAAAATGTTTCGAAAAAACGGAACGGATTTTATTGAGAGCGGCTCGACGGCCGCCAAAATCTACTCTTCCCAGGGTATTTCCTTGTGATTCCCGGGGAATTACTGCACGAAAGAGGTCAAGGAAAAGAAATTTCAAAATTTCTTGATACAGGGCTTGCCAAGCCAGATTCGATTCGTATACTTACCACCCGTCGCCTCAACGGTGACACACGGAAGAAGCCATGGGTGACACAGTGATATACAAAGTGTTGCCCGAAAATGGCCTTTCTAAAAAATCGAAATTAGCGGTTGACGGACAAACTTGAAACGCTAAAATCGTCGATTCCACCTGACACGAATTCAGACTCCCACATGAATTCTCCAAACGAGTGAATCTTTCCACTCGCTGCTTGTATAGGTGAGATGGGTTGGTTGTGGCCTGAACTATTTTTTGTAATGTTCGCTTGACCGCCTGCCGATGGATAACTTCCTCGGTGGCTGTGCGAACTGACAAAAGCCTGAGAAGCAAATTCGATGGCCGGTGAATAGTTTAAGCCACTGCCAATCATATCAGCGAATGCTGAAGATTGGTGGGAATTGTCGAGCAAGTATCGACAAAGACGTTCTTTGACAATTTGGTAAGTAGATGGCATCTGAGTATGGATGCCGGAATGTGCGGCAGCTTCTTTGCGGGGGCTGATGGCGGTTCCGGGACAACATCGATATTCAAAATTAAACCACTCTATAGTAGCGTCGAGTCGATCGAAAGATTGCCAGAGTCTGTTTTCAGGCGATGGAGAATCTAGAAATCGGCTTGTCAAAAGATTCAAAAATGAAGCGATATCGTTAATCTGGATCTGTGGCTTTGAACAACAGGTATGCGATTCACCTTCGGCAAGTTTAGCAGCTTCGGCTGTGTGGTTTGCCCGGGAGGGTTGGATATTTGTGGTCAAGCTACTAAGGGTATATGGGGGATGTCTTGGCATTAGAAGGCGATGAAGGGCGTGGAAGTCTGCGATAAGCCCCGGGAAGTTGACAAACAGGCGATGATCCGGGGATTCCTGAATGACATGTGCTGAATTCATAGGCACATTGTGGCAAACCAAGTGAACTGAAACATCTAAGTAACTTGTGGAAGAGAAAGAAAACTCGATTCCGTCAGTAGCGGCGAGCGAAAGCGGAACAGCCCAAACCATAGAGGTTTCCTCTGTGGGGTTGTAGGACTTTGCACATGGGAGTTACAAAATTCCAACTAGAAGAAGCCGATGGAACGCGGCGCCATAGAGGGTGATAGACCCGTATTCGAAAGTTGTGAATCTCCCGCAGAGCACCTGAGTAGGCCCGGCCACGTGGAATCCGGGCTGAATCTACGGGGACCATCCCGTAAGGCTAAATACTCTCTAATGACCGATAGTAAACTCAGTACAGCGATGGAAAGTTGAAAAGAACCCCTACAAGGGGAGGGAAAGAACCTGAAACCATATACCTACAAGCGGTCGGAGCACATTTAAGTGTGACGGCGTGCCTTTTGCATAATGATCCGGCGAGTTATTGTATGCGGCTCGGTTAAGGGCTTACGGCCTGAAGCCATAGGGAAACCGAGTGTTAAGAGCGCGACCATTGTCGCATGCAATAGACGCGAACCCCAGTGACCTACCCATGAGCAGGTTGAAGCGTGGGTTATACTGCGTGGAGGACCGAACCCACTTGGGTTGAAAACCGAGGGGATGACTTGTGGGGAGGAGTGAAAGTCTAATCAAACTGGGAGATAGCTCGTTCTCTGCGAAATATCTTTTGGGATAGCCTTGTGCCACTATGTCATGGGGGTAGAGATACTGATTTGGATGGGGGCCCTTCCCGGGGTACTTCACTAAGCCAAACTCCGAATACCATGATAATTATCACAGGAGACAGTCCGCGTGGGATAAGCTGCGCGGTCGAGAGGGAAACAACCCAGACCATCGTCTAAGGTCCCGAAGTATTGCTCAGTCACTAAGGAAGTTAGTCTGCTGAGACAGCCAGGATGTTGGCTTAGAAGCAGCCACCATTTAAAAAGTGCGTAACAGCTTACTGGTCGAGCAGACTTGCGCCGATAATGAACGGGAGTAAGCAATACACCGAAGACATGGGTTCATGCTTTAGCATGAGCGGTAGCAGAGCGCTGTACGGGAGATACAAGCCTAACGGAAACGATAGGTCGCGGCCCGTACAGGTGATTATGCCGGAATGAGTAACGAT